>PNLP01000026.1 GCA_013823135.1 Planctomycetaceae bacterium
CGTGCCAGGGAGAACGGTGGGCGGCCCACCGACAGCTTGTGTGCGAACAACGGGGTATTGGTACCCTGGCGCGGGAACCGTGCCGACCGGACCCTGTCCGGCCGACATCGCCAAAACGAGCATCATTGGGTTCATGGCTTTGTCCCTTGGGACCTTCCTGGTTGTGGGACTATCACTCTCGGTTCACGGGCGGTGAGCGAGAGGCGTCGTGAGCATCCATTGCTCCGCGATGTAGGAATCGGACGTTCTGGGGAAGGGGATTCGGCGGGTTGGGAAGTTCCGGGTGTTTTGCGGCGGAAAATGTAGGGGTTATGCCAGGTGCTCAATGAACGGGCAGAGAAGCCGCTCATGGAACTTGGAAACTGTGCAACCAAGCCGTGTTACCTGGCAGTGGCAAATATTGCAATCGGACGAGTTTGCCGCTCGAGAGGTGTAGATCACCACCATCTGAGAACTTCACTCCAAATTTCCTGAATTCGTAACCGGACGAATCAATTTTTCGAGATCTGCGAGTCATGCACGCATTAGATGCCTGAGATGATCGGATGAGGACGCAGCTATCATTCTGAGCAAGATGACGAACCATACCAACAGCGCGCTCCACCCGCGATAGGCGAGCCACATTAACAGGGTGAGCGCGAGTAGGATACCAAGGAGTCCCACTGTTCGACCCTCCCTCACCCAGTTATCCCGTGTTCGGCCAAGAACGATGACTTACTCCGATCCCCTCTATCCACTCTTGGCGAGCCGCCCGTGTTAACGGGCGGGTTCAGCCAACCACCCGCCCGTTAACACGGGCGGCTCGCCAATACGCCTCATTCCCCACCGCGGAGTATCAGTTCGTCGGTTGAGTTGAGTACCGAACTGTTGGATTCAACGGCGCGGCGAGTGTCAAAACGCCACGCGGGATGTGACTGACGCTCAATTATGGCTGGCGATTGATCGCGCCAAGAATCAGAACCGAATTTCCTTTGATCGCCCAGTCTCTCGACCACATCAGAAATAGAGCTGTGCTCGAAGCCAGAGCAAGTCGGATGTCTTTTGGAAACTACCCGGACGATACTGAACGGGTTTCCCATAGTCGGCGTGGAGCCAGAACATGTAGATTTTCATGTACTCATTGAGATACCAGTTCATCCCTACCTCAGTTGTGATCGCGGAATTCGACCACAGTTTCGGATCGGCAAGCCCGGAGGTGAAGATGCTCTCGCCAATGCGGAGTTGGCTCACCCGCCCCGTAAGTTCCCAGGCTCCTATGCCCCGCTTCTGGTCGTCGCTGGTCGGCAACAACGGCCGAAGCGGCTTCACTCGGGTTCGCCGTTCGACGTGCTCGCCCGTCAGAAAATACCCACCCGCGACGTAAAATCCCGAGAACGGCACCGAGGTTGAGGCTCTAGATGAACTGGATGCGACGTATCCGCCGTATCCATACTGCACCTCACCGAGGAGGGAGAGACTCCGGAAGTAGTATGCCAGGTGCGATGAGCCGATGAGCCGATCGCCTCGCTCGCGGACGCCGGAGTTCAATATCAGAAAGGGCACGGTCGCGGTCGACGGAATGTTCGTGTCCGGAGAGCCCGCACCGACACGGAAGGTCGCGGGAGATGGGGCTTCGTCTTGAAACCCGAAGGCGACCGACGAGCCAATGTTCAGGAACCTGGCAAACTTCAGCTTCTCTGCGTTTTGGAATGGCCGAGTGTTGATGTACCCCACGAAATCCAGCGTGTTGTTCAGGTTTTCGAACGAGTTCCGAGACCCATTGAAGACTCCCGCCGCATAATCGAGCCGCTTATCGAACAAGTAGCCCCATGCCATCGCACCAATCTGACGGTTTAAGCTCAGGTTGGTCGTGAAGATCGATCGCTCGGGCGTGAGAAGCCAGTAGTTCGAGATCGCATATTGGTCGTAAAGCATCGGCGTGAAGAAGCGGCCGATTCGAAGTTCGAACCGATCATCAAAGTGGAAGTTGAGGTACGCGTTCAGCAGGTTGATGTTGCCGAGTCCCCGGTTGATCGCCAATTCATACTCGATCCACTTTGTGATGTTACCGTTGAAGAAGAACCGCTGACGGGGGAGGTAGATGCCGCTGTTTGCCGGAACCTGATCGAGTTGCCCCCAGAGTCGCCCTTCCACCTGCGACTCGTAGTGGATCTGGAGTCCGAACCGTTCATCCTCAGTCCGTAGGAGGAACCCTGGGCCAAAACTGGCCACCAACGGTTTACGCCCGGACTTGCTGACACCTGGGAAATTCGACGCTGGTGGGTACGGCGAGAAGACGCCATCCATGTAGTCCGGCACAGGGCTTTCCGAGCCAGCCGCAGAGGCACCATCGCCCGAGAGTTCAGCGTCCTCGGTGTTGGCATTGGCCCCAAACCGCGTCTCGAATCGGTCGAGGAGTTGGCTGAACTGCGAGTTATGCTCTCGCGTCATCCGTTCCATTTGCACGGTGAGGTTCTGGTTCATCACCTCCAGCGCGCGGAGTCGCTCGGCGAGTTGTTCAACGGTGGGTTGCGTGAGTTCCGGCAAGTTGCTGGGTGTCGCAGACGCCGCAGGAGTCACGGGGGATGAGGATTCCTGGCCCAGGGCGACCTGCCCGTCGAGGCACATCAGCATCAGGAGCCCGCAGATGAGACTCCACAACCCTGGCGGAATCAGGTGTGATCGTATCATCGCGAAACCCTTCGCTGCTCGCACATGCTGCGAACTGGGCAACCATGCCCCAGAGTCGTAGTCTGTGAACCCTTTAAACAGAAGGGCACAATGATGGATAACCGGATAATTGGCGATCATTTATCTGAGCGTCCCCGTTTCGTAAAGGGGAATCTCATCCACGGGGGCGCGCCACTGGTTTCCGGGGTGTACTTGGCGGTTGTGTGCGGCATGAATGGCAGTGGAACGTCGCAAACGATTTCGAAATCGCGTGATGCAGCGATCGGATTCGCTCTGATATTCTTTCTTCCAGACAGGTCTACGCTTCCAGAACGGTTCCACGGATGGGTGGGCATATTGCCTGGAATCGATGAGATACACCCATCCGCTTGCATACCCGCAAACGTTGACTCCGGAAACCAGAGGTACACCCCATCCACGGACCTTTGCCGCATCTGGGGATCCTGGGCATGCGAGCAAAGAGGGGCCATTTCGGTTGAAACCTGGGGATTCCCTGAACCCCACCCACCTGTCGTGAAACTTAGATGTGTGCTGGATTTTGCCCGCAACGGTACTTGCGGCCATCAAGGTCGGGGCTTAAACTTGCGTTCACGTTAGCCTCTCCCAAGATTCGCCCAAACGCAAGACTACCTCATCCAGGAACAGTCATGTCATCGCGTACCAACCCATCACGACGGATGTTCGTCAAAAAGGCCGGACTTGCCACCGGGATCTCGGGGCTCTTCCCCTTGACGACACTCGAGGCTGCTGAAGACAAGAAAAAAGCGATCACCGAGGCCGAGGTGAAGGCTGCTCAAGATGCTTGGTGCGAAGGGCTAATCAAGATTGGTAAGACGTTCAAGGATGGCGGCGATTACAAGGCGGTCGCCAGCAAACTGATCGACGATCTCTACGACTACAAGGATGGCAAGGTCTTCTTCCGCCCGACGCTCGCCGCCAGTCCCCAAGCGTTCCGCAAGACTAAGGAAGGGGCGCTCGCCTACTTCGTCGGCGGGGATCCGGCATTCCCAGACGACAAGGGATTCGCCCTCCAACCGTGGACGAAGGTCTGGGCTGACGAGGACGACAAGTACAACGGCATCCAGATCCACGGTGATATCGCCATCACGATGGGGAATGTTCACCTCGTGGGCAAGTCTGGCGCTGAAGTGACGGTCGACAAGGTATTCGTGTTCCGAAAGTGCGCGGATGGCAAACTGCGACTGATCGTTCACAAGTCGGCACTTCCAAACGAGCCAGCCGGGAAGTGATTTTTGATTCTTTTCCCGCCTCTCTTAGCTCGACTGTAACCGTTTCTTGGACCTCAAATCTTCAACTTGTGTTTGAGGCTGCTCGTCGCGGTGGGAACTCGCCGGTGTTGTGGTGTGGTGCCAGTGGTAGATCCTCAATATGGCGGGGTGCCGATTCCGAAGCGGCCCAGTGCCATGAGCTAAGCGCGGATTCTCGGACGATTCTAGGGCGGTAAAAATCAAGGCCAGCATTGAGTTTCTTAACTCTTGGCTGGCCTTGGCTTTAGAAGTATGCCCGACAGGAGTTGAACCTGTAACCTTCGGCTCCGGAGGCCGACGCTCTATCCAGTTGAGCTACGGGCACATTTGGGATAATCACACAGGATTCGAAGGAGTCGTCACGAGACTAAATCCATTCGCAACCAGGATCTTAACGGATTCCCATCAGCTTACAACCAGCACACGAACAAATCGGATACAAACCCCGAGGGTCTCGTATCCCTAAGCCTTTTGTACTTTCCCAGCCCGCAAAAACCAGCCGAAGTGATACAGTCCTCTCATTGATTGCCTGCTCGTCCATCGAGCCAACCGGGAGATGAGGTCGGTTATGAACGAAGTCTCTTTCGGCCGTTATCGCCATTTTAAAGGGAATGAATACTCCGTCCTTGGCGTCGCTCGGCACAGCGAAACCTGCGAAGAGTTGGTCGTGTACCGCCCGGAATACGGTGAAAGTGGTCTATGGGCTCGGCCAAAACCGATGTTTCTGGAAACAGTTCTGGTGAACGGACAAGTGACGCCTCGATTTCAACGATTGGAATCGCAGAGCATTCGCAAAAAGGGCGCCCAGAACTTCTTCAGCGACCTGCCGTCACAACTTCCCGGGGAACTCGTTGAAACGATCCTGACTGCCCCCACAGTGCGGATCGAGCGGATCGTCTCACACGGCCACGCCTCCCCAAATGGCTTCTGGTACGACCAGAGCGAGCACGAATGGGTTCTGGTGTTGAGAGGTTCGGCGAAACTTCGCTTCGAGGGTGACGAGCAATTGCTTGAGATGAACGTGGGCGACTTCGTGAACATTCCCGCACACACGAAACACCGCGTCGAGTGGACAACGCCGGATCAGGCCACTGTCTGGCTTGCGATCCATTACTCGGATTAACCAACGGAACTCTCTTCATGTTTGGTGTTGGCCGCACGAATCGCGCAGGAGATCAACAACCCCTGCTCGGTCCGCACGGGGCTCAGGCTAATCTCGACCGGGAACACGTGACCATCCTTGTGCTGACCAGTCAATTCCACCCCCACCCCGCCCCCCATCGGCCGGAAAGAGGGAGCGGCGACATATGCAGCCACCTTCCGCACATGGTCGGCTCGATACACCTCGGGGATGTACACTTCAATTGGCTGCCCCAGAACCTCCTCGCGGGTGTACCCAAAGAGCCGCTCCATCTGAGTGTTCACCAGCACAATAACCCCCGCACTGTTGACCACCACCATTGGGTCTGGCGCGGATTCCAGTAGCCCGCGGAATGTTTCCTCGGCCTGCTTCCGTTCGCTCACGTCCCGACCGACGGCATATACAGCCACCTCACCACCCATCAGAGTGGCATTCCAGTGAACCCAGCGGTACGAACCATCGCGGCCAACGCACCGTAATTCAACCTCGGTCGCCGAATCTCCCGTGAGGATTCGTTCCAGAGCCAGGGCCATTCTCCGCCGGTCCACTGGGTGGACGAAATCACTCACCTCGCGGCCGTGTAACTCTTCCGGAGGCCATCCCAATATCGAAAGCCATGCTGGGTTGGTCTGCGTCAGTCGCCCCTCACGGTCGAGGATCGCAAGAAGGTCGAGTGACAGATTGAAGAACCGTTCCCGTTCTTGCTCGGTCCGCTTCCGCTCGGCACGCTCCGAAATCCAACCCTGCACGCGAGAGCCCAACTCCGCAACCGAGGCGGGCCGAGCGTTTCGATCCTTGGCCAACCCACGCAAGCAAATCTCTTCCAACTCGGCAGGTACAGCAGATACGCGTTCTCGTGGTGGAACCGGTGCTGCGTGGATCACCTTGTGAATCACGTCGACAATACTCGTTCCCCAGAACGGCGGTTCGCCGACCAGAACCTCGTAAAGGATCGCCGCCAAACCATAGACATCGGTTCGCGCATCAATCAGGTCAATCTGACCGGTAGCCTGTTCCGGGGCCATGTATGCGGGGGTTCCGAGCCGTTCTCCGTACATCGTCGCACTGGGGGGCGCGGTCGGGTCCGTATCGGGTTGTTCTGTGTAACCGAGCGTCTCGCCCCGATACGGTGGCCCGGTCGGGTCCGGAACGGGCTCGGCGAGTTGTTTAGCGATCCCCCAGTCGAGAACAACCACCTCGCCAAAGTCGCCAACGATGATGTTGTCACCCTTGAGATCGCGGTGAATCACGCCACGAGAATGAGCGTACGCCACGGTGTTGCAGATGCTCACAAAATCCTGGAGTAGCGGCACGAAACGTCCCGTGCCTCCAGTTGACCGCTCTTTGTGGTACTCACGGATGACCTCCGTCAGCGTGCGGCCTTTCACGAACCGCATCGTGTAGTAACACCGATTCTCTGCGTCGCCGGGGTTGAAGTCGTACACCGGAACGATCCCGGGGTGCTCCAGTTGACCGGTGATCCGCGCCTCACGTACGAAGCGTTCCTGGAGCCCCGGGGAATGAGCCATGTCCGGCTTCAGTTCTTTAAGCGCGACAATCCGTCCAAACACCTGGTCGCGGGCCTTCCAAACCTGACCGATTCCCCCGGTGGACAGCAAACCAAGAAGCGTGAGGCGATTGTTGTCCTGGAACGGCGGCGAGAGAGGCGACATCCGGACAGGCGGGCCAGCCCCCTCAACCGGCCGTGGTCGGGCCGCAACCCCCACAGCCGGACCCAGGTTCGACGTGCGCCCGGCCGGTGCGGGCGTCGGCGCGGAACGCACATCCCCCCAGTGTTTCTTGATGCAACGATCCAGGAGATACTCGACGTGAGCCCGGTCCGCCGGCTGAAGGAATCCCTGTTTGATCAGTAAATCCGCCAGTGAGCCGTCTTGATGCGCGGACCACGAGGCAAACGCGTCCGCGAACTGCCGCATGTCGATGAGGTTGTTCTGGAGCGCGATGGTCCCAAAAAGCAGATTGCGATCGATGTCGGTCATGGTTGGGCGAGGGATCAGTGTGGTCGAGCGGCCAAGCGGAGACCGGACGATGCTGGCATTTTACTCCAAACTGCAGCACCTCGACCGATTCGGCGGAATCCGGGGCATCCACTGACTCCACTGATCCGTGAGGAGGTCGATCACGATCCTGCGTCAGCAGGATCTGAATTCCAACGATCAGAGAAAATCAAGCGACCAGTGTGGGGGAACTTGATTCCGGGAGATATGCACACCCACGTCTGGAACCGTTCGATTCGTCCGGAAGAAAGTTCATGAGAACAATTTCAGGCTCAGCAGAAACTCATGAACTGATTTACCAGAATCTGGTTGCGCAGCCCGATTGCGATCCCGTGCACACGTTCATCTCCAAGTCCACGTCCGAATCATGCGGGACAGGAAAGAACCAGACCGCGTTTGTGGGTTGGGTGCACATCAACTCCTGGGATTCGATCATTTCCGGTTAAGCGGACGGTGCGGGCAACCGACAGCCTCAAGAGTCATTTCGACGCAATAATCGTGGTCTGAAATCCTGACTGGGCCGATCACGTCTGATACTTGCCACCTCAGGATAAGCACATGGTCCGGGTACTTTTCGCCATTGCCATCGCCTGTGTCACCACGACACAGGCCCGTGCCGACGATTACTACCTCACCCTGTTCACCGCCGAAGCAACGCCGTACCGACCCGAGAAGACGCACACGTTCCTCGCGATCACCCGCATCCCGCAGAGTGCCGGTGTAGTCGAGACACGCGAGATGAGTTGGCTCCCCGCAACGCTCAAGGTTCGCGGGATCGCACTGCTTCCCGAAACAGGCGTGAACCTTTCCGTCGCCGACACGTTTGCGGTGTGTGCCCGCGACAACATGCGGGTGTCGGTGTGGGGTCCGTATCAGATCAAGGCGGAGCTGTTCAACCGCCTCAGCAACCAGATTACGCGGCTCGAGACGGGGAAGATCAAGTACAAGGGGACCGACAACCTTTACCCGTCGCCAATTGCGATGAACTGCTACCACGCGATCTGGAACATCTCCGACCCGATGAAGAAGTTCGTTGGCCCGTTCACGAGCGGCGACGCGACCGGAGGCAAGACCGTTCACTTGTTCCGCGAGTGGATTATCTCGCCGGAACAAACTCACGACGACATCTTCAAGCTGATCGGCGTCGATCCGCAAACGGTCACGCGCCGCAGCCACGACTACTGGCCAACCCACCGTGCCGCGTTCCGCTCGTTCCTGGGACGCTAATGAGAGTTGGCTCACTGATTCGCGTAGAGCTTCTTCACTTTCCGTGCGATGAGCCAGTTCGTCAGTCGCGGGAAGAAGCGGTTGAACGTGAGCAACCGCTTCGCCTCACCGCCGAAAACGACCTCGCGGCTGTTCTTCTGGATCGCACGGACGATCCCCGCTGCCAGTTCAACGGGTTTCATTCCCTCGTTGAACGGAATCTCGAGCTTGCCATCCCGTCGCAGCAGTTGCCCCCCGAAACCGCTGTTGGTTAACCCGGGGACAAGGGTAACCACATCGACCCCGAAGCGGGTGAACTCCCCGCGCCACGCTTCCGACATGCCGACGAGTGCGTGCTTGCTCGCGGAATACTCCGGCCACGCAGGCATCCCTTTCCGCCCACACATCGACGTGAGGTTCACCACCACCGGGTGATTCCCCTTCATGAGATGTGGTATCGCGAGCCGAGTGAGTTCGACCGGCCCGAAGAAGTTCACTTCCATCACTTGCCGCATGATCTCGGGCGTCGAGGTGGCGAAGTGACCGTGGCTCCCGATCCCGGCGTTGTTTACGAGCAGATCCAGCCCGCCGAACTTCTCCACCGTAGCATCCACGAGTCGCTTGCGGTCGTCAGGCTTTGTGATGTCTGTGGGAACGACCAGCACATCGCCCCCAATTGCACGAAGCGATTCGGCCAACTGATTCAGGGCATCGGCGTTACGTGAGGCGATGGCCAGTCGCACGCCGGCCTTCACGAGAGCCTCGGCGATGGCACGGCCGATGCCGCCGCTGGCACCGGTCAGGATCGCGCGTTTCCCGGACAGTTCTCGCTGCATGTTGTCGCTCCCGAGTTACGACCAGTTTAGCACGCGTTGGCGAGCCGCCCCGTAACCGGGGCGGGTTTCGAGCAGATTCGTGACGCACCCACCCCGTAACCGGGGTGGCACGTCCAAAAACTACAGTGACTGGGTGTGCCAAATTATTCTGGGGGGGGGTGTTGTTCGTTAGGGGACCAGGGGGTTCCACTCGGTCCCAAAGGGACCATCGTTTCACCCCTGGCTATTACCGGTTGCCCCTTTGGGGCAGTCAAGACAATCGACCATCTGGCATGTTGACCCCAACGGGGTTACCGTCAATAGCCAGGGGTGTAAACCCCTGGAAACTACCCGGTTGACCGCAGCGCCGGAGCCCGATACCATCACACCTTAACCCAATCCCTCTCCAGTTCGCCGACACAACCCCTCATGCTGACCAAGCGGATCATTCCTTGCCTCGACGTGGACCGCGGTCGAGTGGTAAAGGGCACCAACTTCGTTGGCCTGCGCGATGCTGGCGACCCCGTCGAAGTCGCACGCCGATACGACGAACAGGGGGCCGACGAGCTCGTGTTCCTCGATATCTCCGCGAGCCACGAAGGCCGGGCGATCCTGCTGGAAATGGTTCGGAAGGTTGCCGAGCAAATCTTCATGCCGTTCACCGTCGGCGGCGGCATCCGCACTCTCGACGATGCCACGCAGCTCATACAGGCCGGTGCCGAAAAGGTTAGCCTCAACTCCGCGGCAGTGAAGACGCCGGAACTGATCGCGGCCGTGTCGCGAAGGTTCGGGAACTGTGCCACCGTGGTGAACATCGACCCCAAGCGGGTTCAACGCGACGGGCGAGAAGTCTGGGAAGTGTTTGTCAACGGCGGCCGCGTCTCGACGGGCCTGGAAGCAGTCGCCTGGGCGAAGCGAGTGGAAGAACTCGGTGCCGGCGAGATCATGCTCACCTCGATGGACGCGGACGGCACCAAGAACGGCTACGATTTGCCGATGCTGGAAGCAGTGTCGAAGGCGACGAACATCCCGATTGTGGCCAGCGGCGGGGCCGGGAACCCGGAGCACATGCGCCTCGCGTTCGAGGCCGGAGCCGACGCGGCGCTCGCGGCCAGCATCTTCCATTACAACGAGTATTCGATACCCGACACGAAGGCGTACCTCGCCTCGCGTGGGGTCGCAGTGCGGATCTAGGTTCAGTTCTTGTTATTCGCCGCTTGCGGCTTCGCGGGCATCCCCGCGAAGCCGCAAGCGGCGAATAACAGTATCGCCGTTACTCATCGGAGTCATCATGTCCGCTCCACCCGCCACACCCAACGCGCTCAACTCGTCCGAGCCGGGGCTGAAGGTTGCCTCACCCGTGCCGGGCGAGCCGCAGATCAATCAGTTGTTCCGGACGGTCATGCTCCACAAGGGCTCCGACCTTCACCTGAAGGCTGGGTTGCCCGGAATGATGCGGCTCCGTGGCGTCATCCAAAAGATGAACACGCCGGTGCTGACGCAGGAAATGCTTGAGAAGATGATCATGCCGATCATGAAGGACAAGGACAAGAAAATCCTCGAAGAGACGGGCGGTGCAGACTACGCCCACGTGATCGGGGCCGACGAAGCACGTTACCGCGTGAACCTGTTCAAGCAACGCGGCAAGTTCGCGATGGTCGCCCGGCTCGTGAACCAGACCATCCCGTCGTTCGAGAAACTCGGGTTGCCCGCGACCATCGAGAAGCTCTGCCACTACGAACAAGGGATGGTGTTGCTCGCCGGCGTGACGGGGTCGGGGAAATCGACCACGATCGCGTCGATGATCGACTACATGAACTCGACCGAAGCCCTGCACATCCTCACGCTCGAAGACCCGATCGAGTTCATGTTCAGCGACAAGATGTCGATCGTGAACCAGCGAGAAATCTTCCTCGACGTGTGCGACTGGAAGACCGGCCTGAAGCACGCCGTGCGAGAAGACCCCGACGTGATTCTCGTGGGCGAAATGCGCGACTCCGAGACGTTCGAGTCGGCGGTTCACGCGGCCGAAACCGGGCACGTCGTGCTCGGGACGATCCACGCCTCGAACGCCTTCAGCACGATCGACCGCATCCTCGGGCTGTTCCCGCCAAGCCAGCACGGTGCCGTGCGTCAATCGATGGTGTTCAACTTGCGTGCAGTGGTGGCTCAGAAGCTGTTGCCGAGTTGCCGACCGGGCGTGTCGCGAGTGCCGTCGAACGAGATCATGATCGTGAACCCGACGATCCGCGATCTGATCTTGAAGCACAAGGACGAGAAGTTGCTCGACGCGATCCGGGCGTTCTACAACGAAGGGATGATGGACTTCAACGAGAACATCCGCATCCTGTGCGAACGCGGCGACATCGACCGCGCCACCGCGCTGGAGTTCTCGCCGAACCCCGAGCAGTTGAAGATGGCCCTCAAGGGGATCAAGGTCGCGGCGTCGGGCCTGGTGTGATCGAATCAGGTTAGCGTCAGACCCAGCGGGGCTGCGCCGTTCGCCTCGGGCGCAGCCCCGCTGGGGCTGACGCGAAACGATTATTTCGCCAAACTGTAACAGACGATTTCCTTGTCGTTCCGCACGAACACGCACTGGTTCGCGAACGCCGGGTGCATCCAAACGACCTTGCGGCTCGCGCCGGCCATTGTGTTCGTCGGGTCGATCACGTGCGCCCGGCTCACTTCCTCGTACCCCTTCGGCGTGAGCCGCGCAATGATGAGGTCGCCCTGTTCGTTAAACAGGAAGTAGCGATCGCCTTGCTTCACGATGAAGGCGTTGCTCCACCGCTCGCCCGTGCCGGGTTCGTCGCTCATCGCCACCTTCGCCGGTGTGAGCGCCCCGCGGGTTGCCTTCATCGACTCCCACACGCGCTTACCGGTCGCGATCTCGATGCACCGCAACTGCCCATAACTGCACACGCCGTAGATGTGTTCGCCATCGACAACTGGCGTCGGCATGATCGAACTCAGGTCGGTGGTCAAACTCGGCATCTCACCTTTCGCCTTGCTCTTCCACACCACGGTCGCTTTATCGGCCGTGACCTTCATGAGCATCGAGCCGTTGTAGAACGACGTGATGAAAAGCTGGTCGTCGCCGATCTTCCGTGGGGTCGGTGCGGTGAGGGCGGCCTTCGCGTCGAAGTCCACCCGCCAGATCCGCTTCCCCGTTTCGGGTTCCAGGCCCAGCACGCCCTTGCTGTGCCAGATGATGAGCTGGCGCTTGCCGCCAAACTCATAGATCATCGGCGGGCAGTAGCCGAAGTCGCCGCCACAACTCTCCGCAGCCCACAGTTCCTTGCCGGTCTTCTTGTCGAACGCCACGACGAGCCGTGAATCGGAGCCACCCACCAAACAGATGAGCTTGTCGCCGTCGACCAGCGGATTGGCCGCGAACCCCCACACGGGTAGACCCGATTCGTAATCCTTGATGAAGTCCTTCGACCAGACGGGCTTCCCGGTCGCCACGTCGAGGCAGTACAGGTGCCCCATCGCTCCGAGGGTGTAGACCTTGTCGCCATCGACGGACGGCGTGCAACGCGGGCCGGCGGCGTAGCTGATCGTGTACTCGGCAGGGTACTCGTGCTTCCAGATTTCTTTGCCGGTCTTCTCGTCGAGACACAACACGCGTTCGTTTCCGGGCACGCGGGTGTTCTTGGCGAATCCACTATCAGGCAACTTCGCCCCGCTCGCCGGAGTGAGATCGGTCACGAATACTTTCCCCTGAGTGACCGCTGGCCCAGAGTACCCGACGCCAACCTGTGCCCGCCAGAGTTGCTTCGGCCCGTCCTTGGGGAACGTGTCGATGATCCCGGTTTCACGCCAGACGCCATCGCGTTTCGGCCCAAGCCACTGCGGCCAGTCGTCGGCGGAAAGTGTGAGTGTGAGTGTGAGTGTGAGGCCCAAAGACAACATGAAACGCATAATAGTTCCGTTCTGGGGTTAGCCGCGACCCGAAGGGGAGCGTGAGTGAACGATTATACCGACGAGATCGGCGGGGCTTTCGGTCCCGTTGAACGACGACCGGGGTTGTCTTAGATTAACGTAACGATTTGCGTGCCGCACGCGCGCATTCCCGAGCGAGACGTGATCCATGTTTGAAGGCATTACCCGCGGGTTGAGCGACGCATTCAAGAAGCTCCGCGGTCGTGGCCGGTTGACCCCTGAGAACATCAAGGAAGGCTTGCGCGAGGTTCGCCGCGCATTCCTCGAAGCCGACGTCAACTTCAACGTCCTGAACGACTTCATCGGCCGCGTCGAGGCGAAGTCGCTCGGGCAGGACGTGCTTGCCCGCGTCGATCCCTCGGAACAGATCGTCAAGATCGTGTACGAGGAACTGTGCCTGCTCATGGGGCCGGTGGACCCCAAGATTCCGCAGCGAGCCGACCGACCCGCCGTCATCATGCTCTGCGGTCTGCAAGGCTCGGGTAAAACCACCACGGCCGCCAAGCTCGCACTCACGCTTCAAGCTAAGGGCCGCAAGCCACTTCTCGCGGCCGCCGACTTGCAGCGCCCCGGTGCCGTCGAGCAACTCCAAACGCTCGGCGAACAGATCGGCGTGCCGGTTTACAGCGAGAAGACGAACCCGGTCGATGTGTGCCGCAACGCGGTGGCGCAAGCGAAACGCACGCTGTGTGACATCGTCATCCTCGACACCGCCGGTCGATTGCAGATCGACACGGAGTTGATGGACGAGTTGAAGCGGATCGACAAGCTCGTGAAGCCCGACGAGTGCTACCTCGTCGTCGATGCGATGATCGGGCAGGAAGCGGCGAACGTCGCGAAGGCGTTCAACGACGCACTCGAACTGAATGCGTGCATCCTCACGAAGCTCGACGGCGATGCCCGCGGCGGTGCGGCACTGTCGATCAAGGGCGTGACGGGTGTGCCGATCAAGTTCGTCGGCGTCGGCGAGAAGGTTGACAAACTCGAAGACTTCGTTCCCGAGCGGATGGCTGGGCGCATCCTCGGGCAAGGCGACCTGATGGGGATCGTCGACAAGATCGCGACGATTCAGAAGGACATCTCCGAGGAGGATCTGAAGAAGCAGCAGGAGGCGATGCAGAAGGGGAACTTCACCCTGGAGATGTTCCGCGACCAGTTCGGCATGATCGCCAAGATGGGCATGAAGGACATGATGTCGCGGATGCCCGGCATGTCCGAGATGATCCCCGAGGGCGAAGACCCGGAACAGGCGTTGAAGCGCGTTCAGGGGATGATTGACTCGATGACGAAGCAGGAGAAGAACGACCCCGACATGATCGACACGCCGCGCCGCCGACGCATCGCGAAGGGAGCGGGGGTCGAGCCGCAGGAAGTGAACCAGTTCCTCAAGCAGTTCGATCAGGTTCGCGGGCTGATGAAGCAAATGGCGACGATGAGCACCTGGCAGCGGCTCAAGATGGTGACGGGGCTTGGCAAGGCGGGTGCGTTCATGCCCGGCGGCATGGACGGCCTGAAAACCAAGGGCGACACCGGCCACCGCAAGACCGCCAAGGAACGCGCCGAGGAACGGAAGAAGAAAAAGAAGAAGCGATAAGCTCAGGAAGCGTTGTTGCTCCGCGACGACAGCTCACGAATCTGTTACGATCCATCCGGTCGCTCATCCAGGAATGGCACCGGTCGATGACGAAGGATTGTCCCCACCGCCGCGTTCTCCCGCTCGCACCTCTGCTCACGCAGTTCCGTGCCACTTTCGACCTGCGCGCCGACCCAAGCCCCGTCTTCCTGCCTGCCGATCTCGACCACACGCCAGATGCCGCCCTCGCGGATGAACTGCAACGGTTCGCGGAACGGGTGCTGCCGGTCGTCTTCCACCCAGCGGTTTTTCGCCGCGAGATCGGGTTCCTTCGCCACGCCCTGTCGCACCTGTTCCGCGGTCACGATCCGTTGCCAGAACGCCTGGCACGCTGCGTTACGCCGGGCGAAGCGTACCACGTTCCCGGTCTTGGTGCGGGGTTCTGGTCGGCGATGGTGCGAGCAAGCGCGCCGCTTCCGGTGTGGTGCCCTGCGGTCGAGCGCGGGTTGCGAATGCTCGGGTTGTTCCCCGAGAATCCTCGCAGCGTGGCAGAGCGGTTCGCGGCAACGCTCACGGGCTACGAGCAGATTCGCGTTGCCGCCCCAGACTTAACGCCATTCCAGGTCTCGGACTTTGTGGAACGCATCTCGCGGATGTCGGGCCGCGTGCTTCCACCCAGTGCGAATCAAGCGTTCACGTGGTCGGTTGGCACTGATGACATTCAGCGTGCCTTGCGAACCGTGCGATCCCAGGTTCCGCTCAAGAAGCGCGTGCGGGAGACGCCTGCTGCCACGATCGCTGCGATGACCCACTTTCAGGCGGAGTCGCTTGCCGGGAACCACGCGGCCGCGTTCGAGGCATTCCACAGCGCCTATCCCGAACACGCATGGGAAAGCGCCCTGCCTCTCCTCGACGACGCCTATTCCCCCGCGTTGCCAGTGCCCGAGCGTGCCCGGTTGTGGTGCGCCGTTGCCGCGGTTTTGCGAGACACGTTCCGCGTTCACCCGCTGGAACTCGCGGAAGTGGTGATGCTCGCCGGGCAACCAACCTCCGAGCCCGAACCGCAGGACTTCCTCGGCTTCTGTTCCGATACGTTCGCGTTCCTGGGTGAACTCACGACCGCGAACACTCGCGTCTGGATGACCACCCACCGCGACCGCTACCAGTTCGTGTTGCGCGAACCACTCGTGGAACTCTGCGAGGCGGTTGCAGAGCGCTACATCCGCCCCGTGCTGAACCGCGAGCACGGCTGGGATCTGGAGTGCGACGCGAAGACCGGCCGTGCCCTCACAAGCATCTGCAAGAACGACTTCGGCCGTGGCGGCCCGTACCAACCCGTGCAGTGGGTGACGTTCTACCGCAGGAGCCGTGCGAACAAACGCGACGACGCGCAGTTCTTCGTGCGGGTCGCGGCCGATGGCGTACGCTACGGCTTTCACCTGGGCCGCACGGCACGCGAAGCCGGTGGGCAGTTCCGCAAGGCGATTCAAGAACACGGCGAAGCCGTGTTCCGTGCGCTCGCACCGGGCCACTTACTCGACGGTTGCCACTTCTGGACGGGTGACGACCTCGCCAGCGAAGTCGTGATGAAGTCGCCCGCCGATCTTCGGGCCTGGGCGACGAACAAGACGATCGCGGCCGGCATTCATCGCAGCCCCGCCGATCCTGTCCTGCGAGGCGACGACCTTCCCGGCGAAGTGCTGCTCACTTTCGACCGCTTGCTGCCGCTGTTCGCGTGTGCCGCCGAGCCTGACCCGCGACCACTGCTCATGCGCCGCGCGGGTTCGCCGGATAGCCCGCCGCACTACGACCCGGCCTCGTTCCACCGCGAGACGTTCCTCTCGAATGTCTGGCTCGATCGCGTCCTCGGCCTGTTGCGGCTCAAGAAGCAGCTTGTTTTCCAGGGCGTGCCAGGCACGGGCAAGACGCACGTCGCCCGCTCGCTGGCACGGTTGCTGACGCACGACCGCCCCGGTTGCGTTCGCCTCGTGCAGTTCCACCCGGCGTACAGCTACGAAGAATTCGTCGAAGGGATTCGCGTGCGAAACGTCGAAACCGACGGCCGCTCCGAGGTGACTTACCCGGTCGAAGATGGCGTGCTGGCCGCATTCGCGGCGCAGGCTGCATCGCGACCGAGCGAGCCGCACGTGCTCATCGTCGATGAGTTGAACCGCGGGAACCTGCCGCGAATCTTCGGCGAGTTACTGTTCCTGCTGGAGTATCGCGACCAGGCGGTGACGTTACCGTACTCGAAGCGATCGTTCCAGTTGCCCGAGAACCTGTTCGTGCTGGCGACGATGAACCAACTCGACCGCTCGGCCGTGGCGCTCGATCAGGCACTTCGCCGCCGGTTCTCGTTCGTGGACATGCCCGCCGACGCCGCGGTGCTGGCTCGCTGGCTCGAAGAACACCCGCCCACCGACTCCAGCGACGAAACCTTCGGACCGCGAGTGGTGCGACTCTTCGAGGGACTGAACGACCGCCTGACGCGCGACCTCGGCCCAGGAAAGCACGTCGGCCACAGCTTCTTCATGATCCCCGACCTCGACCGCGAGAAACTCTCAGCCGTGTGGGATCACCACGTTCGTCCGCTCTTACTAGACTACCTCGGTGGCCGCGAAGAACGCCTCAAGGACTACACCCCGGAACGCCTGCTCGGCGAACGGCCACCGAAGAAACTGAAGCCAACCACCAACTCATGACGGAGTTCGCCCATGCGATTTGAGCGAGTTGGGAAGTGGAAATGGCTCCGCCGGATTGCTGGTTCCGTCTTCGTCTCGCTCACGATTTACTTCCTCTGGGTGTTGACGGAGCGTGGGCTTGATCGTCTGCAAGGGAATCGAGACTTCGCGGCCACGGTTGCCGAAACGGATGCGATGGACCCGGATTGGCGTTGGGATGATCTCAATGCGAAACGCCCGCGACCGCCGGTTGGCCAAAACTCCGCAGAGTTGATTCCGAAGATCAAGGCGGCGGTGCCAACAGATTGGAACAAGCTGTGGGCAGAGTTGGATAGCCGCCTGCCCGAGTTGTCACCCAACGTCCGGATGTATTCGGCTGACCTCGCGAAAGCCAAGAGCAGTTTTGACAGCTCCCCCCAACCGCTTCGTTTAGCTCGAACGCTGAAAGATCTGCCACACGGCCACCGTGACTATACGCTTGCGTTAAATGTGTTTGACACGCTTCTCCCGGATGTTCAGCACACGCGAGAGGTTGCTCTCATCTTGAAATGGGATGCGTGCGTGGCAGCCGACGAAAGTGATGCAGCACGCGCATCCGACGCCCTTGCCGCAGGGCTCAACGCTTCGCGTTCCATCGGAGACGAGCCTTTCTTGATCTCGCAACTCGTTCGAATCGCGACTCGCATCATCATGATCCGTTCCGTTGAGCGAACCCTGGCCCAAATCTCTCAGCCGGAGAGCCTGGCTTCACTTCGCTTGCCCGGACTCCAGCATGCGTTAACCGAAGACACCTCGGTTCCGATGCTCCTCTACGGAATCCGTGGGGAGCGGGCGACGTTTGACATTCTCGCCGGTCGCCTCGACGACGGAACAGTCAGTCTGGAGAATCTTGGCGGTCCGTCTGCAGAACGTGATTCGTTCAATGTTCGGCTTGGGTTCTGGCACCTTCGGGGACGCCTTCCCTCCGACCGCGCATTCTGTTTGAGTTGGTTCAACGCAGCGGTTGCAGCAGCTGAAAAACCTGTTCACGAACAACCCGCTGCGTTTGAGAATTTTGCTGCTCTCGAGGTAGGCAAGAGCATCTTGCTGCGATTTCTCCCTGCAGTGGATAAGGTTGCTGCCGCCCACTGGCGTTGCGTGGCAGAAGGGCACTGTGCGGTGGTTGGCATCGCGTGTGAACGGTTCCGGCTCAAGAACGGTCGCTGGCCTGAAACGCTTGCCGAACTCGGTCCTGAGTTTCTCGCGTCCATTCCACTTGATCCATTCGACGGACACAAACTGCGCTACGCGAAATGTGCCGATGGCGTGGTCGTTCACTCGGTGGGGCCGAAGCCAGACCCTCGCCGCCCGCCGAAGTTTCGCCCGGGTTTACCCGACAGCATCGAAATTGGTTTTCGGCTGTGGAATCCCGAAGCACGTCGTCAACCGCCTCCGGCTGAACCGAAAGTCCAGAGCGTGCCGTGACCCTTCGCACGATACAACTGAAAGGCTTGGGAGATGAACGACAAGAAACTGCTGATTCTCTGCCTGCTCGCGGTCATTGTCGGCATTGGAGGTGCGGTCTTCTTCTCGGTCGGCTCACGAGCCCTGGAACGCCGCAAAGGGAACAGCGAACTTGCCGCCGCCATCGCCGAATGCGACGCGGCCGACCCCGACTGGCGCTGGACGCAATTAAACGCCAAGCGGCCGAAGGTGCCGTCCCAAGTCAACGGCTCGGACCGGGCGAAGGCCGTGGCAAGCGAGGTGCCCGGCTGGATTGAAGGCGAGGATCAGCAGCGGTTGTTCCAGGCAGCGGCAGCACTCCCGCCGAATTCTCTGCCGACAGCGATGGTGCTGGAACGAGCACGGAGGCAACACACGAAACACGGATCGGCCGTCGCTCTTGCCCGCAAGTTCCGCGATGCCCCGACGGGTTTTCGCGAACCAACCCCGCCGCTACCGCAGGGGCTCGACCTCGATAAGGACGACGGCCGCGAAGCGGCGATCAAGCTGATTAGCCTCGATTCCTTCCTGGCGGTCGAACGCGGCGACCCCGACCGTGTCGTTGGGAATCTGATCACTGCGCTGAACGTCTCGCGCTCCATCAGCGACGACCCGTTCCTCCGTTCGCAAAGCATCCGCTGCGGCCTTCGCCAACTCGCGGTCACTCAACTCGAACGCGCACTGGCGGTGGCGGAGATCAATCGCGGTCTCGATCAACTCCAGACGGAGTGGGGAGCCGATGCGGAGGCACCACTGCTGCGGTACGGGCTTCGCGGTGAACGTGCGTATTATTCCGACCTGACTGACAAACTGACCGCCAGCGAGCCCGCGGCGGAACAAGCGAAACCGTTTGTTGATCCGGAGTTCGCCAAGCGGTTCGAGTCGTCGAGAGGGCGGGCGTCGATCCCCGGCGATCACGCGGCGTTTCTTCGCTGGATGACGAAGGCCATCGCCGCGACACGCCTGCCGCCTGAAGAGCAGCCCGCTGCGTTCAAAGCGTTCCCGGAAGTGCCTTCGACTGGGGAGAATTCGCTAACGAGTTCGCGAGCGGCAGCGGCACTCGCTCAGGCACCCGAGTTCTGGAAGAGTGTCGCGTTGATGCGATGTGCAGTCGTGGGTATCGCGTGCGAGCGCTATCGGCATAAGCACAAGCATTGGCCGGAAACGCTTGACCTCCTGCCGCCTGAATTCCTTCCAGCTGTGCCGAACGACCCGTTCGACGGCAAGCAGGTGAAGTACACGAAGCGGCCCGACGGCGTCACCATTCACTCGACGGAGAAGGACATCAGCTTCCGTTTGTGGAACCCCGAGGCACGCCACCAGTCACCGCCCGAACCGAAAGTCGAGCGCGAACCGTGACCCGTCGCACGATGCAACTCGTCGAACGCCGCACGCACACGGTTCGGCTGCCGCGTGATGATGTCGCCTTCCTGCTCAACCACGCTCGGCACCTCGTCGATGTTGTGCCCGCCTTCCGGCGAGGGGTGTACCGGATCACGCCTCGCGGATTCGTCGGTTGGTTTGACACGCCCAGTCTTCGCTTCGCCATCAACCCGAAGATTCCTTGGCCGAACGTGCGGATGCTTCTCGGGAAGACCCATGCGGAGCACGACGCCGCGGGCGATGTCGAACCCGACTCGGGGTTGCTCGATGTGCTCGCTCGGGAGTTCGCCAGCCAGTTGCGGGCCGTCACGCGGGTCGGGTTGGTCGCGGGTTACCACGACCACGACACCGTTTCGCCGTTCCTTCGCGGGAAGTTCCGAGTTGCGGAGCAACTCCGCGATGCGGCCGCACGAGCGTTCCCCGATCGCTTCCACATCACGGAATCGGTTCTCGATCTCGATACACCGTGGAACCGCATACCGCGAGCGATCGCCGAACAACTCCTGGCGAATCCGAGACTCGCAGCGAACACGCGAAACGAATTGCGTGACGCAGCACTTCCACTGGAGAGTGTGCAAGCCACGCCAATCACGGAAGCCGACTTCGCGGCAGCCGAGGCCGAACCACGTGCGAGTCATTACCAGCCGTTGCTCGAACTGTGCCGCTTCCTTCACGACGGATGCGCGGCCGCTCAGATGCCCGAGCCCGGCACCGGCGCGTTCCTAATCGACCTGTCGCGTGCTTTCGAGCGCTGGCTCACACACGGACTCAGGGCACAACTCGCTGCGTCTCCCTCGTGGCAGGTTGAAGCGCAGCCGATGTTCCCGGTCGGGCCGACCACGTTGCAGCCCGACATCGTGATTCGCCGCAACGCGAAAGCGTGTGCCGTGCTCGACGCGAAGTGGAAGGCACCCGGAACCGTTCCCGATGCGAGCGACCTGCACCAGATCCTCGCATACTCTGCGATCACCGAAGCCAGGCACGTCGCGCTGGTCTATCCCGGTCGCCGATTCGCACGCCGCACGTTCGCCGTTCCTGGCAGCGACACCACGGTGTCACTGTTCCGGAGCCGCGTCGTGGGGATGGTCGAGGAATGCGACTTGTCAATAGCTCAACTCGCCCGATTCGTTCGACGGAACCACTGTTGATCCACCTTTGCCGAAGATTCCGCGTGCGCCAGGCAAGATGAAGATGACGTGAAACAGAGTGTGGGAACTGGCCCCAGGGACTTGCGGGAGCGAAAAAACTGCCGGTATGATGGAAGAGCAGATGAACCTTGTTGCCCGCATGCGCCTCTCCTACTAACGAACCGACCGCGTGCCGCTGTCGGTGGGTTTCCTTACGAAAGGCCGCACCGCTATGAATGTCGGTTTGCACTCGGCCTTGGACGCGAGCGTATTGGTGCTGAACAAGACGTTCGTCGCCGTACACATTATCTCCGTCCGCCGAGCGTTCTGCTTGCTCTGCAAGGATCTGGCCGAGGTCGTGAGCATTGATGAAGGTCAGTTCGCCACCTACGACTTCGCAACATGGGCGGAACTGAGCGCCTTCCGCGCCTCGGACTTTCGTAAGGAAGAGGACGACTGGGTGCGGACGCCGACGTCCGAAATCCAGGCTCCGCGTGTCGTCCGACTGCTCGCGTACGACAAGTTCCCAAAGCAGTCGGTGAAGTTCAACCGGCGAAACCTGTTCGCCCGCGACCACAACCAGTGCCAGTACTGCGGGAAGCGGTTCCCGACGAGCGAACTGAGCCTGGACCACGTGACCCCGCGAAGCCAGGGCGGTGGAACCACCTGGGACAACATCGTGTGCGCGTGCGTGGACTGCAACGTCCGCAAGGGCGGTCGCACCCCGCGGCAGGCTAACATGACGCTGATCCGCAAGCCGGAGAAGCCGAAGCGTAGCCCGCTGTTGAACCTCAAGCTCACGCAGAAGAAGTATTCCTCGTGGCAGTCGTTCATCGACAACGCATACTGGAACGTTGAGCTGAAGTGATAACGCGAGAAGCCCACCCGATCGCGGGTGGGTTTCTCGCGTTACTGATCGTTCGTCGCCCCGCTGGGGCGACCGCTTCACACGCGGTCGAGCGAGTCGAGCCACGCCACGAAGTCGTCGAAGGTCACGCGGTCGAAGTATTCCTTGCCGCTCTCCTTCATCTCCCGGTACACGACCGGGAACCGCCGTTCGATGAGCAGATCCTTGCTTTCCTTGATGTCCTTCAGCGTCGGATCCTTGTCGCCGCCCGAGATGAAGAACGACAGCGGTTGGTTCGCGACGTTCTCCTTCGGGTTAGTGCCCAACACCGCGCCGACAGTGCCCACGCCGCGGATCACGTCGCGGGCGTTGAAGCCCACGTAGAACGCCATCTGCCCGCCGTTCCCCTGTCCGTGGGCTACCACGCGGGCCTTGTCGATGGTGTACTGGCCGAGAACCGTCTTCACGTCTTGCATCACGATCTCGGTCTCGCTTGGCACCCAGCCATCCTTCCCCCCGGCCTTAGGGCCAACCAGGATGAAGTTGTGATCCTCGCACACCGTGCGGAAGGTTCGGCCGACCTGTGCCCCATCCTTGCTGGCTTCCGTTGTGTCGTGGAACCACACGATGAGCCCGTAGGATTTGTTCGCGTCGTAGTTCTCAGGGATGTACACCCAGTATTCGCGACCGAGCGCCTCGTTCGTCCGCTTAATGAACCCCGTCTCAACCTTCGGCTTGTCGTCTTTCTTCTCGTCCTTCTTTTCATCCTTCTTCGGTTCGTCTTCACCTTCTGAACCGCACCCAGGGGAGAACGGATCCTTGTCCTTGGGCTCTTTCCCCTTGGGCTTCGGCTGACCCTCAATAGCCTTGCCAGCCGACGACGGCAGCGGGAGTTTCTCGGGAAGCGTTTCAGGTGCGGGGACCAACTTCGCGGTGACCGTCTCGACCTTGTCCCCTTCCTTCCGCTTCACCTCGATCTTGATCTCGGTGCCCGGCGAGAGCCGCTGTAACGCACCCAGCAAAGCGGCGCGGTTCTGGATCGGGCTCAGTGCGGGAGCGGCCACGGGAGCGAGCTTCATCACGCGATCGCCGGCCTTCAAGCCAGCCAGATCGGCCGGGCTCTTGGGGTACACATAGCGAATCTCAACGCCCGGACCCGGGTCATCCCGCATCGGGAGCAAACCGAGGAAAGCGTTCACATACGCGGTCGTGGTTCCGACCAACTTCACAGCCTTGAGTTCCTGCTCCTTGTCGCCCCGCATCAACTTGATGGTGATTTCGTCACCTTCGTACTTCGGCCCCAACACGTGCTGGAGGGTCGAGAAATTCGGGATCTTCTTACCGTCAACTTCGAGGATCTTGTCGCCGACAAGCATCCCGGCACGAGCGGCCGCGGAGTCGGGCTGGATGGCACCGATGATCGGCGAGGCGTTGTAAGCGTCGGTGCCTTGCGGGTTGATACCGAG
The DNA here is from genome assembly GCA_013823135.1 of Planctomycetaceae bacterium. Lineage (GTDB taxonomy): Bacteria > Planctomycetota > Planctomycetia > Gemmatales > Gemmataceae > Gemmata. The sequence goes on from PNLP01000026.1 coordinate 23,623, forward strand.
CAGACCACGCTTGAGGTCCTGGCCGGTCTTCAGGCGAGGCAGCACACCCATGATGTCTTCGAGCGGCACGGCGAAGCCGATTCCGCCGTCGTACACGTCCACACCTGCGGTTTCACCCTCGGCCCGGTTCGAGGCAGGCACGATGACGCCATAAACCTGACCGTTGATCGCCACCAGCGGGCCGCCGTAGTTCACGGGCGAAGTCTTCGCGTCGGTCTGGATCGCCTTGCCCCAGATTCGGTTGGTGGCGCTGACAATCCCGACGCTCATGGACGGTGGATGGTCGGCATCCGGGTCCGAAGTCCGGCCGAGAGCGAGTGACCACTGACCGATGTCGATCCCGGCCTTCGGGAACGCGTCCGGCATGGGCAGATCCTTGGCATCGACCTTCAGCAAGGTCAGCATTCGAGTCTGATCGTTCGCGACGATCTTGGCGACGAGCCGTTGCGGCCGCCCTGGGATCGTCACGAAGATGTCGCTTGGCTTGTTCGCGAAGTTGAAGGCGCTCGTGATGATGAACCCGTCTGTGCCCACAACGAGACCGGTTGTGGGGCCGGTCCCCTTGCGAATCGCGGGAGGGCCACCGGGGCCTTTCTTGCCGCCACCAACAACCTCGGCACCCCCGGCGGTTTCGATCTTCACGACGCTCGGTGCGACCTTCGCCGACGCCGCTTTCATGGCCTTTTCGGTGGCCTCATTGACATCCGCCGCACGGCTTGCGGGCGTGGCGAGCAGCGTTGCAGCGACCGCGATCAGGAGCCGCCGGGTTGTGAAGCACGCAATCATCGGTTGGAATCCGTGTGTAATTTACGATGTCAGATTTGCGATTGGTGATTGAGCAGAAGCCAGGCTCCTCGCCCTTCAATCATCATTCAGCAATGTTCACGGCGTCTTCGGCATTGGAGCGGGTTGTGTCGGTTGTGGGCGAGTCGGCTGAGCGCCAAGCGTCAATTCCAGCGTCTGGAGTGCCTCACCGCGTCGCACCTCGACTCGGAGAACCTGACCCGATCGAGTGTTCTTCTTGATCCACGCGTTGAATACGTTGATGCTCGCGATCGGCTCGCCGTCCACGAAGCTGACAAGGTCGTCGGGCCGGAACCCAGCCTTGGCGGCTGGCGAACCCGGCACCACGTCTTCGACGTAGGCAGGCGTTCGGTCGAGGACGTTCGGCACGAAGACAATGCCGTGGTAACCGCCCTCGCCAACCGTCGTCTTAGGCCGTGTGACCGTGCGATACTTCCCTTGCATCCCCTGGGTCACGAAGTCGGGCATCGTCACGGTGATCGTCTTCTCCTCTTCCTTATCCTTGACGGTCTCCTTGATCTTGATGTCCACCTTGGCCTGGACCGGGATCGCGTAGTTCATCCAGGTGTCGCTCAGGCTGTTCTTGATTTCGCGGCCGATGACGCCGAGCAAATCACCCTTTCGATTGATGAGCGCTCCGCCCGCGGCCCCAGGGTTGTTCGTGATGGCATCCACGACGTAGACATCGCCGGTGTACGGGAACTCGAACACGCCGCGCCGGCCTGCCAGTTTGGTGCGAGCCATCACAACGCCACGCTGAAGACTCAGTGGTTCGTCGCGAAGCGCGATCTCGAAAGTATTCGTGAGCGCCAGAACCCAGTCACCGGTTTCGGCGAGCGGTTTCTTGGCGGCCTCGGCGAAGTCGAAGTACGCGAGGTTCAGCCCGGTCGGTTCTTCGATCTTCTTGCCCTCGACGCGAATCTTGATGATCGCCGCGTCGAGTTCCGGTTCGACTGCCAGTACCTGGGCCTTCAGTCGCTGACCATCATAAAGGTGAACGACCAGTTCTGATGTGTCAAGCAACTGGCTCGCCACCGTGAGGATGTGGCCGTCCGGACTGATTATGATTCCAGTGCCGTAGTTATTCAGGCGGGAGAAACCGCCGGCCCCGAACACCTTGACCATTTTCTGGTTGGTCTTTTCGGCCAACTCGTTGAAGGGGTCCGCTGCCCGCACTGGCATCGCCGTGAACGGAACCGCGAGAACCGCCGCCAGTATCAGAGTGCCGTATCGAGTCATCATGGGTGCGTTCGTGGCTGGGGGCTGTTGGGGAGAAGCCCACCCATTGCGATTGGGTGGGCGTTCCATGTTCACTTCTTGCCGAGTGTGTACTTGCTGACGGTCAGAACGGCGTAGCGCTTGTCCTTGAACCGAACTTCGATTCGGTGAGGGAGCTGTTTGCCCTCCACCGCCTTGTAGTCCGAGAAGTACACCTCGCAGGGGTCTTCGCGTTCCTTGTCGGTGAACGTCTCGAAGCCGACGAGGGAATGGTCCTTTAGTGAGAAGAACCATTTCGCCTCGGTCGAGCCGTGTTTCGTCTTCAGCACCGCACAGTCTGTCCGCAGGCTGGTAATGGACTTCGGAGTCGAGCCATCGGCAGGGTACGGATAGAACGGCTCGGTGCCGCCGTGCGCGAACGCTCCTTCAAACCCCTTGGCACCCACTGTCAGGAACCGGTGCCACTGGTACAGGGCCAGCATCAACCCACCGCTACCGATGGGCTCGGCCTGGAGTCGGCGATCGGTGTCCTTGAGCGGCGCGAGTTTGTGCTCGATATTCAGCTTGAGGTTCACAATGGGGTCGGCATCCTTCCCCTCGGTGATTTCGAAGCGGAAGTCGCCCTTGCGTTCTCCCATCTCGTACTTGCCTTCAGCAGTCCACGCACCATTCGTTGCCGCGAAGTCGCCGTGCTTCTTGGCCTCAGCAAGTAGCTTGTCGCGTTCGAGTTCGTTGAAGTACCAGTTCGCGTAGCCTTTCTTGGTAACATACATCTTCGCCGCCTCGGAGCTGCCGCCACCCTTCGGGGCGGGCAACTTGGGCATGGGCGGAGGTGGGCCGTCACCCTTGGGCTGCGTTTCCTTCTCGGTCGCGATGTTTCCCATCAGCCGAACCAACGTCTCACGACGCTCGTTGTTGCGCCGCGTCGTCACGGGAATCCGCCACTCCTTCGGGAAGATGCCGAGGATGTTCTTGTACTGGTTGGTGCTCGTGACCACACGGCCAGCGAAGTTCAGGAGTTGGTCGCCTTCTTGAATTCCACGGCGTTCCGCATCCGATCCGTCGAGCACTTGCTTGACGACCATCTGGGTCAGCGGGGCGTCTTCCGACGCCGTACCAACTGAGGCACCGAGCGTGGCGTGGTCGGTGTCGATACCTGCGTGCATGTGCCCGAGGAAGTTCTTGATCTGGTTGATCGAGATGGCATACCCAACACCGGAGTTCACGCGGCCACGTTTCTCGAACGATCCGCGACCGTTAATCCCAATGAGTTCGCCCTGCATGTTGAACAGCGGGCCGCCCGAGTTGCCGGGGTTAATCGACGTTTCGATCTGGATACAGTCGGTGTACTCCAGCAAGCCTTTTCCTTCGGGCGGCTGGTAGCGGTTCGTGCCACTGATCACGCCGTAGGTCACAGTCGGGGTGAAGTCCATCGCCAGCGAGAACGGGTTGCCCATCGCCAGCGACCAGTCGCCGATGCGAACCTTGTCGCTATCCCCGAGTTTTACGTACGGGAACGGCTTCCCCTTTTCTTTCGCAAGCAATTTGATGAGCGAGACGTCGCCAACTTTGTCGGTCCCGACGAGAACGGCATCGTAAAGAATGCCATCAGCGAGCCCGGCCTGCATTAGCGGGCCAGTTGGCTGAACAACGTGGAAGTTGGTCAGGGCATAGCCGTCCGGCGAGATGACAACACCTGAGCCAACCCCCTGCCCGCCCTGCATACACACAGCGACGACAGCCGGGAACACTTTCTTGATCGCCGCGATCCGCTGATCCTGGGCGTCGATCACCGTCTTATCGACGTCGATCGGAGCCGCGGCAGCAAAGTTGAAGGCAACCGCCGCCACCAGACTGGCCGGGACAGTAATCGCGAGCAGGAGTCGAACACGGGTGAGTGCCCGAAATACGAAACGAGTCATGACGAGATTCCGATGGTATTCGGTGTCGCGCTGGGAGTCGGTCGACGTTTGAATCGGAGGTCACTTCTGAACACGGGCATCGGCAAGGATCACCCGGTTGCCATTCACAGATAGGTCCGCGTCCACGATCACGCGGAGTTGCTTCACACCCTTCATGTCGAGGACGATCGGCTTGGCCTTGTCCTTCCGCCGCAGGGTCTCGGTGAAGACAACCTGCCCGTCCGCCTCGATGGTGACCTTCGCCTCAAGGTTGGCGTCCGGCGAACTCTCCGGCACCCCAACGATGGCCTTGAACTCACGGTAATCGCCGCCAATGTTGAAGGTCAGTACGGTGTCCGGGGCCACGACAAGCCCCTTCACGAACGTGTCGCCACCGAGTTTCAGAGCCTCGCCCGAGAGGCCATGATCCCGGACGTACGGTGCCACGGGGTTCAACCGCAGACCCTTCTCGTCTGCCGGGACGCCGGGCGAATCGACGAGCGGGTCCAGGTCCGAGAGGTAAGCCACGTTCCCTTGGGCGTAGTCGAACTTCGCAACCCCTGTTGCCGTTGGATACTTGACCACGACACCGGCCACAGTGGTGACGATCAAACCTTCGGGGCTCAACTGTACAGCCTGCGCAACCAGCGAGTTGCCGAACACGTCGATGACGCGGCAAAGCGTTTGTGGCACCTGTGCGGGTGCAGGTTGCGAAAATACTAGGCCACCCGTTGCCCGTGACAGCAACAGCGCGTCTTTCCCGCCATCTTCTTTCTCGAAATTCAGTCGGGTTCCCGCGTCGTCGCCGCCGAGGATTGTTCCCTGGACGAAGTTCAAGCCTTCCGGCTCGCGGACGATGTACAGGTCGCGCTTGCCGCGGTTCCCGAGAACCTTCTTCCAGGCGTCGCGGTTCTTCGGATCCTCGGCTCCACGCATGATCGAGAACACCGCACCCAGCGGGAGTTCGATCGCGGGAGCCTGGATGCCGTTCGGAACCGTGAGGAGTTCGGTTTCAACCTTGCGGCCCTTGATGAGGAACTTCCCGCAGCGGAAAGTTGAGCCATCAGTGAGTTCGATTTCGTTCGCCCGAACATCCTTGGGCAGCGGTGTCACCTTGCCACCAAGGTCGATGACCACGATGTCCTTGCCAGACACCAGAGCTCGGGCTTCACCTGCGAGAATGGTCGCCCCTTGTGCGTCGATCGCGACGAGTTTGCCAACGAGTTTCTTGCCGGCGGTTGTTGTGATGTCGTCGGCGAGAGCGACCGAGGCAACGAAGGTGATGGCGATGGCAAACACGGTCCGGCAGGTGAACGGCATGGCCGGTGTCTCACAGGTGCAGTTGGTCAGAAATCTCGGAGAGGAGTACAGACTTTGGGCGAGCCGGGCACCTCGTGCAAGCGCCCGGGCGGTGGCCGCATGATACGGTCACCGCCCGAGATCTTCAGTTGCTCCGGATCACTTGTAGCCGTGAATCCGGTTCAGCGACTTGAAGTATTCGTCGATCATCTGCTTGTACTTCAGCGGTTGATCGCGGGTGATATCATCAACGATCTTGGCCCGCTTCTCCGGCGGCAGGTTGCCCCACTGCTCGGCGATCTGGCGAAGTTGCTTCTCGTCAACCTTGCCCGCACCGCTGCCACCCATGATCATGCTGTCGGCGGCGTTCTGCGTGGGCTGTGTCTGGTTGCCTGGGCTGTTGCCTGGAGGGCCACCAGGAGGGCCGCCACCTGGGCAGTTACCACCGTTCGGTGGGCCATCGCCCGAACCAGGCTTGTTCTTGTTTTCCATCTCCTTGATGAGTTCATCGAGACGGAAGACGATCTTCTTCTGGATGTCCTGGGTCTTCTCGCCGGCACGGGCCAGTTCGAGACGGCGACCGCTGTTATCCATCAACCGCTCGATGTTCGAGAGCGCCTTGGGGTCGGGCGACCAGTTCTGCATCTCGAAGAACATCAGCGTCGCGACCATCTTGTAACGGTCCGGAGCGTCGGCCACGTCGTCGAGCAGTTTGACGATCGAACCGGTCGCCGGTTCCTTCCGCATGGTCGCGTGTTCGGAGACGGCCTTGAAGAAGTAGAACGCCGCGGGATCAACCGCCGCTTCGGGGGTAGTGACAGAGTTCAGGGCGTCGAGGGCTTCCTCGTACACCTTCTTGCTGGCGGCAGCCTTCGCGAAGGCGAGCACGATGTTCGTGCGGAAGAAGCTATCGAGCTTGGCGTCCTTGAGCAGAGCAGGCGTCTCGGCGGGAGCCGGGGCGTCGTACTTGCGGACGTTCGCCAGGATCGCAGCCGCTTCGGCGTTGCCGAGGGCCAGCGAGTCCGCGGTACGGTCGAGCACGGTCTTGGACTCGTCGGCCCAAACCTTGTCGAAGGCGGCCTGATCGAACTTCCCGGACGCCTTCAACCAGGCTTCGGCCTTGGCCTTGGCGGCTTCGGGGGTAGCCGTCTTCAGGGTGCTGAAGCCGAAGCTGGGCTTCTTGGTTGGTTCGGCAGCCGCGACTGGGGCGGTGTCGATCGCGGTCAGGCCCGTCGAGAGGACGGCGGCCGCGAATATCTTGCGAATCACCACGGAAAACCTCCTCAAGGAATGATCGGCGTGCCCGGAGAGTTTTGTGTCCCGGCTCGAAACGAGCGTCAGGATTGTCGTAACAGAAAGACGAGCAGATCGGGAAGAGCTAACTGCTGATCGAGTTTATCTTGTAACTTTCGAGGACACAAGCAGTTATTGGCGAACGGGGCGCCCCTGAAAATTCCCGGCCGAGCCGAGAAATGATTCCGGCCGACTGGCACACCCTTCTCTGGAACCATTTTACCTGTCTGGAAGAAAGTATATCAGAGTATTCAGAACTACTTATCATCATATATTTTGTGGTGAAATTCTCTTATCACGATAATCACAAACTGGTCTGGAATCGAGATGAACCCTCAGGAATCGCCCACAATCATCTGGAAGAAAGATCGTAAGAGTTACACACGCAGTGAGGACATGCAATCGACTGAGGTATGAAAGTGAAATAAGGGCACGCGGAGTTCGCGGATGAAGCGAGCGATCCGCGTGCCCTTGCTTCGCTTGAATCTGCACAAAAGCGTATCGGGCGGCCAGCAGAGCTCCGTTGCGCGGAGGTCTGCTGGCCGCCCGATACGTTCATCTCAACAGTCACTCGCAACTCACTGGTTCGCCTGGGTGGCGATCTTGTGCAGCATCTCTTGCAGCACCTTCTGGCGGTCGGAGAGTTGCTTCAGTTCGGCCTGAATGATTGGGTCCTTGGCCTGGGCACCTGGGTCCTGCTTCTCGTGCGAAACCGTCCGCTTGTTGACCTGCTCCTGGAGCGACTTGATCAACTTCAACTCGTTGATCAGGTCGATCAACTTCTTGTCCTGTTTGCCGCCTTCCTTCGGTTCACCCGGCTTGCTCTTCGAGTCCTGAAGGTCTTGCTTGGCCTTCTTCAAAGCTTCCTTCATCATCGTGAGTTGCTCGATGATCTGCTCTTCGATGAGCTGGGTGCCTTCGGATTCGGTCATGCGGCGGCCTTCAACCCGGCCTTCATTGAGCCGCTTCTGGACGGCAATCATGTCATTGCGAACTTCAGCCAGCACGCCGGCGAACACGACGGCCGAACCTTCGCCTTCCATCAGCTTGAGGGTCTTGTCGGCTTCAACAACAATGGCCTGTTCCTTGTCGGCTTCCGACTGCGACTTCTGAACGTCGGCGGTCGTCTTCTGGTTGTTGTTCTTGGTCACGCCTTCGTGAATCTTCTTGGTGGCTTCGTACACTTCGATCTGCATCCGAAGCATGCGGCCGACGCGTTCTTCGAGGTTCGCGAGGAGCTTTTCCAGTTCCTTTTCGCGGAGTTGCTTCAGGCGCTTTTCGAGTTCCTTGAGAGCCTTCTCCAGCTTGGCGATGGCCTCGTCCTGCTTCTTGCTGGCGTCTTCGGGCTTGTTCTTCTTGATGTCGTTTTCAGCACCTTCCTGCTGGGGAACGGCCTGCTGAACGTTTTCCTGTGCGTCGTCCTTCGGCTTCTGCGGGCCACCTGGAGGGGGCGGTTGACCGCCACCTGGCATTGGCGGGCCACCGGGGCTTGGCTTCGAGGCGCTCGGCGGGCCACCAGCCATCGGCATACCGCTTGGGTCCATTGGCTTGCCTTCGCCACCAGGCATACCATCTGAAGGCTTCGGATCGCCCTTCCCTTCGCCCTGTGCCTTGCTATCGCTTGGCTTCGGCTCACCCGCCATCGGGTTCTTCGGGTCCATCCCGCCCATCGGGTTCTTCGGATCCTTGGGATCCATTGGGTTCTTCGGATCCTTGGGATCCATGCCACCCATTGGCTTCGAGTCGCCACCGGCCTTCGGATCCTTCGGATCGCCACCGGCCTTCGGGGATTCCTTGTCGTCGCCAGCGGGCTTGCCACCCATTGGCATTGGCTTCGGTTCGCCACCGGCCTTCGGGTCGCCGCTCATCGGGTCGCCCATGCCGGCCTTGTTGTCGCTCTTGTTCTCTTTGGTGTCCGGCTTGGCTTCCGGGTTGGCATCACCGGGCTTGGTTTCGGGCTTCGGCTCGGCCTTGGGATCCTTCGGCTCGCCCATGCCGCCAGCGCTCGGCGGGGTCTTCGGCTCGGAGCCTGGGAACTTGTTTGCCGTTTCGGCGGTGCGCTTTGCCAGTTCAGCCTGGTCGCGAGCGATCTTCTCGGGGTCGCCCTTGGGGTTCTCGGTCCGGGCGCGGATGTTCTCCTGATCTCGCTTGTGCTTCTCGATCTCGGCGATCAGTTCCTTGAGTTCCTTGATCTCGCGCTTGATGCGGTCGGCATCGTCCTCGGTTTCGAGGGTGCGGAGGATCTCGTCGAGGGCCGCGATGAGCTTCGCGTCCTTGCCGAGGATGTTGTTGAAGTCGCCGCCGGTCGGGTTCGCGTTCCCGAGCCCCTTGACGATCTCCTCGAACAGGTTCTTCACGCCCTTTTCGTCGGCGATCTTGAGGGCGGCACGCAGAGCCTTGGCGCGTTCCTTCTCGTCCTGGTTGTCGCTCTTCTCCCACCGCTGTGCGAGGCGGAGCAACTCATCGGCGAACCGTTGGTACAGCTTGGCGTTTTCCTGCTGCGTGCCGCGGATGTCGACCGGCTTGATTTCCGGTGGAGCCTTGGGCGGCTGCGCGAGCAGCACGGAAGTCAGGGAGAACAAGCCGAATGTGGCCGCGAACGTGAGCGGCATGATCGGCAACCGGCGACTCATGGGAACATCCTCCGGAACGGGGCACTGTCTCTCAGGCTGCCATTCTGACGATTCAGTAAGGCCGATCCAACCGCGAACGGGGAAAAACCGGGTGTCGGAAGAGCTTCGTTACACTGACGTTACGGATGAGTGACAAAACGATGTTGTCAGCCGATGTCGGAACGCAAGTTCCGGATGGGATTAAGTTTATCGTGGAAGTAGGAATACAATCGGAACCCGATCGCAAGCGAGGAGCACAGTGGAACCTTGTAGCCGTTCGGGCATTACTCAAGGTTCGGGGTTAGCGTTGTGTGTGGTCGGAGCCCGAGCGCCAAGCGAGGTAAAGCTCGACCCTCGCTTGGCGCTCGGGCTCCGACGAACACCCAAACCCGTCACTTCACGGTGATCGGGATCACGACCGGAACGACCTTGCCTGGGACATCGGGTCCGACCACCGGCGTCAGCGTCACCGTGAAGTCGCCCTCCTTCATCCCCGATCGAACCTCGTACTCGAAGTTCAAGTCGTTCTTCTCGAAGTCCAGCTTCAACTCTGCCGGAACCATGATCGACGGGTCCGACGCCGTCACCTTCACCGTCAGCGAATCGCCGTCGTACTGCCGCCACTTGATGCTCTGACGCACCTTCTTCGTCTCGCCCTTCGCCATGAAAAACGGACCTGCCGAGCCGAGTTCGGGGATCTTGGCCGTGCGACCCTTCCCAAGTTCAATGTCCCAGTCCTTGATTGCCTTGCTAATCAACAACTGCTTGTTCTTGATCGACTCGATCAGGTTTCGCAGGCGATCCTTGGTCTGAACTTCGCCGAGCAAGCCACGGATTTTCACCATCTCCTCGTGGAGCTTGAACAGTTCGATGGAGGCGGCCGTCACGATCCCCGGATCCACCCAGCGACCCTGGTCGAACTCGGTCTGTGCGTCGCCCATCAGTTTGTCCACGCGCGGGAAGGTGGACTTCGGCAATCGTTCACCCAGGCTGCGTTCCTCGGATTCGCTCACCGATGGCGGGTTCTCGCCGAGCGCACGTTCGAGGCGGTTGGCGAACTCGCCATAGAAGGCGATCGACTTCTCGTTCATGTTGTTGTAGATGCACTCGCGTTCGATGCGGCGGAACTCGCGAGCCACTGCCTGCACGTTGTCGCGCGACTTCACGACATCCTGCCACGAGTCCTTCGATCGCACCTTCACTGCTTCCAGTTCGTCGGGCAACTGGCGTTCAGACTTCGACTTCACGAAGTCGTACTTCACCTTCGCACCGTCGAGTTTCTTGATGACCTCGTCGAGCTTGGCACCGAGGCGTTCCTCGTCCTCGCCGATCTTCACGAGCAGATCGCCCTCGGAGACGACGAGCAGCGTGATCGGTTCGGAACGACCAATCCGCGGGCCGGTGTCGAAGTTCGTGTCGGTCGCCTCGACCGTGAGGAGCAGCTCATATCGGGGTTGTACGTCGCCAGGAGCAACCTGCAGTGCCTTCAAAGCGCCAATGTCGAAGTAGTCGCCATCCACCTTCCAGCCGTACTTCTCGAACCCACCGTCCGGGCGGTTGACACCCATGCGGAGATCGGTTCGCAACTCGATCCGCTTGATGAGTTCAGGCTTGAGGCCCGCGTTGGGATTGTTCAGCAGCGACTTGATGGTCTGAAGCGTCTCACGTTTCAAACTGTCGTTGAGAGCCCCCTTCGCGGCGAACTGACCGAGCGGGAACGAGGCTTCCTTCCGGGCGTTCGCGTCGTCGGAAAGAACCTGATACACATAGTTCCCCGATGCGACAGCCAGAGTGCCGAGGCCAGACTGGCCAAACAGAACGGGGACGACGATGCCACGGCTATAGTTCGCGAACTGAAGCCCACGAACAACGTGTGCGTCCTTCGGCTCGTAGGTCATGGTGTACGCGACCTTGCTGAGGCCAGAGTCGTCGCGGATGTTGCTTTCCGGGTTGAATGGGATCTTCGCCTTCGTGGTCACCCAGTATTCCTTGCCTACTTTGCGGAGGAACTCGGGGATGACTTCGACCACCGGGGATTGATCCTCGGTGACCTGGATCAGCATTTGCCACGGCTTCGTGAGGTGGATGCCGTCGGCGTTCACGAAGTCGAGGTCGAACTCGACCACATCCGTGACACGGTCGGCCCCCTTGAACGACATGGTGAACGAACCGCGTTCCACCGGCTTGTCGCCTTCCTTCTCGCTCACGCTGATAGTCTCAACGGTGAGCGGAACGGGGTCGTCGGAGCGAAGTTCCTTGCCGTCCACGATCTTGACCTTCCCGCCCGGCACGCGGCCGCGCTTGGGGATCGCGAACGCCTGCGCGATTGGCTTTTCGGTCATGCCGTGGATAACGACCTCGCTTCCGACGGGGACGACAAACACGGTGCGGTCGCCGGTGACCGAGAGCTTTTCATCGGGGATGCGTTGACGCAGTCCCGCAAGGTCGGCCCAGCCGCCGGGAACCATCCGGTTCGGATCACCCGGAAGCGGCGCGGGAACGAGCGGCGAGGCATAGTGCAGGTACGCGGGCTGATACTCTTCCTTCGTGAGTCCCATCAGGGTCGGTGGCGGGATGAGCGTGATGTTGTGCTCGGGCGTGCGGAAGTCTTCCGCGCGAACCGTGAACAGCACGTCTTCCTTCAACCCGGTCACGTCGCCGGCGAACTCCTGGTTCCCCTCGGATTTGAGTTCACCATCGCCAGCCGTTTGCACGCCGATGTACTTGAACTTAACCTCAGTCGGCTTGTCGAGCTTGCGGAGCGTGCGGCCCGAAGACGGGCTCGCGGCAATGTCTTCGAGCCGGTCAAACACCTGGCGGAGTTGGTCGTACTTCTCAGCGACCATCACGGTGCTGATCGCCCCGCGGTTGGTTTCGTCTTCGAGTATGGCATCGGCCGTCAGCTTCGAACGATCTGCGGGCAGCGACGACGACTCAGGGAGTTCGGGGACCGGTACGCCGACGAGCGACTCAGTGACATCGGACCACATCAGTGGCCGCCAGCCGTTGGGGTTGCCGCGGTCGGCGACGACCCATTGGTACGCACGAACCTTGAGTCTGGGCGGCGCACCGTCGCGGGCAACTCGGATACCGGCCTCGTTCAGAACACCGTCGTCCTTCGTGCTCCGCAGTTCGAGCAGTGCCCGGCGAGGCCAGGGGGTATTCATCAGCGCCAGGTCGCGTTCGAGCACAATGCTGGCGACGTGGTAGCTCTTCCACGCTGCGTGAGCAGGCTGGAACTTGCCAGCCGCGATGGCGTGTGCCGCGAAACCGAAGAACACGAGCCCGGCGATCCATGCAACGAGAACCACGCTCATGACCCGTAGTCGGCGCCAGTCGAATACCTCGTTCACCGGCACCTGGGCCATCTTCTCGCGCGCTTCGTCCACGGTCTTGCGAATCATCGCCACCGAGAAACCGTTCTTCGCGGCCTGCTCGAGGTCGGTGAGTTCGACAGCCGTGATGAGCCGGTCGCCGAGGAGTTTGGGGAACTTCCGTTCGAGGACCAGCGCGAGGGCGCTATACGAGAACTCGACCGTGATTCGGCGAGCGATGCGGAAGATCACGATGCCGAGCAGGAAGCCAACGGTCACGACCAGCGCGGCCACCCGCAGCCCGTGGGAGCCGTCTTGCACCCAGTCCCAACTTAAGGCCTTGAAGATCCCGTAGTCGAGGACGAGCGCAACAGTGAACCACGCGACGACGAACAGCAGCAGAGAAAGCACGCCCTCAATGAGGACGTACTTGCGGATGGTGCCGCGAAGTTGTTCGAGCGGGTGGTAGATTCGCTCGTCTCGCGGGACTGCCTGTGCGGGAGTGCCTGTCGCGGTCGCCATATCGTCGATACCACAGGAGGAAAGCCAAGCTGTTTAGCGGTGGTCCCAGCGGGACCACCGAAGGGCAGCGACCCCGCCGGGGTCGCCGCTAAACGATGTTCATCACGCCAGCCGCAGCAATTTCCGTGTGAGCCACTCCCAACAGAGCAGCGTGACCACGATGAAGATAACCCAACTCACCGCGATCTGGCTATTGGGTGCGCGAGCCACGATCAACTGACCATCGCGATCCGTTGGCAGGGTGTCCGTAGCGGACGATCGAAACACACGCGGCCCCTTGGTCAGGAAGTCACCAAGTGGAGTTGCGGCTCGCTCGTTCTTGTCCACTCGAGCACGGAAACCGCGATGTTGCAACCATTCCTGAATCCCCGGTCGGTCGATGTCCACGAGGGCGATCTTCTCATCCCACAGGTCTTCGACCGGCCCACGGTGATCGTATCGCCGGGTGTCGGTCTTGAAGCACTCCGGGATCAGCTTGATGAGCGCCTTGTCCGAGAGCTTGAACGCGAGCTTCGCCATCCCGCCTTCCTTGGGCAGCCCAGCCGCGAACGCGGATCGCACCTTCTCGGGCACACGTTCTTGCAGCGAGTCGATCGGGCTCGCCATCGCCAGCATCGCCGCGATGTCGGGCTTTGTCATGTCCATTTCGAGGTCGGACTTCAGAATCCGGAACCCACTGCGAACCGTCTCGCTGTTGCTATCGGGAACATCAACAATGGCGAAGTACTCGTAATCCCCCGGCGGGAACAACCGGGGGTCGGCACCGACCTGGCCGCGGAAGTATCCTTCGGCTCCGGACGCGGTGAGCGGGAACGGGCCTTCGATCTTCTTGTCGCCGTTCGGGGACACTCGCAGGATGTTGAACTTCGGGTCGATCGAACCTTCCGGGTACGGTTTCGAGTTCGTGTTGAGCAACTGGGCCGTCACGCGGATCGGGTTCGTGGAGATGATCTCCTTGTTGGTGATGACACGGCCGCGCGACGCTTTCACGTTCCGCTTGCCGGCCATGTACTTGATCATCTTCGCCCAGTACCGCTCATAGTATTCCTTGTCGTAGGCGTACATGCGGTAGATTTCGCCCGAGCCCATATAGCAGGTGCGGAACCCCGCAGCGGGATTGCTCACCACGATGTACGGGCGGGTGATCTTCTCGTTGCGGTCATCGACATCGGCGAACTCGGCCAGCACGTGCGCCCCGGGCTTCACGTCCTTGATTGGGTAGCACGAGAAGAACCCGCGGCGAGGGAACAGTTCGGTCTTGTAGTCCTTGCTCTCGGCGTACTTCGCCTGATCCGTGAAGAAGCGTTCCCATCCCGCGACGGGGTCGTTCTCGGGTTCCTTGCCGTCCTTCTTCTCGCTCGGGGGCGGATCGTCGATCTTGAGGAGATCGGACCCCGGCATCGGGTGCATGTAGAGCCGACGCGGCGTCTTCGGAATCGCCTTGATCTTCACCGCAATCACGTCGTCGGGTAGGACGGGCAGGATGTCCAGAATCGGGCTGAGCCGGCTGTTCATCTCGACGCGGGCCAACTGGTACGTGTTGATTCGGTCCGCGATCAGGACGAGGCCGCCACCCTGGCGTTCGACCCACAATTTCAGGTCGTCGGCTTGCTGCTGCGAAACCTCGGTCCAGTCCGGGTCGAACGCGACAATCACGTCGTATTCGTTCAGGTTGTACTGCTTCTGCTCCGGGTCCGGTTCCTTGCTCGTGAGATCGAGCTTGGTGGGGAAGCGACCGATGACCTTCTCGGTTGGGTTCGGGGTCAGCTTCCCGGTGGTGCCGGCCTCGTTCTGAATCAGAACGGTGAGCGTGGCACGGTTTTCGAGCACTTCGCGGTTCAGGAACGTCCGGATGAACTGGAACTCGCGGCTCGGTGCTCCAGCGATGGCCAGGATGCGAATCTTCTTCTGGATGACCTGGATACCCGGCCGCTCGCGGACGTGGAACTCATCCGGGAACACTTCGTTCTCATCTCGCGGGATGCGAGCCTTCACCATCCACGCCCCCTCGCGGAGGACCGGCTTCTTGATGGCCGCATCCTTCGATTCGGTTGTGAGGTTGCGAGCATCCGCATCGGGGTCAACGGCGAGCTTGGCCGGATCAATCACGAACTCGACGGCCCCGTGCGGTGGGTCACCCGGCGCGAACGTGATCGTGTATGGGGTGAAACTTCCCTTCGACTTGTCTGGTCGGCTGTCCTTGAGCGTGTAGCTCGGCTTGGCCGTCTTCGGATCGCTTCCCGGAAGGAACAGGTCCAACTCCACGGGAACGGACTTGCCCGCGAGGTTCACGCCGTCGGCCTCGACGGAGACCTTGAACCCTTCGTCCGGGGAAGCCACGTCGTCGGTCTGCACGTCCGTGATGGAGATGCTCGTGTTCTGCCGGTCTTCACCGACCGCAACCATGAACACAGGGATCTTCGCATGATTCGCGGCGGAACGGAGTTCGCGGTACGACGAATCCGAGCCCAGATTACTCCGCATGTCGGAGAACACGATCACACCCTGAACCATGTTCGGCGATTCGCGGTTGATGGCGGCCGCGACCGAGTCCGGTACGTTGGTGCCCAGCGCGATCGACTTGGCAACATCGACCCGCTTTTCGAGCTTCTCCAAATTGTCGGCGAGGATCTTGTTACCGGGTTCGCTGAGTCCGTTGACGAGCGTTTCGGTGAACGGTTCTTTGCCACCCCGCTCGGCCTCGAACGCGGCTTTCTTGGCGGCCCACTTGGCACGATACTCCACCCACTTTGACGCCCACTCGGCCCAGTTCGTTGGTTCGGGGCGATCAACGCCCGGCGACGGCTTCGGTCCCGCCCATTCCACGGGGTTCGTCGAGTTCTTCAGCGTCTCGATGTCTTTCCCCTCCAACCCCTTCAGCATGAACGGGCGGAAGTCGTATTCCGCGAGCGCCCGCCACTCGGTTGGGCCCCACGGCGTTTCGTCTCGCTCGATCATCCGGGAGGAATCGTCGAGGCGTGTGCCGAACGGGTAGATCGCGACGGGGTTCTGTTCGAGCAACTTCTGGATCAGCGCCACGTCCTTGTCGCTCAGGAAGTCGATGAGCGTGTCCATTCGCGTCTTCTGCTTCGCGCCCTTGCGGGAGATCTCGTCGCTAACGCGGGTGAGACTTGGCGAGATATCGACCAACACGACGACGCGAGACCGCTTCTCGGTCCGTTCCCAGGTTTGCCGGGCGGGGAGCAGGAACACGAAGCACAGCAGAGCGTAGACGGTGATCCGCAGGATCGCGAGCTTCACCGCCCAGTACCATTTGACCGTCTTGGAATCCTTGGCGTACATCAGCGCAACATACACCGCCCCAATGACGAAGATGCCTGCCGTGAAGACATACCAATACTGTGCGTTCGACTGGCCGAGCGCCGACAACTGCGACGTGCTCCCCTTCAACTGCGAACCGTCGCGGTCATAGAACTGAATCAGCGTGGAGCCCACCAGGGCGGCGACCGTGATGATGGCCGTCCAGCCCAGCCAGAACTGGATACTGTCGGGCTTTGCGTGACCGTGCGTCTTGCGGTAGTAGCGAGCGTAACCCACCCGGGCGACCACCGCGAGTGCCGCGAAGATCAGCAACCAGAGAGGAACCGACGACCACAGGTCCTGCCGGAACTGCGTGAAGGACTCCCCCAGTCGCCGGAGGACGAATTCGCTTTCCTTGATCGGCTCGTTCGTGGGGTTCATCGCCTGCTTATCTCGTGCTGGTGCGTTGTGTTCTGGTAAAGTTCCGGCGAGCGGGGGACGTGAAGTCCCCTGATGGCAACAAGAATCAGGGGACTTACGTCCCCCGCTCGCCACTCTCGGCGGCTTCATTCTCCGCGTTCGGGACGATCGTCCGGCCGGCCATCGCCGCAGCCGCGCTCGGGGCGAACGCTTCGAGTTCGTGCGCCTGGTGATGGTAACTCAGCCGGACAGCCATGGCCTGCTCGAAGATCAGGACGACCAGGATCAGCAGGTAGATCCAGCGACCACTCGACAGGTCGGTCGGTTTCTGTTCGAGCGCGCCGAGCCAGCCTTCATCCTCGGGCGAGTGAATTTCCTCGGCCCCCTTGGCAACCTTGCTGAAGTCGTCGGTGTTCGCTCGTTTCAGGTCACCTTCGTGCTCCGTGTCGAAGTTGAACACGGTCGCGAAGTACTCCGGTTTGGTACTCGGTGCGTTACCAGGGTCCGTGGCCCGCTTCTGCCAGGTGAGGCCAAAGATGTACACACCGGGCCGGCGGGAGTCGCTGAAGTTCAGCCGGAGCAAGCCATCCTTCGAGTCAAGCGGAATGGTCTTGGCGGGTTGGCCTTGCACCGGGTCGCGGAGTGGCGGCAACTTCTGCACGCCCTTCTCGACCGTGTTCGCGTCGTACGTGATATACGACCACGTGGCCTCGGGCTTGTATCGGCCGGTCTCGAAGCTGGCCTCCAACGTCGAACCGATGGTGCGGTTCTCGTCGAAGCTCCCACCCGAGAGATACTTCTGAAGTTCGGTCATGACGGCGACCCAGCCCGCCAAGCCAGGGCCGAGCGGCCAGTTCGTCCACGGGGCACACACGGGGATCGTGAACACCGCCACGCGACCGCCACCGTATTTCCGGGCGACATAGAGCGGGTTGCCATAGCGGCTGGAATCGCGGAGCGACTGAGCCAGCGACTTGGCCTCGCCCATCTCGGGGTGACCCCAGAACTCGCGGAGCAAGGCTTCGCTCGCATCGCCTTCGTTGATTTGGTCCGAGAGCAACTTGTCGAGTTCGCGGGCCAGTTCGGTGAGCGGCGGGTTCTCGGGGTCGCCAGCCAGTTCGCGGAGCTTGCTCAGGATCCCGTCGACCGTCGCCCGGTACTTTTCGAACTTCGCCTCGCCGTACTTGGACTTGATCGCCTCGCTGAGTTTCTTCACGCGGGCTTCGAACTCCGAAATCGACTGATCGTTCGGCAGGCAGTACAGTTCCTGAATGGAGCGATCTTCCCGCCACTTACCGATGCGGGCAATCGGCCAGTGCTGGTCGATGCTCGTGATCATGAAGGACAGTTCCACCTTGATGGCTGTGTCCTTGTCGGCTCCGGCCTTGCTCTCGTAGATGCCACGCAGGGCGGGGTGGCTCTTCATTGCCGGATCGCGGAGCAGAATCCGCTTGGCGAGCGTGTCGTCTCGCTTCTTCTTCTGTTCCTTGGTGAGCGGGGGTGTTGGCTCCGGGGGGAGCGGGAACGGCAGGAACCCCTCGCCCTTGCGGTAAAGCAGGTTGTTGTAAGGCTCGACGTTGACGTTCGGGCCAAGGAAGACCCCAACGCCGCCACCTTCCCGAACGTAGCGTTCGAGGTTGTCGACTTGCGATTTGGAGAGTTGCGGAATGTTCACGAGGTAGATGCTGCTGAACTCACGCAAGTCGAGCTTGTCCAGCGAATCCACGGTGCCGCTAACCACGTCGGTGCCGCTAAGTTTGGTTTCCTCGAACAGCAACCGGAGCGAGAAACTGTCGCCGTCCTTGCTGGTTGGCTTGTCATCTTCTGGTGGTCGCGTGACCAGTAGCACGGCCAGTTTGTCTTTCACCTCAACGACAGCGTGACGGACGTTATCGGCCGCGATGGCGTCGGATCCGGTGTTATCGAGAATGGCCGTGACGACATTGAATCGGGCGAGCGGATCTTCGCGGGTTGCGACAGTCGCGCCCTGGCTCGTGTTGAAGGTGACGCCAAATGTCTGCGTCGATTCCTGGTTCCCCGGCAGCGTATCGAACCGGACATTCACGAAGTGGTTGATGGCCCCGTTGACGAAGATCTCGGCACGCACGTCCTTCAGGTCGGTCGCCCCATAGTTCCGGACGCGAACCTCGAACTCCACTTCCTTGTCGAACGCCGCCACGCGATTGCGCGGCTTCAGTTCGACGATGCCAACGTTGTCGCTGTACGCGGGTGAGCGGCGATCGGCCTTGCGGTTGGGCGCCGCCACGTCGATGAGGTGAACCTTTACGCCTTCATCGGTGAGTTCCTGCACGGCCTGGGTGATGGCTTCCGCCTCACGGTTCCAGTCCACGCTCCGCATATCCGAGATGAGGTGAACGACCTTGGCCGTTTCGTTCCCAGGGGTCTTGGCAAGCAGTTCCTTGGCACGCTTGAGCCCGGGGACAACGCCGACGTGAACCGTCGTCGGCTTCTCAGCGGCGAGGAGCCCCTTCACCCCCTCAATGGACTGCGTGGTGATCGTCTCGGGTGCCTTGTCCGGATTGGCGCTGGGGTTGAGCACATCGGACTGATCGGACAACCGGATGAGCCGCAGCGTTTGCGGCGTGCTCGCCTTCGCGACCGACGGCAGCAGTTTGTCGGTGATGAGCGAGCGAGCCCGCGAGAACGTATCCTTCCCACCGCCGGCAGCGCCGCCGCCCGTATCGCCCATGCTGGGCGTGTCGTCGAGCACGATGACGTGCAGAACGGGGCGAGTCTCCTTGCTCGCGCTTGGGTCGCTACCGAGGAAGCGAGCGAATAACAGACCCGCGAGCAGGACAAGCAAGACGCGTAAGAGCAGCAGTAAGAGTTGTTCGAGAACCTTCTTGCGGCGCATTTTCTTCTGCGCTTTGAGCAAGAACTCCATCGCGGCCCACTCAATCCTCCGGAACCGCATCCGGTTAATCAAGTGGATGATGATCGGAGTGGTGGCCAGGGCGACCCCGGCCGCCATGACCCACGGATTCAAGAAGAACGACATCATCGGGGCAAATCTCGCAGATCAGTACGTCGTGTATCAGTGGTCGTTTCGTTTAGCCGCCACCGAAGGGAGCCTGAGCGCTCTCTTCGGTCGCGGCTAAACCGCGTGACATAAACTTAGCGTCGAACCGGTGCCGCACGACTGGCCATGCGCTGGAACAAGAACCGCGACAGCACGGCGTCGAGGTAGTCGCTGGTCCGAACCAGGTTGTAGTCGATGCCGATCTTCGTGCAACCGCGACGGACTTCCACGAGATACTCTTCGAGCGCCTCGAGGTAGCCGTCGCGAAGTGAACGGGGTTCGCACAGCAGGTGCGGTTGCTCTTCCAACCCCTCGAACTTGGTCATGCCTGAGAAGGGGAACGTCAGTTCGTCGTCATCGAGGACGTGGAACACCATCACATCGTGCCGACGATGGCGGAGCATCTCCAGACCTTTGAAGAGCGCCTCGCGGTCGCAAAGGAAATCCGAGAAGATCGTGACGAGTCCCCGGCTCTGCATGCTCTCGGCGACTCGCCGCATGATCTTCAGCGGGTCGGTCTTCGCTTTCGGCTTGCTGATGTGGAGCGCCTTGGTGATGGCGTCCATGTGCATCGTTGAACTGCGAGGCGGGATCACCTGCCGCACGTCTTCGTCGAACGTGATCAGGCCGCAGGAGTCTTGCTGCTTGGTCGTGAGGTACGCCAGACAGGCCGCAGCGGTGGCAACGTAATCGTACTTGTAGAGCGTTCCGCGCTTGCGGTGCTTGTCGATGCCGTAGAGCATCGACTCGGACGCATCAACGACGACATAGGACCGAAGGTTCGTCTCGGCCTCGTATTGCTTGATGACGAACTTGTCGGAACGGGACCAGACCTTCCAGTCAATGCGTCGGAGGTCGTCGCCGGGCATGTATTCCCGGTGCTGAACGAACTCGACACTCTGCCCGTAGACGGGGCTTTTGTGCATGCCGCTGAGGAAGCCCTCGACGATCTGGCGGGCACGCAGGTCGAGTTGCGAGATCCTCGCGATGACCTTCGGATCAAGGAAGCGTCGCGGGTCGTCTTCGGTTCTCTTAGCCATGTGTTGAGTGTTTTGTGTTGAGTGTTTTGTGTTTGGTTGGTGGTGTCTGGTATCTCGCTCGGCTCTTCAACAGGGTGAAGGCAGAACGAAACACCAAACACCAAACACGAAACACTAAGAAGCGAAAATCTTCTTGAACCGTTCGTCGCCAGTCAGAGCCCCTTCCTTCTCGGGCGTATCCTCAATGATCTTCTGGACGACGGTGTCGGTGTTCACGCCTTCGGATGCGGCGGTGAAGTTGCACAGCAGGCGGTGTCGGAGAACCGGGAACGCCAGTGCCTTCACGTCCTCGGTAGTGACGTGCGAGCGACCGTAGAGCAGCGCGCGAGCCTTGCCACCCAGAACGAGGTTCTGCACGGCACGCGGGCCTGCACCCCAGCTCAACCAGTCCTTGATGAACTTTGGCACGCCCGGTTCACCGACGCGAGTCTGACGAACGAGTGCGAGGCAGTAGTGGATCACGTGATCGGACACCGGCACCTTGCGAACGAGTTGCTGAATCTCGACGATCTGCTCGCCGTTCAGAACCGGGGTGATCTCGTCGGCCACGACACCTGTGGTTCGCCGGGCGATCTCGAACTCTTCCTTGAAGTTGGGGTACTTCACGTACACCTTGAACATGAAGCGGTCCTGCTGCGCTTCAGGCAGCGGGTAGGTACCTTCCTGTTCAATCGGGTTCTGCGTGGCGAGCACGAAGAATGGGTTCTGGAGCTTGTGGCGAACGCGGCCAACCGAGACCTGCCGCTCCTGCATGGCTTCGAGGAGGGCAGCCTGGGTTCGTGGCGGGGTTCGGTTGATTTCGTCGGCCAGAACCATGTTCGAGAACAGCGGGCCGGCGCGGAAGAGCAACTCGAAGGTACCCGTGGCGGGGTTCTTCTCGATGAAGTCAGTGCCGGTGATGTCGGCGGGCATGAGGTCGGGAGTGAACTGGATGCGGCTAAAGTCCAGCGACAGACACCGGGCCAGAGTGCTGATCATGAGGGTCTTGGCGAGCCCGGGCACCCCTTCCAGCATGCAGTGGCCCTTGGCGAACAGTGCAATCAGCAACTCTTCAATGACCTGGTCCTGACCGACGATGACCCGGTTGAGTTGTTGTTTGATGCTGTCGAACGCGCTCTTGAGCTTCTGGATCGCCTGGAGGTCATTATCGACCATCGTGCCTTGCGTACTCATCGTCGGTGCGCTCGCTAGGAGTTGGGTAACTGGTAGAGTGACGAAAAAGATACAGGTTCAAGTTTCTGGCACCACAGGGTTCACCCCGTGGCTTTACTCACTTCAGGCACCACGGGGCAAACCCTGTGGATCGCAACTGATCTTAACACCAAGAATGCCAACGGCAGGCGAGGCTCGTCACCCCACCTGCCGGTGCCGCGATCCGTTTAACGCTGGTAGATGGGCAGAATACCCTTCTCCAGTTGCAAGATCGTCAGGTTCACAGAGGTCGAGAAGACTGGTCCGATGTAGCCGGTGGTCCACCCGCCGCTCGTTTTATCTTGCTGGTCCATGATGTAGGGGAACATCGCTTCTTTGTATTTCGTCCACGTTAGCCAGGTCGATTTGTCTTCCTTGTCGAACATCTGGCCGTAGCGGTCGTCGCCGAGCACGTAGACGAACTGTGCGAAGTAGTAGCTCTGGTACTCGTCGTGTGCGATCCGCCCTTTGGCAATAGGAATGTTGTCGCGGCAGAACTTGATCCACTTCTTCGCGAGTTCACCTTTGTATTGCCCGGCGCTGAATGAGCAGGCAACCGCGGCTGCCGTGATTGGCGGGCGACCCTGGCCCTTCTGTGCATTGCCGTTGCCACCAGCCCAGCTGTAGATCACGCCGCCGTCGGGCGTCGTGCAGGCTTCGAGGTAGTCAGTCGCTTTCTGGATGACTTCTTTCGGCACCTGAATCCCGGCGTTCCGAGCGGCCCGAAGTCCCTGGAGTGCCGTGATGGTGACCGAGCCTTCGTCGAAGTTATTCCCGTCGGCGGCGCTAACATAGCCCCATCCGCCAACGTCCACTTCTTTACCTTCGGGCTTGCGATACTTCTTGAGCGTCTGAGCCTTCCCGATGAACTCGACAGCCTTCTTCAGGCACTTTTCGAGCTTCTCGCGTTGATCCTTGTCTTCTTCTTCACCGTAGGCACTGGCGAGGAACATGGTGCCGAAGCCGTGACCGTACATGTATCGCGTCGATTCCGTGGGGTTCCGCACATCGCCGAGCAACCCATTGGGTTGTTGGCGGTTCGGAGCCAGGAACCACTCAACGGCCTTCTTCACCTGATCGGAGTACTTGCCTTCCTTGAGGGTGCTGCCCTCCATCAGGAAGCACATGCCAGCCAGTGCCGTCATGCTGGTTGGGTATTGGCCGCCCTGTGCCTCCCAGTGACCGTCCTGGGCCTGCGTCTTCTTCAGGTATTCCAGGCCCTTTTCGATAGAGTCCTCAACCCGTTTCTTGAGGTCGTCTTTCTTTTCCTGGGCAGGGACGGGAGCCGGGACCGCGACGATGGCAACGGCCGCACCGATGGCAGCGATTGCGAGCAGCGAGTATCGACGCATGTGGACTCTCCGCGGTAGACCCACCCCCGCTTACGCAAGGATGGGTGTGGATAGAGACGAGTCACGCGTGAAAAGATAACACCCACAATCTGGTGGGACGAGGAGAGACCCGGAAACGAGGAACGCATTCATCAGGGCTTCGGCGATTCATCCGGTGAGATGAATATCCGCATGTCGTAACGATTGAGGTCGATCGTCCCATTCTTCATGTTGACGTTGAGGTTGTGGAAGAAGTTCCCGTTGTAAATCACCGGCCGCTCGAAGATCAACTTGCCACGAGCCTTCTCCAGCACCACCACCTGATAGGTTTGCTGATTGTTGTCAACCCGTTGGATGGGTCCCGCGGCGATGATGACCGGAAGATCCGAGAACTGTTCGAGAATGAGCATCTGGTTCTCGAACAGACCATTGCCATAGTTCCAGAGCCGTTTCCCGGTGGCGCGATCGAAGGCGTAGAGCGGTCCATTCACGGCGTGAGTGCGAATCGTGTTGTTGTAGATCGGCACGCGACGGGTGTTGTTCGTCGCAGGCACCGCTGGGTCGCGGTCGAGGAACAGATAGAATCGGTCAGCGTCGGCGAAGATCTGGGCAGAAACACATGGCTTCAGATCGGTTTCCAGGTTCTTCTCATCGATCTTGAGAGTCGCGGCGACCCTGCCCGTGGCGACCTCGATCACTTCCGCTTCGCCATTAGGTCGAATGTAACCGGCCCACTCGGTGCTGAGCGATTTGATCGGGATGGACTTCGAGTCGTACTGCTTGTTCCAGACATCCTTCCCCGTCGAGAGGTCGTACAACCGCAGGACGCGGGGTTGATCGCCGGTCCCTTCCGAGAGCAGAGCGGTACGGCCGAACAACTGGAACGACTTCGCAGCCGCCAGAACACGGCCCGAATCGGGGCTGCCGTCGACCACCATGCCGTCAACGGCCCGGAGCAACTTGACCGATACCGGCTTCTTGCTGGCGTCGGTCTCAACCACGACGAGGTAGCGTGCGTCGCCGTAAAGTTGCGTGCGTTCCGGTACGTTCCGGCGGGTCCAGAGAACACGACGGGTGAGCGGTTCGACGACTTCGATCCCGTCTCGCGTCAGCAAGGCGCAGTAGCCGGGCTGGATCACAGCCGCCCGACCGAAGGTGATGTAAAACCCTTCGGCGTACTTGATCGTAACTTCGCCATCAGGGCCAGGGTTCTGAATCTGGGGGTTCACCGTCAACCCCGGAGTGGGGTCGCCGAGCAGGTTCTTCTGCCAGCGTTCCTTCTTCTCGGCCAGATCGAGACAGTAGACCCAAGTCCCGAGCTGAACGAGTACCAACTGCCCGCTCCCCTGCACGTACTTCGAGAAGGGGAAGCTGCCGGGGTTGAAGATCTGCGGGGGTGCGAAGCCGCCGAACTTGGCTTTTTCAACACCCGATGCCCGGTCGAACGCCTTCAGCGTCCAGGTACCGTTTTGCGAGGAATACTGGTCCATCGTGAACCGGTATCGCTTGTACATCGGGAACAGATCGCCACCCGGTTCGACCTCGAACTGCCCATTGTTCCCCACGTTGGGGACCGGTCCGGTTTGCTCGGCCTTCACCCGTGTCGGCATCGGATAGCGGCTTGGCTCCAGATACGGGAGCAAGCGTTTATCAGTCAGCAGACTCCGCATGAAGTCGGCACCGGTCTTGCCGTCGCGAACGACCACATCGGCGTACTCCTTGCCGAGCTGGATATAGAGCCCGACCGCATCCTCCATGAGCCGGTTGTTAACCATCAGGCGCGCGAGCGCCTCGGTGGCGCGGGCGCGGACGGTGGCGTCGTCGGCCGTGGCTCGGAGTTGCAGCAAGTGGGTCTGAGCTTCGCGTGACTCGGCCTCGTTCTTCGTCTGAAGCAGCTTGTCGGCAAGCAAGAACTGAGCCTCGGCACCCGACTGGAAGTATGGGCCGAACACCGCGACGAACTCACGCAGACGCTTCAAGTCCTCACCGCCCTTCACCACGTCCCATTCCTTGCTCACGCGGTCTTCGAGCGACTTGCGAGCCTCGGCATTCGTGGCCTTGCGGATCATCGACTCGATTCGCCCGCGTGCCCACACATCGGGCCGCATCCGGACGTTCGGCTCGTCAGGCATATCGAGCAGCGACTTCCCTTCGCCAAGGTTGGCGAGCGCGAGGTACTTGTCGAACGCCTCACCGAGCCGACCCTGCGACTCGCGACCGCGAGCGAGCAGGTACAGCGAAAGCCGACGGCGGCGTTCCGTCTCGTCCTTGCGGTTCTGTTTTTCGACGGGGTCGAGTTCGTTATCAATCGGCAACTCGCAGAGTGCCTCGTATTCGGGGAGGTAAACCTCACCGGCCGCGAAGTCGTTGCGAATCAGTTCGGTGTAAACGGTGTAGAGTTTCTCACGGAGGAGCGGTTGCTTCTCGACCGGGAGGTTGTTCTTCTGAGCTTCCTTGAAATCCGCGATGGCTTCCTTGAGCTTGCCATCATCGAGGAGCAACTCACCACGAGCGAGCAGACCAATGGGGTCTTTCGGGTTCGCGGCGAGGAGTTTGTTCATCTCGGCCTTCTTCTGCTCCAACTGCGGGAAGCAGGCGAGTTCCCAGGCCGATTGCGAGAAGACCATGCCGTCCTGAAAGACCAGGTTCCCGATGCCGTACTTGGCGAGTTCGGTGTTGTCGTTCCGCTTGCGGGCCGCGGTCTTCGAAACGACCTGACCGTTATCGACGTTGATCGACCAAATTTCAGCAGGCGGCACGCTATCGCGACCGGCGTTCTCCTGCCGAACGGGGATGTAGTACACGCCTTTCCCGCCGACACCGTGCCCGGTTGGAGTGGGGATGCTGACGGGGCCGAACGCCACCTTGGGCTCTTGCTTGTCTTCGCCCGTGAGGAAGTACCCGCGTACCTGGTTCTTGCCGACGACGATGACGCGGTCGTTCGCGACCCCGCCCACATAGAGGTCATCCCCGCTACGCGGAACCTTCCACAGCACCTTACCCGATCGCAGGTCGAGGCACTCGAGCTTGTCGGAGTCGTATGCGGTGAGGATGATTCGGCCGTTCGCGATGATTGGGCCACCCGCACGCCAGCGGTCGGGCTTGAGTTGCTGCGGTGGAATAACCCGGCCGTTCTGGTCGAACATCGGCCGGTTCGGCTGCATGTTCGGGTCGAGTTTCTTGTACGCGTGCGCCCACAACAGGCTGCGGGACATCGCATCGACGGCGACGATTGCCCCGGAGTTCGTGGGGCAGATGATGATCCCTTCGCCGACCGCGAGGGTTGCACCCTGGTAGCGGCGGATCGAGTCCTGCGGGAGGTTGTTGCTCGGCCGGCCGAGCTTCTGCGTCCAGACCAGGGTTGGCACCCTGACGTTGGGCCGACCGGGGACGACTACGAGGTTTCGCGGGTCGAGGCACAGAAGACGGACAACGCCGGCTTGCTCGACCAGCACGTACAGTTTGCCGTCGAGCGGCAGTGGTGTGCTGAGGAAGATAGCATCGAGGCACAACTGGAAGGCGCTCGTGGTCTTGTCGGCATCTTCCTCATTGAGGCGGTTGGGCAGCGGCGGCGCACCTTCGGGAACGCGAACGCGGCCGAGTTCCCACTTCACCATGCCGGTCTTGAGGTCCACGGCGGCAAGGCGACCGGCGCGAACGGCGTCGGCAAGTTCACCGCTCTGGCGGAACTGCGGGCCAGCCTGGATGCCGAAGTTCGGATCGGAGAAGACGGGCGGCGGTGGGATCGCCACGTCGTCGATGAAGTAGACGTTCTGGCCGTCGTGGGCGAGGCCGCCGATCAGCGGGTTCTCGTACAGCACGCTGGTGACGCCGGCTTGTGAGTAGGTTGTCCACCAGTCCTGCACGTTCTTCCGCATGTCGATCTCGTCGGTGTCGCCCGTCGAGAGCATCTGGTGAGCGCCGAAGGTCGTCCGCGACACCCAGCGGATGTCGCCAGCGCGAATCACGCGGCCGCCCACAACCTGATCGCGGGTGGCGACGCCGAACACCCCGTTGTAGGAGCGGAAGATCACCATGTCGGGTGTGGTGATGGGGAAGAACGCGGGAAGGGGAGTTCCCTTCGACGTGCTTTTCCCTTCACGGGCGAAGAGGCGTTCGAGCTCCGTCTTGATCCAGGTGTTGGCCTCGTCGTCGCCGGTGTAGAACATCGTGGTTCGGAACGACGGGTCGAGGAACGGCGGGCCACCGTCGATCGTTGCCGATCGCTGGCCGTTTCCGCCCCGCATGGCCCACTCACCGACGGTCGTGGTCACGCGCAACAATTCGAGTTGGCGATCGATCTCGGCCTTGAGTTTCTCGAACGGGTACGTTTGGCGGCCGATGAGCAGCCCGTTCCTCTCGGTTGCTTTCTGGAGCGATTCGACGGCCGTTTTCAGCAAGGTCGTGTGCCGGGGGTCTCCGCTGCGTTTGAACGAGAGGGCCGCCTTGAACAGCGTCCGGGGCGTCATGAACTCCTCGGCACCCAGGCGGCCGAAAAGCCGCTCGAAAGCCTGAGCCGCTTCGAGGTAGTTGCCGCGTTCCAGGTACAGGCTGGCCAGGAGGACGGTGGCCTCGCCGCCGGCCTTCGTGTGGAAGAACCGCTGCGAAACCTCAGCGAGCTTCGGAATGTCGTAATTCGCCTTGATGGCGTCGTCGAGCAATGCGGAGGCGGTGCCGCCATAGGTCTGCTGGTAAAACTCGATCCCGGCCTTGGGGAACGCGGCGATGATGCGGTTTGACTCGGTCTTCACACTGATTCGGTGGAGTTCCTTCGCACCGTTCGCGATGTAGTAGGTATTGAAGAACGAGTCGCTCTTCGACTCCAGAATGTTCTGGAGGAAGCCGCAGACCGTGTTCCAGGGGATTTCCTTGAACTCGAGATAGGCACGGGCACCTTCGAGTTGGTTCTTGGCATCGCGTTCATACGGGAATGCAAACGGAATGTTCTCGTCTTCGGGTGGGCGGTCGTCCTTCTTGTCCTTGCCGTCTTTCTTGTCGTTGCCCACGCCCCCGGGTGGGACGGGTTGGACCCCGCCGCCAATGATGACTTTCTGCCCCCAGGCGTTCCCCGCGCCCAACACCATGACCGACGCGAGCATTGCAAGCAGGAATCCGGCGAAGACCACCCGGAGTTTGGAGCGCGGCATAGCTGAGTCCGTTGCAAAGGACGTGCGGAGGAGAGACCGCGGGAGGTTGACACCACTGATTTTGCCAGTTCGCGTGTCCACCCACAAGGAGAAATCCTGTTTCGGGTTACACGCTTTCGATGCACGGCGGTCCTGACCGAACCGCTCGCAACCTACCGACACGAGAGAGATGACGAACGAGGGGGTCCGACACTAACAGCACAGTCACCCGAACAGGTCCAGCACGGGCTTGCCGATGCTCGCGGGTTTGGTGAAGCCGTCGGCGCTCAGGCGGGTGTCCGGGGCCACGCCCAGCGCATGGAACAGCGTCGCGCCGAAGTCCTCTGGGCGAACCGGATCGTCCTTCACGTACCCCGCTGTCTTGTCGGAAGCACCATACACCAACCCGCCGCGAACGCCACAACCGGCCACGAGTGCTGAGTAACATGCCGGCCAGTGATCGCGGCCCAGGTTGCCGATCTTCGGGGAACGGCCAAACTCGCCAACCATCACGACCAACGTCGTTTCCAGCAATCCGCGGGCTTCGAGATCGGTCAACAACGCGGACACGGCTTCGTCCACGCGGGGCAACGCCCAGCCGAGGCCGTAGGAGCCTGTGCCGAAGATGCTGCCGATGAACGGAGCCGCGCCGGGGCCGTGCATGTCCCACGTCTGCACGTTCGTGAACTTCTCACCGGGCGGATTTCCGCACCACGCGGTCACGCTGACGAGCCGCGTTCCCGCTTCAATCATGCGGCGAGCCATGAGGAGGTTCTGGCCCAGCGGATGCCGGCCGTAACGCTCGCGGACCTTCCCCGGTTCGCGGTCGAGGTCGAACGCCGTGCGGGCATCGGAGCCCGTGAGCAGATCGACGGCCCGCTCGCGGTAGGTCTGGAAATCGCTGCTTGCTTGTGGCGTTCGGCCGGCGGCTTCCACGTTGGCGAGCAACTGGCTCCGATCGCGGAGTCGCTGCGTGGGGACGTCGGCTGGCGGATCAAACGCTTTCACACGGAAGCCGGGCATCGAGGGATTATCGAGATCCGTACCGACTCGCAACGGGCTGTACTGTGGGCCGAGGAAGCCACCGGTCAGGTAACGCGGTTGCACATCGCCGGCGAGGTTCTGGATCCACACATACGGTGGCACATTCCCGGCGGGTGGGCAGAGCCGTGCGACCACCGAGCCGTAGTATGGCGTGTTCTCGACGGGTTGTGAGTGCCCCGTCATGGCGACGTGCATTCCGCCGTCATGGCCCGCGTTGCCATGCGTCATCGACCGAATGATGGCATAGCGATCCGCCATGCGGGCGAGTCGCGGCATGTGCTCGCAGATGCGAGTCCCCGGCACGCTGGTAGTGATTGGCTTGAACGGCCCACGGAGTTCGACGGGCGCGTCGGGCTTCATGTCGAAGCTGTCGATCTGGCTGCCGCCACCGTATTGCACGATGAAAATGCAGGATTTCGGTCGCGTGGCCTTGCGGCTCTCGGTCGCGGCGTGAAGCAATTCGGGCAGGCCGAGGCCAATGGCGCTGATGCCACCGAGTTGGAGGATCTGGCGACGACTGACGACAGGTTGTGATTGGCGCGAGGTCATGAGGTGTCCTTCGCTCCGGCGGGTTATCTGGACGAGCATACCACGCCGCGAAGCGATGCGACACCACGTTTCCAACTCGCTGTCACTTCCGTTGCCAGGTGTCATCCTTCTCCAGCACTTTCTTGACCTCGTCGCTGTCGAGCCATTTGCGGGCGGCGATGTCTTCGCGAAGGTACGCATCCCAGAACGCCGTCGAAACAGCCAGGATCGCCTTGTGGTGGTTCGGGTTCTGCTTCTCTTTGCTCAGCGGTGAGCCACGCTCGCTGAACGCGGAGTGCTCGGCCTTGTCGAGCACCAGCTCATACTTCCCACCGGGTGGCAGTGCCGGGTACACCAGCAGACGCGACTTCACGTCAATCTTCCCAATCGGGGAATCGTCCTTCGTACCGGTCAGCAGCATCCAGGGGATCTTCACCTCGCCGAACGCCTTCTTCGGGTCGCCAACACGCGGAGCACTTGGGCTCATTGCAAGGGCGGCCTTGATCCTCGGCTCGGTTGTGCTCTTACCGATTGGTGCCACTTGCCCGCTCACGGCCTGGGTCGTCACCGCTCCGAAGGAATGGCCCGACATCCCCACTCGTTTGAGGTCGAGCCGCCCATTCAGCGGGTGATCCTTCTCCTTATTCCAGACTTCCAACTGATCGAGAACCACGCTCACATCACCGATGCGAAGCAGCAGGTTTTCCCCGCTCGCCGCCTTTTCCATTGCGGCCATCCGCTGACCCAACCCAGCCCCCTTCCACACGGATTCGTCACTCCCCGGATGCTGCAACATCACCACGATGTACCCGCGCGCAGTCAGGTGATTGGCGTAGTATTCGCCGTTCTCACGTGACCCGCCCAGCCCGTGACTGAACAGCACCACCGGAGCCGCGGTCTTCTCTTTCGGGAAGTGGACACGAATCGGTACCTCACGCGAACGCTTCTCATCCTTGACCGTCATGTCCTTGTGTTCCGACTTGATCTTCTCGACCGCAAGAGGATCGTAGGCGGTTTGAGCCTGCAACGAAGCCACGCCCACCCACCACAGGGCGATGATGCTAAGGATTCGCATGGATTCTCCAAAACATGCACGGGGTATCCGATGTGGTCACCGCTGTTCAACCCAACGCTGCGGATTTCGTTACAGGATTGCCTCGGTTGCTGTCGCAGCGGTCCGATTCCTGAAAGCCGCTGGCGTTCGGTCGATCGGCGTGGTAACCTTCACCCAAGCACTCGAAAGGGTGTTCCCGCCTCCCAACCTCCCGCCAGAGGGCACCCCATGCCCGCCCGCACGTGCCAGGACTTCCGCCGCACCCTTGCCCAGCAAGATCGCCGCAGCTTCGTGAAGGCCGGCATCCTCGGCGCCGCCGGTCTCTCGCTTGGTGATTTGCTGAACGTGCAGGCGAAAGCAAACCCCAGCGGCAAAGGCTCACTGAGCAACGTCAACAACGTCATCATCCTCTGGATGCGTGGCGGCCCGAGCCACCACGACATGTGGGATCCGAAGCCCGACGCCCCGGCAGAGGTTCGCGGCGAGTTCGGTGTGATGAACACGAACGTGCCCGGCATTCGCCTGTCGGACATGATGCCTCTGTCCGCAAAGATGATGCACAAGTGGTCCATCATCCGCAGCCTGCACCACCACGACGCGGGGCACTCCGCCGGCGACCAGATCTGCTTCACCGGCTACAACCCCGGCCCCGACCCGAGCGAGAACATCTACCCGAGCATGGGCTCCGTGGTCTCGAAGCAGTTGGGGCACCTGAACCCTTCGATGCCGCCGTATGTGATGATCCCCAAGTTGCTCCCGGGTGCGAACTCGGCGTACCTCGGCGTGTCGCACAAGCCGTTCGAGACGCAGGCCGACCCGGCCACGGTTGGCCCGTTCCGGCTGCCGAACTTCCAGCTTGCCTCCGGCGTGACGATGGAGCAAGTGGGCGACCGCAAGACGCTCTTGCGAGACTTCGACAGGATGCGCCGCGATACCGATCGCACGGGTCAGATCGACGCGGCCGACAAGTTCCAGGCGAAGGCGTGGGAGATTCTGACATCCGACACGGCTCGCGATGCGTTCGATCTCGACAAAGAGCCAATGAAACTCCGCGAACGCTACGGGTTCAGGCCGTCCTACGACCCGAAAGCCTCGGATCGTTGCGGTGCCCCGAACTGGGCCCAGCGAATGATCCTCGCGCGTCGGCTGGTGGAAGCCGGCGTCCGGCTCGTGACGGTCGATTGCCGCTGGTGGGACACGCACGTGAAGGCTTTCGAATCGTTGCGCGACGGCTTCCTGCCACGCTGGGATCAGGCGTTCACAGCACTGATCGACGATCTCGATTCTCGCGGCCTGCTCGACACAACGCTAATCCTGGCGTGGGGCGAGTTCGGTCGCACGCCGAAGGTGAACAACAACGCCGGCCGCGACCACTACCCGAACGTGTTCAGCGGCGTGATGGCGGGCGGGCCGATCAAGGGTGGCCGCGTGGTTGGCGAGTCGGACTCGAACGGCGCGTTCCCGAAGAACAACCCGAAGACGCCACAAGACGTGATCGCAACGGTGTACAAGCACCTCGGCATCGACCCCGAGGTGAACTACATGAACAACGGCCGACCGATTCCGGTGTTGCCGAGCGGCCGACCAATCGAAGAATTGATGTGATCCGTTTCGCAGCTTGTGGCTTCGCAGACCTGCGAAGCCGCAAGCGGCTAAGATTCGATTGTTCCCCGTTCGCCAAAGACCGCCTTCGCTCGCTCGCGGCCCACTTCCGTGAGCTTCAGCAATTCCCCATCTCGCATCACCAGCCCGTTTCCCGTCGCGCGTTCCACCACGGTCGTCACCCGCGATGGCTCCCAGCTCAGGTGCGTGTAGATGCCATCGAGCCGGGCCTCGTCATTCTCTGTTGACGTGCCCTCATGCTGATACAGATGCACCGCGAGCATCGTTTCCTCAAACGCCCGCCGCTGTGAGAATCGCTTGAAGAGTTGCGCGAGTTGCCCACGCCCCGGTGCGAACAAGAACACCAGCGCGAACAGCGCCCCCAGCGCCGCAGCGACCGTTCCAGCCGTGTTCGAGTCGAGCCGATCCGAAGCAATCACGCCGAGCGCAGCGCCAAGTGCCCCGATGCCACATGCCAACAGCAGCATCACGCCGAGGCGATCCGTGAGCAGGTACGCAGCAGCGGCGGGCACCACGAAGAACCCCACCACTAACACCGGCCCAACCGCGTCGAACGCCACGACCGCCGTGACCGATACGACTGCCATCAGCCCGTAGTGGATGAGCCCTGGCCGGAAGCCCAGACTCGCGGCGAGCGCCGGGTCGAACGTGCTGAGTTTGAGTTCCTTGTAAAGCACCAGCACCAGCACCACGTTCATCGCCAGCACCACTCCCATCACCCACAGCGGAGGCACCGCGATTCCAAACAACTCGAAGCGGGGCACGGTCGCGAGATCGGGCTGGCCGAGCAACACGCGGTCGATGTCGAGGTGGGCACTGCGGAGGTGCGATACGGAAACGAGCAGAACTCCGAGCGAGAACAACGCCGGGAACACAAGCCCGATGGCGGCATCGGCCTTGACGAGGTTCGTGCGCTGGAGTGCTTCCACAAGCGCAACCGTCAGCAACCCCGTGAGGGCGGCACCGACCATCAACCACGGCGAATCGGCATCCTGAACGATGAAGTAAGCCAGCACGATCCCCAGAAGCAAGACGTGCCCGATCGCATCGGAGACGAGGGACATTCGCCGCAGGACGAGGAACACCCCCGGCACGGCACACGCCGCTGCCACGACCACCAAAACGAGAATGAGCTGAGCAAGTTCAGACATGGAGCGTTCGGTCTCTTTGTGCCTGTGCCCTCTGGGCGGGCGTTCCACTGTTCAGACTCGGCCTAATAACTGCGATCCTAAACGATAATTCATAAACGACTAGCGGTTAAAGGGAGAGTAAGCATCGGAAATTTCTTGCAACAATCCGGAAGCGTGCGAAACTTTGTCACGGGCTGTTGGTTTCATGATGTAACGCCCAAACACGGGGCTGCCACCCCCGCATTCACGCCGAAGTTTCATTTTCGCACACCCGCCAGAACCGGGGATTTCCATCCCCAGCTCGCCATACCACAGAGCGCTGCCATGCTCTCACCGCGCTTTCTGTTCGCTCTGATTACATGCGTCGCTACACCCGTCGCCGCTTCCGCTCAGGTTGCGTTGCCCACCGGCGGCACCCTGCCCGCCGTGGACTTCGAACGGCACGTGATGGGGTTGGTCTCGAAGGTCGGGTGCAACTCGGGGAGTTGCCACGGCTCATTCCAGGGCAAGGGCGGCTTCCGGCTCAGCCTATTCGGCTACGAGCCCGCAATGGACTTCGCCGGCCTGACCCGCGACAACCTCGGTCGCCGAGTGAACGTCGTGAAGCCTGACGAATCATTGCTACTGCTCAAAGCAACCGGAGCGACCTCGCACGATGGCGGCATGCGGTTCGGCAAAGACGCCTGGGTGTATAACGTGTTCCGCGAATGGGTACGGGCCGGTGCGAAGTGGACGCCGGGCAGCGGCAAGATTGACCAACTCGAAGTATTCCCCAAAGACTTCGCACTGCTCGCAGCCGACAAGCCGCTTCAGGTGAAGGTGACCGCCAAGTTCTCTGATGGCACCACCGAAGACATTACGCCGTTCTGCGATTTCAAAATCAGCGACGACGCCATCGCCGCTCTATCACCACTCGGGCTGTTAACCCCTCGCCAACCGGGCGACGCGGGTCTCACCGTGTTGTATCGCGGCAGCGTGCAGGCCATCCGCGTTCTGGTGCCGACGCCGGTTCAACCGGGTGGTTACCCGAAGGTGCCCGAGGTCAACTTCATCGACAAAGAAGTGTTCGCCAAGCTCAAGTTGATGAACGTGATTCCGTCCGATCTCGCCTCGGATGCGACTTTCCTCCGACGGGTCACCATCGACGCCACGGGCCAACTCCCGTCCCCCGACGAGGTGCGAGAGTTCCTGGCCGACAAAGACCCCAAGAAGCGCGAAAAGGTGATCGACAAGTTGCTCGCTCACCCGCTGCACGGGGCAGTCTGGGCGACCAAACTCTCGGACGTGACAGGCAACAACACGCAAGCGCTCGAGCAACCGCAGACCACGCAGCCGAAGCGTTCGCAGATGTGGCACGACTGGCTCCGGAAGCGAATTGCGGACAACGTCCCCTACGACCAGATGGTCCGCGACATCGTGACTGCGACCAGCCTCGACGGTCAGAAACCCGAGGAATGGCTGGAGTTCGTCAAGAAGATCGACGCGCAGTCCGAGAAGGGTTTCACGACCGACTACCCGGAAAAGAAGACGCTCGACCTATTCTGGCGTCGGCAACAGGCGGTGCCAATCGAGCAGTGGGGCGAGAAGGTTGCCGTCGCGTTCCTGGGTATCCGCCTGGAATGTGCACAGTGCCACAAGCACC
This sequence comes from Planctomycetaceae bacterium, assembly GCA_013823135.1. Classification (GTDB taxonomy): domain Bacteria; phylum Planctomycetota; class Planctomycetia; order Gemmatales; family Gemmataceae; genus Gemmata. The sequence goes on from PNLP01000026.1 coordinate 59,016, forward strand.
CAACCGATCGCTGGACGCAGGACGAATACTGGGCGTTCGCGAACCTTTTCACACAGATCAACTTCACGCAAAACCAGTTCAGCAGCACCGACCTGAAGAAGGTTGTGGATACCGAAAACGCTGCCCGCAAGGAGAAGGCTCCCAAGGGGAACAATAACAACAACATCCCGCTCGTGCGTGAACTCTTCATCGCACCTGCGGCGAAGGGTGCCAAGCCAAACCCAGCCACAGGTCGCGTCCCCACACCCAAGGCACTGGGCGGACCGGAGATCACTGCCAAGGCCGGGGAAGACGCACGTGCGAAACTCGCCACATGGATGACCTCCCCCGAGAACCAGTTCTTCGCCCGAAGTTTCGTGAACCGTGTGTGGGCGCACTACTTCGGCATCGGCCTGGTCAACCCCGTGGACGACTTCTCGCTGGCCAACTCACCCACGAACAGTCGTCTGCTCGATGCACTCGCTGCGGAGTTCATCAAGAGCGGCTACGACATTCGCAAGCTCGAAAAGGACATCCTGCTGAGCCGGACCTACCAGTTGGATTACGCCACGAACGCGACCAACAAGTTCGACAAGAACAACTTCTCGCACTCCTACGTTCGGGCAATGATGGCCGAACAGGTGGTTGACATACTGAACGGCGCACTCGGCGTAAGCGAAACCTACACCGGGCCGGACGAACCCCTGACCGGGAAGAAGATCCTGGAAGTGGGTTCGAGCCGAGTTCAGAACCCGGGCTTGGCCTACGCGTTGCGTATCTTTGGCCGACCACCGCGAACCACAGCGTGCGACTGCGAACGCGCCGCGGAACCCGCGTTGCCCCAAACGCTTTTCCGGATGACCGATGACACCATCCTCCGGAAATTCACGGATGGGAAGGGTCGCGTGGCGGCACTGGCCAAGAGCAAGCTCACCAACGAGGAACTGGCGGACGAGTTGTTCCTGGCAACGCTCTCCCGTTTGCCGACTGCTGAACAGAAAGCCGAAGCGGCCGAAGCGATCAAGACGGCCAAGACCCGCACCGAGGGGATCACTGACGTGTTGTGGGCTCTCGTGAACACCCGCGAGTTCATTCTGAATCATTGACCGACCTGGGCGAGCCACGGGGTTCATCCCCGTGGCTGCCATAGCCAACCAATTACCACGGGGATGAACCCCGTGGCTCGCCAGAACCAAACCTGCCTTCATCCCACCCCTGTTCCGGAGCCGCTGCTATGCCGACCACACGAACGGATTGCGAAGGATTCCACCGCCGAGATTTCCTGAGCATCGGCACTGCCGGAGCCCTCGGGCTCACACTGCCGGGCATTCTCGCCGCTGAGGCTCGCGCCGCGAGCAAGGGTGAACTCAAGGACAAGACCAAGGCCAAGGGCGTCATCCTACTGTGGCTCGCCGGCGGCCCCGCCACCATCGACATGTGGGACAACAAGCCCGAAGCTCCCGAAGGGATTCGCGGCGAGTTCAAGTCGATCGACACCAGCGCTCCCGGAATGCAGTTCGCCGAAACGCTCCCCAAGATGGCAGCGATCGGCAACAAGGTCAGCGTGGTGCGGTCACTGTATCACACCATCCCGAGCCACGGCCCGGCGACGGTGTTCATGACCACTGGCAACAAGCCAACTGCTGCCCTGCAATACCCCGCGATGGGCTCGATCGCTGCCAAGTTGATGAAGACCGAAGTGGGAGTGCCCCCTTACGTCACGTTCGGCGACGTACGGAACGGGCAGGCGGGTCTCGCGGGCTACCTCGGCACTGGCTATAACCCTTTCGTAATCGAAGGGAACGGCGGCGGCGACCGGAAAGAGAACCCCAACAAGGGGAGTGGCTTCAGCGTTCGCGGGTTGACGCTCAAGGGAACCTTTACCCTGGATGAACTCGCGAAGCGTGACGTTCTGCTGCGGAAGTTCGACGGCGGATTCGCGGGGCTCGACAAGTCAAACGACCTCGTGGACGGCCTCGACACCTTCCACCAACAGGCACTCGAAATCCTCAAGAGCGACAAGACCCGCAAGGCGCTCGACATCAGCGCCGAGAAGCAACCGACCCGCGAAATGTACGGCAACACGCCGTTCGGTCAGGGTGCGCTCGCGGCTCGCCGATTGATCGAGTCGGGCGTGAGGTTCGCAACCGTATCACTCGGCGGTTGGGACACGCACGGCAAGACGTTCGAAGCCCACAAGACCCGGCTTGCCCCGACGACCGACCAGGTTCTCTCGGCGCTCATCAAGGATCTCGATGATCGCGGAATGCTCGACAGCACGATCGTGATGTGTGCCGGCGAGTTCGGACGCACGCCGAAGATCAACAAGAACGTCGGCCGCGATCACTGGGCACGTTCGATGGCATCCGTGCTGGCCGGTGGTGGCTTTAAGCGTGGGTACGTTCACGGCAGCACCGACTCTAGCGGCATGGCTCCTGCAACCGACCCCTGCACGCCGGACGACATCTCGAGCACGATCTTCCACAACCTCGGCATCGACCTGGGCACCGAACTCCAGACCCCAACAGGCCGCCCGATGTCGATGTTCCGCGAAGGGAAGCTCATCGAGAAGTTGATCGGGTGAAAATGAATTCCTGCTACCGTTTAGCCGCGATCCGAAGGGGAGCGTGCAAAGCTCACGCTCCCCTTCGGATCGCGGCTAAACGAGGTATAGATTGTAACCTCTCCCGGCCGGGGCACTTGCCCCGGTCGTTTCATTTCGGGTACGCTGAACTGACTCCGTTGCCCAACACTGGGTTTCCTATGCGACAGTTCCTCGTCTTCCCCGCTCTGTTCGTCGCAGCTTTCGTGGCAGCACAAGAGCCTGCGCCGAAGGTCACGGAAGCGGCCCGTTTGGTCGAGAAGCTCGGCAGTCAAGACTTCGAGGAACGCGAGGCGGCAAGTAAACGACTCGAAGAACTCGGTGCGACCGCTCTTGAAGAACTGCGGGTCGGCGTGAAGTCCGAGAATCCGGAAACCGCCCGACGTGCCCAGGACTTGCTGCGTAAGGTTGAGCGGCGGCTTTCCAACGACAAGGTTCTCGCCCCGACTCTCGTGGAACTCGATGTCAAGGATCAACCGCTCGATGCAGTGCTCGCCGAGTTGTCGAAGCAGGCGAAGTGGGAGGTCGTGTTGGGTGGCCTCAAGCCTGAAGATCTCGCGGTCAAGAAGCTCACGGTTTCGACGGGGGGTAAGGTCGCTTTCTGGGTGGCGGTGTTGAAGCTCTGCGACGTGGCCGAGATGCAGATCGCGGGTGTCAGTGGCTTCGTTGCACCGGGGGCAATGCCTTATCTGGGGCGAGCCAAGCCGGGGGTCCGGATCGCCGCTGACCGCAATCGCGCGGTCGTCCTCGAAGCTCGCGGCGATTCCCCCCGCCGGCCTGCCTCCGTCAACGGAGCAGTGCTGATCGAAGCCGTACCGTTTCCCAAGAACGTGTTGCCGCTCGCAACGGCTCACCCCAGCGCACTGCTTCAAGCCTGGCCCGAACCGCGACTCCAGTGGGAAGGGACAGCAGCAACCAAGGTGACTCGCGCGACCGATGCCAGCGGCGCAAAACTGGCCGCGGAGTTTACCCCGATCCCGACCGGAGACATTCGCGCCACAGGCACAGGAACGGTGCTGATCCGCAACGCGGATGGTTCCGTCACAGTCGTGAAGGACACCGGCTCGGCCTTCGAGTTGCCCGGCGGCTTCAGACCAAACCCCCGGCAAGCGGTGATCCAATTCAAACCTATCGAGAAGTCGGTGAACACTGCGAAAGAACTGGGCGTGTCGATGTTCGCCACGGTTCGCACGGGAATCGAGCCGTTGTGCCAGGTTCGTGACCTGGAATCAGGTAAGGCGGCAACCGGCTCTGCCCCGAGCGGCGTGGACATCTCGGTGACATACGCGACCGACTCCCGAGGTAAGCTCGTTGCGAGCGTTCATCTCTCTTACGACATGAAAGCCATCCACGCGGCAACGGTTGACGACACCCTTCCCGGAATGCGAGGCGGAGCGGCCGGGTACGGCAACCATACCGTGTATGGGATCCGTGTGGCGGACGCCGACGGTAAGCCATACATGCTCGGTCTGGGGAGCGGCTCGAATCAGATCGACCCAACAAACAAGCGAATCCTGCTGAAGTTGGACCTCGAACTCCATCGCGACAAGGACGGCCAGGGTCCACCCGCCTCCATCGCGTTCTGGGGCACACACGCCAAGTCGGTGGAGTTGCCGGTGTTGCTCAAGGATGTGCCCCTTGCTGGCGGCCGCTAGTGAGCGGGAGACACGCCACCTTGACAACGACCCGCGCTGGCGCTACAACAACTGAACGGCCCTATCGTCTAGTGGCCTAGGACGGAGCCCTCTCAAGGCTCAAACCCGGGTTCGAATCCCGGTAGGGTCATTTGATCTCGGGGCTTGAGACTACCTGAGAAGATCGAAGCGGACAGATTCGGACGGGATGCTTGGAAATCAAGCAACCCATCCAAATCTGTCCGCTTCGATCTTTTATGGTCTGCTCGGTCCGTATTACCAGCAGACCGATTTTGTCGCCAGCGAATTGTCCAGCCAGAGGCACATCTCCACACTCGCTCGAACGGCACAAAAAATCTCAGGAATGATACGCAGAACATCAGTTGTGTCGCGGTGCGAGCGATTACTAGACTTTTGGATCGGAATGCCACTCCACAAAGCCTGCCTGTCTTCTCATTTCCCGGGAGTCTGCTCATGGCGACCGTCTTTCACACACTCTTCGTCGTGGCTCTGATCGCCACATCGTTACCACTCGTTGCCGCTGAACCTGAACCGAATCGCTCGCCAAAGCGGTTCGCCATCGTTTACAACCACGGCTACGCTGGCGATCACCTACCGAAGGATCGTGAACAGTTCGAGTCGCTCGTCAAGAGCGTGAAGTCGGCGCACTTTAACGTCATTCTTTGCCAGTATGAGCCGTGGCGAGCAGAGATCTGCAAGAAGCACGACATGAAGATCTTCGTCGATCTCCTCGTGCCGGCGCACCACGTTTTCAAGGCAACCGACGAGGCGAAGAAACTCTGCGAGAGCCTCAAGAACGATGACACGGTCTACGGCTACCACCTATGGAGCGACAACATCACTGACGCGACTGTCGCTGGGCGAACGCGGGACGTGAAGAACGTTCACGAGTGGGACCCGAATCACCCCGCATACGTCGGCGCCACGTACATGAACCGCGTTAGCCGCGTTGAGGGAATGGACGTGTTTGGGTACTACGACTTCCACTGGAAGCGAGGCGGGCACTGGGACCACCTGAACAGAGCGATGGCAACCGCGCAAACAAAGAAAGTCGGCTTCCTGCGATACGACGACGCAACATCAGGCGTCGTCGGCAAGGGTAACTCGAATCGTGTCGGTTACACCTACGCCACCAGCATCCCTTTCGGATTGAAGGGTTACATTTATCATTACACGGGCGGCATCACCGACAAGAAGACGTTCGCTCTCGACCCTCTCGGCGAAGATTTGAAGAAGGTCAACGCCCGATTCGCTGTGGTTGGTGACGAATTGATGAAGATAGGCGTGCCAACAGCAGTCTACTCGACTCCGATTACAAAGACTGCAAAGAACGACCCAACCCCGGCAGCAGTGCCAGGTGGGTTGAAGGAGGTGCCCAAAGACCACTGGTTCCGATTCATCGCCGGCAAGGTTCTTGTTGGGGAGTTTACCGACCCCGAGAAGCGCAACGTCCTTGTCTTCGCCAACCACAACCCCTACGAGTCGCAAGAGGTCAAAATCGAGTTCGGGACGGAACCGAAGATCATCGAATTCTTCGACCGAGTGGCAAAGAAGTGGGTTGCATTGAAAATCGCTGCGAAAACGGCGACGGTTCCAGTTGAGGATCATGGCGTCGAACTGATACGAGTGACCCGATGAACAATGTGGATGTGGCTACCCGACGACCGTGATCAAGCCTGGCGACAACGTCACGTTCCTGGTCCGCACGTTCCGCACGATCGAGGGGAAGGAGGCGTGGGACTTCGGAGACGGGATCCCAAAGGAGGAGGTGCGGAGCGACGGGAACGCGGTGATGCTGGCGAAAGATGGGTACGCCCACACCGTCCACCGGTACGAGAAGCCCGAGCACTACCTCGTGCTGGGTCGAACGCACCAATGGACGTGGCGAGACGGCGATCACCCGGCTGCACGTCCGCATCGGTAATGAATAACCGTGACTTGCGGCCGCGTCGGGAAGGTGAACCAGAGGAGGAGACAGGCATGAGTGGCGTCAACGCTCGCGGCGGCAAGGACGACCCGCACGACCTGGCTCGCTTCGTCGCGGCGCAGGCTGGCGACTACGAAACCGCTCTCGCCGAGGTTCGGGCCGGGCGCAAGCGGTCACACTGGATGTGGTACATCTTTCCGCAACTCGACGGACTCGGGTTCAGCGAGATGGCCCGGAGGTACGCCATCAAGTGCCGGGCGGAAGCGGAGGCATACCTCAAGCACCCCATCCTCGGGCCTCGACTCGTTGACATCTGCGGGGCCACGCTCGGTGTCGATGGGCGATCCGCTTACGAGATCTTCGGCTCACCCGACGACATGAAACTGAAGTCCTGCGTTACGTTGTTCGCGACGGTGTCGCCACCGGGTTCAGTGTTCGAGCGGGTGCTTCAGAAGTTCTTCCACGGCGAACGCGACGGCCAGACACTCCAACTCCTCGGTACGGTGCCCCAAGTCGAGTGAGGTGTTGGCAGTTGACGAGTTTTCGAATCCGTGATCGACTCCCTAGCACACGCCGCTCAGGTGGCTAAGCTCAACGCAACCCTTGTGCCACGAATAACCAGTTGGGTAGACACATGAATCCGCGATTCAACCGAAGACAAATTCTCAAGGCGGGATCGGCGATTCTGGCTCTCCCCTGGCTGGAGTCCCTGGCTCCAGCGCAGGAGAAAGCCCCACCCAAGCGGATCATCACCGTCTGCACGAGCTTCGGTCTGTATGGCCCCGCGTTCTTTCCCGCGAAGGCCGGGAAAGATTACGAAGCGAGTGAATACCTGAAGGTGCTCAGCGATCTTCGCGACCAGTTCACCGTATTCTCGGGCATCTCGCACCCCGACATCGGTGGCGATCATGCCTCGGAAGCGTGCTTCCTCACAAGTGCCAAGCACCCGACTCGCCCCGGGTTCCGCAACACGATCTCTCTCGACGTGGCCGCATCGCAACATGTCGCCGGAGCCACGCGATTCCCGCTGATGACGCTCTCGACTCAGGACAGTAGCCCGTTGTCGTACACGCCGACCGGAGCCGGCATCCCCGCGATGAGCACTCCGTCGCAGATCTACGCCCGGATGTTCCTGGCCGGGAACAAGGGCGACGTGGACAAGGAACTCGAACGGCTCAAGCGTGGCAAGAGTATGCTCGACCGCATGAAGGAACGGCTCGCGGAGTTGAGCAAGTCAGTGAGTCAAATTGATCGCCAGCAAATCGCCGACTACACCGAAGCAGTGCGTGATCTGGAAAAGCAAATCGTTTCCGAGGAAGCGTGGGTGAATCGGCCCAAGCCCAAGGTGAGCGAACCGGCACCAACCGAGAACTTCCCGAGTCCGTTTTCGGATCGCAGCAACAGCATCGGTCGCGCGAAGGTTCTGTTTCAACTCGCCAAGCTCGCGGTGCAAACCGACTCGACGCGAGTTGTGACCATCTTCATCAAGGGCATGGACGAGAAGCCGCCAATCCCCGGCATCGAAGAGGGTCACCACGGTCTCTCGCACCACGGCCGCAACCCCGCGAAGATCGATCAACTGAAGATCATCGAGAAGTTGAAGATGGCCGCGTTCCGAGAATTGCTCGCCTCACTGCGAGACACGAAGGAAGGCGCGGGAAGTTTGCTCGATTCCACACAGGTACTCATCGGCAGTAACCTCGGCGACGCGAGCGGTCACGGCACGACAAATCTGCCAATCCTCCTCGCGGGCGGCGGTTACAAGCACGGCCAGCACATCGCGGGGAATGTTGCCAACAACACGCCGCTGGCCAAGTTGTACGTCAACATGCTTCAGAAGTTCGGCATGGGGACCGACAAGTTCGGCTCCGGCTCCGGCACCATCACGGAACTGAGTTAACCGATTCCCGTTGAGCGGCTGCCGCGACGCGGCGACGCGGACCCGTTGGGTCCGCCGCTAAACATAAACCACATCATCCTGCGAGTCGCCCATGCGTGTTCTGCTGCCGTTCATCTTGCTGTTCGTGGTTCACACCACCGCTCGTGCGGACGATGCGTCGGCCGCGTTTCAGAAGCAAGTGCTGCCGATTCTGACGGCCCACTGCACGGAATGCCACAGTGGCGAGAAGCCGAAAGGTAAGCTCGATCTCACTGGACCGCGAACGCTGGAACAACTCCGCACGCAGAGCAATCACTGGTTCAGTCTGCTGGATCGCGTCGAAGCGGGAACGATGCCGCCAAAGGGATCCGAGCCGCTCAAGCCCACGGAGAAGCAAGCCCTCGCGGGGTGGGTTCGCGGCGAATTCACGACGCTCCTGATCGAACAGCAGCGGCAGGAAGGGCGGAGCAAGTTCCGCCGACTGTCCCGCAATGAATACGCGAACACCGTGCAGGACATCTTCGGCATTCGCCCCCCTGCTGTGCGTCTGATGCCCAGCGACGGCCGTGTCGATGGCTACGACAAAGTCAGCGCCGCGTTGCCGTTCTCGACGGCGACCACGGAAGGCCAACTGCGGATCGCCGAAGACATGGTGAATCGGATGTTCGCTCTTCCCGAAACGAAGGTGAACTACCGCCTCTGGTCAGTTGGAAGTGAGCAGTCGAAGGGACACCTGCTCGAGTTGCCGGACGGCTGGCATGTCTCGTTCAACACCGACACGGCTTCCGGCCCATTGCGGAAAGGCACCGGGCCCGACGGCAAGAACGCGAACGGGTTCCCCGGTCCGCGGAAGCCGGGCCTACATCGCTTGCGTATCTCAGCTTATGGCTATCAAACCGACAAGCCGCTTCCGGTCGGGATCTACGTTGGCCACGTCTTCGCGTATCCGCAGATTCTCGACCTCGTCAAGATCATTGAAATTCCACCCGGCAAGCCCTCCATTGTGGAGGCAGAAGTGTACCTGAGAACGGGCCGCGACAGCGACGGTCCCAGCGACGACGGCATCCGCCTCATTCCGTTGGGGCTCGGCGTTCCGGTGCCGAAGAACACGCAAGCCTCCGTGTTGGGCAAAGGTCCGGGCCTGGCTTTGCAGTGGGTGGATGTCGAAGAACTCGAAGACACGCTGCCAGGCCAACGGCTCTTCACAGCGGACATGCCCGCCGCCGTTCGCACAGCCTTCACCCAGAACGCCACGCTGAAAGCCGCCAAACTCTCCCGCGACGAACTCCAGGCCGTCATGAAGAAGTTGTTCGGCGCGATTGGTGCCCGGTTGTTCCGCCGCGATCTCACGGAAGCCGAGCTTTCCCACTGTGTGAACAACTACATGAAGGCCGTGGACGCGGGAGCAACCTTGCGTGCGGCTTTCGTGAACGAAGTCTCTTCGATGATGGCAGCGCCCGATTCCCTCTGCGTCGTGGAGCAACCGGGCAAGTTGAACGACTTCGCGCTCGCCTCGCGGCTGTCGTACTTTCTGTGGAACTCGGCCCCCGATGAAGAACTCCTCGACGTCGCTCGCAAGGGCACGCTCAGCGATCCACAAGTGTTGCGGGCTCAGACGGAACGACTGCTGAAAGCTCCAAAATCCGAGCGGTTCGTGAAGGACTTCCTCGATCAATGGCTCGGCCTTTGGGGCATCGACAACACCACGCCGGACAAGGATCTGTACCCGGATTACGACGACCTGCTGAAATTCTCGAGTGTGATGGAAACACAAGCGACGTTCCGCCACATGCTCGACAAGAACCTGAGCGTTCGCGCCTTCGTGGCACCAGATTGGGCGATGGTCAACTCGCGGCTGGCGAAACATTACGGATTCCCCGCTGTCGAAGGCTTCGGCATTCGCGAAGTCCGTTTGCCAGCCGAGACACCGTTCGGTGGCATCTGGACGCAACCCTCAACGATGAAAGTGACCGCGAACGGCACGCTCACGTCGCCGGTCAAGCGTGGCGTGTGGGTCGCGGAACGATTACTCGGAACGCCGATTCCGCCACCGCCCGCGAACATCGACCCGGTCGATCCCGATACTCGCGGAGCGAAAACGCTGCGTGAACAACTCGCACTCCACAGCGGCAAGGGATCATGTGCAGCGTGTCATGCGCGGTTCGATCCGTATGGCTTTGCCCTGGAGAGTTTCGACGTGATGGGCAACTTCCGCACGAATTATCGCGCGATCGACAGCACGGCACCCAAGGGCAAGAGCAAATGGAAGGATGGCCTACCTGTGGACTCGACCGGTGTGACGCCTGACGGGAAAGCGTTCGCGGGAGTGAAGGAACTGCGTGAAATGTTGGCGAAGAACCCCGATCAACTCGCCCGTGGAGTGACGCGACACCTGCTCACCTACGCCACAGGCCATCCCGCGACGCCCCTGGATCAGCCCACAATCGAAGCCATCGTGAAAGGTGCCGCCAAGGACAACTTCGGGTTGCGCTCGCTCGTTCACGGCGTCGTGCAGAGTGAAGTGTTCCAGTCGAAATAAGAGCCATCTGCCAGATGCGGGCGATCCAACAATTCACCGAGGTTGCCAGACGAGGAGTTCGCCTTTCCCGGGGACCGCTGCATCGCCAGTGTATCGCCGATACGTTCCGTCGTGGACATCATGGGGGATGGAGAACCCCAACTTCGCGAGGTGCTTCGAGTAGACTCCCAGGAACATCGGGTTGTAGTCGCAGGCGTGCGAGAACGTCGGCAGTAACCGCAGCGGCTTCATGCTGATGATGGTACCGCGAATCATCCACGCGCCGGTTCGCAACTCGGCCCCGCTCATCAGCACGATGGTGCCGCCCTTCATCTGCAACCCGGCAAAGTCCCGCACCGGACCGCGGACCGCGATGAGGCCGCGTTTCATCCGCATGCCGAGTTCGATGCCCGCCGAGCCTTCAACGAGAATCGTGCCGCCGCTCATGCCTGACATGCTGCCGCGGTACGCGCACCCGAGCTGCCCGCCGGCGTTGCCGGCGATGTGGATGGAGCCGCCCGACATTTCGCCACCGACCCAGTCTGTCGCGTTGCCAGTGACCTCGATGCTGCCGCCCTTCATGTACGCGCCGAGGTGCATCCCCGCGTTGCCGACGACACGGATTCGGCCACGGGTCATGCCGCGACCGATCCACTTCACTTTCACAAGATCGCCTCGGATCTCGATGTCTTCGCCGCCCTCGCCCTCGATGCTGAAGAAGTCGTCGAGCCGCAGCGACCGCTTGCCGAGCAGCACCGGCAGCGCTCGAATGGCTTCGAGCGACAGGCCGGCAAGCATGTCCGGACAGAGGGCTTCCGCCTCCAGCGGTACGGTCGTCAGTTCTTTGAGTGTCAGAGTGAGCATCGGGAAACGATGAACAATAAGGGATGAATGAGGAATCACGCCCGCTGATCGAGATCGTTACCGGTGCGGCGTCCCGCAGTAATTGCACGGCTGCACTTCGAGCCCGTGGACGCGCTCGCAACTCACGGGGTAGTTCTCGAACGACATCGTGTAGTGCTGCTGGAACAGCGGCCGCAGGTAGTCCTCGATGCTCTCGTCGTACTGCGGCTTCACCGCGAACTGACGGCCTAACCCGGATTTCCGCAACTCGCCTTCCTCGACGATCACCTCGCCGCCCTTGAGGACGTACCGCGGGTGGGCGAACATCTTCGCCACGTCCGTGCTCTCGTTGTAGATGGCGATGTCCGCATCCGCCCCCACGCCGAGATGACCCTTCTGCGTGAGCCCGAGCGTTCGCGCCGGCCCGGCCGACGTGATGGTCGCGATCTCACCGAGCGTGTACTCTCGCGTGAGTTCCGGCAGCACCATTCGGCTCAGCGTGCTATCCGGGAACTGCTTGAGTTGTTCCTTGCGGAACTCGAAACTCATCAACAACTGCACGATTTCCGGGTAGCGCCAGAAGGTCGCGCCATTGGGGTGGTCGGTCGTCAGGCAGATTCGCCACGGGTCCGTGATGAGCAGGAGCAGTTCCAGCCCGACCGCCCACTGCACCGCGTTGACGACGTTCTTTTCCTTGTAGACGTAGGGCACGACGCCGCAGCCCGTCTCATTCTCAACGTCGAGGTTGCCCCACTTCCGGCCGGTGAGTTGGTACAGCAGGTGCTGCCACGGCCCGTCCGCCGTGACGGTGACGGTGTTGCCGAACAGCACGGCCCCGGCGTCGCACGTCAGGTTCGGGTTCGCGTTGAAGTGCTCGGCGATCTCGACTGCTGCGGACCGCATGGTAAACCAGTCGTCGCCGCCGTAGGCGTGGTACTGCAGGTGGGCGAGGTGTGCGCGTCGGCCTTCGAGCACCTTCATGGTCTCGATCGTGGTGCTCGCGTTGCCGGGCGCACCGAGGTTGTTGCAGTGGAGGTGAACGGGGTGCGGCAACTTCAGGTCGTCGGCGATCTGTGCCAGCGCCGCGACGATTTTGGACGGCGTCACCTTCTTGTATCCGGGCACGACGTCCGACAGCCCCTTGCAGTCCTTGCCCCACTTCCAGCCGGCGACGCCGCCGGGGTTCACGGCCTTGATGCCGTAGGCCTTTGCAGCCCACACGTACCACGCGACGACTTCCTTGGCACGCTCGTGTTCGTCGTTCTCCAGCAGATCGAGGACGAGTTCGTTGTTCGCCATCAGCACGCAGCAGGTCTTGTCGATGATGGGCGTGTCGTGGAGTTCCTCGTGCGTGTGCTTCGCGGAGAGAACCGGCACGGCGGCCTCGTTCGCGGTGGTCCAACCCATGCCGGCGTAGACGTAGCCGGTGGCGAACGTGGTGGGCGTGGTGCCGATGATGCCGGCCCGGCGCTCGGGGCTGTGGAAGATGGGCGTCGCCTTGCGGTGCTGCTCGGGGATGAGTCCGCGGGCGAAGTTGAGCGCCGCGCCGCCGATGTGTGTGTGAACGTCGACGCCGCCGGGGAAGACGATCATGCCGGTGGCGTCGATGGTGCGTGCGCTGGCGTCCACGTCGGCGACGATCTTGCCGTCGGCAATGCAGACGTCGCGGACCTCGCCGTTGACGTTGTGGGCAGGGTCGTAAACCTTGCCGTTCCGAATCCGAAGCATGGAGAGTTCCGCGGGTCCGCAGTATTCACCCCGAAGGGGTGTGACAACCTAGCCCGGGGCAACGCCCCGGGTACGAGAGCCCAAACCAAACCACCCAGCCTGAAGGGCTGGGACAAAGGCGCTGTCGCACCCTTTCAGGGTGCATGAATCCGGCCGCGAGGGACCCGGGGCGTTGCCCCGGGCTAGGTTGTCACACCCCTTCGGGGTAAAATCTTTCCATCACACCATCTGCGGCGCGTCGCTCTTCACCGGGTACCACGGTTCCTTCCGCTGCACCGCCTCGCGGATACGGCGCATCACTTCTTCGTCGGTCGGGTACGGCGACTTCAGCGGTGGACTCAGTGGCAGTGGGATTTCGTCCATGCGGTACACCGTGCCCGGAGCCGTGATGCCCGTCGCGGCTGTCGTGATGTGAACGCGCGATAGCCGACTCGTGTGCGTAACTTTCGGGTCCAGAACAATTGTCGGCGTGCGCTTCAGGTGCTCGATGGCGGGCTTCGGCATCGTCGCGCCGGGGTCGGCGCCCAGCACCAGCGTCGCGTCGTTGTCGCCGCGAACCAGGAGGTCGATTGTGGAGTATTCGCCGGGGTTGAACCGCGGGTAGCCGCGGCCCATGTGGATGCCGAACGGGAACGACGTGGTGTAACGCATGATCACGTCGGCACCCGTCACGTTCCCGTGGCCGCGCATCGGCATCGCCACGAACTTCGTAAAGGCGTTCAACTCGGCCGCCAGCGTTAGCGCGGCCGCGGAGTTCATGTGCTTTCCGCGGGTCATCGAAAGACCCATTCCAAAGAAGAGCACGCCGAACTTCGCCGCCTTCATGCGGTTGACGAGATCCTGAAGTTGTTCGAGTTTCAACCCGGTTTCGGCGACGCCTTCGGGGGAAACCCGCTGACCCTTCACGAGCGCCCGCAGAATGCTGAGCATCTCGAAGTCTTTGCCCGGCCGCACCTGCAGGAAGATGTCGGCGGCCTTGGCACTCATGGTTTCGCGGATATCCACGAGTACCATCGTGCGGTCCTTACGACCACGTGGGATGAACTTGCCCTTTGGCGTCAGTGTGTAGCGCGTGAAATGCCGGGGATGGCACTCCGCGGGGTTGCCGCCCCAGTAAATGATGAAATCAGCCCGATTCTTGACTTCGCCCAGCGTACAAGACACTTTACCGCCCAACTGGGCGGCTATCTCGGTTGGACCGTGTCAGAGGGATGTGTGACTGTCGATGACGCCGCCAACGAGTTCGGCGAGCCACACGGCTTCGCGCTGGGCTTCGCAGGTGGTATTGCTCAGGCCGTACACAAGTGGCATGTGTGCCGCGTGCAGGTAGTCGGCCGCCGCTTCGATGGCATCATCGACGGTTGCTTCTTTGCCATCAATGAGGGCATCTGGGTAGAGGTGTTCAGCGGTGTGATTCTTGAACCACGCCTCGCCGAGGTTGCAGGCCCGCTTCGTCTCCACGATGCGTTCATGGTCAGCGTGCAACTCGATGTCGTCGCAGACGCACCCGCAAAAGGTGCACACCGCGTTCTTAACGACGGTAAGCTCTCGCTTGGCGGGTTCCGGCATCACTGAGGTAGTCATGGGGTGCTACTCGTGGCGTCAACGTTGTGTCTTGGTTTCGGCCTGCGTGCCGTCCGAACCGGACGGTGGAACGACAAAGCTTCACCCCAGCGCGAGCCCGATGCAACTGCCGCGGGTGCGGCGCGGCATGAACCGCCCGGCCTCGACCTCTTCCCACCCGGCGGGCCGCTCCGCGTTGCCGGTGGGCAACTCGGCCGCGACTTCCTGAGCGTCTTTGTGCTCGGTGGCGTCTTTCATCTCAAACTACCTCCACTTCGACATCCCAACCCTTTGAGGTCGGCATTCCAGTGCCGTCGGTTTCGCCGCCCATGAGCTGGCATGTTGGGGGACCATACGGCACGAACAGCAATCCGCGGGGAACATTCGCCTCCTTGCACTGAAACGTCGCGTCGCCGACTTCCGTCCGTACGCGGATCGTCGCCCCGTTCACCACCCCGAGTTCCTTCATGTCCTCGGGGTGCATCGTCATCGTGTTGACGATGGCAATGTAATCATCGCCGTCCTTGCCAACATTGAGTTGCTGGCCCTGCTTGTTCGAGCGAATCGGCATCAGGAGGAATCGCATGCCCGCCATTAACTCACCTCTACCGTTTCGAGAAATGCATATTACCGGTTGCGGCACCGAGGGCAAACGAATACACGATTAACTACACCACGCTGGAGAGCAGCAACCTTGCTAACCGTTAATTCCGTCCCGATTGAGGACACGTTCGCTGAAGCGTTCCCGATGACTGCTGCGCGTGTGCTGGTCACCGCGGAGACCATTGGCTGGGCACGCATCGCTGGCCAGACCGCCACGGGCTATGCTGCCAGTGTCATCGGCTGTGATGCCGAGGCCGGCATCGAACGCGAACTCACTCCCGATGAAACCCCCGATGGCCGGCCCGGTGTGGCGTTGCTGTTCTTTGGCTTCAGCCGCGACGGGTTGCAGAAGGCCGTGGTGAACCGCGTCGCCCAGTGCGTGCTGACGTGCGCGACGACCGCGTGCTTCAACGGGTTGGCCGGCGACCCCGGACGATCGATCAAGGTTGGCGGAATGCTCCGCTACTTTGGCGACGGTTGGCAAATCAGCAAACTCCTCGAAGGCAAACGCTACTGGCGGATGCCGACGATGGACGGCGAGTTTCTCTGCGAGGAGACATTCGGCACGGTGAAGGGAGTGGGCGGGGGGAATTTCCTGATCCTCGGCGAAACGCAGGCGACGGCACTCGCGGCAGCCGAGGCGGCTGTCGAAGCGATTCGCAAGCTCCCCGGTGTGATTCTGCCGTTCCCCGGTGGCGTGGTCCGTTCCGGAAGCAAAGTCGGGAGTAAGTACAAGGCGCTGAAGGCGAGCACGAACGACGCCTACTGCCCGACACTCCGCGGGGTCGTCGCATCGGCACTCCCCGATGGCGTGAACGCGGTCTATGAACTCGTGTTCGATGGCCTCGACCTCGCCACGGTTGAGAAAGCAACCTGGGAAGGAGTTCAGGCCGCAACTCGCTGCGCGGGGATTCGTGGAATCACAGCCGGCAACTACGGCGGCAAACTCGGGCCGCACCACATCCATCTGCACAAACTGGTCGCCGGATCAACTGGGTGAAGACAGTTCCGCTCACAAAGTGGATCGCTTCTGGCCTCCTGCTCAAACTCTCCTGCACCGTGGTCCTGGTTCCGAGGTCCAAGGTGGTATTCGCGTGTTCGGCGAGTACCGCCGAGGCCAAAGAACGTGATTGACTGGGGTCGAGAGCGGACCGAAACTGTTGGAACGGGGATAGTGTGTGCCAGAGACGCTGCGTTTTTGAAGCGATCGCTCCACACGATTGCGATGATTGAAAGTAACCGCCGACCCCGCCCGCCCCACAGGCTACGATCGCCCCTCTCAGCCGACGGAGACAATGGTGTTGTTGCCAACGCGAGTGCTACTGGTATTACTCTTCGCCGCCAACGCCGGAGGCTTTGCGGGTGCAGCAGACCCTACGGATCATTTCGAGGCAAAGGTGCGGCCCGTGCTGGTGAAGAGTTGCCAGAAGTGTCACGGGGCTGAGAAACAACGCGGCGGTTTGCGACTCGACACCAAGGCGGGCTGGCAAGCGGGCGGCGAGAGTGGTCCTGCGATTGTCCCAGGAAAGCCCGACGAAAGCCTGCTCATCAAGGCCCTTCGCAATCCCGATCCCAAGCTGCGAATGCCCCCGAATGAGAAGTTGGCCGATCACGAGATCGCGGCACTTGTGGAGTGGGTGAAGGATGGCGCAACCGACCCTCGCGTCGGTGCGGCGCAACTCGGTGGCATGACGCTCGATGCCGCGAAAAAGTGGTGGTCGTTTCAACCCGTGAAACGGCCGACAGTGCCCACAATTCGCGATTCCGCATCCCACAATCCCATCGACAACTTTCTCGTCGCGAAACTGAGTGACAAGGGGTTGTCACTCTCGCCGCCAGCCGACAAGCGAACACTCTTGCGCCGTGTCACGTACGACCTCACCGGGCTGCCACCGACACCGGACGAACTCGACGCATTTGTGAAAGATGACTCGACCAAGGCGCTGGCCAAGGTCGTTGACCGATTGCTTGCCAGCCCGCATTATGGCGAGCGCTGGGGTCGGCACTGGCTCGACCTCGTGCGATATGCAGACACCGCTGGCGAGAACAGCGATCACCCGCTCCCGCACGCCTGGCGATACCGCAACTGGGTCATCGACGCGTTCAACCGCGACCACCCCTACGACCAGTTCCTCCGCGACCAGATCGCGGGAGATCTGCTCTGGAAGGATCCGCCGAAAGTGGCGACTCCCGGATGGGAAATGCTGGCTCCCTTTCGCACGCCACCGCCCGCCTTCGATTCGAGAGTGGCCACGGGATACCTTGCCATCGCGCGTCGATTTGGCCACGACACCGACAAGGATATGCACCTCACGTTCGAGGACACGATCGACACCCTCGGCAAGACGCTCCTCGGCCTGTCCATCGGGTGCGCCCGTTGCCACGATCACAAGTACGACGCCATCACCGCGAAGGACTACTACGCGCTGTACGGGATCTTCGAGAGCACGCGGTTCGCCTTCCCAGGATGTGAAGCCAAGCAGCAACCACGCGACCTTGTGAGACTGCAACCGCTGCGGCCGGAACTGGCCTATGCCGTCGTGGAGGGGACTGTCAAGAATGCGAAGTTGCAACTCCGCGGTGATCCCGAGAAGCCTGGCCCCGAGGTTCCGCGTCGCTGGCTCGAAGTGCTCGGCGGGCAAACCGTGCCCGCCAATAGCGGCAGTGGTCGCTTGCAACTCGCGGGCTGGATTGCAAGCCCTGATAATCCACTCACAGCACGGGTGATGGTCAACCGAATCTGGCAAAACCACTTCGGCAAGGGACTCGTGCAGAGCCCGAACGATTTCGGCGCTCGTGGGCTGCCGCCGACCCATCCAGAACTCCTCGACTGGCTCGCTGCGGAGTTCGTCGCTTCCGGGTGGAGCATCAAACACATGCACAAACTGATCGTGCTGTCCGCCGCGTATCAGCAAGGAAGCGCATCCCGTCCCGATGCTTTGAAAGCAGATGCGAACAACGACCTCTACTGGCGGTTAGATCGCCGCCGACTCACGGGCGAGGAAATCCGTGATAGCCTGCTCATGGCCAGTGGACAACTCGACCGCACACCGGGCGGAGCGCATCCGTTCCCACCGGAAAAGAGCTGGGGATTCACACAACACAACCCGTTTAACACCATTTACGAGACAGATCGCCGCAGCGTGTACGTCATCTCGATCCGCAACCGTCGCCACCCATTCCTCGGTCTGTTCGACGGGGCTGACCCGAACGCGACGACCCCGCAACGACAGGTGACGACCGTTCCCACCCAGGCGCTCTATTTCCTGAACGACCCGTTCTTCCACAAGCAAGCCGAGAAGCTGGCAGCCCGTGTCCTCACCAAACCAGACGATGCGACCCGACTTGATGAGTTGTTCCGGCTTGCATTGCTGAGAGGCCCGACTGCCAAGGACCGCGCGACCGCCGACGCCTTTCTGAGTCGATACTCGTCTCAACTGAACGACCCGCCCGCCGAGCGACCGAAGATTGCCTGGATTGCTCTGACTCGCGTGATCCTCGCGAGCAACGAATACCTTTACCTGGATTGATCCCGATGCGTGATGCCGTCGATATCTCTCGTCGTGGATTCGTTCGGTCTGCGGTGGCTGGGTCACTGCTTATGCCGGGGATTCTGCAGGAACTCCTCGCCGCGGACAGTGCCGATCCGCTTGCGCCGCGAGCACCGCACTTTCCGGGCAAGGCGAAGGCCGTCATCTTCCTGTTCATGAGTGGCGGCGTATCGCACGTCGACTCGTTCGACCCGAAGCCGAAGCTCACGGCAGACCACGGCAAGCAGGTGACCTTCGACCATCCAGAGACGAAGAACCGCCCGGGCTATGAGAAGTTGTTCCTGAAGAAGCCCAACTGGAAGTTTTCACCACGCGGCAAGAGTGGCACGGAGATCAGCGACCTGTTCCCGAAGCTCGCGGAGCAAGCCGACGACATCGCCCTAATCCGCTCGATGCACACGAGCCATTCAAACCACTACAACGCGACGCTTGGGATGCACACGGGGTCGTTCGCGTTCGCCCGGCCGAGCATCGGTTCGTGGATGAGCTACGGACTTGGCACCGAGAACCGGAACCTGCCCTCATTCCTCGTACTCGCCCCGCAGATGCCGTACGCGGGTACGCAGGTCTGGGCCTCGGATTTCCTGCCCGGCGCACACCAGGGAACGCGAGTTGTGCCGGGTGCGGAGCCAGTTGCGAACCTCAAACGCCGCGTGCCCACTGAGAAACGCCAGGAACTCGAACTCGACGCTTTGAAAGCGTTCAACGAGGGGCACCTCGCGACGCGAACCGATGACTCCCAACTTGCGGCGCGCATCAAGTCGTTCGAGACGGCCGCCGGGATGCAATCCGAGATGCCGGCTGCACTCGATCTCTCGAAAGAGACCGACGAAACGCTCGGGCTGTATGGCATGAAGCGCGGGCAGGCGGATGGGTTTGGCTGGCAGTGCCTCGTCGCTCGGCGATTAGTGGAACGCGGTGTTCGCTTCGTGGAGTTGATCCACACGGGTTCGAGCAACAACTGGGATTCACACGGCAACATGGCCGATCACGGGCGTCTCGCGAAGGAAGTGGATCAACCAATCGCGGGGTTGCTTCAGGATTTGAAGCGGCAGAAGTTGCTCGATGACGTGCTCGTGGTCTGGACAACTGAGTTTGGCCGCACACCGTTCAACAACACTGCGGACAACCCCGGCCGGGAGCATCATAACTGGGCGTTCAGTTCATGGCTTGCTGGTGCCGGCGTGAAGCGGGGCATCGTTCACGGTGCGACCGATGAACACGGGATGAAACCGGTGGAGAAGCCGGTCCATGTCCACGATTTTCACGCAACGATCTTGCACCTGATGGGCTTGAACCACGAGAAGTTGACGTACCGCCACGCAGGACGCGATTACCGCCTGACGGATGTCGAGGGTGTAGTGGTGAAGGATGTGCTGTCCTGAATCAATTTATGGCTGGCGAATCGCGGCCGAACACCGCCCGCAGTTCCCGAAGGCGACCTCACCCTCATCGTCGCGGCGTGTTCCTACTGAACTACAAGACCTCCTGTTGCGACTTCACCCTTGATGGGCTGACTCATCGTCAACCCCCATCCCATGTGCCCACATCTGTCGAACGGAAACTCGCTTGACTGGCGGTGTCTCATGAGAGACACTTCAATGACTGCTATCACGCTCCGCCCAACGGTCACCTTCAACTGCCATCCCCCCAGCGGGCAATTCATCCAACCTCAGGTGCATTGTGTCCTCTCTCAGACGTCACGGGTTCACCCTGATCGAACTACTCATTGTGATTGCGATTATTGCAATCCTGATTGGGCTCTTACTACCCGCCGTGCAGAAGGTTCGCGAAGCGGCTGCACGAATGAAGTGCTCCAATAACCTGAAACAGATCGGCATCGCTGTCCATGCCTATCACGATGTCGGCGGTGGACTACCGCCAGCCAGTATCGGGAACATGGGGCTCACGTTCTGGGCCGTCATCCTGCCCTACATCGAACAAGGGAGCATTTCCAGCCAGTTGAACATGGATGCAGCGGGGGCATCCGATGGTTGCACCAACACCAGCCACCTCGACGCCACCACCTCAGCGGCCTGCACGGCGAACTACAACGTCCTGAAAAACACGGCGATCTCGATCTACGGTTGCCCAACCCGGCGGAATGGCCCCGTCAAGAATGCGAACGGGCTTCCCGTCAGCGATTACGCAATCATCATCTCGGGGGGTGAGCGGTGGCAGTTCTGGAGCAACCCAAGCGATCAAACTCAGGCCCTTCGTGTAGCGAGTGTGCCGGGGGATATGAATTTGTACTCCAGTTCGAACGGTGTCGTGAGCGGGGCTCCTTATCCACTCCAGAACCCCAACGGGGGCTGGCGACCGCGTGACACTTTCGCTCGGATTCGTGATGGACTCAGCAACACCGCGATCATTGGCGAGAAGCACATCACCCAGAACTTCCTGGGGAAGTGTTGCATGAACAATCACGGCCCCAACGGCCGCGACGGCTACATCTACTGGAACCGCGGCAACGGCCCGCCTGCGTACGGCGAGTACTGGGTCGCAGGCGCTGTGGAACAGGGTATCGCCCGCAACTCGCTGGAGGGCGAAGGGTTGGCCGTGAGCGCCGCTCCGGCTCTCGGCAGTTGGCACCCGGGCGTGTGCAACTTCCTCTTCGCCGATGGCTCTGTCCAGGCCATCAACGTGAACATTAGCCAGGCGATGTTGAACGCGATCGGCAGCGCGATCGACGGCAACGTGGTCACCCTTCCTTGAACCTGGGACCAACATGCTCCACTCGTTTCGCCTCGCTGTCGGTTTGCTGGTGTGTTCGCTGATCGCGGTGTCCGGATGTGCTCAGTCGATGCACCCGGTGCAGGGTACTGTTCGTTTCGCGGACGGAACGCCCTTGAAAGTTGGGCGAATCGTGATCGACTCCCCGGATGGAAAGACGGGTTCGTGGGGTGCAATCCGTGAGGATGGCTCCTTCGAGATGGGAACGCTGACGCCGAACGATGGCGTGCCCGCCGGAACGTACCAGGTATACCTGACGAACACGACGACTCCCCCGCCGGCCGACCTCAGCACCCCATTCACTCCCAGGCCGCTTGTCCACGTGAAGTTCAACAGCAAGGAAACCTCGGGGATCACGTTCGAGGTTCCGCGACAGACCACGTGGGATATCGTCGTCGAGAAACCGTGACAGCCGAACACTCTCTGGAGAAATCACAATGAACCGAACCCTCTCCCGTTCGGCGATGGCACTACTGGTCACATCAGCATTCCTTAACACCGGTCGGGCCGACGAGAACGACGTACGTAAAGCCGTTACTTTTTATGCCTCCTTCGACGAGTCTGTGAACGCCGATATCGGCGGGGGGCAACTCACGCCGGACACCCGCTTCAACCACGCAACTGAGAAAGGGCAATACGTCGTCGGGAAGGGGATCGGTACCAAGGTCTTTACCATCGCAAATAGTAAGGGGATCGTGGGCGGCGCACTCGACACGGTGGACGTGCTACCGAACAACGGCCGCATCTTCTATCCGGCGAAAGGGAACATTGCCTTCAAGAATGACGGCTGGAGCGGGTCCATGTCGATGTGGTGCAAAACCGACCCCGACAAATTGTTGAAAACCAAGTTCTGCGACCCGATCCAGATCACGCAGAAGGGAGCAAACAACGGCGGTCTGTGGTTCGACTTCAACGACGCCAAGCCACGCGACCTCCGGCACGGTGCATTCACGATGGTCCCCGAGGGTCAGAAAGGGATCGGCGAAGACGACCCCAAGGCACCGATGGTCCGCGTCCCCAGCATCGGCTGGAAGGCCGACGACTGGCACCACGTCGTGCTGACGTTCAAGAACCTCGACACGGGAAAGCCCGACGCCGTGACCTCCCTCTACATCGATGGCAAACTCATCGGGGAGGTGAAGGATCGCAGCATCGCGATGGGATGGGACATCGAGAAGGCGGGCATCTACATCGCCATCAACTACATCGGCTTGATCGACGAACTGGCACTGTTTGACCGCGCACTCACGGCCGAAGAAGTATCGCTGCTGCACAAGAAGCCCGATCTCCTCGCGAAGTTGAAGAAGAAGCGAGATTGAGTAATCACACGGAGCAATTCGCTTCACTCGGAAAGTGCGGTTATAATCCCTGCCACTGCTGCCCTTTCCCTTCCGGAGTTCTTCGCCATGCGATCACGCCTCGGCCCCGTCTTGCTCTTTGCCACCATCGTCACCGGCTCGATTCTCTTCCCCGGTTCGCCCACGCAAACGGCAGCACAGGAGAAGAAGGACGAGAAGAAAACCACTCCTGGCAAGGCAGACCCCGCAAAGCAGAAAGCGGCAGCACTCGCCACGCTCAAGAAGGCCGGGCTCGACAAGGCAACCGTTGTCGAGACCGACAACTTCCTGATCGCAAGTTCCTTGCCCGAGGATAAGGCGAAATCGCTTGGGACAGTGCTGGAGAAGGTTGTACCGGTGGCCCGCAAGGCTCTGCAATTCGAGGAAAAGGAAGACGCGTGGAAGGGAAAGCTAACTGTGTTCGTGCTCCCCGAAACGCGGGAATTCAAGTCGTTCATGCGAGGCGTCATCCAGCGAGACCCGCAAGGCGTGTACTACGATCTGCGGTCCGATGATCCCTTCATTGCCGACCCTGTCGATGTCCCCGTGAAATCGACTGAGGCCGATCAGTTCGCTTATATCGCATCCAGCGTCGCGAACGCCTACTTACAAGCACGCGGCAGCACCGCGAGCCTTCCCGACTGGCTTCAGAATGGTTTCGGCCGCATCACCGCCATGCGAGCCGAGGGAACGAACTCCGCACGCTACACGAAGTACCGCACGGCGGCCCGCCTCACGGTCCTCGGCCCCAAGGGCGGCAAGCCCGCGGCACTCGGCGAGTTGTGGGGCGACACCAAGCCTGCCAACGGCGACCTGCTCGCGACGAGCATTGTCGAGTACATCGCGTATGGCCCCGGTGCGATGAACTTCGTCAAACTGATCTACGGCTTCCGCCCAAACGAGAACGGCGACTCACCCTCGACCGCGCAAGCGATGGAAGCGGCTGGCTGGAAGGACACCGCAGCACTGGAAGGTGCATGGCGGAAGTGGGCCGGGGCGAAGTGACGTGAGACGTTTAGCGTCAGCCCCAGCAGGGCGACGCATGTAGGAATGCGCGTCGCCCCGCTGGGGCGACGGCTAAACGAAGTCTGGCGTAATCAGCCACTCCAGCACACCGCAACCGCGTGCGGATTCACCCTTGATCCGCACGCACGCGGCACCTGGCTTCGCGAAGTGAATTGTTCCTGCGGCGGCCCCGAGCAACCATTCCAGATGCGCTCCGAGGTCGGGCATGTGGCCCACAGCCGCAACCGCTTTCTCGGCCCGCGACGGCAACCGTGCCCCCGATGCGGGCAGTTCCATCAGCCACGCCGTCAGCTTTCCCGGTTTGAGGCTTCCAATCGCGAGATCATCACAGGTGACCGGGCGAGTTCCCGGTGCCCACACTGCGAGCAATTCTTTCGCGGTCTGGTGCGCCCGGACAAGCGGACTCGCTGCAACGGTATCAACGACAATGCCTCGCCTGGCAAATGCGCTCGCCAACCCCTGGCACTGAGTGAGCCCCTTTGCGGTAAGCGGGCGGTCGAAGTCGCGAGCGATCGCGCCGCCGCCAAGGTCTTCCGCTTCCGCGTGGCGTATCAAGTAAAGCAGCATAGATCGTTCCCGAACGGATGCTCAGATCGTCCGAATCCCGATACCGGATGGGCAGTCGCACGTCGGGAATCGTGCCAAATGGCCCCCACTTCAATCCTTCATCTTTAACCCACAATCCCCAAACCTGTGCCGGCTCCCCTTCCGGAAAGACGACTTAAGTTCTAAAGTACAGGAAGCGCTTGATCCCTCCAGAGTATTGGGGGGTTTCGCGTTTTGTGTTCAACTCGGAAAGTTGAACGCAAAACTCTCCGAGTTAGACCCGAAGCTCTTGCGAAGCGATCCATGAAGCGGAACGACATTCGGAACGTTGCTGTTATTGCACACGTCGACCACGGCAAAACCACCCTCGTAGACCAGATGCTCCGGCAATCGGGTCTGTTCCGCTCGGAAGAGCTGGACAAACTCGTCGGAGGCCAGCACGGCCTCATCATGGACTCGAACGATCAGGAGCGTGAACGTGGCATCACCATCCTGGCGAAAAACTGCGGCATCCGCATCGGGGATGTGAAGGTCAACCTGATTGACACACCAGGGCACGCCGACTTCGGTGGCGAAGTCGAACGCGTTCTGAAGATGGCCGACGGCGCGTTCGTGCTGGTCGATGCCGCCGAAGGACCACTGCCACAAACGCGGTTCGTGCTCCGCAAGGCGTTCGCGGTCGGGCTCAACCCGATCGTCATCATCAACAAGATCGACCGCCCGGACGCCCGCATCGACGACGTTCACTCGTTCATGTTCGACCTGTTCATCGAACTCGGCGCGACCGACGAACAGGCCAACTTCCCGGTCATCTACGCCAGCGGGCGCAACGGCGTGGCCACCACCGACATGAAGGTGCCGCCGAAGGATCTTCGCCCGCTGTTCGACGCGATTCTCAACAACGTCCCAGCTCCGGACGTGGACGAAGACGCCCCACTCAAGATGCAGGTCATGGCCCTGCAATACTCCGAGTTCGTGGGCAAGATCGCCATCGGTCGCGTTTACGCCGGGAAAATCCGCAAGAACCAGAAGGTCACGGTCGTTCGTCAAACCGACGGCAGCACGTTCCCGGATACCGTCGTTCAACTGCGTGAGTTCGACCGACTCGCACAGCGGGAAGTCGACGAGATCCGCGCCGGTGACGTGTGTGCGGTCGTCGGCCTGGACGATGCCGAGATCGGCGACGTGATCTGCGAGTTCGAGAAGCCGCAGACCCTGCCGCCGCTCACGATCGACGAGCCGACGCTCGACATGGTGTTCAAGGTGAACGACTCCCCGTTCGCCGGGCAGGACGGCAAGCCACTGACGAGCCGCGAACTGCGTGACCGGCTCGAAAAGGAACTCCACCACAACGTCGCCCTGAAGGTGCGACCCGGCGACCGCGAGAGCGAGTTCTTCGTCTCCGGCCGCGGACTGCTCCACCTCGGTGTGTTGCTTGAGACGATCCGCCGCGAAGGCGGTGAACTCGCCGTCGGGAAGCCGAAGGTCATCATGAAGGAGATCAACGGCAGCAAGCACGAGCCGTTCGAGCACCTCGTGGTGGAAGTGCCGACGGAACACCACAGCTCCGTGATCCGCCTCGTGCTGGAACGCCAAGGCGACTTCCAGAAGATGGAGAACCACGGAACCACGACGCAACTGGAGTTCTACATCCCGGCCCGCGGCCTGATCGGTCTGCGTACACGAGTGCTGACCGCCACGCAGGGTACGGCGATCATGCACCATAACTTCCACGAGTACCGTCCGGCGAAGCCGGCGATCCCAGGGCGTGCGAACGGCGTGTACATCTCGAAAGAAACCGGGAAGGTGACCGCTTACGCAACTGAAGACCTGTCTGGCGCATTGTTCGTCTCGCCGCCGGACGCGGTGTATGAGGGGCAAGTCGTGGGTGAGCAACCTCGCGACAACGACATGGTGGTGAACGTCACCAAAATGAAGCCGCTGACCAACATGCGGGCCTCTGGCAGCGACAAGGCCGCCGTGCTGAAGCCACCTCGTGACTTCTCGATGGAAAGCGCTCTGGAGTACATCGAGGACGACGAGTTGGTGGAGATCACGCCGAAGTCGATCCGGATGCGTAAGCTCTGGCTGAAGGAAGCCGAGCGCAAGAAGAACAGCCGCAAGTCGTGAAGTGATGACAGTGCGAGCCACGGGGTTGATCCCCGTGGTCTTGGTTGGCCTGAGGAAAAACCCACGGGGACAAGCCCCGTGGCTCGCCTGACGCGAGTCAAAATGCGTGCTGGACGCCGAACCACCACTGGAACGGGGTCGCGGCGTTGAT
The DNA here is from genome assembly GCA_013823135.1 of Planctomycetaceae bacterium. Taxonomy (GTDB): domain Bacteria; phylum Planctomycetota; class Planctomycetia; order Gemmatales; family Gemmataceae; genus Gemmata. Next base: position 85,787 of record PNLP01000026.1, read on the forward strand.
GGTCTTCGCCACGTCGAAACGCAGCGTTGCCCGCTCGATAAAGCTGAACACGGCCACTTCCACTCGTAAGCCCGCACCCAGAGCGTAAGCCACGCCGTCGATGCTCTTTCCGTTTGCGTAAACACTGCCGATGTCCGAGAAGGTCGCCAGCCACACGCTGCGTGCCCCGATCGTGTGGTCGAGCACGTCCCACGCCACGTCCTTCACCACCGGGATGCGGAGTTCGGCGTTCGCCACCCAGAGCGCGCTGCCCTGCCGTTGGGCCAGGTCGAAGCCGCGGTAGAGCGTGCCGCCGCCCAGCGCGAAGAACTGGCCGTAGTCCGGCCACGCTCCCAGCGCCACCACACGCCCGGCGACCCGAACGTTCCGCAAGGCGCCAAACGAGTCCGGGAGTTTATGCACCCCCGCGAGTTCGAGACGGCCTTGCCCCATTCCCTTCCAGGTGCTGTTACCAATAAACTCGGTCGTGCCGCCCGCTGCCATGGCATCGACCCACACCCCGCATTCGGGATTCCAGTACGGCGTGTACAGGTTCAAGCGGTAGTGGTAGCCGCCCATCGCAAGGCGGTTGAAGCGTGTCCCCACAGGCGTTCGCGTGAACGGCAGGAAGTTGTCCTGATACGTGACGAAGCCATCCTGATACATGATCGGTGGCAGGTACAGGCTCGACCCTGGCTTCATGATGTCACGATAGTACGCGACTGCTCGCTGAGCGCCACCCGAACCGGATTCGTTGCCAAACGGCCCCGCGACTCGCTTCTCGTAGTTGATGCCGTACTCTCGGTGATCCCCGAAGAAAGTCAAATCCGCTCCGAAGATCGCGTCGCGGTAGTCGGTGCGATACGCAAGATAAGCATCGGCTTTCACATGCTGTGGTTTGTTCAATCCGACACGGAGCCCCAGCATCGTTGAGCGGGTGTACCACGGATCCTGATACGATGCACCCCACACCCACGGCCCCGCGATCAGGTTGCACCGGTGGTAATCCGAAGTCAGGTCCGCGTCGTCGAGCGTCGTGTACAGCGGCGTCAACTTCGCGCGGATCGTAGGCTTCCAACAGTTGTCGGTCGGATTCGCATCAAGCAGAACGTGATCCGGGTCGGTCATCACCTGTTCGGGTTCGCCGGGCAGTTCGACATCAACACGCCAGCGTTTGTCGCCCAGCGGCGTGATCGTCGCGCCCATGTCGGGGATCTGCATTGGCTTGTCGCCACCGACGGGCACGCGAATCATCTGGCCACCGGGCATGGCGAAGCCAACCGTTGTTGCTTCGGTGAAATCGCCCTTCTGCCGAACAACCGCCGAGGCGGTGTACTTCTGGTTTGGGTTCCCACCCCGTGTCGTGAGCCTGTTCAAGGCATTCACTCGCGGACCGTTCAGTTCCCGCACGGTCACGTCTTCGACTTTCCAGTCGGTCAATCCTTTCCCGTAGATCCAGCGGTCGAAGAACTCGGTCCAGTCGCGGCCCGTGTAGGCTTCAAGTTCACGCTTGTAATCCGCGATTTGAAGTACGCGCCAGCCGTACTTCTCGACGATCCCGCGGGTGAAATCGAGGAACGCGGCCTCGCCCAACTGATTCTCGATCATGCCGATCGACATGGACCCGCGGTCATACGCGCCCGCAAAAAGGTTGAAGAGGTGCCCGTACTTCGGCAGGTCCTGCGCCGCGGGGTTCATCTCCTTATTGCGGATCGAATAGTACGTGCCGCCGAATCGGTAGTTGTCGCGGTCAATGTTCGGCAACCAGCGGAGCGCTTTCGGCCATGCGAGCATCGGGTTGTTCTTGCCACGCTTGTGGTCGAGCAACCGGTGTGTGAAATACGCGGCCGCGGCCTCGTCCATGAACGGCTCGGAATAGCCGTTGGTGCCGACGTAGTTGTACCACCACTGGTGCGAGGTTTCGTGCGAAACGAGGTACTCGACGTATCCGCGTGCGAGGTGCGGCATCCCGAAGACTCGCTCATCAATCATGATGAGCCCGGCACACTCGTTCCCGTTCCAGCCGAAGTACGACTCCGCGATCGTGAATGTGGAATACGGGAAGTTGCCGAACCACGTCGAGTAGACCGGGATCGCCTCGCCCACGATCTGAAGGATCTCGCGGGCGTACCACTCATGCTCCGCAAACGCGAGGCAGCGCAACTTGACCGGCTTGCCATCGGGCAAGTTGATGTCGGAGGTAAACTCCTTGTACCGCGACGAACAGAGCACCGGGAAATCGCGGCCAACGAACGTCTCGGTCTCGATCTGTTTGCGGCCATCACCGAGCTTGGCTTCCGACTTGATCTGCGGCGAACACGCGAGCACTTCGCCTTCCGGTAGCGTGATCTTCGCGCGGAAAATCCCCGCCTCGTTAAACCACGGTTGGTGCCACGGCACGAACGGCATCGGTCGCCAGCCGGTATCGTCACAGAACGCTAGGACCGGAAACGCATTGGTGAAGAATGTCGTGTCCTTCCAGTGACCGAGTCGCCCTTGCTTGTTCGGCAGATAGAATTCGCAGACAAGTTCGACGCACACTGATTCACCCGGTTCAACAGGCCGCGGTAACGGGAACCGCAGCGCTGTTGGGTTGGTGTCGTCGTATTCGTAGCGCAGAGTTTCGTTGTGAGCCTTATTGCCGAGCGAGAGCAACTTGGACTCAGTGATGACACCGGCACGGCCACCCATATCGATGCCCAGCGACGGCTGAAGTCGGAGCATTTCGAGTGTCTTGGCAAGTTGGAGATAATCGCGCCGCGGAACCTGGTAGTTGGGGTAAAAGTTGAATGCGAGATGGTTTGCAGGAGTCTTGGTCGTGTTGGTCCAGGTGACCCGCTCGCGCAGCGTGGCACGATGCCTGACAGTATCGATGTCGAGATCGAGATTGTAGCGCGGCAGATGTGGCGGAACTTCTGCCGCATGGACTTCTCCAGCGAACAGAATCACAAGGACGGCGAGGGGCCGGCCAAGATACGATTGGAAAAGCTGCCGGGAACCCGTCACACGCTGCTCCCATTAGTTCGCGACAATCGCGTGGGAAATAGCGTGAGCGTGCGATCAGTGCCAGACTACTTTCGGTTCTTCTCGCGGTTTGCGGCTCGCTGGCAGGGAAGCTGGCTGACCTCGCGAGTTTGGGGAGGCAGCTCGACCTCATCAGGCACGAGAACGGGGAGGCCTTGCTTGATCGGAAAGCGACAGTTGCACCGCGAGCAGACGAGGTGCTGATCTTCCCGGGCAAGGGTCGCTTCCCGTTTGGGATCGAGCGGGCAGCGGAGTTGTGCGAGGAAAGTGTCGTCCATGGGGGAAGTTCTCAGCTATCAGTGATCAGTCGTCAGTCGTCAGTCGTCAGTCGTCAGTTGTAGAAAGGGGCTTGCCCCGAAGATACTGAGAACTGAAAACCGAAAACTGAGAACACC
>PNLP01000027.1 GCA_013823135.1 Planctomycetaceae bacterium
GGTGAACCTGAACCGATTGCACAAGTTCGCGACGGCGATGGACCCGATGTCTGCACCCATGTTCGCGAAGTTCCTCGGGACCGACAACAAACCCGTGAGCGCCTTGCGAGTGACAGTGGAGGGTGGAGCAAAGCTGACCGTGAAGGCAACCGTGAACGTTCGGCTGCTGCCTCGGATGTTCCTCGTGGGCGAATCCAGCACGACCACGTTTGAAAAGGTTGGGGACAAGATCAAGCCGTAACAATGATGTGCTCTTGGCGAGCGGAAGACTATATTTCGAGCGGTTGGGAATCTTTTGGCGAGCCGCCCGTGTTAACGGGCGGGTGGTTGGCTGAACCCGCCCGTTAACACGGGCGGCTCGCCAAGAGTGGATCGGAGTCACTTCTTCGGTGGCGGCAGTTTCTTGTTGAGTTCCGCGAGCAACTCCTCGGCTTCCTTGCGATAGACAAACCCATCCTTGCTCTCACAGGCGGCCTTCACGATCTTTTGCGCCTCCTCGCTTGCTCCGCGATCCGCAAACACCTTCGCCAGGAAGTATGCAGCATCCGGGCTCAGCGAACCCAGCCCCACTGCCGATCGGCCCATTTTCTCGGCGTCGGCGGCCCGCCCGGCCTTGAAAAGGCAGTACGCCAGCACGGCCCGCGGTTCGCCGGCCCGGGGGTTTTGCTTCGCATACCCTTCCGCGAGTTCGGTCGCTCTCCGCTTACCGGTCAGGTCGCCCGACTCGGCCAACACCAGCGCCAGGTTCACCACACCGAACCCGAACGACGGGTGATCCTTGACCAACTCCTCGAAAATCGTCGCGGCGGCTGTGTAGTCCTTCGCATAGCGGGCTGCCAGGCCGGTCAGCGCCTTGGTGTCGCGTGCGGTGGGTTCCATCTTCTGGGCCGCGGCAATGTGGGCCTTCGCGGTATCCAGCCGGCCACGGTCGAGGAGATAACCTGCCAGCCCGCGGTGAACTTTGGCCGAATTCGGGTGCGCCGCGACCGCCTTGGCGTACCATTCATCGGCCTTGGCGAAATCCTGTTTCGCGGTCCACAACTGGGCCATGGAAAGCTGCGGCGGGTCGAGCGTGGGGTCTTCCTTCGCGGCGGCTTGCAAATCAGTGAACGCATCTTCCGTGCGACCGAGCAGGAAACTGGTGCGAGCCAGCCGCTGTCGGAGTCCGGCGTTCCTCGGATCAGCTTCCAGCAAGGCACTGACGTGGGTTTTGACGGATGCGTGATCGCCGCGTACTTCGAAGGCTGCGGCAAGGCCAAGTCTTGCTTCACGCTGGTAACGTTTCTTGGTGTCGGCGTCCCAGCGTGTCGATTCTGTCATTGCGAGTGCGGTGGAACACCCCAGGATCGCGTCGGTAATGCGTCCTTCGCCGAGTGCGAAACTGGCATTGGTCAAGAACACATCCGGGTGAGTCGAGTCCTCGGCTGCGGCCTGTTCGATGAGGACGCGGGCTTGCTGGCCGTTCCCCGTTTCGACACACCAGCGGGCCGCGACGACCTTCGCCGGAGGAAACGCTGGGTTGGCCTTCGACGCGGCCTGCAACAGTTTCAGTGCGTCGTCGAGTTTCCCGGCGAGGAATGCTTCCTTCGCTTTCTCTTCGTCCGCGGTACCCGGCGCCGTTTTGGGTGGGTCTTTGGGTGGATCTTTGGGCTGCTGACCCGAGGCCGAAGTCGTGAATACGCAGAACGCGATGAGCAATACTCCGCTCATCCGTCGAGTCACCAGACCCAAGTGTAAGAGGCTCTTGGCACCCATCACGGTCTCTCTTTCAGGAGCATGAGCTTGGCCGCGATCAATTCGGCCTGTTCGCGGTCGGTACGTTCCGGAATATTCTCTGCCAGTGCCAACGTCTTCCTGGCGTCGATTGGCTGTTGGTTTTTTTCATAAGCTACGGCCAGCGCGACAACCGATCCTGCCGAAGCACTGGGCGACAATGCCACGCGTTCCAGCAAACGAACCGCTTCCGCCGGGCGGTTATTCGCGATCAGCACAGCCCCGAGGATCTCCAGTTGCGCTGGGGTAGCCGAGGACTCGTTGGCCAGCAGCGGGGTCACGGTCCGGAGGGCAGCAGCGGCGTTGCCTTCGCCTTTCAACTGAAGTGTCGCCACGGTGGCAATCACATTCGGCTCTGCCCGTTGGTCCTGTGATAGCTGAGTGATCGCCCGTAGCGCCATGGTGACCCGGGCTGAATTCCAGACAGGCGGGCGTGTCCGATCTTCGGGGTGTGGCAAGGCGGAGAGATCAGCAAGCCGGTACAAAGCCTCGGCCCTGGCGAGTGCGGCTCCGCTGGCACCGGGATACTGGGAGAGTATGAGTTCGGCCATTGCCGCAACCCATGCTGCACGCTCGGCATTCGGCGGTGCATCGAGTACGCCCAGCAGGAACGCAACGGCCGGCAGCGACGACTTCGATTTGAACTTGCTCTGGGCCTCGGTCACCTTCTTGAATTCCTCGTCTCGGAGAATCCACAGCCCACTGCCGACCAGAATGCGAGCGTGGACACGCGTGAGTGCCGGATTCAGCAGAATGGCGGATTCTGCGAGTGCTGCGAGTGCCTCGCGGGCTTCCAGAAACTTCCCGCTCCGCACCAGGATTCGGGCCTGGGTCGCGCACGCCCACGGGTTGTTCGGTTGGATCGCCCGTGCGTTGCGGCACGCGAGAAACGCCGCATCGGGGCGGTTCACGACCAGTGCCACCTCGGCGGCCAGGCACCACTTCACGGGGTTGGTCTTCGAGGACTCGGCCGCTTTCCACATGCGGTCTGCGAGGTTGCGTATGCTCGCGTCGGTCCCGAAACGTGCCACAAGCCCGACGAGGAGTTCAAGGAACTCCGGCCGATCGCCGCAGATCGCGAGGCCATCAAGGAGGGACCGAATCGCGCCCGCGGGGTCGTTGTTCTGGAGCGCGAGGCCAGCAAGGCCGCGGTAAGACTCCGGGCGCTGCGGCTCCTTGTCTCGCACGATCTGCCAGATGCGGTGGGTGCGGTCGTCGATCGATTTCAGGAGCGGATCGAACCGTTCAGGCGGCAAGCGAGCGGGGTCGTTGTTGCGCAGCATCGTCAGTGCGATACGCATTCGTGGTCCGAGTTCCGCGAGCCGAATAAGTGTGGGGATATCTCCGTTGGCGATGGCCTCGGTTGCGGCATCCTCGGCGAGTTTGTCGGCCGCAGCCCAGTAACTACCGAGTTCCGTGATGGCGGTGGGATCGGCAAACGGTTCCAGATAACACCCGACAAGTTGAACCTTGGCGGCAGGCTCGGCGTTTGCGGCCGCCGCGGAACGGGTGAGTGGAACGAGCTTCCGCAAGACGACAGAGCGGAGCGGTGTGGCATCGCGGCCGGTTGCATCGAACAACCGCAGCGCGTAAAGGATGCCGTTGAGGCGGACGTTCGCTTCGGGGTCTTCTGGGTCGGGAAGCTGTGCGAGGATATGCTCGGCCTTCGCCGGGTTTCGCTCGCCCTGGATAGCCTGGTGCGCGAGATAGCAGCGTGCGAGCCAGTGTTTCGGGTACTTCGCCAGCACTTTCTCGGCTTCGCGTGCTGCTTCGGGGAGCCGGTCCTGGCCGCGGTGGTGCGTCATCAGGACCATAGCCAGTTCCGGACTGTCCGGGTCAGCCTCGCCACGGTCGATCATGCTGCGGTAGCGGCCCGCGTTGGGGTCGCTTGAGTTGATGGCGAGAACGCCATCGAGGGCGGCACGCATCGCGTCGAGGTCGGTTTTCTGCGCTGCCGTGTTGTAGGCTTGCCACGCGGCTACGGTGGCGTGTACCGACTCCCGTTTCTTGAGATAGATTTGGGCATACATCACCCCGGTGATTGTCCCAATCACGAGAACGACAGCCAGGCCGAGGCGGAACCCGCGTGGTTGGCGTGAGAACGCTTGCCAAAGGTATCGGAACGGCGTGCCGACCCAGCGGAGCCGAGTCCACAGGCCGCGCCGCTGCGAACCGATTTCAGTTGCTTCCGTGGGCGGAGGTGTCGGAAGGCTCATCAAGTGATCCAAATACTCCGGGCTGATTCAGCCTACCCTCTGCTGAAAATCTTACTGGTGCCTGAACAGTTATGCGAGACTTAACTCGCCAGATATTTTCAGCGTTTCTTTTTGTCGATGGGAACTGTCGTGATGTCGGTGAATCCTGCCTGGCGGGCTGCGTCGAAAACTTGAATCACGGATGCCTGGAGAAGCCTGTCCCCGATCTCGATCGTAACCCTCGGTGGGGGAATCCTGGCTCCGCCCTCCCGCTGCCGCGATGCTGCCGTTGTAATGGCCTTCAGTTCCTTCAACAGCACCTTTGCGTCGGCGCTGATCTCGCGGTCGCCTGGAGCGCCTTCCTCGCGAAGCGTGATACTCGCGATCGTGCCCTGTTCCGTGGCCTGAACGAGTACGATGTGGTGTGCGGGTTTCGCCGTTTCCGGAATCGCAACAGCGGTGCTCTCAGGACCCCCGGGAATGGGTGGTAGCTCGACGGCGATCTGCCCTTCGGTTGGCGTGGGGCGGAACGTCATGATGAAGAATGCCAGGAGCTGGAACGACATGTCCAGCATCGGAGTGATCGGCAGATCGGCTTCAACGAGATCCGTGACCGAACGGCGTGCCATGATGTGATGCTCCGGAGTGGCGATGTGATTGGGCAACGGATCCGACCGTTGCCTGCCAAACTCCGTACCAGCATACCACTAACTCGGATGGGACCGCAATCAACTCCCCGGTGGGGTTTCGTGAGCCTTCTCGTAAGCGGCGACCTTCTCGATGCGTCGCGCGTGGCGGCCTCCTTCGAAATCTGTCACGAGCCACGCCTGAACCATCTTTTCGATCTGCTCTTCGCCAATGAGATCAGCAGACAGGCACATCACGTTAGAGTCGTTGTGTCGGCGGCTCAGTTCAGCATCGACGATGTCGCGGCAGTTGGCGGCCCGAACGCCCATAACCTTGTTTGCCGCGATGCACATTCCGTGGCCCGTGCCGCAGATCAGGATGCCGCGATCGACCCTGGCGGCGCTCACGGCTTCCGCGACGGTGATGGCGAAATCCGGATAGTCCACGCTAGTCTGCGCGGACGCTCCCATGTCGGAAACGTCGTGACCGAGGTCACGCAGCAGCCCGAGCAATCGGTGCTTGATCGAAACCCCGCGGTGGTCGTTGCCCACAGCGATCTTCATTGGCCTATCCACTCCGGAAGAAGTCGTTCCAGGTGCGTCACAATCGTGCGGGCACACGCCCGGTAGACGCCAATTCCTGCCCCAATCGGGTCGTCCAAGTCGCCCTCACCGCAGAGCGTTCGCGGTGTTGGTCCGACACCGGGATATCGCGCCGCGAGGGCTTGAGCATGAGCCCGGGTCATCGTGATCACGTCGTCGGCAGCCGCGAGCAACTCCGGGTTCACTCCCCGGCTTTCGTGGTTCTCCAGGCTGGCCCCGAACTCGCCAGCGACCGTGACAGAGTCCTGCGAAGCGGGGTCACCACCGGAAGTCGCCACCCCTGCCGACAGCATCCACAGCCCGCGTTGGGGGAGGTCGTCGGGAGCGCACCCGAGGCGATCCGCGACCAGTTTCTTGGCCAGGCTCTCGGCAAGAGGGCTCCGGCACGTGTTCCCGGTGCATACAAACAGCACAATCCGTGCCGCGAACTTCTCCAGTTCGTCGGATGAGAACAGCCCGGGCTCGGTGACTTCGTATCCCTCACCTCGGAGCGTGATCACGGTCGGCTTCCCTTCCGCGGGGTGCTCACCGACAGCCACAGCAAACGTGTCCGGGTCGTCCACAAGGTCGAGTACTGCCTCGGCGGTTGGCAGGAACGTATCCACGACCAACATGGGCAAGGACAACGCCGGGATAATCGTCTCGCACAGCGGGTGTTCAGGGCAGCGGAACCGCACGGGGCCGTTCGCCGTCAACGCCTTTTGCACAACTTCTGGCCACTCGGATGGCCATTTCGGCTCACCCGCGACAGCCATCACGATCGGTCCGGGCCACGCCCGGTACATCAACCGCCGGCCGGTGGTCGAGACGGGTAACCCGAGCCCGACGGGGTCGTCGGCTGCCCACGCCAGCACGGCTGGCGGGCCGGCACCACCGGCTGCGAGTGCCGCGAGGTACTTCGCTGCGTTCGGGCTGGCTGGGTTCACAAGCGAGACATACCCGCAATCACCGGGCAATACGACGACGGACCCAGCGGCGACTGCTTCCTGAGTCACCCGCACGAGTTCGGACGGATCGACGGTCGGGTTCCAGTCCAGGACCGTCGGCATGACGAGGGGTCTCCGGTTCGGCTGGCTTATGGCTCTAATACAGTATTGATGTCGGTGCGAATTGACACGGGGTCTTCCACGTGTCGGCGGAAATGCCTTTGGTGAGCGGGGTGCGTCAGCCCCCCGAGTCTGGAGTCTTCGTAACAACTCGGGGGGCTGACGCACCCCCGCTCGCCACGTCAGCGCTTTCAGTCGTCCTTCTTTGGGTTGTATTTGATCTTGCACCCTGCCGCGGCGCTGGTCTCGCCTGTCTCGGGTTTCTTGCCTGCGAGTGCGGCCGCGACGGCGGTTTCGAGGTGGAGGGCTTTCGGCTCCTCGGGGGGCGATTTGTCGTCCATCGAGCCGGTGTAGACGACGGTTCGCGTCTTGTCGAGCACGAAGAACTCGGGCGTGAACATCGCGCCGTACTTGCGGGCGATCTCCTGCGTGGGGTCGTAGAGGTACGCGAACGGGAACTTCTTCTTCTCGGCGCGGACCTTCATGGCGGGCAAGGAGTCGTCCTTCCCCGTGTTCACGTTGATGGCCACGAACGCGACCTTGGAGTCCGACCCAGCGTGCTTCGTGGCGAACGCGATGATGCGGTCTTCGTAGTCCTTTGCGACCGGACAGCCGTTGCAGGTGAAGACCACAACGACGATCTCTTTATCCTTGAAGTCGGCGAGTGAGTGCTTCTTGCCATCGGTTCCTTCGAGGTTCTCCCACACGGGAGCCTTGTCGCCGGGTGCGAGCACCTTGTTGAACTTGCCCGGCCCCGCGAGCGCGGACGATGACAGCACTAACGTGAACAACAACGCGAAACGGATCATGTGATAACTCCGGAACGCCGCTATAAGCCATCCAGGCCAATTTGGTGGGTGCTGATTGGTTCGGTTGCACATGCCTTTGGCCTGTGATTGCAAGACACATGCTAGAGGCCTGCGCCACCGAACTCACCACCTTAACCTGGATGGTCTACTATGGTGGTGCGGCGGCAAACACTACTTCGGTACCATCAGCGTAAACGGGTACACGAATGCCTGCAACGCCGTGAGCATGCCCACAATGCTCGCAAGCAGCACGCTGTGCCAGATCACGGCCTTGAAGATGTCCGCTTCCTTGCCAATCTGGTTCGTGCCGGCCGTTGCAACGCAGATGCTCTGCGCGTCGATCATCTTCCCCATCACGCCGCCCGTGCTGTTCGCCGTGCAAATCAGCGTTTGTGCCTGATCCAGCGTCAGGTTGCTCATCGCCCCGGTGTGGTGGGCGTTCCACACTTCCGTTGCCGTGATCTTCTGCAAGCCGCCGAACAGGGCGTTGCTCCCTGCGTCGGTGCCGGTGAGGAACACGCCAAGCCAGCCGAGCATTGCCGCGAAGAACGGGTACAGCACACCCGTCGCCGCGAACGCCACGCCGAGCGTCGCGTCCATCCCGGCGTACTTGGTGATGTAGCTGAGCCCAAGCATGAACGCGATCGTCGGAATCGGGATTCGCATCTGGTGGACCGTCTTCCGGAACACCAGAACGACCTGCTTCCGCGACATACCGAGCATGATCATCGAGAGAATCCCGCCCAGCAACACGGGCGTGCCGGGAGCGGTGAGCCAGGTGAACTTGAACACCGCCGCTTCGAGCTTGTCTTCGTCCTTCGTGCCGGGCGGAACGAGAGCTTCGGCACGCTGAACCTGCTTGTGCAATCCGGGGATCTGGATGTCGTAGTACGTCTTCAGCCCGAACAGATCGAGTGGTCCCTTCTTGTCCGATTCCAGTTGCTTCACGACACCGGAACCCACAAGGCACAGTGCCATGAGAATCCACGGCATCCAGGCAATGCTGACCGAGCGGAACGTGAGCGGTGCTTCCCCGGCAGGCGACTTCGGCCCTTCGAGAAGTTCCTTGACCTCCTCCCGAGCGTGTTCGGCCTGGGGATCGTGCGGTTCGCTCACCCGGACCGGAGTCGCGGCCATGCTGGTGGCTTCTTCGGGGAATCGCCATTCTTCCTTCGGCTTCCACACGAACTTCAGGAACAACGCCAGTGTGATGAGCGAGAAGATGCCGCCGCCGATGTCGGTGAGCTGCCAGATCGGGGGAAAGCCGTAAGCGTGTGCCGTCGCGAAGATGAACTGGAAGATGCCGAACGACGCGCCGCCAACGAATAACGCGGGCCAGATGGCGAGCGTCTGCCGCCAGGTACACATCGTTTTGACCATGTACAGCGGGATAAGGCACGACAGGAACGGCAACTGGTGCCCGCACATGATGCTGATCTTGTCGGCGTCGATCCCGCTGGAGGTTTGGAGCGTCATGATCGGCACGCCGAGCCCGCCGTAGCACACCGGCGACGTGTTCGCGATCAGGCAGATCACTGCGGCCCGGAACGGTGGCACTCCCAACCCAACGAGCATCGCCCCACAGATTGCCACGGGCGAACCCGCCCCGGCGGCCCCTTCCATGAACGCTCCGAACGCGAACCCAATCAGCACAGCCTGGATACGTGCATCTTTACTGAGGCTACCGATGGATCGCCGGATGATTGTGAACTGCCCGGTTTCGACCGTGATGTTGTACAGCAGCATCGCTGCGAACACGGTCCAGCCGATGGGCAACAGCCCGAACGCGGCCCCGTAGAAGAACGATCCGACAGCCATCTCCAGGGGCATCCCATAGACGACTGTGGCCAGCACCAGCGCGACAACACTTCCTGCTGCTCCCGCCCAACTCGCCAGCCAGCGCCGGCCGACAAGCAGGTAGAAGAGTACGAGTACGGGTAGCGCGGCAACAATCGTTGAGAGAATCCGAACCCCGAGCGGGTTCAGATCCTGGACATAGGTGGCAAAGAGCATGGGGAGAGACCTTGGGGCGGGGCGTCAGTCCGAAATGCTATCCGGATCGTGGGTTCGAGGCCAGAAGCAAAGCATCCGAGCGAAGCCGCAAGCGGCTTTCCTGTTCGAAGTCGCTTGCGGCTTCGCCGAACAGTTGGGCGTCCTGGGGAGCCTGGGGTTCTGTTCCGGATCCGTAATTTCGCGAGTTCTGGTTAAGTGGGTGGTTTGAGGGTGTCGAGAGAAGATGCGTGACCGACAGAGTTCGGGATTTCCTTTCCCAATTTACCGGGCCCCACCACCGGCGGGACGGCCGACTGCCCGGCTCGATGGAGACAACGATGATGACCCGCTCGCACAAGGCGCTTGGTTTCGTCCTGGTAATGCTCGTCGGAGCCTGGGGCTGTTCCAAGGTGCCGACCTCGACAGCCGCTGGCGACAAGAATTCGTCGCAGGAAGCGAAGACCAAACGACTCGATGAAGACTTCCGCGCCGCAGCCGCTGCTCGCGACCAGTTCCGGTTGCGGTTGCTCGCGGCCGAGGAAAAGCTCGCGGCGGCCGAGAGCCGTGGGGCACAGCTCCAGGCCCAACTTGACGAATCGCGTGCGACACTCACAGCCGAGCGCGCCGACCTGAAGGCTCGCACCAACGAACGCGATAACTTGGCGATTCAGTACGAAGCCTTCCGCAAGAACATCAAGAGCTTGCTAGGTCAGGCCGAAAGCTCGCTGAACACGCCAGCGAACTCGGGCAACCCGACCAGCCCCGCGAGCCCACCGCCACCCGCCTCGGCGCTGAGCAACTGACTGAAGTGAACCATCTGTTGTTCGTTGCCTCGGGGGACTGACGTCCCCCGCTCGCCATTTGCAGCAGGGTTACTTGTCAGCCAACTCCAGCGAAAACCGCACTTTGGTGATCACGCCGTCCTTGTCCGTCGTGACCATAAACCCCTTATCCTTCTTGAAGAACTTGCCTCGGACGAAGGTCCATTCGGTTCCGTTGTGTCGAATTGTTTTCGCCTTGAGATCATCCTCTCCGAATGTGTTTGAGATGGGGTAGAGTGCGTCCAGAACACTCTGGAAAACAATCGCGTCCGTTTCAGTTGTCAGTTTGAACTTCGGATCCACGATGGCTTTCAAGCCTGGGACATCCTGATTCGTGGAGGGTTGCGTCAGCGTGACGATTTTCTCGCCATCTCGTCCGATCAATGGGGTGAGTGTGGTATCTCCAACACCCAACTCCACCCTGTAAATCTTGGCTGTGAGCACTTTGGCGATGGCTGCATCCTTGAGCAGCTTGGGTTTCACTGTCACGAGCTTGCCGAGGTTCTTCTCGAAGTAGGCTTTGGCCTCCGCATCGGTGTCGTCGGCCGAGATTCCGGCAGCGCACACACAGAGGGCGAGACATGCAAAGAGATTGGTGAGATGCATAGCAACTCCGTTTGGAGAAAGCGACACCCCGGAATGGTAGACTTGCCACCCCGCGCGGGCAAGAATGCGAGGCATCACCGCTATGCTGGATCCTTGCCGTTCACCCAGGGGCCAGCGAGGTTCTGGTGGGTCGGGGGCGTGAGCGTGCTGCCGGTGTCGCCGCCCGACCAGCCGAAGATTTGGTTTGGCTTCGCTCGTGCCTTACTCCGCTGCTCCCATCGCGTGGCCCAGCTCGAATCGGCCGTCGCTACCACTCGCCGTTCGCGATCCCAGAACAACGCCTGCCCGGTGCGGTAGCTCTGTGCGGCCATCGCCGCCGTCACGACGGCCACGGCTCCCAGGTCTGGCGGGCAGAACGTCGATTGTTGACGGCTTCGCACGCACGCCAGGAAGTTTTCCCACAGCGTTTCCGTCTCGTTCCGAGGCGCTTCCACCGTGACGGCTTCGGTCGGCGTGGGTGCCTGTTCCATGCGGGGTGGGAAGCTCGCGCCGCGGGTCGGGTCGTCGCGGAATAGCTGATAGCCGCCCTTCACGAACTTGATCGCCCCGAGCCGACCGCGAATCACTTCCTCGACCGGATATCCGCTGATCGTCGAGCCAGTGAGGGTAAGCTGGCAACCTTCCTCGTAATCCGCGACGATGCTGCACACGTCGGGGACTTCGCGACCGTCGTATTCGAGGAACGTGCCGCCGCCGGCTGTGACGCGAGCCGGGAATCGCACGCCCATTGCCGCTGAGAGATGCGTGACGGAGTGCGTGAGGAGATCGGCGAACGGCCCGCCCGAGAACGCCCACAGCGTACGCCACTGTGCGAACGCGGCGCGATCGAACGGCTGTTCCTTCGCGGTCGGGCCGATTCGCTTCCCGCCGATCTCGAAGCCGTGCCCCAGGAACAGATCCCAGTTCACGGTCTTTGGCGTCATTTCCTTCGCGAGCCGGTAGTACCGCCACTGGCCGCGAGCGTCGTTCCGGAAGATGCCGCCCTGTGCGTGCGCGACGTGACCAATGCCGCCCTGGCGAATTGTGTCGAAGGCACGCATCCACACACCGTCGGCCATCGACTGCACACCGACCGTGACTACTCGCCCCGTGCGCTGGGCCGCGTCGCACACCGCGACTGCCTCTTCGGGCGTCCGCGTCATTGGCTTTTCGACGTACACATCCTTACCGGCGTTCAGGGCATCGACCGTCATGCGGCCGTGCCAGTGGTCGGGCGTCGTGATGCAAACGGTGTCCACGTCCTTGCGATCGAGGACGACGCGGTAATCCTTGGTGACGCGGGTTTTGTCCGCAACATCGAGACCGATCTTGCGTGCCGAGGGGTACAGCCCCTGAGCGTATCGCCGTCGCGTGACCTTCCCGCCGAAGTTCACCTCGTACTCGTCTTCGAGGCCGTCCCATACGTCGCACACGGCGACCGGCACAACTGGCTTCCCCTCCGCGGCGAAGCGATTCACGAGGTCGATGTGGGCTTGCGCACGGCCGCCGCAACCGAGGAAGCCGACGCGAACGCGGTCGTTGCTGCCGGGCACCTTGGCGTAGCTGGCCGCCGACAGCGACAACGCCGCGGCCGATCCGAAGAACTTGCGGCGATCGAGTGGTGAAGACGTTGCCATGCGATTACTCATCAGGATTCTGAGGTCAGCCTTCATCTTCCCAATCGCGTGTCACCCGATGTCCGAATGACTCGATCAACGCGCGCATGCAGCCAGTGCCACCGAATGGGAAGGAGTGTTCTTGAAACGTCAAACGTCCGGTTGTTTCGTCGATCCGCTCACACGCGATCAGATCGTATTCGCCGTTACGAAACGCTTCGATCATTGACTCAAAATCCCAACCACGTTGCAAACTCGGATCGGTCCAACGTTGCGGTACCGGTGTTGCCTGCCAGCGTTGCCAGTGAAGCTCGTTTTCTGCTTCACTTGTCCAACTGAAGTAACAGCGAGCAGGGTAATCGAAGTATTGAAGCCAAGCGGAGTGATCCTCAGCGAATGCGTCAGTAGCTTTGACATCACGGAGGGCATCGAACACGCGTTGCAAAGGCTCGAAGCGGGTGGGGTTAGTGATCTCGAACTCGACAGCAAGCGGCGTCATGAGTGAGACGCAATAGGGGGAAGAATAGTTCCAGTGCGGGCATTTCGTTCCCAACATCATATCCGAACACTTGCTGCGTCCGTATCATTCTTCTGGTTTGGCTGCTGCCCTCGACGTTACGACTTGAGGACCTGAATTCCCGATGTCTACCCTTATCGCAAAACTGGCTCTGGCGGATGGCACCGTGTACACCGGGCGTGGCTTCGGTGCCCACGGCGAAACGTGCGGCGAGGTCGTGTTCAACACCTCCATGATGGGCTACCAGGAAGTGCTCACCGATCCGTCGTACACCGGCCAGATCGTGACGATGACGTACCCGCTCATCGGCAACTACGGCACCACGGTTCTGGACCGCGAATCGAGCGGCGTGCAGGTCGCCGGGTTCATCGTGCGTGAACTCACACGCATCCCAAGCAACTTCCGCAGCGATTGCGACCTCGACTCCTACCTGAAGAAAAGCAACGTCACCGGCATCGAAGGGATCGACACGCGATCGCTCGTGCGCCGGCTTCGCGTTCGCGGCGCGATGAACGGTGTGCTCTCTACCGTCGATCTCGACGACGCTTCGCTGGTGGCGAAGGCACGCAAGTTCCCCGGCATGGAAGGCCGCGACCTCGTCAGCGAGGTGGTGCCGAAGAAATCGTTCGAGTGGACCGAAGGTTTCGGGCAGTTCTGCGAGCAGGTGCTCCCGGCGCGACCGGCCACGAAACACGTCGTGGCCGTCGATTACGGCATGAAGTGGAACATCCTCCGCTGCCTCACGCAGGTCGGCTGCAAGGTCACCGTGGTCCCCGGCACCGCAACCGCCGAGCAGATTCTCGCGCACAAGCCCGACGGCGTGTTCCTGTCGAACGGCCCCGGCGACCCCGCCGCAGTCGGTTACGCCATCGAAGCCGTGAAGGGTGTGATCGGCAAGAAGCCCGTGTTCGGCATCTGCCTGGGCCACCAACTGCTGGGCCTGGCCGTGGGTGCGAAGACG
Source organism: Planctomycetaceae bacterium (assembly GCA_013823135.1). GTDB lineage: Bacteria > Planctomycetota > Planctomycetia > Gemmatales > Gemmataceae > Gemmata. The sequence goes on from PNLP01000027.1 coordinate 13,545, forward strand.
TTCAAGCTGAAGTTCGGCCACCGCGGCGCGAACCAACCCGTGCTCAACGAGAAGACGGGCAAGGTGGAGATCACCACGCAGAACCACGGCTTCGCAGTCGATCCCGCGACGTTGCCCTCAGACATGGAAGCGACCCACATCAACCTGAACGACCGCACGCTTGAAGGAATGCGGCACAAGAAGCTGCCCGTCTTCAGCGTGCAGTACCACCCCGAAGCCGCCGCTGGCCCGCACGACTCCAGCTACCTCTTCGAGGACTTCCGCAACATGATGGGGTGAGCGCGAACGGGAGCAGATTGTGAAGCTGTATCGATTGATGAAAGCCGCTGATGATGGGTTGCCCGCAATCGGCACGAAGTTCGGAATGCTTGGAGTTCGTCCCAAAGACGCTGGAAATTCCAAGAAGCGGTTCGACGTGCCGGTTTCTTCGCCAGATGATATCGTTCAGCCAGGAATGGGTGGCCTATCTGTCAATTCTGACCCCAATGCATTGAAAGCACCGGACGACGAGTTCCACTTGTGGGTAATCGAGAGCGAGCAGCTTAGTCCGGGGTTGCGAGTTGAGGAGGCTGGCCCGCCACATCACGTCATTGAGGTCGCGACTGATACTACATTGGCCGAGATGCAACGGCAACTCGCAGAGACACGGGAGAACTGGAAACGGGTAGAATGAAACCATGATCACACTCGACACAATCCTCGCCGCACTCTCCGTTGCCGATCCCTATTCCGGCATCGATCAACTCATCCGGATCGAACTCGCAAATGGTCGCGGTACGCGGGAGATTCACGATGAATTGTTCCCGCTGGTGCGGGAGGTTCGTCGATCACCGGAGTTGACGGAGGACGCGAGCGAAGCGTTGTTCGGTGCCCTCGATGCGCTCACGGGAAACTGCCACCCGGATTGTCGCTATGCGGATGCCGCGACGAATGCTTCCCCGACGGCTGTGCCCACCACTTCCAACGGAGTTCATACTCCAACGCCATCCGAAAAGGTGTGATGGGAATATCACATCGTCCATTTATCGCATCTCACAACGGTCGGGACTTCTCACCGCGATTCGTCCGGTTATGATGCTCAACTTATGAGCGACGAAACCGCACTCCTCAAATCGATCGTGGCGCACCCGGACGAAGATACGCCCAGGCTCGTGTACGCCGACTGGCTCGACGAGAACAAGCCCGACACCGTTCCCTCACCTGCCGCTGGTCCGTCGGCTCGCGCCGAGTTCATCCGCATCCAGTGTCGCCTCGCGGCCGGCGCGTTCGATGAGCCCGACTACCCCGAACTTCTCGAACGCGAACAAGACCTCGCGAACTGGCTCTCCACACATGACCCCGAGCCGGACGTCCAACTCTATGGCCTCGATCGGCAGGAGCAGTTTGAAATCGGTGAGTGGGCCGATTGCCGCCGTGGTTTCCACGAGGTGTACTTCTTCAACGAGTACGGCGACTCAACCGAGGAGACCGTCGATACGCTCGCGTCGTCACTCGAAGAGGCGTTCCGACGAACGCCGGCTCGCAGCCTCATCCTCGATGGCGCGACGACTGACGAGATCGTACAGTTCAGCGAGCAGAAGGTGTTTCGCCAACTCCGCGGGATGTACATCGACTACCTTGACGAAGGCGACGAAGACATCGCTGTGAAGGCCATTGCAGAATCCCCGAACTCCTCGGGACTGCGGCGATTGTACTTCGATCTGCCAATTGACGAATCTGGTTACCGGGCGCTGGCGGAGTCGCGATATTTCGGCAACCTGGAATCGCTCGTCCTCGACTACCCGATCTCGGCTCGCTCGTTGAAACGCTTCCACGGTGTGAAGTGGTTCCGCAACCTGCGTCGGCTGCAACTCTGGAACGGCGCTGGCGACCTGCTGCGAACGCTCGCCGATTTCCCGCCGATGCCCCGGCTGGTGTCGCTCTCGATCGAGGGAGATATCACTTCCAACGCAGCGACGGTTCGCCGGTTCGTCGCGAGTGACTCGTTCCCACGCCTGGCTCATCTCGGGTTGCTGGGCTCACGATTGCAGCCCGAGTTGGTCGCACTTCTGGCGAAGGCGAAGTGGCCACTGCGGCATCTGACCCTCGATCAGGCACAGGTCGGAAAGGCGGGGTGCGAGGCGCTAGCGACCGCGCCGTTCGCACGGAACCTGCGGGTGTTGTGCCTGCGTGAGTCCGCGGTGACCGCCGGCGGCGTGCAAGCGCTGGCCGACACGAGCACGTTCGCTCGGTTGCGGCACCTGAATCTCGCCGGGAACCCGATCGGGCCGGGCGGTCTGGCCGCGCTCGCGGGGAGTAAGCGCCTGGGTGCTTTGCGTGCCCTTGACCTGGGGCGAACCAACCACCCACGCGGCCCGATCGCGGCCCGGCACGTGGTCGAGTTCCTGTCGTCGCTCGACATGCCGGAACTGCGGCACCTGTGCCTCGATGGGCTTCCGGTGGCAGTCCGCGGTGCGCGAGTGCTGGCGACCGCGCCGACGTTCGCGAACCTGACTCGCTTGCAATTGCAACAGTGCGGACTGGGTAACGCGGGCACGTCTGCACTTGCTGAATCGATAACATTGCCGAACCTCGCGTACCTCGACCTGTTCGGGAACAAGGTCGGTTCCGGGGCGGGGAAACTGGCCAACCCCAAAGTGTTCCCGAAACTGGGCCACTGTCGGCTTGGCCACGGCGTTCCCAAGAAGACCGTCTGGCGGCTCAATCGCCGCCCTGGCATCGTGGTGTGATTGACTTTGGCGAGCGGGGGTGCGTAAGCCCCCCGAGTCTTGGTTTCGCAAGTCCTCGGGGGGCTTACGCACCCCCGCTCGCCAAGACCCAAACTTTTCCGATGTTGGCTCATGACCGACGAAGAAGCACTCCGCCGATCGATCATCGCGCAACCAGAGGAAGACACGCCCCGGATGGTGTACGCCGACTGGCTTCAGGAGAACGACCGCTGCGAGGAAGCCGAGTTCATCCGCGTCGGGTGCCGCCTCGAAGCGACCTCGCCCGATCACCCCGACTATCCCGAGTGGCTCGCCCGGCAGGATGAACTCACGATCTGGCTCGCGACCCATGTCGATGCTCCCAAACTGAAATTTGCCGATGGCCTGGAAGGGTCCGGCGAAGCCGGCTGGTGGCGAATCACGCGCCGCGGCTTCCCCCGCTACGTGGACTTCGACGGCAACCACCACCACGGCGCGAAGGCCATGCGTGCCCTCGCCGCGAGCGTGGAGAAGGCGTTCGAGACCCTGCCGACGCGCTGGCTGGCCGTGCGATCCATCACGAACGAACAACTCGCCGAGTTGCTACGCCAGCCGGTCATCGCGAAGCTCGACAGGCTCACGGTGCAACTCTACGCGCAGGCGGAAGCAAACGACGACGCGGCTCGTCTGATTGCCGACTGCCCACACTTGCGGAACCTTCGCGGGGCGGCCCTGGCGTTCAACTTTGGCGATGCCGGAGTTGCGGCACTCAGCGGCTCCGAGAACCTCCGACGCCTCGAATGGTTGTCCATCCCCGGCGAAGGACTCACGGCCGCGGCCGTGCGGTCGCTCGGCTCCGCGGAGTGGTTCCGAAACCTTCGCTCGCTCGATCTGTGCGAGGGTGTCTCCGAGTCCGCGTTCGGGGAACTATGCCGAGTCGGTCCGCTCGCGGGACTGCACACACTGAAGCTCGCCAGCTCCCGGCTCTCGCTGGATTCCTGCGAGGCGTTCGCGCTGTCGAAGTCGTTCCCGGTGCTGTCGCAACTCGAACTCGCGCGAACATACCTGGGCGGTGGATTGATGGAAGTGCTGGCGAGTGCGAGCTGGCTTCGCCCCGCGTACCTCGCTCTGGACAATTGCGGGATGTGGAACGACGGCATCGCGGCGATTGCTGACGCCCCGTGGCTCGGCTCGGTGCGGTGGCTCGCGTTGCGTGGCAATCAATTCAGCGCGGACGGCGTCGCGGCTCTCGCCAGCAGCCCGAACCTCACGGGGTTGAAACACCTGGATTTGTCGAATAACTCGGTCGGCGCGGGCGGCCTTCGAGCAATTGCGAGCAACCCGGCGCTGCGTGGGCTGATCGGGCTGAACCTCGCCGGCCGCAAGCAGGACCGCGGCCGCCTCACACCGGGGCACCTCCTCGCGTTCCTCTCCAAACTCGACGCGCCGCAATTGCGCTACCTCTCGCTGCGTGGCCGACCGGTTGGAGCGATAGCGGCCCGGTCGCTTGCGAACGAAAAGTTCGCCTCGTTGACGCGGCTCGATCTGACGAACTGTGGGCTCACACCTGGATCGGTGAAGACACTCCTGAAATCGCCCGCGATGCAGAACCTCGTGGAATTGCGACTGGAAGATAACAAGCTGAAGACCGGGTTGGAACTGCTCACGGACCCGCAAACTCTGCCGCGACTTGGGGGGTGCTATCTGGACGGGAATGCGATCGAAACCGAGCTCGAAACGAAACTGCGCAAACGTGCGGGAGTCGTGTTTTGATTTGGGTGTAACCGGTCAGGCTCGCGTGGAAGTTCGAGGGAAAGGTGGCTTCCCCTCACCCGCTGCTCGAAGACTCGCAGCGACCTCTCCCCGCAGAGCCGGGGCGAGGTGGGGGTGATTGCCGTTCTCGACAGCTACTCCCACTATTTGCCTTCAGAGGAACCCAATCACACCCACCTCGCCCCGGCTCTGCGGGGAGAGGTCGCGAGGCTTTGCGAGCGGGTGAGGGGTCTTCTGTTTTCGCTTACCAATCACAGCTGAGCCCGGCCGGTTACACCATTTTGATTTGGAGAGCCACGGGGTATATCCCCGTGGTTTTTGCCCAACGTCCACGGGGATATACCGTACTCGGTCAAGAACGATGTCTGACTCTTGGCGTCGGGTCCGAGCCCGAGCGCCATGCGAGGGTTTGCGTTGATCCTCGCATGGCGCTCGGGCTCGGACCCGACGCCAAAACACCTCATTCCCCGCTGCGGTGGATAAACCCGTGGCTCGCAGCCGTATCACATCGACGCGAAGTCGGTCCAGTTGGCGAGGTACTTCCGCAGCACGGGGAACTCGGCGATCTTCGACTGGAGCAATTCCTTCGCCTCCGCAATCAGGTAGGCTTCCTGTTCCAGACTTATTTCGCCGGTCAGCACTCGCGTGCGCAGGAACACGAAGTACGTGTCGAGCGTGTCGCACAGGCAGTAGTCGTTGATCTCCTGCACCTTCCCGTCGCGATACATCTGGTACACCTGCTCGCCGGAGACTTCCATCTTCCCAGGCTTGCCGAGGAGTTTCGCGAGTAGGTTCAGGCCGCCAGCCATGCGGCACGCCCCGAAGTTCGTCATCCAGTCGCACAGGTCGATCGGCCCGTTGAAGCGGTTGCGGCTGTTCTGGTAATAGTCGCGGGCGCTGAACCCGTAGCGGAACGCGGCCAGTTCCAGAAGCGGCATGTCAAACGCGCGACCGTTGAAGGTCACGAGCTTCGCCTTGTAGAAGGACTGGGCGAGCCAGAACTTGTTGACGATCTCACGCGGGCGGAAGTGCGGGGCGTCCAGGCACGAGAGTGCTTGCAGTGCGAAGTCCGGGCCGACGCGCAACACCGACACGCCGACGGGCACCTGAAACGTGACGGGTAGGAAGTCGGAAGCGGTCGAACTGGCTCCGCGCGCTTCCTCGCGTGCCCGTTCGACCGCTTCCTCACTGGAGAGATTCTCGCCCGCGTACTTCACCGCCGACAGCAGCCGACCGTCCGGCACGCTCTCCGTATCGACCACCAGAAAGGCGGTGCGGGTGGAGGCTTCCGGGGCCATCAGTTTCGCGAATGTGTCGGCGAGGGCCATCGTGGTGCCTCCTGGCGCAGCCATATTCTTCCAGCATGGAGTGTGACCCCGGTTCGCGCAAGAGGCAAACTCGGGGAATGAGCGAAGTTGTGCCGGGTGCGGAATTCGTGTCGCGCTTGCGGGTGGCGCGGACTGTGCGGGCGCCGCGATCGGCCGTATCTTCTGCTTAGCCGCGACCCGAAGGGAAGCGTAAGGAACAACGCGCGCTCCCCTTCGGGTCGCGGCTCACCACTGGGATGGAAATGGACACGCCGACCGAATCGAAACCCAAGAAAACCAACGCCGCTGCCCTGGGCATCGTCTGGCTCGTCGTCTTTATCGACTTGCTCGGCTTCGGCATCGTGTTGCCCGTGATGCCGCGACAAGCTGGCATCTACCTCACCGAGCTCTCGGAAGGGGCGCGGGGTGCCGTCATCGGCGTGCTGTTCTCGATCTTCTCGCTGATGCAGTTTGTGTTCTCGCCCGTGTGGGGCCGCATCTCGGATCGCATCGGTCGCCGGCCGGTGTTGCTCATCAGCCTGGGCGGGTCGGTCGTCTTCTACGCGCTGTACGGCTACGCGGTCACGCTGCCGGCATCGAGTGCGGGGCTCGCGATCGGGTTGATGCTCGCGGCGCGAATCGGTGCGGGGATCGCCGGGGCGAGCGTGGGCACAGCCGCCGCCGTGATCGCGGACTGCACGCCACCGGAAAAGCGTGCGAAGGGAATGGCCCTGATCGGCATCGCGTTCGGGATGGGGTTCACGTTCGGACCGTTGATCGCGTACTTCGGACTGGCACTGTTCGATCAGGCACCGTGGGGCGTCGGGGCGCTGGCGTCCGGGCTGTCGCTGGTCGCGTTGATCCTCGCACTGGCCGTCTTCAAGGAGACCCGCGACCCCGATAACAAAGCCGGCAAGGAATTCTTCAGCGTGGCGAAGTCGATGGAAGTTCTCCGAATGCCAACCGTCGGCACGCTGGTGCTGATCTACTTCCTGGCGATCTTCGCGTTCGCACAGTTCGAGGCCACGCTCGCCGTGCTCACCGAAGCAGCGTTCAGCATGTCGATCGAGGATAACTTCCTGGTGTTCGCCCTCGTCGGCGGCGTGCTGACATTTGCGGGCGGCTCGTACCGACCCATGACGAAGAAGCACTCGGAACAGAAGTTGATGCGGTTCGGCGTCTTCTGCATGATCCTGGGGCTTGGCGGACTCGCGGCGGTTGCGTTCGCCGCGGCCCAACCATCCAAGCCCGACGGGTTGAAGGCGGGCTTTTACATCGCAATGTCGATTGCCGTGGTTGGCTTCGCGTATGTGAACCCGTCGGTTTCGGCGCTGGTGTCGAAGCGTGCCGACCCATCACGGCAGGGTGAGGTGATGGGGGTGAACCAGGCGTTCGCGTCGCTGGGGCGAATCCTGGGGCCGTTCCTCGGATCGGTCTTGTTCCAGGCGGGGCTTTCGCACACACTGCCGTATCTGTCCGCCGTCGGACTGTTGGTCATTGTGTTGACCCTGCTGCCACGGCTCAAGACAAACTCAGTGCCCGCAGATGACGCAGACTCCGGCGCAGATAAAATCCGATAAGAAAGATCAATCTGTCTGATCTGATTTCATCTGCGCCGGAGTCTGCGTCATCTGCGGGCCGTCTCCCAGGATGGAAGATGCCACTGGATCGGCTCACCCCGCGACGGATCGCGCTCATCAAGCCGAGTGCGCTCGGCGATATCGCCCATTCGCTTCCGGTGCTGACCGCGCTGCGTGTCCGTTTCCCCGCTGCCCGAATCACGTGGGTCGTGAACACGGCCTACGAACCGCTCATCCGCAACCACCCCGATCTCACCGACACGCTCCCGTTCGATCGCGGCATGTTTCGCCGTGGCGTGTGGAACTCGGCACGCTACGCAGCGGGGTTCGCGGCCGAGTTGCGCAGCCGGCAATTCGATCTGGTGATCGACCTTCAGGGGTTGTTCCGCACGGGGTTGATGTGTCTCGCGACCGGAGCGCCGCACCGCATCGGCTTCGCCAACGCTCGCGAGGGGAGCCGCCACTCGTACACGCGGAAGATTTCAGTCCCCGATGCGGACCGCATCCACGCCGTCGATCGTTACTGGCGAATCGTTGAAGCACTGGGCGCGGGTGACGTGCCGAAACGATTTCACTTGCCGCTCGATCCGGGGGAAGTGGCATCGGTGCGGGCCGAACTCGCCGAGTTGCCGCGACCGTGGATCGCCGTGGCGGTTGGCGCGAAATGGCTCACGAAACGCTGGCCCACGACCCACTTCACGGAACTGCTGAGTCGCGCTCAATCACGCTTCGGCGGCACGGCTCTGTTCGTGGGCGCGGGCGATGACACCGCGATGTCACAGGAAGTGATCGCAGCGTTAGGCGAGCCACGGGGTTCATCCCCGTGGTCTGTGGAACCCACGGGGATGAACCCCGTGGCTCATACGATGTCCCGCGACTTCACCGGCCGCACGTCCCTCCCCCGACTCGCCGCATTGCTGTCCGTTTCCGATGCCATGCTTGGCAACGACACCGGTCCGCTGCACCTCGCGGCAGCGCTGGGGCGACCGTGCGTTGCGCCGTACACCTGCACGAAGGTCGCGCTACACGGGCCGTATACCTCCATGAGTGGTGGCGTGGAAACATCCGTGCCTTGCGGCGGCAGCTATATCAAGACGTGCGATAAGATGATCTGCATGCCGGAACTGACGCCTGATCGGCTCTGGCCCACGTTCGCCGAGGTTCTCGACACATGGCAACGCAAGCATCTCCATTCCCAGGCAAGCTGATCCTCGCCAGCGGTTCACGCGGGCGGCGCTGGCTCATGGAACAGGCCGGCTACCCGTTCGAGGTGAAGCCATCGAATATCGACGAACCTACCGAAGCGCGTCTCGGGAGTTGCCAGCATTACGTCGGCGAACTCGCATGGCTGAAGGCCGCCGCGGTTGCTCCAACCATCGACGATGGCCTGGTGATCGCCGCGGACACCGTGGGCTGGCATCACGGGAAGGTGATCGGTAAGCCCGAAGATGTGGCCGACGCGAGACGCATCATCACGGCGCTGTCGGGCACGGTTCACGAACTGTGGACGGGCGTCTGCCTCTGGCTACGTCCCGGCGACTGGCAATTCTGCTGGCAGGAACGGAGCCTTGTTCGCATGAAGTCGCTGAGCGATGAGGAGCTTGAAGCCTACCTGAAGACTGACAAGTGGGTGGGCAACTCTGGTGCGTATGCGATCGAGTTGCCCTCAGACCCGTTCCTTCAGGTCGAGGAAGGGACCGTGAGCAACGTGATTGGCCTGCCGATGGAATCGCTTGCGAAGGCACTCGCGTGGATGGCGGAAGTACGAGCCAGAAGTTAGCGTTGATCTCACTGGAAATGTGCAGGAGTTGCGAAGAAATCGTGTGTTTGAGTAGCTTCCGTGAGGTTCGAGTTAATAAGCATCTCTCCCTCTCGCTGCACCACCCTTCCCTTGTAAACATCAGCCTGTCGAACCGCGACGTCGCCATTGATGTGCAACGTCGCTGACTTATTGCAAGACTTGGGGGAAGTGGAATGTTCCGTCGTCGCCTCGGCTTCACGCTGATCGAATTGCTCGTCGTGATCGCCATCATCGCGATCCTGATTGGTCTCCTCCTCCCCGCTGTGCAAAAGGTCCGCGAAGCTGCCGCTCGCATGTCTTGCACAAACAATCTGAAACAACTCGGCTTGGCGATTCACAACTATGAAAGTAGCTATGGGTGCCTCCCGGCGAGTCGAACGACAGTGCCAGCGAGCGGAAACACGGCATTGTCGGTGAAACGCTCGTGGACAACGATTGGGTTGGCCTATCTGGAACAAGGCAACGTCAGCAACCAGTGGGATTTGAACGTCGCCTGGAACGCGGCTCCAAACCTTGCTCTCTCGCAGACCACATTCAAGTTGTTCAAATGCCCCTCGGCACCGGACGCCCGGTTGCAGAGCCCGCTCGGGCCGTTGGGGCTCGGAGATTATGGGTCCGTGAACGAGGTGAAGTCCAACTTCTGGCCGGCGAACGGACTGGTGTATCCGGGGGCTGCTGCTGCAGTCGGAGTTCTGGAGAAGGAGACGGCAGCCAATTATCCGTTGCGGATTAAGATCACGATGATTACTGACGGCACCTCGAATACGGTGATGCTTGGCGAAGATGCCGGTCGGCCAAACCTGTACATCGATGGCAAGGATCAGGGCTCGATGACTCCCGATGGCCACGGCTGGGCCGACCCGGATTGTGGTTTCAGCATCAGCGGTGTCGCGAGTGGCACCAACACCACCCCCGGCACCTGCGTCGTGAATTGCACCAGCGATAGCGAGTTCTACAGCTTCCACACGGGCGGAGCAAACGCGGTCCTGGCTGATGGCAGCGTTCGGTTCATCCGGTCATCAATCACACCGGTCACCCTGGCCTACGCTTGTACTCGGGCCGGCGGTGAAGTCCTTGGCAACGATTGGTGAGACTGGCTCGACAACTGATACGAGTCGCGGCCCGGGATCATCCCGGGCCGTTTTCGTTTCTTCGGTTCATCCTTCGGGTACAATCGCAAGCAATTCGGCCACACACACTCGAAGGAATCGCTCATGCCGTCCGATGTTTCACGCCGTGAGTTGTTCGCTGCGGCAGCCGCTCTCGGGATCGGGAACGCCACGTTTCAGCGAGCGGTGGCCAGCGCTGCGGCCGAGCAAGTCGAGAGCGCGACCATCACCGCCGAGATGGTGAAGAACGCCACATGGGTTGCCGGCATCAACCTGACTGACAACGAATGCACGGCGGTAGCAGCACGGCTCACGCTCACACACATGCAACTCGCGGTGCTGCGGAAGACCGACATCGGCTACGACGTTCCGCCCGCGATCCACTTCACGCCAACGCCCGGCGAATCGAACCGGCACGAACGCGGAACCGTCACGCCGACGAAGCTGAAGGGCGAAGTGCCCAAGCCCGACGACGGCGATCTCGCGTTCTACCCGCTGCACCTGCTCGCGGAGTTGGTTCGCACGAAGAAGCTCTCTTCCACCGAACTCACGAAGCTGTCGCTTGCTCGCCTCAAGAAGTACAACCCGGCACTGTTGTGTGCGGTCACCGTCACCGAGGAACTCGCTCTGAAGCAGGCGGGCGAGGCCGACAAGGAAATCGCTGCGGGGAAGTATCGCGGCCCGCTCCACGGCATTCCGTGGGTGGCGAAGGATCTCATCGCGTATCCCGGGTACAAGACGACGTGGGGAGCGGGCCACTTCAAGGAGCAGGAATTCAAGGAGAAGGCGACCGTGGCCGAACGGCTCGACGCGGCCGGGGCGGTGCTCGTGGCGAAGACGACTCTCGGGGCGCTGGCGTGGGGCGATCAGTGGTTCGGCGGCACGACGCGGAACCCGTGGAACATCAAGACCGGCAGCAGCGGCTCGTCAGCGGGCACGGCGTCGGCAGTCGCTGCTGGTCTGGTGAGTTTCGGTCTGGGAAGCGAAACGCTCGGCAGCATTGTGTCGCCGAGCCACACATGCGGCGTGACGGGTTTAAGGCCGACTTATGGCCGCGTGAGTCGTCATGGATGTATGGCGCTGTGCTGGTCACTCGACAAGATCGGCCCGATGACCCGCAGCGCGGAAGACTGTGCCCTGGTGCTGGGCGCGATCCACGGCAGTGATGGCAAGGACTCCTCCGTGCAGGATCGGCCGTTCAACTGGCCCGGCACCCGCCCCGTGAAGGAACTGCGAGTGGGCTATCAGGAGGAGAAGGACAGCCCGAGCGCCGCGGACCGGAAGGTTCTGGAAGGTCTGGGCGTGCGGCTCGTGCCAATCAAACTGCCACACGCAGCGGCGCAGAACATCATCACGCTACTTCTGGAAGTGGAATCGGCCACGGCGTTCGACGACATCACCCGCGAGGGCGTGCGGGCCGAGATCGGCTTGTGGACGAACACGTTCCGCCGGGCGCGGTTCGTGTCGGCAGTCGATTACCTACGTGCCCAGCGGGCGCGAACGCTCGTGATGCAAACGATGGCGAAGGCGATGGCGGATATCGACGTGTACGTCGGCCCCGCGGGCTTCGACCTCGCACTGACAAACGCGACCGGCCACCCGACGATCTGCCTGCCGAACGGCTCACGCAAGGATGGTACCCCAACCGGCCTCACGTTCACTGGCAAACTGTTCGGCGAAACCGATCTGCTCACGCTGGCGAAGGCGTATCAGGACGCAACCGGCCACCACCTGCGCCGACCACCCGAGGACACGTGGGTGGTTGAGAAGAAGTGAACAGATTAGGCGAGCGGGGGTGCGTCAGCCCCCCGAGTGTGGGGCCAAGAAAATGATTCGGTGGGCTGACGCACCCCCTTCGCCACTTCGCATCTGCCCTTGTCACATTTCCTTCGCTCGGGTTACCCTCCGTACCGGGTTGACCGGCGTTGCTCGTTTGCCGGCGCGACCCACGGAGGGATTCAACATGATTCGCTGGAGCGTGCTGGCCGCGGGAACGGCCGTGGTTGTCGGGGCGGCGTTCGTCACCGGGGCATCCATTCCGCCAAAGCCGTCCGTTGGTGTGGGCAAGGGCGCCGAGGTGAAGGCTACCGTCATTGGCCAGAAGACCGGGTACTTCAACATGCCCCGGATCATGCGGGAGTATCGGCGAGCCCAGACCGCGATGGTCAGGATCAACGAGCGGACGACCCGCGCTTTGGTCCAGGTCAAGGGCATGCGCGAGATGTACGCGGATCTCCAAAAGAAGCACGAAACGACCCTGGATGCGGAGCAAAAGGATCGCATCAAGGACGAGATGCTGGCGCTCAAGCGGATGATCGAGGACTTCGACCGCGAGCACGGCAAACGGCACACCGAACAGGCGGCGTTCTTCATCTCCGAGATCTACGCCGACATCCGCACCGCCACGGCTGAGATGGCCCACGAACACGGGCTCGTCGCGGTTCTGACGTACCCCGATGCTGCCACCCGCGAAGAGGCCGAGAGCCCGCTCCTCAAGGAAATGAAGCTCAAGCCGACGGCGTGTTCTCCGTTTTACCTCGACCCCAGCGTCGATTACACGGACGAACTCGTTCACCGCTTGAACGCCAAGGCTGAAGGCAACCGCGGGAAGTGAGTCACCGACCACGACAACGCCGCCCCGCTGGGGCGGCAGCTAAACGATTTTTCCTGTTTCGCAATTTTGGCTCAAGTTCTCTTGCAGGGAATGCGACACGGGGTATAAGCCCTGCCGCAAACTTGCCCTGGGAGGGGACCAAGCATGACGCTCAAGATGCTCTTCGGTCGGCGGTGGGTGCGGGCTCTCGGACTGGCCGGAGTCGCCGCTGCCGGGTACGTGTTCGGGATCACATCCGATCGGCTCACCGCTCAGCAGCCGGGCAATCTGCCGGCCTCGATCGCGGACAAGCGAGTCGTCGCGTACATCTACGGCAACATCCCCGTGACCCGCGAAGACCTCGGCGAGTTCCTCATCGCCCGCGGCGGCCACGAGAAGCTCGAACTGCTTGTGAACAAGAAGATCATCGAAGTCGAAGCACAGAAACGGAACGTCACCGTCACGTGGAACGAAATTGAGTCGGGGTTGAACGAAGACCTTCGCGGGATGGGTATCAGCCTGGCCGACTTCCAGAAGCACGTTCTGCCGCGCTACAACAAGTCGCTTTACGAGTGGACCGAAGACGTCATCAAGCCACGCATCCTGCTCGGGAAGATGTGCCGCGACCGCGTCAAGGTGACCGAGGAAGACCTGAAGAAGGCCTTCGAGAACCGCCACGGCGAACGCCGACAGGCGAAGGTGATTTGCTGGAACAAGGACGACCTGAAGATCGCCCAGAAGCAGTGGGAAGAAGCTCGCCAGGGCGACGTGGAGTTCGACCGGGTTGCCCGCACGCAAGCCGACCCGAACCTCGCTTCCGCCGCAGGCTTGATCGCCCCGGTGGGCAAGTTCCCCGACGTGGAAGACGACACCTGCACCAAGATCCTGTACACCCTGAAGAAGGGCGAGATCAGCCAGTTGTTCCAGACGCCGGCCGGGATCATGTGCATCAAGTGCGTCGCGGTCGTGGACCCCGATCCGAACGTCAAGTTCGAGGGGAAGGTTCGCGAAGCCTTCGAGAAGGAAGTGTTCGACAAGAAGATGACGGCGACGATTCCGATGTTCTTCAACGAGTGTAAGAAGACGGCGAACCCCGATCTGTTGCTGAAGGGGCCGCCTAACCCACAAGACACCCGCGAACGGGTGAACAGCATCATCCAGCAAACCGGCGGGACAACGCCGCCGATGCCAACCCCGATGACTCCGCCGATGCTTCCACCAGCAGCGCCGAAGTAGTCGTGCGATGAAATCGAAAGCCCATCCACACAGCGGATGGGCTTTCGGCATTTCCATTGGTATCATCAGGCTCCACACACGGAGCCTCTTCATGTTCACCCGCTTGCTCCTCGGCCTGTTGCTCGTCTCGGCAACAGTGGGCTTACGCCCACCGCTCGCCAATTCCGCTGAGCCACTCTCGCCCGAGAAGGCCAAGGTCGCGCTTCTCAAACTGCTCGACCGGCCCAAGGTGCCTGCCGACGTTCGCGAGGAAGCCAAGCCCGTTGAGAAGGGTGGCCTCGCTTACACGCGGTGGTCGTTCGCCAGCGAGAAGAAGGCCGATGGCACCGTCGAGCGTGTGCCCGTGCTGATGGTCGCGCCCACGGATCGTAAGGGGAAACTCCCCGCGATGATCGCCCTGCACGGCACCGGCGGGAACAAGGACAACGTCATTTCGTGGCTCGAAGATTTCGCGAAACAAGGGATCATCGGCATCGCCATTGATGCTCGCTATCACGGCGGTCGCAGCGGCGGCGCGAAGGGGTCGGCGGCGTATGTCGATGCCATCACGCAGGCGTGGAAGGCTCCGTCCGACAAACCGCACGAACACCCGTTCTACTACGACACGGTGTGGGATCTCTGGCGGCTCATCGATGTGCTCGAAACGCACGAGGCCGTGGATGCGAAGAAGATCGGAATGCTCGGCATCAGCATGGGCGGCATCCAGACCTGGCTCGCGGCTTCGGTCGATGATCGCGTTGTGGTGGCAGTTCCGCTCATCGGTGTGCAGAGCTTCAAGTGGAGCCTCGACAACGAAAAGTGGCAGGGTCGTGCGAACACGATCAAGGCCGCACACGAGGCGGCCGCGAAGGATCTCGGCGAGAAGGCCGTGAATCAACGGGTGTGCCGCGAACTGTGGTCGAAGGTGATTCCGGGGATTCTGACAGACTTCGACTGCCCGAACCTGATCCGGCTGTTCGCGGGCCGGGCACTGTTCATCGCGAACGGCGAGAAGGATCCGAACTGCCCGATCGAGGGTACGAAAATCGCAATCGCGGCTGCCGAGGAAGCGTTCGCGAAGGCCGGCGCGAAGGACAAACTCGTGGTGCGTGTCAACACCGGCGTGGCCCACGCGGTAACCCCGGACGACCGCAAGGAGGCCATTGCCTTCTGCGCGAAGTGGCTGAAGTGAGTGCGTGCTATGACCGAAGCGGAATGGTTGGCGGCGGACGATCCTATGCCGATGCTGACACTGATCCGAGAATGGGGGAGTTGTCGGAAACACCGGCTCTTCGGGTGCGGATGCTGCTACCGCATCTGGCATCTGCTCACGGACCCCCGGAGCCGAGAGGCTGTCGAGTGTGCGGAACGCTACGCTGACTGTCAAATCACACAGCAGGAGTTGTCAGCAGCACACGTCGGGGCCGACCGGGCCGTAAGTGAGTGGTTGGGGGT
Source organism: Planctomycetaceae bacterium (assembly GCA_013823135.1). Classification (GTDB taxonomy): domain Bacteria; phylum Planctomycetota; class Planctomycetia; order Gemmatales; family Gemmataceae; genus Gemmata. The sequence continues at coordinate 29,065 of PNLP01000027.1, forward strand.
GTTTCGTTCGTTAGCAGCTTGTTCTGCGGCCAAGGCCGTGGCGAGGCCGACCAACTTCCTGAACAAACTGGCGCCATCTATTCAGCAAACAACCCACTACGCATTGTTAGCCGAGTTTGGGGATCGGTACACTTTCCGTCCGGGTCGGACACAGCACAGCGCCCTCCTCCGTTGTACCTTCGGCAATCCGTTTCGACCCGTGACGTTCGATCCGCAATGGCTCACGTCGGACGTACTGTCACTCGCTCGCGGCATCTACGACGATCGCGCCTTCGACCGAATGCCCATCCTCGCAGATGCCCTCCAGGATGCCGGGTGCGAGAACGCCGACGTGCTCGACCATTGCCGCGATCCCAACGGTGTTCACGTTCGCGGCTGTTGGGTCGTCGATTGCGTGTTGGGGAAATCGTGATTTGCAGCCGCGGATGCGGCGACCGAGTGTAGCCAGGGGTGCGGCCCGCTTTGCGGGCAAACCCCTGGTCCCGACGCGAATTGGGAATACCCGTGATCGCTCTGCCGCCCCTCCGGGGCTGCGGTCTGTGTTTGCGCCGGGGACCAGGGGTTCCGCTTCGCTCCACCCCTGGCTACATTCGGTCGTCGCTCCGCGACTACAAAATCCGCATATAGACTGACACCGCCCCTTGGCATTCGGACCCAACCATGCCCCGCTTCCTCGCTGTCTGCTTCACGCTCGCACTCGCACTCGCACTTCCTGCGGCTGACTGGCCGCAGTTGCTCGGGCCGACGCGTGACGGGCACTCGACCGAAACCAAGCTGAACTGGGACTGGCCGAAAGATGGGCCGCCCATTGCGTGGAAGATGGACGTCGGCACGGGCTGGGCCTCACCGGTGGTCGCGGATGGCAAGGTGCTGCTGTTCCACCGTGTCGAGGATAACGAGATTCTTGTGGCGCTTGATCCCGCGACCGGCAAGGAGAAGTGGACCGCGAAGTACGTCACGAAGTACCGCGACGACTTCGGCTTCGATAACGGGCCGCGTTCCACGCCGTGCGTCCACGATGGGAAGGTGTTCACGCTCGGGGCCAACGGCGACTTGAACGCCTGGGAACTCGCCACGGGGAAACTGCTGTGGGGGCGGAATATCCGCGAAGAGTACAAGGCCGTGAAAGGGTTCTTCGGAGTCGCGCCGTCGCCGCTCGTCGTGGGCGGCAAGCTCGTCCTGAACGTCGGCGGCAAGGGTGCGGGTGTGGTCGCGCTCGACCCGGCCACCGGGAAGGAACTCTGGAAGGCGACCGACGACGTGGCGAGTTATTCCTCGCCCACCGCGGCCGAGATCGACGGGAAGGTTGCTGCAGTGTTCCTCACACGCCACGGACTGCGCGTCTTCGAGGCGGCCACCGGCAAGGAGATGTACGAGTTTCCCTTCAAGCCGCGGATCAACGAGAGCGTGCAGGCCGCGACCCCGCTCGTGTGGAAGGACGAAATCTTCCTCACGGCGTCGTATGCGACCGGGGCCGCGCTCGTGCGGGTGAAAGGGGGCGAACTCACTGAGGTGTGGACGAACGACAAATCGCTGTCGAGCCAGTACAACACGCCCGTCCGCGTCGGCGACTACCTCTACGGCGTTCACGGTCGCGCCGACGTGGGCACGGCTCAATTGCGCTGCGTCGACTGGAAGACGGGTGCCGTGAAGTGGAGCGAGGCGAACTTCGGCGTGGCGTCGCTGATCGCGGTCGATGGTGGCGTGATCTCGCTCAACGAAGCGGGTAACCTCGTGCGGTTCGACGCCTCGCCGGACGGATACAAAGAGCGGGCACGGGCCAAGATTCTGGACAAGCCCACTCGCGCTGCGACAGCCCTGGCCGATGGCCTGTTGTTCGCTCGCGATGGCACCAAACTCGTGTGCGTGAAGTTGAAATAGAATGGGGCGAGCGGGGGACGTGAGTCCCCTGTTTATCGTGGAATATCAGGGGACTCACGTCCCCCGCTCGCCAATGCCACTGCGAATTTCGAGGAACGATCGTGAAGCACTTGCTGGGGCTGGAAGGGTTATCGGCAGCCGAACTCACGCGATTGCTGGATTCCGCGGAGCGGTTCGTGGGGGTCGGCGTGGGAGATGTGCCGAAGCGCGACGACCTCAAGGGTAAGGTTGTCGTCAACCTGTTCTACGAATCGTCCACACGCACACGGGTGAGCTTCGGGCTGGCGGCTCGCCGACTCGGTGCCGATGTGCTGGACTTCTCGCCGGGCGGGTCGAGCACCAGCAAGGGCGAGACGTTCATCGACACCGCGAAGAACATCGAAGCAATGGGCGTGGACATGGTGGTGGTTCGCCACTCGTCGCCGGGTGCGCCGCACGTTCTCGCCAAGCACCTGCTGCCACACGTTCGCGTCATCAACGCGGGCGACGGCGCTCACGAACACCCGACGCAAGGTCTGCTCGACATCATGACCATCCGCAAGCGGCTCGGTCGCGTTGCGGGGCTCACGGTGGGTTTGGTCGGCGACATCGCACACAGCCGGGTGGCACGTAGCAACATCCACGGGCTGAAGACGCTCGGGGCCAAGGTGATCGTGTGCGGCCCCACGACTCTGGTGCCGGCCGAGGTCTCGCAACTGGGTGTCGAAGTGGCGCACAGCCTGGACGAGATTCTGCCGCGATGTGATGTGCTGAACCTGCTCCGCATTCAGTTTGAGCGTCAACGCAGCGGGCTGTTCCCGTCAATCCGCGAGTACCGGTTGCTGTTCGGCATGGACAGTGATCGGATGCAGCGTGCGAAAAGTGGGGTGCTGTTGCTGGCACCGGGGCCGATCAATCGCGGGGTGGAGATTACCCCGGATGTGGCCGACGGGCCAAGCTCCGCGATTCTCGATCAGGTGACGAACGGCCTCGCCGTTCGCATGGCCGTGCTGAGCGAACTGGCCAAGGTTGCGTAAACAACATGGGCGAGGGTCGTATCGCAACCCTCGCCCGCGCTGTTAGCTTCAGGCGGATCACTTCTTTCCGACGGCATACAGGTGCGTCTTCGACCGTAGGAAGAGTACGTCGCCCGCGACTGCTGGCGATGCCATGAACCCCGCATCTCGCCCTTCGCCGAGACGGTTCTCCGCGACGACATTGAAGGTCTTCCCGGCTGCGATCACAAATATCTTGCCGCTCTGGTTGCAACAGTAGAGGTTCCCATTTGCCAACACGGGCGACGAGGTGAACTCGCGGTCGAGCCGCTCACTCCAAAGCATCTTCCCCGTTGTGGCTTCCACGCAACTCGCGATGCCACCGTCGCTCATCAGGTACAACAAGTCCCCATCGAGCACGAGCGACGGGCGGGTTGGTACTTCCTTCGTGAATGTCCACGCAACGGCTTCCTTGGGGAGCATGCCGGTCGAGTCTGGTTTCGCGTCCGTTTTCACAGCCAGGAGTTTGGCGGGATACCCCGACGTGAGGTAGAAAAAGCCGTTGCCCATCACTACGCGGGCTGCGGCGTTCATGCCACCGTGGGCGATTCGCCAGATTTCCTCGCCGGTCTTCGGGTCGTAAGCCATCGTGCATTCGGCCGACGGGCAGATGAGTTGCTGACGACCACCGACCTCCAGCACCACGGGGGTCGCATACGCTTTCTTGATGTCGCCGTCGTCCTTCACGTACTTGATCTTCCGGTCTGTCTTCCACACGGTTTTGCCGGTGGCTTTATCGAGTGCGGCGACATATTGCACGTCGTACCCATCGAAGATCAGGTAGACGTTGTCACCAAAGACAATCGGGGACGAGCCTGGGCCTCGGAAGTGGTCGCACTTGAAGTCTTTGCGTTCCCAGAGAACCTTGCCGCTCTCGGTATCGACGCACCACGTACCGTGGCTGCCAAAGTGGGCGTAGAGTCGGCCCTGCTCGATGAATGGGGTGGGGCTCGCGTAACTGTTGAACGGGTGGCAGTACGCCGGTTTCTGCTCGGTTCCGAGTTTAACGTCGTGAACGATTTTGCCGGTTTCGCGGTCTACGCAGACTGCGAAGTACGACACTTCCTTGACGGCGTTGCTCGGAGCGCCCCCCTTCTTCGGCGGCTGTGTACTATCGGCAAGTACCTCGTCGGCCGTCGTCATCCAAACTTGCTTCCCGAGGATGACGGGGGACGACCACCCTTTGCCGTGAATGGGCGTCTTCCAGAGGATGTTTTCCTTTTCGCTCCAGGTGGTTACGAGCCCCTTGGAGTCGGAGCGACCATCGGCTGTTGGCCCGCGGAAGCCAGGCCAGGCGTCGCCGGCAGGGGCGGAGTTCAGAAGCACCAACGAGGTCGCGAGTGCGAGGGCGGGCAGCGAGAGCAGACGCGTAGACATGGGGGGTGTGATCCGTGGGAGGGTGAATATCACTCACAGCGTACCGCCAAAGGACGTGCCAGACAACGATCAAGCGGCGAATGAGCGAGCCGGAAGAACAAGTACGACAGTTGTAAACGACGCATTTTCCCCAGATTTCCTTATGTTCAAAGATGAATCCCGATTGTGATTGGCAGTACGGGACTACGCTTTCACTCAACTGATCCACCGCAACGCGGAATTCGACACCATGCCCGATATCAACCCCGAACTCGACCGACTGAGTGACCTGGAAGAATTGCCATCGTGGCGGCGCTGGGGGCCGTACCTCGCGGACCGCCAGTGGGGAACCGTCCGCGAGGATTACTCGCCTGATGGGAACCCGTGGGGGTACTTCCCATTCGAGCACGCGCATCGCCGTGCGTACCGCTGGGGTGAGGACGGCATCGGCGGCATCTCGGACGACCGCCAACGGTTGTGCCTGGCGATCACGCTGTGGAACGGGAAAGACCCGATCCTGAAGGAACGCCTGTTCGGGCTCGCGAACGAAGAGGGGAACCACGGCGAGGACGTGAAAGAGGTGTACCACTACCTCGACGCCCTGCCATCGCATGCGTACTTGAAGATGCTCTACAAGTACCCGCACGCCCGCTTCCCTTACGAGCTACTCCACGAGGCGAACAAACTGAACGAGAGCGGCAACGGTCCCGGCCGCAGCCGCAAGGATTCCGAGTACGAACTGACTGACACCGGGATCTTCAACGAGAACCGGTATTTCGACGTGGTCGTGGAGTACGCCAAAGTCGGACCACGCGACATCCTGATGCGGGTGACGGCCCACAACCGCGGGCCAGACGCAGCCGAGTTGCACTTGCTGCCGACGCTGTGGTTCCGCAACACCTGGAGTTGGGACACGACTGCCTTCAAGCCGACGATCGACGTCGATCAGTCGGGGCTGCGGTTGATTCACCCGGAGTGGAACGAGTACCAGTTCTGGGCCGAAGGTGCCTCGCCGGAAGACGCCGGTGGCCCGCGGTACCTCTTCACCGACAACGAGACGAACATCCCGGGCATGTACGGCACGCTGCCGCCAGAGAATGCGTCGGGTTACTACAAGGACGCCTTCAACGAGTATCTGGTGAACGGCAATGCGGCCGCCGTGAACCCCGAGAACACGGGGACGAAGGTTGCCGCGCACTACAAGTTCACGGTGCCGCCGGGGAAGGCGGCGGTTGTGCGGTGCCGGCTCTCGCACCGATCCGAATTGCCTGAAAAGCCGTTCGAGGGCTTCGACAACACCATCAATTCCCGGCACCACGAGGCAGACCAGTTCTTCGCGCTCACCTCACCCGAGATTCCGGACATGGACGCGCGACACGTCCAGCGCCAGGCCGTCGCCGGGTTGATCTGGACCAAGCAGTACTATGCGTTCGACGTGTGGCGCTGGATGAAGGGCGACCCGGCCCAGCCTGCTCCCGCACCCGCACGCAAGAAAGGCCGGAACGCGGACTGGGAGCACATGAAGTCTTCCGACGTTCTCAGTATGCCGGACAAGTGGGAGTACCCGTATTTCTGTGCGTGGGACACGGCGTTCCATGCGGTCGCGATTGCGCCATTCGACCCGGAGTTCGCCAAGGAACAACTGCTGCTAATGTGCCGCGAGTGGTACATGCACCCGAACGGCCAGTTGCCTGCCTACGAATGGAACTTCGGCGACTCCAATCCGCCCGTTCACGCGTGGGCCGTGTGGCGTACCTTCCAGATCGACCGCAAGCACCGCCAGCTCCTCCGCGAGGGCAAACTCAAGGCGCTCCATCAACCGCCGGGCCACGACGACGAAGCCGACTGGATGTTCCTGGAGCGGGCGTTCCACAAGCTGATGATCAACTTCACATGGTGGGTGAACCGCAAGGACGCCCAGGGGCGGAACGTCTTCCAGGGCGGGTTCCTCGGGCTCGACAACATCGGTGTGTTCGACCGCAGCCACCCACTGCCCACCGGCGGCTTCATCAACCAGGCCGACGGCACCGCGTGGATGGCGATGTATTCGCTGAACCTCATGCGAATCGCGCTCGAACTCGCCACCCGCGACAGGGTGTTCGAAGACATCGCGATCAAGTTCTTCGAGCACTTCCTCAGCATCGCGAAAGCCATGACCGACATGGCCGGCAAGGGCATCGGCCTGTGGAACGAGGAGGACGGCTTCTACTACGACGAACTGTCGCTGCCCGACGGCCGCGAAGTGCCGTTGAAGGTGCGCTCACTCGTGGGGTTGATCCCGCTGTTCGCGGTCGAGGTTCTCGAACCGGAACTGCTCGCCCAGGTGCCTGAGTTTGCGGCGCGGATGCGCTGGGTGCTCGATCACCGCCCGGACCTCGCGTCGCTCGTGTCGCGCTGGTTCGAGCCGGGCCGCGGGGAACGCCGCTTGCTGTCGCTACTCCGGGGCCACCGCGTGAAGCGCCTGCTGCGGCGGTTGCTGGACGAGGAAGAGTTCCTCAGCCCCTACGGCATCCGTGGCATGTCGCGCTTCCACCGCGACAACCCGTACAAGTTCGAGACGAACGGGCAAAACATCTCGGTGGGGTACGTGCCGGGCGACTCCGAGACGGGGATGTTCGGCGGGAACTCGAACTGGCGTGGCCCGGTGTGGTTCCCGGTGAACTACCTCATCATCGAGAGCTTGCAGAAGTTCCACTTCTACTACGGCGACGAGTTCAAGGTGGAGTACCCAACCGGCAGCGGAGACATGGTTCCGCTCGTGCATGTGACGATGGAACTCACGCGCCGTCTGACGCGGCTATTCCTGCGTGGCCCGGACGGCAGGCGGCCGTGCTTCGGCGACGACGAGAAATCGCAGACCGACCCATACTTCCGGGACAACTTGCTGTTCCACGAGTACTTCCACGGCGACTCAGGTAAGGGGCTGGGGGCGAGCCACCAGACAGGCTGGACGGCGCTGGTGGCGAAACTCCTCAATCCGCGTCGTGGCGAACGGCTCTACGACACGCTCGTTCCCGTGGTGGGCGTGACGACGGAAACCGGCGTGGCCATCGGCACCCCGGCGAAGTTGTGACGGATGGGTGTACTCACTCACACATGAGCGACCAGTGATTTTGAGCGGCTATTGGTAGGGTGGGTCGAGTCGCGTTTCGCGACGAGCCCCACCATTTTTCGAAGTGCTGGTGGGGCTCGACCGCAAAGCCGGTTTCGACCCACCCTACCGCACACCTCGTTGTTCCGCGTGCCATTGCTTCGTCTTGACAGCTACTTCGCGTCCACGAACTCGGTGATCTGAACCTCTCGTGCCGCCAGCGCCGTGGCGACGGTCTTCGCGTCGGCGGCGAGTTTACGGTCGCCGTCCGCGTTGGGGTCGAGCGGGGTCACCAGATCGTTGAGCTTCACGCTGGCGGCAGTGAAAATCGTCAGCAGCTTTCGCAGCGTGTACTTGTCGCCGTTCTTCTTGCACTCCTCAATCGAACGCCCGAGTTCCGGTAGGCTGTCATTGAAGTCCGGAATCGTTGCGACTCCTGGCCACTTCTTCAGGAGGTAGTCGCGGGCCTTCGCGTGGGCGTCGTTCTTCGGCGCCCATTCCGCCTTCAACCGGTCGCGCTTCGCCTTCACGTCGGCGTTGTCGGGCAGCAGTGTCACCAGTTGATCGTACACGTTGATCGCCTCGTCCACATCGCCGCGGCCGAGGAGTAATGTCAGTCGTGTGATGAGTGCCTCGGCTTGCACTTCGCGAGCCGCAATCGTCGGGTCGTTCTCCCGAGCGACGACGGCTTCCAGCGTCTTGACGTGGGCATTCAGTTGAACATTGAACGCGCGGAGGGCCATCAGTTGCCGCTCGATGGAGTTCATCAGCGCCGTGGATTCCGGCGCTCGGTCGGGCGATTCCTTGAGCCGGGCGAGGTCGTCCGAGATGCTCTTGTCCGCGGCGTCTGCGGCCTGGAACCCGCCCTTCGCACGGGCCAGCGCCTCAGCGTTCTTCTTCTTCTCGATCAGGTTGGCTGTCGCTTCGAAGCAGATAGTTTGGGCGTTGCGGGCGTCGGTCACCCGTGCGGCAGCGGCAACCAGACTCCGCAGATTCTCGGCCTTGCGCTCCAGTTCCGGGTTGATCTCGAACGGCAGATTCACCGGGTCGGCGCTCAGCACCGGAATCGGGAATGGGACCGACCGCCCGCCGTGCTCCACCGTCACGCACGCCACGTTCGCGAGCGTTCGCGCCGATCGGAACAGGCCGTCCTTGTAGACGAACAGGTCACGAGCTTCCTTGGGTGTGCCGAAGCCGCTCTCGGTTCCCCGCACTGTCGCGGCACCCGTCGATTTCTGGTTTTCCGGGTTCGATGTCACGAGCCGAACCGTGAGCGGGCCTTCCACTGTGCCGAGTTTCATGCACCGATAGCCGGCCACGCCCTTCGCCGGTGGGAACGGGTTCTGGTAGAGCGTCAACACGCCGCAGCGTAACGTGCCGTCCTTGCTCACCTCGGTCACGCGGAGAAGTGTGAACGCTCGCGGCGTGGCGGACAACCCCGGTGGCGGCACCGACCCTGGCGGCGCGGCGATGATCTTCCCCGTTGCTGTGCGAATGGGCGGCGGCGCGGGCCGGTCCGTCTTCGTGACCTGCGAGACGGAGAACACGTCGCCAACCCTCACGATGCGATCATCGAGTGCGCCGAGTTGCCCGCCGCGGAGTGTCACCTTCACCGTGTCCACCTTGCCTGCGACCGGCTCGAAGGTGCCCGTCAGCCCGAAGTCGCGGTCGAGCATGAGCCCGGCGGTGCGGCCGACCATTTCCGACGCGAGGACGGATTGCTTGCGAACGATCGGCGAGGCCAACCCCGCGAAGCCATCGTGTTGACGCGATTGCAGGTGATACTGGCCGTTGCGGTATTCGAGGGTAAGGAAGTGTGTCTTCGCGCCGGTCAGGTCGCGAGATGCGTCGAGTGCGGGGAAGCCCTTGTCGTCGAAGTTCTGCCAGAGGGTGTCCCACTTGTCGCGGGGCAACTCGGCGAGGTCGATCACTTCGACCGTGCCCAGCGAGCCCATCGCGGGTTGCAGCGCGGCGACGATATCACGCTTGAGTTGCTCGCGGAACGACTGTGAAAGCAAGGGGTGAGGCTGAGCTTTCAGCACCACGCGCCACAGGCAAGGAGTCTTCGGTTCGGGGTCAAGTTGAGCGGTTGCTGGTCCAGCGGCCACGAGTGTAACGAACGTGACGAGTGTGGCGCGAAGTCGCATGCGATAACTCCAACCTGGTGCAGTGCTAAGGGGAGCGAAGGCAATCGCAAACGGAGCGATGAGGATAAGCGTTGGAATAGAACCCGGCACCGCCGGCACCCGAAGGTACCCACAGGGTGAGAACTATCTTACCATCTCGGCCGCGGCGCGGTATCGTCGGTAGTGTCTCACAACTTCACGGACTTCGCCAATGCGTGCACCATTTCGTCTCGCCCTCTCCTTTGCGATGTTCGGACTGGCTTTCGCCGCTGCGGAAGCGCAGGAGCCTGGCCCGCTCTTGAAGCCCGCCATGCCGCCCACGAGCAGCACGCGTGTTCGGGTGCAGACATCTGAAGAGAACCCGATCTTCTTCCATTTCGCGGCAAAAGTCACAGACCCGAAGCAGAAGGACAAGTCGCACGATGTGGTCGTCGCGTTCGATTGCCTTCCCGGCAAGGGCTACGTCAGCTTGAAGAAGTGGAAGAGCTGGGGGTTCGAAGTCCCCGCGAACCGGGTGGGCGTTCTGCCCGAACTGGTCATCCCCTGCTCGCAACTGGCCCCCAAACTGAGCAAGGGCCGCGACACCGAAGTGCGGCTCACGAACATCAAGCTCGAGATCGTTGAACCCCCGGGCGACGGCGACACGGTCCTGCTCTCCGACCTGCTGATTTCGATTCAGGAACTCACCAGGGGGGCCGACCGAGCCTTCGAGACGCGGGTGTACTTTGGCGACAAGTTCATGGAGTTCACCGTGCCGAACGCCGTGGTGAAGCGACTCGGAACCGGGGACGACACACCACTGCCCGAACCAGCCGTCAGCCCGGATAAGGATTTGCTACCTGTAGTCGGGCCGATGACGATTTATCACGGCGTGCCCACGTTCTCGTACGCCAGTGTGGACGGGCAAGCGACCTACAAGCTACCGGAGGGGAAGAACGAGACGATCAACGTCGGGGTTACATCCACGATGAACTGGCCGGACGGCATCATGATGACGATTGGCACCGCCCGCGGTCTGGGCATCATGGTCGAGCAGGGCAAGGACTTGAAGGGAATCGGGGCCGGGTTCGATGCGATGGTCGGGAAGGCGAAGTTGAAGGAGTTCCGGCTCGGCTTCCTCACGGGATCGAATCTGAAGGTGCCGAAAGACCTCGTGGTGAAGGACGTGACGATCGTCGTGGACCGGAACAATTCGTCGCACTTCGTCTGGATTGGCCCGCGATTCCTCGATGCCCACTTCACCGACCCCGTCTACGCTTGCGAACCGACAGGCTGGAAGCTGTACGGCCGGGTGAAGCCGGAGTTGCTCATGGACATCAAGACCCGCACGCCACCGAAGAAACCGTGAGAGACGGTGGTGGCGTGAGGTTGGGTTTCGCTCAAGCCTTCACGCGGCAGCGTCGGCGAATTCCGTGAACAACCGTGCCATGCCGGGTTGAGTCTCGGTCAGTTCCTCGGGGTGCCACTGCACTCCGATGAGGTATTGCGAACCAGTTCCTTCCACACCTTCGATGATGCCGTCGGGGGCGAAAGCCGTTGCGGCCAGCGTGGGGGCCAGATCCTTGATCGCCTGATGGTGCATGCTGTTCACCGGCACCACCGCATCCCCCAAAATCTTCCCCAAACGCGAACCCGATTTCACTGTGATGTCGTGGGCCAGGAACTTCCGGCTTGGCTGTTCCGGCGTCGGGAAGTGGTCGTGCTTCAACGCCGCGGGCACCTGGGTTGCCACATCTTGATAAAGTGTGCCGCCGCAGGCCACGTTCAGGATTTGCAAGCCCCGGCACACGGCCAGCACCGGCAATCCGCGGGCGAGGGCGTGCCGCAGGAGCAAGATTTCGACCGCATCGCGGTCGGGGTCTGTCGTGCCACACAGAGGAGACTTCGGTTCCCCGTAGCGAGCGGGGTCCACGTCCACGCCGCCGGTGATGAACACACCGTCGAGGCGATCGAAGATTTCTTGAAGAGTGTCCTGATCGTGGGGGATCAGGGGGATGAGCCACGGCACACCGCCGACCTGGCGCATGGCCTCGATGTAGCTGCGGCCCATGAGCCAACACGTTTGCCGTTCGCCCGTAAAGGCGGGCAATGTCTGCGTCGCGATCCCGATGACGGGGCGGCCCATATCAACTCTCCCGAGTCAACTTCGCGGATGCGGCATCGTGGTGAAGGAGAGATAACACCACATGATACCGCACGCGGAGGGTGAATGTCCACTCGCCGCTGGAGTTGTTCAGTTGCGTCGGCTTCCGACGGAGCACGGCTTCACCCCAACTTCCCGCGTCGCGTCCAGCTTGCCGAATCGTGGCGAAGCGATCGGAATCTCTTGCCCTGTTGGCCACTTTTCACGTGCTCTTCATCTGGACAGCGACCAGCGTGGCTGTTATCCGGCCACCCAAACGAAGTGTCTTCGGGGGAAGAGCATGACGTGGTCGGGGTTAGCGAGCCGCAGCGGCTGGGGGGCCGCTGTGCTGCTCGTGCTTAGCATGACGCAGGGTGAGGGAATCGGGCAAGCTCCGAACCCGGAGCCCAACGCGCCCGCGTTGCCGTTGTCGCCTTCGCAACTGCCACCGCCAACGGTGGTAGTTGTGTCCGACCAGGCACCTGCTGTCGCCCCCGGGCAGGCGCCTGCTGTCGCCCCCGGGCAGACACCTGCTGTCGTCCCTGAAACGAGCCCAGCCACGCCTGAAACGAATGCCACTGTACCAGTGGTGGGTGATGCGGTGGCGGTTCCGAACAGCGGCGATATCAAGAACGTCAACCGCGACATCCGCCTGTATGACTCGCTTCACTGCGACGATAACTACGGCCTCAAGTCGCTTTTCGATTCGCTCCACCCGGAGAACCCCACCAAAGGAAAGCACTGGTACGAGAAGTTCTCAGTTCGGGGATATGCTCAACCCCGCTTCGGGCGCACGCTGTACCAGGAACCAGGCAGCGCGAGCCCAAATCTTCCAGCCGACCGTGGCATCAACGGAAACGCGGAAGATTTCACGATGCGACGTGCCCGGTTGATCCTGTTTGGAGATGTCAGCGAATACCTGTCCTTTTACTGGCAGCAGGACTTCGCGGTGACGCTTCCCGGTGCTTCAACGACCTTCTTTGGCCAGCTACGCGACTTGTATGGCGACGTGTACCTGGACAAGGAGCGGGTGAACCGATTCCGGGTGGGTCTGTCCAAGGTTCCGTACGGCTGGGAGAACATGCAATCCAGCCAGAACCGAGTACCGCTCGACCGAACAGATGCTATCAACACGGCCGTCAGTTTGAATGAGCGAGATCTGGGCGTGTTCTACTACTGGACCCCGAAAGACAAGCAGAAGCTGTTCAAGGATCTGGTCGATGGCGGTTTGAAGGGCTCGGGGAACTTCGGTATCTTCGCGCTGGGTGTTTACAACGGTCAGGGCCTGGCAACCATCGAACAGAATCTGGATCCCCACGTCGTGGCTCGGTTCACGTGGCCATTCCAGCTTGCCAGCGGTCAGGTCGTGGAGGCCAGCATTCAGGGGTATACCGGCAAGTACGTGGTCGCGGGTGCTCCGATCCGGCCACTCGGCGAAGGCGATTCGACAACCCCCAAGGGAACGGGTGGCAACAAGGGCTACCTCGACCAGCGGATCGCAGGGACATTCGTCTGGTACGCGCAGCCGTTCGGGTTCCAGACGGAGTGGAACGTGGGTCGGGGTCCGGGGTTGAACGACGCCCAGAGCGCAATCGAGACTCGACCGCTCCAGGGCGGATACGCGATGGTCATGTACAAGGTGGACACCGCCAGGCACGGTATCTTCATCCCGTACACCCGGTATCAGCACTACCGTGGCGGCTACAAATCGGTGTTCAACGCACCATATGGCGGCCACGACGAGTGGGATTTAGGCGTGGAGTGGCAAATCCGCAAGGAGATGGAACTGACTCTCGAATACAGTTTCGTCAACGGTGTGAACGTGAGCCCAATCGACAAGGCCGGCGCAAACTCGTACCAGAACTTCGATGGCGGCATACTCAGGGCACAGTTCCAGATCAACTACTGACCCAAAGCGCAACAGGTTTTGGTAGGGTGGGTCGAGTCGCGCCTCGCGACGAGCCCCACCATTTCGTGAAGGTGGGGCTCGATCGCAAAGCCGGTCTCGTCCCACCATACCGAACTTCTACCACTGAATCGTCCGAGAACCTCAGGTCAATGCGAAACCTTGTCCGCGCCGGGGAGCACGGCCTGGAAGTCACGGCCGATGCGGTCGATGTATGAGGTGAGCAGTTGCTCCACTCGTTCCGGCGTGTCGGCGACTACCACGAAGCCGATGTGGTGCTTCATGTCCAATCGGTAGACGATCTCGGGATCGGAGAAGCCCGACGTGTCGGGCTTCTCCTGTTTCGCGAGCGAGGTAACCACTCCACCGAATCGTTGCTTCAATCGCGGTAATCGGTATTCGTTCGTACCCCGTGCAGCTTCGAGTGCGGCCCATTCGCCCCACAGGTTCACACCCGTCGCGTGTTCCACCATCTCGGCCGTGTTCGCGCCACCAACTCGGGCTGATGTCTCGATGAAGTAGAACTTCCCGTCGGCGTGCGCCCGCATGAATTCCGTGTGTGACGCACCCCAGCCCAGCCCGAAGCCGCTGAGTACCTTCGCGTTGGCCTCGCGCAATGCCGCCACTTCGGGCCGGTCGCGAGGAACCGTGCGAGTCGCGTAGACGCCGCCACCCTGATACACGTCGAGCAGCGGTCGCCAGTAGCCGTTCACCTCGGCAAACACGACCTTGCCGTTCTCGCTGAGTGAATCGACGTGGTACAGATCGCCTGGCACCATTTGCTCGATCAGGTGGAACGAGCGGTCGTCGCCGAGTTCGTGGATCCGTTGCAAGGCTTCGTCCGGCGTGTGAACCTTTCGGATGCCCGCAGCAGATGCCTCGCTTCGCGGCTTCACGAGCCACGGGCCGGGAACGCGGGCGAGGAATTCCTTCACGTCGTGTTCGTTGAACAGCGGGCAAAACTCGGGAATGAGGATCCCGAGTTCGCGGGCTTTTGTGCGCATGGCGAGCTTGTCGCGAAAGAAGCGGGCGGCCGAGTCGCCGTGGCCGGTGTCGGTCATGCGGAAGTGTTCGCGAAGATGTGCCCCGACCTCGATGTCGAAGTCGTCGAGTGCGACGATGCGGTCGAACTTGAGGAAGCGAGTCAGGAACGCGACCGCGTTGATGAGCCCACGGCGATCGTGGAAGTTGTTCACCGCGAACACGTCGGTGCAGGCGTGCCGCGCCCACGGTTCCTTGAGTGCCGATTCGACGGTCAGTAGGTATACCGCGTGCCCATCAGCCTTGAGGCGTTCGAGGAAGCGGTTGCCTTTGAAGTAGCTGGCGACGCAGAGAAAATTCATAGGAAACGCGGAGTGCGGAGTGCGGAATGCGGAATTCAGGAAACAGAAGACCGCGGCTACGTCTGTTGTTTTATTGTCTTTGATTCCGCAATCCGCATTCCGCACTCCGCATTTCACCTGATTCGTTCAAACATCACGGCGCGTTTACCGCGTGCGATCTCGCGCCAGCGTTCCGGGTGCGCGAGGAAGTACACCTCCCGGTTCGACTTCCCGTTGTTCGGCTTCGCCTCATCAGGCGGGTTCGAAGTGATGATGACCCGCTCGAAGCCCCACTTCGCTTGCCAGCCCTCGAACGTGACGCCGAAATCCTCAGGCGATGCACGGATCGCATCGACGTACTCTTGAAGCATGTCGTCGCCGTAGAGTTCGCAACGGTCGTCCATGAAAATCTTGAGCGACGGGGCGTAGTAGATCATGTAGCCACCAAGGTCGAGATCGTTGAAGATCCGCGTACCAGGGGGCACACTCGCGGCGTATGCGTGAACCGCATCGTTCAGATCAACCGGAACCTCGTTCGTGTCCATTCGCACCCAGCCGTGACCAATCAGCGGAACCGGAACGCGGGCGATCTGCAGCTTGAACGCCAGCAGAACCACCACGGCCGGGATGACCCACCAGCGGTATCCGTTGCGAACAGTTGCAAGCCGTGCGGGGTCGTCTTCCGGGTTCCACGCGAGGGAACCGTCGCCGTTCTTTACGAGGTAACGGTGCCAGCAGGTATATCGCCACATGTCCGCGATGCAGACCGCCGCCGTGATCGCGAACAGCGGTCCCTGCCGGATGCTCTTGAATGTGAGCAGCAACCACACGAGCGGGATAAGCCAACTCAGGCGGGGCCACTTCGGAAGAGTTCCGAGCAGCAACGCCAGGTAGAATATCCCCATAGCGATGATGATTATTCCGGTTTCGGAAGTCACATCCAGCGGCTTGTGTTCGCTGATAACGTTCGGCATCACCTTCGAGACGAGCAGTCGATACCAGATGTCGAGCATCTTCAGCCCGTGGGCGTTCACCAGCGGCGTGAGGAGACATGCGACGACGATCCCGACCAGCAACCACGCCGTTCGCCAGTTTTGAATGGGCGTGGCGTTTTGCGCTCGCCCGATCAGAAACATCACGGCGAGGCCATTCTTCTTGCCACGGACAAGTTTCTTGACGGTGTTTCGTGCTCGCCCGATCAGAAACAACACGCCCCATCCGGCAACCGCCAGCCCGAGCGTCATCGTTCCACCGAGCACGCCGCCGTGCAGGTTCGTCCACAGCACATACAGCGGGATCAGCCACACGAGCCGCCAGATGGAACACCAGCCGCGTTCGTAGTCGATCACGCACATCATCGTCCAGCCGAGGAACACGATGGTGAACATGTGCGGGCGGACGTAGTAATGGAACGCCCCGACGAGCAGGCACCCGCCGACGAGCAACGCCGCGAGCATCGGCCCCATGCCGCCGCCGATGGTTGTGCCCGGAACGTCAGACGTTGGCGCGACGATGCAGCGGCGGAAGATCATGGTGAACAGCAACGCCACGCCCGTGCTGAACGCGAGGAGCATGGTGTCGAAGCCGCCCATGCGGTGAGTCAGCGCCATGAGGACTTCCGAGCCCCACTGCTGCGGCACCCACGGCTTGTTCTCGAACGTGTAGCTGAACGGATCGGTTTGCGGCATCCCCTGGGTGAGGATGATCTCGCCAACCTTGATGTGCCAGAGGGAGCCGGGGTCCCAGAAACCACGCTCGCGGAACGCGAGCAGTAGCAACACCCAAACGAGCAGGAAGAACAGCGTTTCGGGGCGAAGATACCGAGCCACGATGAATCTCCCACAGCCGAACCGAAATGCCGCCGCTGGGAGTTTAGTACAGAATTGCGATTTGGGATTACTCAGATTTGGCGAGCGGGTCTATCCGAGCCCGAGCGCCAAGCGAGGGACAACGCTAACCACTCGCTGGCGCTCGGGCTCGGACCGAGTGCAATCTCGTCACCCCGCAGCACGGGGGCGGCGTTCTTCCTCGTACTTGTGCAGCTTGTTGTACAGCGTCTTCAGGCTGATCCCGAGTTCCACCGAGGTCGCCTGCTTGTTCATGCCGTTCTTCGCGTACACCTGAAGGATGTACTCCATTTCCACGTCGGCCAGCGACTTCCCTCCCGCGCCCCCGGAAGCAGCGGCGGGCAACGGTGCCGAGGCCAGGCCGCCTGTCGGGAACGGGAGCGTTGTCGGTGCCGAACCGTAGTTCGCCGGTGCTGGGGCGTGCGACGGCGTCGCGACAGGCACTGTCAGCGGCACCGAGGCGAGTCGCGGGTTCCGCACGTCGTGCGGCAGGTGCTCCGGCATAATCATCTGCCCGCCCGACACGATCCACGCATACTCCATCGCGTTCGCCAGTTCCCGCACGTTCCCCTGCCAGTGGTAGTGCATCATCATCTGGAGTGCCTGCGGGCTGAGCAGATGCGCAACCGTTTCCATCGGCCGCTTCGCGTGCCGGGCCAGCAGGTGCCGGGCCAGGTCTGGGATATCCTCGCGGCGATCCCGCAGCGGCGGCAGGTGAATGTGGAACATGTTCAGCCGGAACAGCAAGTCCTCGCGGAACTGTCCGTCGGCGATCATCTGCCGCAAGTCCTTGTTCGTGGCGCACACGACTCGCACGTCCACCGTGATCGGGTGGTTGTCGCCGAGGCGTTGAATCTCGCCCGACTCCAGGAATCGCAGCAACTTCACCTGAATGTTCTTGTCGAGTTCACCGAGTTCATCGAGGAACACGGTGCCGCCGTTGGCGACCTCGAAGAACCCCTTCTGGTCGCGGTCCGCACCCGTGAACGCACCCTTGCGGTGGCCGAACAACTGGCTCTCGGCAAGGTTTTGGCTCAGCGAACCGCAGTTCACCGGAACGAACGGCATCTCGCAACGCTTGCTCTTCAGGTAGATGTTACGAGCGACCACTTCCTTGCCCGTGCCGGTTTCGCCGGTGATGAGGCAACGGCCATCGGTTGGTCCGATGCGGTCGATGAACTGCTGCACCGGGATCATGGCCGGACTGCTGCCGATCACGCCGGGCGGTCCGTCGATCGCTTGCACACGGCTTTCGAGCGCCGCGGTCTTGTGCTTGAGTCGGCGCTTCTCCTGAATCCGAAGCAGCAACGCCTCGATGTCCGTGAGCTTGCACGGCTTCTGGAGGTAATCGAACGCGCCGAGCCGCAGCGCTTCGACGGCCGTTTCCGTGCTGCCGTAGCCCGTCATGATGACGGCTTCCGTGTCCGGCGAGACTTGCTTGAGTGCCGCGAGAACCTGCAAGCCGGCGCGGTCGTGCTCCATCCGCATGTCGAGGATTGCGGCGTCGAACGTCCCCTTCTTCACCGCCTCGATGCCCGACTTACTATCGGCGCAGACCGTGATCTCGTGCCCAAGGCGAGGAAGTTCCGTCCGCATGAATTCACGCAGTGGCGCTTCGTCGTCCACGAACAGGATTCGCAATCGGTTGTGTGCGGGAGTGGTAGCCAATCGCGGTCTCCGATTCTCACATTTCAGATTGCAGATGTTTGATTGAAGATTGAAAGACAGCAAACCTGTCGTTTCTCAACCATCCATCAGCAACCGAAAGCCAGACATACCCAACTCGGCTTAAACATCAACCACAGCCTACCCAGTCAGTCTTTCCGATTTGAACGACACCAAGGCGGATCGCCAGTGTCTTTCAATCTGAAATCAAAAATCTGCAATCACCAATACTACGCGGCCCTCGCCCCTGGGAACGGCAACACCACCGGTTCCGGGTTCGATCCGCCTTCCGCGTTACCAGTCCCCGAGTCACGCAGCGGAACGTGAACCGTGAACGTGCTGCCGAGGCCCGGTCCGGGGCTGGTCGCCTCGATCGTTCCGCCGTGCTGGTCGATGATCTGATGGCTGATGAACAGCCCCAGCCCCGTTCCCTTGCCCGTGCGACTCTTCGTGAAGAACGGCTCGAAGATGTTCTGGAGCACGTCTGGTGTCATGCCGCAGCCGGTGTCGTTGAACGCGAGTTCGACCGAGTCGCCGACCGTTCGCAGCGAAATCGCAAGTTTGCCGCCCTCGTCCATGCTGTCCAGGGCGTTCACGATCATGTTCAGGATGACGCTCTTGAGGTCCTGCGAGTTGACCTGAGCGACGATGTATTCCGTCGGCTCGAAGACGATGTTCTTGCCGCGGCAATTCGGCAAGTGGCGGGCGACTTCGAGGACACCGCGAACCAGTGCACCCAGGTCCGTGGCTTCTCGCTTCTTCTCACCGGTCCGACTGAAGTCGAGAAGCTTGGTCGTGATTTCTTTGCAGCGCAACGCTTCCTGCTGAATCATCTTCAGATAGCGAGTGAGTACCTCGGCTTCCGCCGGGCCGCTGGCCGAACCGGCGGGTGCGCTGTTCATCTCATCGAGAACATCTTGCAAGCGGCGTTCCAGAGCTTCAGAGCAGAACAGAATGCTCGCCAGCGGGTTGTTGATTTCGTGCGAGACTCCGGCCGCGAGGAACCCGACCGACACCATCCGCTCGCTGCGGACGAGTTGCCGGCTGCGTTCGTTCACCTGGCGTGCGAGGTCGGCGTAGGTCGCGCCGAGTCGGGCGGTCATTGCGTTGAACTCGTCCGCGAGTTCCTGCAACTCGTCGCCGGATTCGAGCTTGATCGGGTGCTCGAAGTCGCCGCCGTGAACCCGCGAGATGCCGGCCTGGAGCTGGCGAATCGGCGTGAACATCCACACGCGGAAGTAGTACAGCAGCGTGAGCGTGAGGACGATGGCCCAGAAAGTCGCGATTCGCACGACCCAGATGGATCGGTTGATGACCTTGTTCGACTGCTTGATGCCTGTCTGGATGTCGTCAATCAACGCCATCCGAAGGTGTTCGGTGCAGCGGCGGGCTTCGTCGTAGTGCGGCTTGACATGCTTCTTGAGCCGGATCGGGACGGTGACCCCGTCTTCCTCGGGTTTGTTTTCCTTGACCGCTTCGTGGAGTTTCTTCAGGTGCCCCTCAAGCTGGCTCACGAGTCCGGCTTCGAGGTCGCCACCGTCCGGGTCGAGTCCACGCATGACCGTGTCGGCGTTGATCCGTCGAAATTCGGCCAGCTTCGTCTCGACAACTTCCAGGTCTTGCTCGAACTCACGAACCTCGGCAACCGCCGCGATCTGTTGGTCCGGCCCTTTGAGCGTCTCGACCAGACTGCTGACCAGTTCCAGTTCGACCATTTTCCATTCGGTCGTCCGTACCGTCGTGGTGTACGCGCGAATGCCGAACAGCGTGCCGGCGACGAGCAGCAGAATGCTGCTCACCACCAGTCCGAGCCCGAGCATCAGTTTGTACCGTAGCCGTCGCTGACGAGCCACCGGGATGACCTCCATGCCACGCACCGCGGTCCTTCCGTGAACCGTGCGCGCTCTCAAAGCCGCGGGACTGTACCAAGTGCGTTCTTACAAGACGAGAGCATTTTTTTCCGAGTCGCCCGGACGGACTTACAAGAGTTTTGCGCCCGCCTGACCATCCACACAGTTGTGCACTTGTGCAGGCGCGAAACTGCGTGAAAATCCCGGATTTCGCACGTGGAACGCCCTCCCATTCCGGGGTCAATACAAAAACTTCACGCCTCACTCCAACCCCCGTCACTGCCTCCTTCAACACTCACGGTGGACGATGCAAATCGGATTTGTGTCCGCGATCTTTCCCGATCTGAAGCTCGAAGAAGTCTTGGCGTTTGCCGCGGACGAAGGGTTCCCGTTCGTGGAGCTGATGTGCTGGCCCCCGGGCAAAGCAGATCGGCGATACGCCGGGGTCACCCACCTGGACGTGAGCAACTTCACCGAGGAACAGGCGGAACACACCCGTGCGCTCATCGAACTGCACGGCGTCAAGATTTCCGGGTTGGGATACTACCCCAACCCCATGGATGCGGACCCGCAACACCGAAAGGCGGTTGGCGAGCACCTCGTGAAGGTGATCAGGGCGGCTCCGCGGATCGGTGTTCAGGTTGTGAACACATTTATCGGGCGGGATCACACCGCAACGGTGGCTGCCAACTTGACGCAGGTTCCCGAAGTGTGGCTCCCCATCGTGAAGGAAGCGAAGGCGGCCGGCGTTCGCATCGGGATCGAGCACTGCCCGATGTTGTTCTCGGATAACGAGTGGCCGGGCGGGAAGAACGTGGCCAGCACGCCCGAAGTCTGGCGACATTTGTTCCGGATGTTCGATGAGGTCGCACCGGGAACGGTGGGGTTGAACCTCGATCCATCGCACCTCGTGTGTCAGTTCATCGACTGTGGCCGGGTTATCCGGGAGTTTGGATCGCAGATCGTTCATGTTCACGCGAAGGACGAGCGGATCGACCGCGAACGCCTGTATCAGGTCGGGATCATGGGGCTGGGCTGGCACGTTCCGAAGTTGCCGGGCCTGGGCGACGTGAACTGGGGCGAGTTCTTCTCGGCGCTCACGGACACGGGCTACAAGGGGCCGGTCTGTGTGGAAGTGGAGGATCGTGCCTACGAGGGTTCGCTCGCCGAACGAAAGCGGGCACTCCGGCAGAGCAAGAAGTTCCTCGAACAGTTCATGGGCTAATGCGAACCCATGAGATTTTGTAGTTTGGTGGCACAGGCCAGAGGCCTGTGATTGCAAGACACAGGCCTCTGGCCTGTGCCACCAAACCCACCGTTTCGCAAGGTGATGGTGGGGCTCGATCGCAAAGCCGGTCTCGACCCAGCCTACAAAATCACGGACCCATCACTTCCCTTTTGCCTCCGGTAGCCCCAAGAGCTTCGGGTCGGTCGCGTTCTTGCCGTCGGGAATCTCCGGGATGGGTTGGTCGCTGAACCACTGCCCATCGGCCTGCGGTCCGTGCAGAATCGGACTCGGATAAACCGGGATCATCCACAGCGTCGATTCGGGTAACAGAATGCCATCCTGAAGGTGTAGAACCGCCTGGATGTAGTAGTGGACGTTCGCCCCCGCCAGCCCTGTCTTGGGGTTGCCCACGCACACCGCCCACACGCTCGTGAGCCGCTGATAGCCAGTCGCGGAGGGTTGACCTGCGGGAACCGTGACGGTCCAGCGGCGGTCGGCTTCTGTCACGATCAGCGGGTGAATCTCTTCCTTCGCTCCCTCGCCAATTGGGCACAGGAACACGCTACCCATTTGATCGGCCTTGAAGAAGTTCCCGGCGGTGTTCGGTGCCCGTGTGATGTCGAACCGCACGCGGAGTTGTTGGCCGCCCACGTTGGCCCCCGGTTCCACATCCTTGCCGTCCGTGGTGAGCGTGACATGGAAGGTCGCGGTTCGGTAGTTTCCGCCGTTGAAGAGCTTATCGGAGCGTTCGTCGTTCCCACGGTAGTAGGTGTTGCGAACGCCCTTTGGAAGTGCGTGCAATGCTTGAGGCCAGGCCCACTGGAGGAGTTTGGCCGATAGCGTGAGTTGCGTTTTCTCCGCCACCGCTTGCTGCTGAACGGCGGCCTTCTGGCTCGTTGCCAGTTCTTCCCGTGCCAGTTCCTTCTCCCGCCAGAGCACCACGCAAATCCCCACCAGCATCAGCACGAGGAACGCACTCCGCTGCGTGAACGGATTCAGGAATCGTGCCAGTCGGCCGGGGGAAGTGTTATCGCGGGTGAGCCGATGATGAACGCGATTCGCCACGACGAGCGCGAGCCACGCCCCAACGACGGTCAGGATCACCGTGAGGTGGCGATTGCCAAACTCGGACACGGTCACGAACGATTCGAGCAATCCCGTCCACCACGCTCGCTCCGTTTCCGGGTTCACGGCAGGTGTGGCGGGTGGCATCCCATCACCAGGCGGAAGGTTCGCGAGATACGGCCCCGGGTTGGCTTTGAACTTCTGCACGCACCCGGCGCAGCACAAATAGACCGTGCGGCCCTGATGCTCGACCTTGAACTCGGGAACGGCCTTCTCCCCGGGCATGACCGGGCACATCTCGTTCGGCGGCGGCGCGGCATTCGACGCCCGAGGAATGGCGAGCGCCAGCACAACCACCGCGAACCACGATACGACGGGCTTTGCTGTCATGTTCCGCCAGGACGTGATGGCCACAAGCGTTCACCGCCGGTATCGTTTGAAGAGTAACCATTCTACACCGATTCCCGCAATCAGGGGCACTCTCCAATGGCCAAGAAGCAGCTTCGCGTCGGCATGATCGGGTACGGGTTCATGGGCCGCGCCCACTCGAACGCCTACAAGCAAGTCGGGCAGTTCTTCCCGTCGGAACATCAGGTCGTGCTCAAGGCCGCGTGTGCCCGCAATGCCGGCGAGATCAAGAAGTTCGCCGATCAGTGGGGCTACGAGTCGATCGAAACCGACTGGCGCAAGCTCATCGAACGCCCTGACATCGACGTGATCGATATTTGCACGCCGAACAACTTGCACAAGGAAATCGCGCTCGCGGCAGCGGCCAACAAGAAGGCGATCCTGTGCGAGAAGCCGCTGGCCATGAACGCCGTCGAGGGGCGCGAGATGGTCGCGGCCGTCGAGAAGGCCGGCGTACCGAACATGGTGTGGTACAACTATCGCCGCATCCCCGCGGTGTCGCTCGCCAAGAAACTCATCGACGAAGGCCGCCTCGGTCGCGTCTTCCACTATCGCGCCAAGTTCCTGCAGGACTGGACCATCAAGGCCGACCTGCCGCAGGGCGGGCAAGGGCTCTGGCGGCTCGACGTGGCCGCGGCTGGCAGCGGCGTCAGCGGCGACCTGCTCGCCCACTGCATCGACACGAGCCTCTGGATGAACGGCTCGATGACGAGTGTGTGCGCGATGACCGAGACGTTCGTGAAAGAGCGGATGCACAACCTCACGGGGAAGGTCGAGAAAGTCGGCATCGACGACGCCTGCACGTTCATGGGTCGTTACGAAAACGGTTCGCTGGCGAACTTCGAGAGCACCCGCTACGCCCGCGGCCACAAGGCGGCGTACACGTTCGAGATCAACGGCGAGAACATGTCGCTGGCCTGGGATCTGCACGACCTGCAACGGCTGCAAGTGTTCGACTACAAGGACGACAGCAAGATCCGCGGCTGGAAGAGCGTTCACGTGACGGACAATAGCCCGGACCACCCGTACATGGCGAACTGGTGGGTGCCGGGCCTGTCTGTTGGTTACGACGTGAGTTTCACGCACCAGGTTGCGGACTTCATCAAGGGTCTGGAGACGGGCAAGCCAGAAGGCCCGACGTTCCGCGACGCACTGGAAACGCAGCACGTCCTCGACGCGGTGTTGGCGTCGGCCAAGAGCGAGAAGTGGGTCAACGTCGCGAAGGGGTAACGGCAGCTTTAGCGGCCGCCCCACCGGGGCGGCCTCGTCTCACCGGAAGGAGCGGAGCATGTCAACGGTATTGCAACCGCCTGTCACGATCGCCGACTTCGAGAGGATGCCGGAACCGGAAGACGGCTCGAAACTGGAACTGGTTCGTGGGGAGGTCGTCGTTATGCCGCCGGCCAAGGGAAAGCACGGGATCTGCTGTTCCGGGATTGCCTGGATCCTGATGAACTTCGTCAAGCCAGCGAAGCTCGGGTGGGTGACCACGAACGATACTGGTGTTGTGTTGGAACGCGGGCCGGACACTGTTCGCGGGCCGGATGTCGCATTCTGGAGCATCACGCGGCAACCGACGATGCCCGAGGGCTACTTCGAGATTCCCCCGGATATCGCGGTGGAAGTGCTCTCGCCGAACGATCGCCGAACCGATGTGCGGGTCAAGATCAAGGAATACGTGTTCTACAGCGTGCCGCTCGTCTGGCTGGTCGATCCTGAAACGCGAACCGTTCTTGTCTACCGAGGCAGCATGCGAGGAACCGAACTCGACGAGAACGACACCCTCGACGGCGGTGATGTGCTGCCGGGGTTCTCCTGCAAGGTGGCCGATCTCTTCGCTTAAACGACGAACGGCGACCGATCGGTCGCCGTTCGCACTTCACAGCTTGCAACTCGTGGTTACGGTAGCTTCACCCAGAGGGGCACCACGGGCTTGTAGGTGTCCGAGTTCACGTCGAAGGCCGTTTGCGGCCCGGGGTTCCCCGGCACCACATTCGACACACACTCCCCGGCGTAGTGCGGCTTCGTGAATGCTGGCGCGACGGTCATCGTCGTGACCCCGTCGGCGAAGGATGTCGGCGTGACGGTCACGATCTCCTGATTCGCACCAACTCCGATCACCAACTGCGACCCGGCGGCAAACGTCACTGGAACGCCATCAGAGACGACCGTTGCGTTGCCGGCGGTCGAAATCTGGAGCGATGTCGCCCCCACGGCTGCGTTCGCTTCCACCGTCGTGAAGAACGGGCGAACCGTGGCGTGGGTCGCGGTCGCGGGGTTGGCCTGGAAGCTCGCCACGTCGAGGCCGACGTTCGAGCGGTCCACGATCGCGAAGAACTTGCGGCGCGTGTCGCCGGGGGCGTTCTGGTAGTATTCCTTGCCGAGGATCACGGGGGCAGGAACGCCGGCCGGCCAACCCCCTGGTACCGTCTCGCTCGCCACCTCGAAGTAGCCCACCGTGATCCACACGGCGAAGTTGTTGCTCACGGTCGTCGTGTTGTTCAGGATCTTCCGGATCGCTTCCGCCTGCTGATACGGGTGTCCGGTTACGGGCGGTACCGCAAGGTGCGGAACACCGGTGCCGACCGGGTTGCGGCGAAGCAGCGTGTCGTCGAGGTTCGTTCCACTCGCGTAGATCGCCCCAGCCGTTGCAGTCGAAACGCCGAACGGCAGGAACGGGCGGTCCGTGCCACCGGCCTGGTCGTGAACCGAGATGCCGGGGATCGGGCACGAGTACGTCGTTCCGGCGACATCCACGCGGTTCTGCATGCTCGTCGTGCGGGTGGCCATGAACTGCGTCCACAGGGTATCCACGAACGCCGAGTTGAAGGTGTCGTATCCCTGGGCGTCGAGCAACGCCTGGAACACCCGCTTGTCCTGAATCGTGTTGATGTTGATCTTGCCCGGGACGCGGCCGCCCAGGGCGGTTTGCTGCCCGTAAGGCTGCACGGTCAGCACTTCCAACGCCCGGTAGATTTGCGGGTACGTGTTCGCCAGCAACGCGGTTTGCACCGAGCCGCTGTACTTGGTGCCGCCGGGGCTAACGAAGTTCGTCGTCACGTCGTGCGACCGCCCAATCGAGGTGTGCAACAACTCGATCTGGTTGATGAGCGGCCGGTCCATGTGAACGAGCCAGTCGTACGGTGCCACCATCGTGTCGGCCGGTGGAACCACGGCGGTGGCCGGAGCCGTGGCCGCCTTGCTGTTCTGCCGGAGGAAGGTCTGCTTCACTCCGCTCGCCGGTGTGCTCGGGTCTTGCTGAACCACCATCGTCGTCGTGGGGTAGTTCGTCACCAGAGTCGCCGTGGTGGAAGTGGCCTGAGCTGGGTCGGAGTAACCCGCGTAAGGCTGAACCTTCCCGATCGACTTCGGCCACAGCGCCTCGGACCCGCCTGCGCTTGGCTCATAGCCCGCTCCGCCCACGGCCATGCGGGCCGTGCGAACGGCCGTCAGGATGTCGTCCTTCTTCAGCAAGATGCGGTCGGCCGAGCGAACGTGATCGAGGATATCGATCGTGATGTACGGGTTGGTCGTCGCGTCGTACGCAACGTATGGGTTCGCGAGGCGACGGAGCAGGATGACGTGCCGGCCGAGCGTGTTGGGAACGTCGGTGTCGGGCGTCAGCGTCAGCGGAATCGGATAGGCCAGCGAACTTGTGCTTCCGCCGATGGCGTTCGGCATCGCGGTTCCCTTGATCGTCTTCGCAGCCGGGAACGTGGGGTTGTAGTCCGACCAGCCGGTGACGGCCGGGTTCGGTGCGGCGGGCACATCCGCGGCACAGATCACCATGCCGCCGTCTGCCACGCCATTGGCCGGCAGAATCGACTGCGTCGTGGGTGTTGATGCCGGCGAGAAATCGAACACGATGTCCGCGCCGAACGTCGGGGCGGTGCCGGGCGGGTCGCCCGTGACGTTGCCCGGATAGTTCGTGTCGGTCGGAATCCGCAGGCGGTTGATGACGGGGGTTCCCGTCTTGTTGTTCCGCACGATGAGAAGCTGGTACGGGGTGAACGCTGGGGTTCCGCCGAGTTCCGCAGCGGTGTACTTCACCTTCGCCGAGCCATCGCCCAGTGGGTTGGTCGTCGTGCTGGTGTACGGGTTAGTAGTCGGGTTCTGGAGTTCCACCCAGAAGCGAACGTGCGTGTCCTTCGATGCCTTCTTGGTTGGCGGCATGGCCGTGTCGGTGAGAGCCTCATCGGTTGGGTCGTTCGACACTTCCGAGTACGCCTCATTGATGACCAGCCGTGGTTTCTCGACGCCGTACACCACTTCCGTTGGGGTTGGGGTGTTCCAGGCGAACCGGGTACACACGTCGTCGCTATCGATGTAATCGACGATGTTCGCTGCGAGTTGGGCGAGGTTCCGCACCTTGTCGTAGGCCGGGGTGCCAGGCGTGGCCGTGCCGGCCAGGGTCACAACAGCCGTCGTTGGGTTCACACTCGCTTCCGTGGTCGGGTCCGAACTCGCGGCGACCAGTCGGGCGAAGATGTCCATTGCGAACGTCTGGCGTTCCTGGTTCGCAACTGCTGCGTTCCCTGCGTTGGCCGGGGTCAGCGGGGTGTTGGTCGTGAGGCGGTAATCGGCCAGTTGGCGGTTGAGGTCGATCGCCCCGAGGCCGGCGTTCGGATCAACTGTCACACCCGTGCCCGGCATCAGGCTTGCGCGGTCCAGCGAGAAGCTGTGTGTCGTGCAAAGCTGGCGGAGGGCGTGTGCCGTATCCGTTCGGTAAGGGTTCGGGGTTGTCTGCTTGGGCGGGTTCGGGTTCGAAAGCGTGCCCGTGCCCGTGAGCGTGCTTGGAGTCGTGGTTGCGAACGAGAGTTGCTTGATGCTGAACGGGTACGGTGCGTAGCGTTCCGTCAGCAGTTTCGTGTCGGTCGCCGGGAACGCACGCGGGGTGCCGGCCGTGGTCGGCCACTCGGTCGGGTTGTACAGGCTCGGGTGGTTGACGAACGTGGCGAAGGTCTTGTCGTTGTTGTTGGTGTAGCCGTTCAAGTACGTCGGGGCTGTTGCGAACAGCGGAGCAGACCCGGAGCCGGGAAGTTGCAGCGAGTTCGCTGCCGTGATCCCCTTCCACGCGATCTGCGAGTACAGCGGCAGTTCGAGAAGCGAGGAGTAACGCGACGATGCAAACGCCTTCTGGGCCGAGGTTCCGGGAGGCGTCGGTGCGCCGCCGTCTCGCCGCTGTGCCAGGCCACGAAGGTTCACGAGTGCCGGGCCTTCCGTCGGCCCCAGGATGGTCGGAAGCGAAAGGTTCACTTCCCACGGCCCCAGGCCGTTGCCCGAAGCGTGAGCGCCGGCGTTCATCACGTTGCCGTGAACGTTCAGGTTGATCCGGCCGTTGAGGTCGAGGATCAGCGGCGCGATCAGCGGCTTCACACGGGTGCCGTTCGGCAGCGTGATCGGCGGCAACCCTGTGTCCATCCAGATGCTGTCGTTGTAGGAAACCGCATTTCCTGCTGCTGTTGTGCGGTTGAACCCGCCGGGCAGGTTCTGCACATCGCCGGTGTAGGTGCCATCCTGGTTCGCGGGAACGTATGGGAAGCCCGGGTGCTCCTGCGGTCGCGGACGGGGAGTCAGGTACTTGCCTTGAGCATTCGTCCAGTTCGCATTTGCGCCAGGTTGTCCGGGCGGAATGAGCGTGCCGAAGCCGGCCGCGTTGTTGCGGTGGAACGACGGAACCACCACTTCGCCGGTCGCGGGGCACAGTGCCGCGAGGTAGAAGTCCTTGATGTCGGGGTACGTGTACGGTGCGTTCTTGCCGTAGTAGGTGCCGGTGGGGGTTGCGGCCGGGGCACGCTCGCCGGTGTATTCCGGGTCGCACACAACCGTCATGCCGGGGAACAGGCGGAAGTTCACGAGTTGCCGGTGATCGAGACCACCGAACGCGGGGGCCGTGGTCGCGCCACTGAACGTGCCCGGTCCGCTCCAGGCTCGGTACGGCGTGGTGTTGCCGGGGCCGGTTCGGCCGTACATCGTCGCCATGAGGCTATGGCCACGGGCGCTGTTGAGCAGGCCGGCACCCGTGTCGGCGGTGTCGTAGATGAACGCATTCAGGAAGGCGGTTGCGGCGCTGGTGCCGTCGGAGGAGAAGCCTTCGCCACCGCCCCGGGGTTGACCCTGGATGCGGGCGCGTTCGGCCTGGTCCTTCGTGTAGTACACCGCCGTGATTCCCACCACCGCCATGAGGGCGAGCAGCGAGAGCGTGACGATCAGGATGTTCCCGCGGCGATTGCCACGCCGTGTCGTCGTCGGCCGAATCATGGTCAAATCTCCATACGGAGCGCGGGCGTATTTTGGGTGAAGGTTGGGCGAGCGGCGACCATCAGGTCGCCAGTGGATTTCGTGACAACCGGCGACTTGACAGTCGCCGCTCGCCAAAACAGCGTCACATCGCGAATTTCCAGGTGTTCTGCCGGGTCTGCTTCGTCCGTGGATCGTAGATCCGAATCAGGATCTGCAACGACTTGATCTGAACGAACTGCGGTGGCGTCGCTGCACCCGTGTCGAATGTGCCACCACCCTGGATAAAGTCGTAAGGCGCATCCGTGTTGGTCGCGAACGCACGCGGTGCTGTGGTGCTCCCGGTGATCGTTCCAGGTGTCCAGTCGGCCTGCACTTCGAACGACAGCACATTCGAGACGACAATGTCTTCACCGAAGCGTGCGGGGCTAGACAGTTGCGACAGTGGCATTCGGTTCGCCGGATTCATCACCGTTGCCATTGTGTTCACGTTCGCGCCGGCGTTACTGATTACTTCCGTATCGCTCACCACGGGTGTCAGAGACGTTACCTCGTCGGAGGAATAGGCCACGAGCCGTTGCCGACGGATGAGGTTGTACAACTGCTGCCCCCCGGCCTGGACCGATGTCGTCTTTCCCGGCATCGGGACGAGAAAGTACGCGATTTCAGCAGCCTGACTGCTGTACGTCGTCCCACCCGAGTTCACCGTGAAACTGCTCGCATTCGAGGCGCTCGGCAAGACCGACGTGAAATGCAACTGGTGATTGACCGCCGGCGCGTTGATCTTGAACCCCTGAGCATCGCTTGGAGCTAACGCCTCAGTCCCTGGGTCCGTGGACACAATCTTGAAGAAGCCACCTGTCGGGCCCAGGCCGCTCCAGGCCGCTGCGGTTGGTACCTGATCGAGGCGCTGGTCCGAGAGTTTCGGGCCGTTCTTTGCCGACTTGGCGTCCAGGAAGTGATCCGTCTGGAGATCGCGGCTCAAGAGAATGCCGGCTCCGTTCAACTGGGAGATCAGTTCCCCGGTTGAGTGGGCTCCGCGAACGAAGTCGAGCGACATCTTGAACGACTCGGTCAGGATCAGCATGATCCCGAGCGACAACGCCATCGCCACCATCATTTCGACGAGCGTGAACGCGGGGCGAATCATTCGGTTGCGGGTCATCGGATATCCCCTCGGTCAGCAGAATGCGTGTTGGTTCGGACACCCTGCGTTGAATCAGTTGCCCGTGAGCGGCGTTCGCGAATAAACCCCGGCCACACCCCGCAGCACGACGAATCTGCCGGCGTAGGTTCCTGCTGTCCAGGTTGGGTCGTTCGCCTTCTTCAGCGGCGTTTGAAGTTCGAGATAGACCACGTTCCCGGTCGCATCGGGCGTCACGGTTGTGACCTGGTAGCAGTACGCGTGACGAATCTTGTTGGGTGGCGTCGGGTTCACCGTTGGGTCGGTCACGTCCATGATCCACATTCCCGGTTTCACATTCGGGAGGACACCGGCGGTTTTCACCAGATTGAGCGTCGTGGTGCCCGGAACCACATAGGGCGCTGCTGTGTCGAAGGTTCCTTCCATGCCAGTTGGGGCATAGAGATTCGGTCGGTTGTCGTAGACGAGAACGTCCATCGTCGCGGTGTTGTTGTCGGCACCGCCGTTCACCGGGCGTTGCAGCAACCAGGCCCAGTTGTAACGCATCTCGCGATCGGGCGTCGGGTGGCCGTTATCGTCGTACCCCATGCCGTCCATCAGACTGCACGCCCGGAATGAATACTGCGAGTTTCCGTTCAACGCAGAGAGTGTCCGACGAGCAAGTTTGCTCGCTCCACCGTCGCCCGCCCAGATTTGGGTTGCAGATGGCCGAGCCGCAAATCCCATCGGGTCGATCAACACCGGGTAACTGGTTTCGCCCGCGGCGGCGGCGGGGAGCGCTCCGGCGCCGTCCGGGTCATCGAATGCAGACATGATTGCGGTTTCGGTCGTCCCGTTCTTCTCGACGAATTCCTTCTTCCAGTAGGCACGCATGTAGCCGTCGGCGGCGTTGGCGGCCTGGGCGCTGCGGTCTTCGCGGACCGCAACCGCCATCTGGGACGCGGCGAGCGGAAACAGCGTGAGGATGGCGAGAATCCCGAAGGCCAGGATGCCCAGGGTCACGAGCACTTCAGTCAGTGTCAGTCCCGGTCGGCGCGTCATGGTTGTCGCTCCACCTTTGGCGGGTCCAACCCGTGTTACTTATCCGGTCGCGTTGCTGAATCGCCCCAGACACATGTCGTGAGTACATCCGCAATTGCGAAGGGAGAGGCAGCCTTCACGAATTCCGAAGCACACGACTCAGCTTCACGCGACTTGAAACCCAGCCTCCAACAGTTCCGTCTCGCTCAGTCGCAAGTTGACCGCGGTCCGAACTCCGTTGTCTGTCCGAGCCCGAGCGCCAAGCGAGGTTCACGCTTCTCCCTCGCTTGGCGCTCGGGCTCGGACCAAACACATCCCTCACTTGGCGTTCGGGCTCGGACAATCGTCACTCGCCCGTCAGTGGCGCTCGCGGGTAAACCCCGGAGACGCCCTTCAACACCAGAAACTTCCCAACGTACGCCCCCACCAGCGGGTCGTTCGACTTCTTGAGCGGGTTGTTCAGCTCGAGGTCGATCGAGCCACCCGAAGGTTCCCCTGCGGTCACCACCTGGTAGAAGTTCGCGTTCCGAGTCTTGGTCGCGGGGAGCGACAGGATCGGGTCGGTCACGTCCACGATCCAGGTTCCCGGCTTGACGTTCGGAGCCGGCCCCGTGAACGTGAGCTTCAGTGAGCTACTGCCGGGGAGCATCACACCCAGAGACTGGAACCCCGCTTCCACCCCGGTCGGGGCGTACAGGTTCGGCCGGTTGTCGTACACGATCACGGTCATGTCGGCCGTGTCCTTGCTTGCGCCGGGCTGCCGTTGCAGCATCCACATCCAGTTGTAGCGCATCTCGCGGTCCGGGGTTGGGTGGCCGTTGTCGTCGTACCCCAGGCCGTCCATCAGGCTGCACGCTCGGAACGCCTGCGTTGGGTTCGTTCCCAGCAAGCTCAGCGAGCGGCGTGGGGCGTTGGCGTTGCCGCCGTCCCCCATCCAGTTCTTCCCCGGCCCGGTTCGTGCCGCGACACCGATCGGGTCCACGAACACCGGGAAGCTCGACTCCGTCAATCCCGCGAGCAACAGGGTGAGTCGAAGGTCGGCGAGGGGCACCCCCGCGTTCGGGTCGTCCATTGCCGTGAAGAACGGCTCGGTGACGGGAACCCCCGTGCGAATCTTGTCCGCGACTTCGCTCTTCCAGTAGGCCCGCATGTAGCCGTCGGCGGCGTTGGCGGCCTGGGCACTCCGGTCTTCACGAACGGCAACCGCCATTTGGGACGCGGCCAGCGGGAACAGCGTGAGGATCGCGAGAATCCCGAACGACAAAATCGCCAGAGTCACCAACACTTCCGTTAGCGTTAATCCGGAACGACGACTCATCAAGAACTCCTGGCTGAACAAGTTGCTGAAATCGGAGAGGTAACCATCCCTAGTCAATCACTGCCCCGAAAGCGACTTCTTCGCCAGGATGAACGGGTCGCTGCCCCAGTCCACGGGGGCCGCACCAATCCCGCCCGACTTCGCCTTGATCGAGACCACCAACTGCTCGCCACCCTGGTTGAAGTTGGCGGGCTTGTTCGGGTCGCGCACCCACAGGAAGATCTGGCCTGCTCCCTGGGTCGAACCCGTGTTCACCACCAACCCGCTCGGCGCGAACAGGATGTCGTAATCGCTGCCACCGCCACCCGGCGGGCTCGACAGCCCGAGGTCCACGCAGGTGGACGCCGGGAGTTGAATGGTCGGCTCCCCCAGCAGGATACGCGGCCCACCGTTCAGACCAAAATGATACGTCCGCCACCGCGTTGCCGCCCCGAGCTGCTGATCGGGGTACGAATCGAGCGTGATCGTTTTTGTGGTCGTTCCGCTCGCGGTCAGGATTCGATGCCATGTGCCGAGCGTCGGCAGGTACAGCGTGCCACCAGCCACGATCTGGAGTTGATCGCCAGCAGTCAGACCAGGTGCGGGAGCAGTGATCGTGCATGTCCGGTTCGACACCGCCGGCCCCGCTGTGTAGCTGAACTCCACATACGGGGCTCCGTTTGCTGGGTAGGGAGCCATGCCGAGCGGGCCACCGGGGTTCGGCACAATCACCGGCGTCATTTCGATGTACTGGTACTCGGTCACATTGTTGGTGCCGTTCCAGATGAGCCGGATGCCGCGTGGCGTGTTGTCCCGAATGGCGCGTGCCCGGCTAATCTGCAGCGCGCCCTGGATCTGGGAGACGGCGCTCGCGGCGCGATCCTTGTTCATGGCACCGGGGGCGACGATCATGGCGATCGCCGCGAGTGCCGCGATCAGGGCCATGACCACGAGCAGTTCGATGAGCGTGAAACCCCGGCGATGCTGTGCTGTGCTGGCGATCATCATGGCTTGATCCTCCCGCTGGCGCCAATGGATCGGAGCCGATATCCGAGGATGTCATCGCCCGTGTTGGCCGTCTTGTCCTCGCCGAACGAGTACGCCAACACCGTCGTGTTGCGACCCCAGGCGAAGCCCGACATCGAAGTCGTTCCGAGAGCTAGCACCAGTGGCTTGTTCGTCGCGCTCGTCCCGCCCGTCCAACTGTAGATTTTGCCGGCGCTGTCGAACGGGTCTTTCCCAGGTGCGGGGCCGGTCCCGAACTTGCCATCGCAGAACGGCGGCGCGTCGAGTTCGGTGGACTGGAAGAACCGCTTGAACGTGATCTGGCTGCCCCAGCCATCCTTGAACACCCGCACGGTTGTTGCTGGCCCGCCGCCGGGCCCGGTAGAAACTGGGACGTCGAACTGAGCCCCCGCCAGCACTTCGTCGGCCGCGAACGTGTTGCCGCCAACCGTGCGCCCCGAGAGGGCCGCGTACAGCGCAGCCGCGGAAATTTTGTCCGCATAGAAGTCGTTGATCCCCGCGATCCCATTGAAAGCGATTGGTCGGGTGAAGGTGACCCCACCGAGCGTGAAACTTGCGGCCGAGAGTTCCGCTGAGGTCTGCGGGAAGTTCTGCCGCAGCCGGGCGTACAACAATACGGCGGCGGTGCGATCCCGGTCGTTATCGCAGAACGGCAGCAGGTTGGTGAAGTCGGCCGACTGACTGGCCGGCAACGACTCCTGGCGAACGCCGTCGGCGATGACCTTCACCTGGTTGTCGAGGCCCATCTGAATCTTGGAGACGACGTTCTCGCTCGTCCGCGCCATCTGGCTGATGCGAACGCGCTGAACCGCGGCCGTGGTCAGGCTCACGAGCAGCGCGATGATGCCGATGACCACCAGCAATTCGACCAGAGTGAACCCGGGTCGCCGTCGTCGTGTTGTGTGGTTCGTGCGTTCCACAGATTCCCTCCGGTAATTGCCACCGAAACGCTGTATTTTCTGGCGAGCGGGGGACGTGAGTCCCCGGATCGCGGTTTGCATCAATCCAGCCGGCCGCCGAGCACGTACGAACTGAAGTTGGACTGGTTGTCTTCAGCGGCTCCCGTTGCAGGCAACGCCCCACCTGCCCCGAATGCCTTGTCCCGACCGGACGAGATGATCTGGAAGCCGCTCTCGTTCATGATTCGTCCGCCGCTCGTGTACGGCGAACAGGTACCGTACGTCTGGCCGGTGTAACCGCCTGCCTTTCCATCAACCGCGGCGAAGTACGCATACGGCATCCCGTACACGTCCACGAGCCACGGCTGGCCACCCGTCCCCGCGCCGAAGAGCTTCGTGTTAGGCTCCAGCCACGGACCCTTGCGAGTCGTCCCGCCCCCCGAGAACGGTGAAGTCGGGTTATTCGAGAAGCCGGTGAAGTTGGTCACGCCGCCACCCGTCAGGAAGAAGCAAAGCGTCTGGTTCCCATCGAGCGTGAGCGTCGGCCCGGCGTACCCCGTGGCACTCAAGTTCATGTTCGGGAATGCCCGGAGCAACACGTCGAGTTCCGCGTCGGTTGCGGCGTATGACGACTTGATGCGGAAGTTCCCGCCGGCGGGAATGTAGCTGAGCTTGAGGTCGTTTTTGCAACGGCCGATGGCGTCGGCGATCTGGCTGATGCGGCTGGCGTTCTCGGTCTGCGGACCGAGTACGCGGACACGCTGCACGCCGGCCATGAGCAGGCCGACGAGGATGGCAATGATCGCCATCACCACCAGCAGTTCGATCAGAGTGAAAGCCGCACGTTGTTGGCGGCGAGTGATCAGCGTCATGTGCGATCCCCTGTCGGGGAGTGTGAGTGTCGAGTGTGAGTGTGAGTGAAAACCAAACCCGCGGCTGATTTTCACTCACACTCACACTCACACTCAGCACTCGTTATTTTGAGAGTCCTTCGAGCAACTTGATCAGTGGCAAGAACAGCGAGATCACGATGGCTCCGATGGTGAAGCCCAGGAACACGATCATGATCGGCTCGAGCAACGAGATCAGCGACTTGACGATGTTGTCAACTTGCTCGTCGTAGAAGTCGGAGATCTTGTAGAGCATCGTGTCGAGGTCGCCGGTTTCCTCGCCGACCTCCACCATGTTCACCACCATGTCGTCAACGAGTCTCGCTTCCTTGAGCGGCTCGGCAATCGTATCGCCCTCACGGATGGATTCCAAAACCCGCTGGAACATTCTCTCGAAGACCGCGTTGTTCGCCGTCTCCTTCACGATGAAGATGGCTTCGAGAATCGGCACGCCGGAGCTGATGAGCGTTCCGAGCGTTCGCATGGTTCGGGCGACGATGGTCTTTTCGACCAGGTCACCGACCACGGGTATCCAGAGCGTGGCTCTGTCGAGCGCGAAGTTCCCCGATCTGGTCATGCGTAAGGCCTTCATCAAGAGATAGAGGCCAGCCGGGAACAGCGGGATTGTCCACCAGAACTCGCTCATCCAGACGCTGATCTTGATGAGGGTCTGCGTCGCCCACGGGAGGGTGAGGCCGAACTCGTCGAAGATCTTCTTAAACTTCGGGATGATCGCCACCATGATGAACGTCAAGATCGCGACGGCCACGAAGATGACGACAGCAGGGTAAACCATCGCACCGATGATCTTGGCCTTGAGGCTCGCGGCCTTTTCGAGAAAGTCGGCGAGACGCTGGAGAATGACTTCCAGCGCACCGCCGGCCTCGCCGGCCTTCACCATGTTCACGTAGAGCTTGTTGAACGCCTTCGGGTGCTTGGCGAGTGCCTCGGACAGTGCCGAGCCGCTTTCGACGTCTTCAACGACGTCGATGAGCGAGTTCTTGAGCACCGATGGCTTCATTTGCTTTTCGAGGATGCGCAGCGACCGCAGCACGGGGAGGCCGGCGTCCTGGAGCGTCGAGAACTGGCGGGTGAAGGTCACCAGCATCTTGTTCTTGACGCCGCCCATCGCGAACGTCTTGCGACTCTTGCCGCCCTTCTTTTTCTTCTTCTTGCCGTCCTTGCCGGCCACCGCACCTTGCACAGCGGTGAGTTTGGTAACGAAGTAGCCCATCGACTTGATCTTGGCCGACGCCTCTTCCTCGTTGGTGGCCTCGACCGAGTCCTTCACCTCTTTTCCGGAGGTGTCGAGGGCTTCGTACTTAAAGTTTGGCATCATCTCTCCAATGCGGAATGCGGAATTCGGAGTGCGGAATCATGGAGAAATGCGGATTGGGGAGTTCGGAGTGCGGAATTTCAAACAGCAGAGAATCTCTCGTTCTCTGTTTTGTTATTCCGCATTCCACACTCCGAATTCCGCATTCGCACCCGCCTCACCGCGTGTTTGCTCTGGCGGTCCTTATTGACGCCACAACCATGGCGACTATTTCACCCGCCTCGGCCTGGAGGTCCGCGAGAAGTTCTCGCTTGACCAACTCCCCTTCAACAAGCAGTTCCATCCAGTAGCCCGATTCGTCGGCTTCCTCCTCGACGATTCCCATCTTCGCGATGAACTCCGCCGGTGACCGACCGCGGCAAGCAGACCGGTAGTTCGCACCAACCGAGGTTGCGCTCCGTAGCAACTGTTTGCCGATCACCTCGCACGACCGGCCGCTCGGCAGAGAGTCGACCAACCGCATGGCTCGCAACGCGAACGCCTTTGTCCGAACGCGGAGATCGGTGGACTTCCCGCCCATCGCCTGTCCTCCCGCACGGTTTCCAATTCCACCCCCGCATTTCTACTACGCTTCGTCTTCTTGCACCGTTTCGCGGACGACTTCATCGAGCGTTGTGGTGCCGGCGAACAGGGCTCGCAGACCCGAGTCGCGAAGGCTCGCCGTGCCCATCTTGCGGGTGTATGCCCGGATGGAGTCGGTGCTGGCCCCACGGCTCACCATGTCACGCAAGTCGTCATTCATCAGGAGGAGTTCGTACAGACCTGTGCGGCCCTTGAACCCCA
Source organism: Planctomycetaceae bacterium (assembly GCA_013823135.1). Classification (GTDB taxonomy): domain Bacteria; phylum Planctomycetota; class Planctomycetia; order Gemmatales; family Gemmataceae; genus Gemmata. The sequence goes on from PNLP01000027.1 coordinate 66,601, forward strand.
GATTGTTGCACTTGTCGCAACCCTCGCCGTAGTAGAACTGCTTCCCCTTGCACTGCTCGGGCGTCAGGTTGATCTCCATCATCTGCTCGCGGGTCGGGTCGTACCCGGCGCGGCAGTTCTGGCACACGCGGCGAACGAGTCGCTGAGCCTGGATGGCCTCGACCGTCGCGGTGATAAGGAACGGTTCGACCCCCATGTCGCGGAGGCGGGTTACCGAACTCGGCGCGTCGTTCGTGTGCAGCGTGCTGAACACCATGTGCCCGGTGAGCGAGGCCTGGATGCCGATCTGAGCCGTTTCGAGGTCGCGGATTTCGCCGACGAGGATCACGTCGGGGTCTTGCCGCAGAATGGCTCGCAGGGCCGACGCGAAAGTCACGTCGATATCGTGGTTGATCGGGCACTGCACGATGCCGTCGATTTCGTACTCGACGGGGTCTTCGGTCGTGATAATCTTGGTGTCGATGTCGTTCAACTCGGAGAGCGCCGAGTACAGCGTTGTCGTCTTGCCGGAGCCGGTCGGGCCGGTGACCAGCACAATGCCGTTGGGTTTGCGAATACACGCGCGGAACTGGGCCAGGATGTCCGGCGGCATCCCGATGCGGTCGAGACTCAGGCCGACGTTCGTGCGGTCAAGAACCCGGATGACGACGCTTTCGCCAAAGAGAGTGGGCAACACGCTCACTCGCATATCGACGGGGTTACCACCGACGTTCAGTTCGATGCGGCCGTCTTGCGGGAGTCGGCGTTCGGCGATGTCGAGGTTCGCCATGACCTTGATACGGCTGGCGATGGCGGTCGCGAGGTGGCGGGGCGGGGGGACCATCTCGTACAGCACGCCATCGCACCGATATCGCATCTTGTATTCTTCTTCGAACGGCTCGAAGTGAATGTCGGAAGCGTGGTCGCGAATCGCCATCAGCAAGACCATGTTGATGAGCTTGCGGACAGGCGCGGAGTTCGCCATTTCCAGCGCGCCATCGAGGTCGATCGAGTTCTCGCGGCCACCGAAGTCGGACCCGGCCCCGGACGCTTCCAGCGAAGAGATCAGCGTGGAGATCGACTCTTCTTTCTCGCTGGAATAGGCACGCGCCAGGAGCACATCGACCTGGCTGGGTGGTGCGAGAATGGCGCTGACGTTGCGAATCCCGAGCAGGTTCTTCAGGTCGTCCATTGCCTGGAGGTTGTTCGGGTCGGACATCGCGACCGACAGAACATCGTTCTCCAGCGTCAGTGGCACAATTTTGTACAGTTCGGCCATCTGCTTGGTAACGAGCTTGACGGCATCGGCTTGCGGCTTGGCATCTTCGAGGTTCGCGACCCGCATTCCGTGAATTTCGGCTGTCGCGGCGAGGAGTTGTTCCTCGGTGACGAGCTTCCGTTCGACCACCAATTCACTGAGCCGCCCCTCGAAGGTCCGCATGTCCTCGTAAAGGGCTTCGAGCTGCGCATCATCGAGGTGCCCGAGATCGACAAGCTTTTGCCCGAGTTGCCGGGTGTTGCTGTCGATGTGTGTGTTCTTCGCCTTGGTCGGCTTCTTCGCCGGGGGCGGCGGAGGCGGTGGTGACTTGCCCGCGCCCGGCTTCGTGACCGCAGCAACCGGCACGGGCGGCTTTCCACCTCCGGCTGGCGTGGGTGGCTTCGCTCCTGCTACGGGCGGCTTTGCGCCAGGTGTCGCGGGCGTGGGTGGCTTTGCGCCAGGTGTCGCGGGCGTGGGTGGCTTCGCGCCGGGTGTCGCGGGAGGAGTCGGTCTGGCCTGACCCGCTGGGTTGGTGGGCTTGGCTGGTTGACCAGCGTTCGGAGTCGTACCTGGAGTCGCCGGCTTCTTCGGCGGCTGGTTCTTGTCGTTTGGTGGCGGGGCTGAAGACATCGGAAGCACCTTGATCGGGAGTCGGAGTATTTTTGGAGGTTGAGGTTTGTCCAAGCCCACCCATTGCAATGAGTGGGCTTCAATCGTCGTCGTCTTCTTCCTCGTCGTCGTCCTCCTCTTCCTCCTCCTCGTCTCCGCCTTCTTCCTCATCGTCTTCCATGCCGCGTTCGGCCGCGGCGATTTTGGCAGCCAGTTCCGTTGGCCGGCTCGACTTGAGCAGCACCTCTTCCTTCTCGCAGAGGTCGTCCTTCCACAGGCGGAACAGCATATCGTCCAGCAGGAACATGCCGCTCTTACGGCCCGTCTGAATGCTGGAGTCGATGCGGTACGTCTTGTTTTCGCGGATCAGGTTTCGGATGGCCGGCGTGACCACCATCATCTCGTACGCGGCGATCAGACCTTCGGGCTTCTTCGGGAGCAACGCTTGTGAAAGCACGCCAATGAGCGAGCCGGAAAGCTGCGTGCGAATCTGATCCTGCTCGTCTTGCGGGAACACGGTGATGATTCGGTCCACGGTCGAAGCCGCACCCGACGTGTGAAGCGTGCCGAACACCAGGTGCCCGGTTTCGGCCGCTTCGAGTGCGGCGCGAATGGTTTCCAGGTCACGCATTTCACCGACCAGAATGCAGTCGGGGTCCATTCGCAGGGCGCGACGAATCCCTTCCTTGAAGTCCGGGCAGTCGATGCCGATCTCGCGCTGGTTGATCGTCGATTTCTTGTGCTTGTGGTAATACTCGATCGGGTCTTCGAGCGTGATGATGTGCTTGTCGTAGTTGTCGTTGAGGAAGTTGATCATCGACGCGAGACTGGTCGTCTTGCCGGAACCGGTTGGCCCGGTGACAAGAAGCAATCCACGCGGGCGAATAATCAGAGAGCGAATCGCTTCTGGAGTTCTCAGTTGCTCGAACGTGAGGAACTGGCTCGGGATGCGCCGCATGACCATCCCGATGGTGCCTTTTTGCTTAAAGACAGCCACGCGGAAGCGGTACCCGTCGATGTACTCGATGGCGAAGTCGGCTCCGCCCTTCTGTTGCAGTTCTTGCTGGCAACGGTCGGGGGTGATGGACTTCATCAACCCCGTGGTGTCGTCGCTGTCGAGACTGCCACCACCAATATCTAACTTCCGCATTCGCCCCTGGTGGCGAACAACGGGTGGCTGCCCGACGCTGATGTGGAGGTCGCTGGCCTTGATCTGAATGACCGTGGCGAGCAACTTCTCCATCGAAACCTTAATCGCCACAAGAAATCCTCGTCCACGGTTGGGGACGACACACGACAGCCGACGAGCGGAACGGTGTTTTTCGGCCGCGATTCAGCGAACCCGGGTGAGATGGGCTTTTGGACGGTTGGATTCCCGTCCAGATTTCCTATCCCGGTGGTGCATTATGCGGCCAGTCGCGTGTTGTCCCAAATAATTGAGTCGGGGATCCCCGCCGATCCGGGGCCGGGTTGTTTGGCGAGCGGGGCGGCGTAAGCCCCCCGAGTCTTTGTCTTTCCACCAGACTCGGGGGGCTTACGCCGCCCCGCTCGCCAAATCTCACGTCTCTTCGACAACCAACTGGTCTGCGTGGCAGATGCTGAGCACCTCCTCAATCGTCGTAACTCCCTTCATGGCCTTCAAGATACCGTCGTCGAGGAGTGATCGCATGCCGTTTGCTTTGGCCTTGCGGCGAATCTCTTGAGCAGGAGCCTGGGCGAAGGTCTGTTCGCGAATGGCTGCCGTCATTCGCATCATCTCATAAAGACCAAGCCGTCCACGGAAACCCGTCTGGCGACAGTGGCTACACCCACGACCCTTCATGAAAGTCGCCTTCTCGGCAGCCTCTGGCTTGATGCCGGCGCCCTTAAGTTCAGCAGGGGTAGCGATATACGGCTCTTTGCACTTCACGCAGTTCACACGAGTGAGCCGCTGAGCCATGATGGCAATCACGGAACTCGCGATGAGGAACGGGGCAACTCCGATATCTGAGAGCCGTGTGATAGCGCTGGGCGCGTCGTTCGTGTGAAGTGTGCTAAAGACCAAGTGTCCTGTCAAGGATGCCTGTACTGCGATTTCTGCCGTTTCCTTGTCTCGAATTTCGCCGACCAAAATAATGTTGGGAGCTTGCCGCAACATGGCCCGGATGATGCGGGCAAAGTCGAGCCCGATCCCGTGCTTCACCTCGACCTGGTTGATACCCGGCAGGTAGTACTCGACCGGGTCTTCCGCCGTGATGATCTTCCGGTCCGGCCGGTTCAGTTCGTTGAGCGCGGCATACAGCGTGGTCGTCTTCCCGGAACCCGTTGGCCCGGTCACGAGGAAGATACCGTTCGGTCGCTTGATGATTTGTTGGAACTTCAGGTAGTCCTCTTCGCCGAAGCCGAGGTCGCGAATGTTGACCTGAATGTTGCCCCGGTCCAGAATTCGCATGACGGCCGATTGACCGTGGACCGTTGGAAGCAAGCTCACACGAAGGTCGAAGTGCTTCCCGTGAACCGTCATCTTGATACGACCGTCCTGGGGACGGCGCTTCTCGCTGATGTCGATGTTCCCCATGATCTTCAAACGAGAGAGCAATGGGGCGAGCAACCGGCGGGGAACGGCGTCGCGCTCGACGAGCACGCCGTCGATCCGGTAGCGGACGCGGACGCGGTCCGCGAACGGTTCGACGTGGATGTCGGACGCGCGGAGGTTGACGGCTTCTTGAATAATCAGGTTACAGAGCCGCACCACGGGGGCGTCGGAGTCGTCGCCGCCCGCGAAGTTCGCCATCGACTCCGTCTGGGTGAACTCGATGGCCGTGTCCGTGAACTCGACGAGCATCGAGTCAACCGACTCGGTTTCGCTCTGGCCATAATTCCGGTTGATGGCTTCCTGGATCTGCTCTGGGATCGCGAGGACCGGCACGATGTCCTTGTTCAGAATGAACTGGAGCTTCTGAACGGTGTCGTAGTTGTTGGGGTCGGCGGTAATGATCTTGAGAGTGTTGCCTTCGAGCGAGAGTGGCAGCACCATGTTTTCGCGGGCCACCGACTCGGGCACCAACTCGATGATCGACTTGGGGATTTCTATGTCGGTCAGATCGACGAACGCCATTCCGTGCTTTTCGCCGATGGCGGCCATGCACTCGGCCGCGGTGGCGTAGTTGAGCTTGGCGAGCACGTCCTGAATCTTGAGCCCTTGCGCACTCGCGGTGCGCTCGGCTTCCTCAAGTTGGTCAGGACCGATGATCTTCTTTTTGAGCAGAATGTCGGTGAAGTCACCACGAGACTTAGCCATGAACGTACTCCTGCGCGTGCGGCGGGCAGCTATCCGTTGATCGGATTGGGTTACAAGTTTGGACTGTGAAGCGGGGCGAGCCCGGGCGATTCATGAATGAAATGGCGGAAAGTCCGTCACGAAGTATTGCGAACAGGCCAAGATGAACGTCGAATGAGTTCAGCATGACTCCCGCATCTGACCGGTTCAAGTGAAAAGTTGGCGCGAAACGCTGAATCTAAGAGTTTCGACCGAAGAGACTTCGGAGTGTCGCGGGCGATATCCACTTTCGCGATCAAACGCCCGAACGTACTGATGTCGCACTCACGGAGAGCCAGAATTGTGAGCGAACAACCGAAGCCGCGCTCCCAACTTGCGGGTTTGGTGCTGGCTTTGCTGGGAGCCGTGACTTTCGGCTCAACGAGTGCGTTTGGGCTGGTGCTGTGTCTGGAATGGCTCTGTAACCCGAAGCGAGTTGACGATGAGCACCATCGAGTTGATCTGCAAGCAATGTGGTCAGAAACTACGTATTCCGGCCGGGCTCGGTGACCTCTCTTTGACTTGTCCCAAGTGCCGCCATACCTGGGACGAATCTCAACCAAAGAAACCCGCAAACGCGTTGGCAACGAGCTTATTCTTCGAGGATAACGACTCGTTCTACACGCTCCTCTCCGCGATGGAGAAATCGGGTGAACACTTTACCATCGAAACACCATTTACGAATTACCGCGAACTTCCGGATCGACTGAAACGAATATTCTCAGTCGAAGACTCCAAGAACGGGCAGTGGGTGGATTCCAAAACTGGCAAGTTCGTGGCAGGAGCCACTTCTACCGGACAATACAACCGTAGTGCGATTGTAATTGGCGGTATGACCGCCACGGGAGCCAGTATTGGTGCTGGAGGTGGAGCGATTTTCGGCGGGATCGGAGCCGCTCCAGGGGCATTCGCTGGAGCAATTGTGGGGATGATCGCAGGCGCTGTCACTGTTGCCCTTGCAGATCGCAAACACAATCTGTTGATCGAGGTCGATGCGATTACTGGTCGACTTCGGTTTGAATTTCGACCCACCTCCGAGCCACCCAGTGAACGCACCTAATCGTGGAGAAGGTAAGGTACGACGCATTTGTACCTTCACTCCACGCATGGGCTACCGTCGTTTCTTGTTCTTGCGGACGATGCGTGGCGTTTTCCCGTAACTCGGCACCTCGTCCACGACGGGCTTGGGTGCGGTCCCTGGGCTGTTCGCCAGTCGCAGGTCGAGCATCCGACGCGGGATATCCACTCGTGACACTTCCAACCGCACGCGGTCCCCAAGACGGAAGCGGCGCTTCGTTCGGCGGCCCTCCAGCGTGTGAGCGGTCTCGTCGTACCAGTAGTAGTCGTCCACCAGCGACGAGATGTGAACCAACCCCTCGGCCGGGATCTTCTCGGCTTGCGCGAAGAAGCCGTAATCCGCGACGCCCGTGATCACGGCGTCGAACTGTTCGCCAAGTTTGCCACTCAGGTAGGTCAGGATCTTGAGTTTCACCAGCTCGCGTTCGGCGGTCTCCGCTCGACGTTCGCGCTTGGAGCAATGCTCGCCGAGCGCGGTGAGTTCCGCCACGTCCGCGGATGCGGTTCCTTCCTTGATCCAGCGATCGAGCAAGCGGTGAACCTGCAAGTCGGGGTAACGCCGAATCGGCGACGTGAAGTGGCAGTAGTCCTGGCTCGCGAGAGCGTAGTGCTCGTCTTGGATCGGCGAGTACGTCGCTTGCTTCAGGCTCCGCAACAGTGCGAAGTGGATGGCTGCACGCTCGGGCTTGTCGGCGGTTTCGTGGAGCACACGCTGCAACTCAAACCGGTCCTGGGCACGCTTGATGCGATAGCCGAGGATGTCGGCGAACTGGGCGAACGCTTCGAGCTTTTCCTCGCTGGGAGCAGGGTGGACGCGGCGAAGGAACGGCACCTCGTACTTCGAGAAATGCTCCGCGACGGCCTCATTGGCCGCGAGCATGAACTCCTCGATGATCTGGTGGCTGAGGTTGTGCTCGGCGAAGTGCGCTCCGGACACGCGGCCGTTCTCGTCGTACTCCAGCACGGCCTCGGGCATTTCGAGTTCGAGCGAGCCGCGCTTGAACCGCTTCTTGCGCAGGAGCAGCGCGAGGTCACGCATCCGGCGGATCATCGCAACGATTTCGGGATCGACGTCCGGTTTAGCCACCGCCCCATCGGGGCGGGTTTCGTCGGGGGCCGCAGCCCCGTTGGGGCTGGCGCTTAACGAATCGAGAACTCCCTGCACTTCGTCATAGGTGAATCGCTTGCGGTTGCGGATCACGCCGTTCGCGAATCGCACGTGGCCCTTCTGCAATCCGGGCGAGAACTCCATCTGCACCGTCTTGACGTACCGCAGTTTCCCTTCCTGCAACGATGCGAGCCCGTTCGAGATCACCTCGGGGAACATCGGGATGACCTTCTGCGGCAAGTACACGCTCGTCGCACGCTTGCGGGCTTCGACATCGAGTGCGCCGCCCGGTTTCACGAACGCGCCCACGTCGGCAATGTGAACCGTGAGGATCCAGTGCTTCGAGTGCGGGTCGATGACCACGGTCACCGCGTCGTCGAAGTCCTTCGCATCCGGTGGGTCGATGGTGATGACGAGTTCTTGCGTGAAGTCTTCGCGGCCTGCGTTGTCGGATTCGTCGAACAGGCTGGCGACCTGTCGCGCCTCGGCCAGCGCCGATTCGGGGAACGCTTCGGGCAAGCCGAAGGCGCGAATGATCGTGAGCGTATCCACGCCGGGGTCGCCGTGCGGCCCGAGCACTTCCACGATCACGCCCTCGCCGCGACCGTCTTGCGACGGGAACCGCAGCATCTCGATCACAACCTTGTCTTGCGGCTTGGCCCCCTTCGCGCCGGGGTCGCCCACGGCGACACTGTGCGAAAACACGGTGCCATCGACTCGCACCAGGGCCTCGCGGTCACGCTCGAAGTACGTCCCCACGAATGTGCGGGTGGCGCGTTCCAGCACGCGGACGATTTCGCCAGCCGCGTCCTTGATGTGTGTCGCCGCCCGCGTGACGCGAACCAGCACCTCGTCGCCGGTGGCAGCATCGAGGGTCTTATCTTCACGGATGTAGACATCCGCCTTGAACGTACCATCGACGGTGTGGGGCCGCACGAACCCGTGCCCGGCCTGCGCCCGGCGATAGATGCCCGTAATGGTCCCGTGCGGGTCCGCGGCGCGGATCGTTTGGTTTCGCCCGACCGTGAGCCGACCCGTGCGGATCAGTTCGCGGAGCGTCTTGCGGAACTCGGGGTACTGCCCTTCATCGAGGTTCAATCGCTTGAAAAGAGGCTTCGCCTTGATGGGCGTGTAGCTGTGTGCGGTGATGGCGTGCAGGATGCGTGAAAGAAGATCTGGCATGAAGTGTTCTCGGCAACGATGAATGATGAATGATGAACGATGAATCAAAACCATCAGACACGATGCCCTCTCGGGTGGTTCGCCCTTCTATTCATCGTTCATCGTTCATCGTTCATCGTTGCCTCTCGTGAGTTCGCGGACACACCATTGTTCGCACGGCCCGCGAAATCGGCAAATCCCGCGCGTACGAATCAACCCTACCTCTGGCCTTCACATCCGGGGGCTCAGCAATTTGACGTGGGATTGACTGGTGGTTATCCTGGAGTTGGGTCGGGGTTCTCATCGGACCGCCCGCCCCTCTCCCAGGGCGGCGTCTCCTGCACGGATCGCACTACGGTGCTGTTCTTGCAGGGAAATCGAGGTCGCCATGTCCATCCGCCCCCCGCACCGGCGGTACGACCGCTCAAATCTTTGGGCGTTCGAGACCTTCTGCCGGCTACCGGGTCGCTTCAAGGTGGTCCTCCATCGGACCGCCGACAAGAATCTCATGTTCGTTGCAAAAGCTGTCATGGAACTCACCAAATTCGGGACGGCGGAAGCCGAGCACCGAATGTGGGAAGTTCACCACGGCGGGCGTTCCCTGGTGCTGGTCACGCACCTGGAACGAGCGGAATTGTTCGTCGAACAGTTCGCCGATCGCGGTCTCGCGGCGACGATCGAACCGGAATAGGAGAAATTCGGAACGCGGAATTCGGAACGTGGAATTGATAACCAGGACTGTCTTGTAGTAGGCCATCCCGGCCAATTTGGTGGGTTCTGATGGGTTTGTTGGCACAGACCTCTGGCATGTGATTGCAAGGCACAGGCCAGAAGCCTGTGCCACCAACCCACCACCCTAACTGGGTCTTTAATTCCGCACTCCACGTTCCGCATTTGGGTCAGGCTTTTGCAACCGCCAACATTCGCAGCAGGGCTTGCGCGAACGCGGGTAGGTCGTCCGCGCCTCGTGTCGTGATGAGGTTGTTGTCGATCACAACTGCCTCGTCGCGGTAGACCGCACCGGCGGCCCGCACATCGTCCCGGATGCCCGGTGAACAGGTGACACGGCGACCATCAAGCGCACCCGCGCTGATCAGCAACTGCGCTCCGTGACCGATCGCAGCCACCCGCATCCCTTCTTGCATGAACGTCCGGCAGACATCGACCGCTTCCTCTCGCACCCGCAACCGCTCGCCACACGAACCGTCCGGAATCAAAAGCAGATCGAAATCCGCCGGGTTCACTTCGTGAATCGTCGTGTCCGGTTCCACGAGATAGCCACGTTCGCCCTTCAAGGCGTGCATTCGCGGCGACGCCAAAACGACTTCGAAACCCTCTTCGCGCAACCGATACCACGGCAGGAACAACGTCAGATCTTCAAACCCGTCGGCCACCAAGATGAGCGACTTCATGTCAAATTGCCCTGAGAATGAACGTGGAGTCTGAGCTGATCACATTCTAGCCACCCGGCAGTATCGACGGAAGTCGGGGTGGATTTCACGTCAATTCCGGACCCTTCAATAACCTGTTTTCGCCATCTCCACTCGCAATTGACCAGATTCCGGGCTCTGGTATGGTTCCGCGACTTGCCGGACCTGCCGGGGCGTGTGGCTCTGGGTTCGGCGCCGTCTGTGAAGGTGGCGGATGTCGTTGCGGAGCTGGGCAATCCGAGGGCTGATCATCGCGGGGCTGGCGACGCTCGCCAGCTTCGGATGGGTCGCGCGCTCGTGGGTCAGCCCGGAACGGATTCGTGGCCAGGTTATCGCAACCCTTTCGGAACAATTTGAAGGCGCTGAAGTTTACGTCGGCGATGCCCGCCTCCGATTGTTCGGGGGAATTGCGGTGACCGATGTGCGACTCACTCGACCCGGTGCCGAGACACCCTTTCTCATGGTGCCCACGGGGGTTCTGTCGCACGACAAGGAACAACTGAACCGCGGCCGGCTGATAATTAAGAAGATCGAGCTGGAGAACCCGGTCATCAATCTGGAACGCGGCCCGGATGGAAAGTGGAATGTCGCGGAGGTTCTCAGCCCGGCGGCATCGCAAAAGTCGGCCACTTCCGACACCCCTGTCCCGACGTTCATCATCAAAGGTGCGACGGTTCACGTCACGGACAAGAGCCCCGATCCGCTCCCCGAGATGACGCTGACCAACGCCCAATTGACTTTACTGAACGATCCGCTCACGGTTCTGGCGGTGCAAGCAAAGGTGAATGTGGATGGTTTCGGCCAGGTTGCGATCCGGGCACGGGTGAATCGTGCCACCGGCGCGGTCTCGGTCGCGGTGGAAGTCCCCGATTTCCCTCTGGGCGAGGCCGCGACGATGGCCGCCGCCAAGTTCGCACCCGAGCTTGCCGAGCACTGCCGTGGGCTTACTGCCACGGCGTCCGTCACCGCTGATCTGTCGTACACGCCGGAAGCGGTCAAGAAGTGGACGCACGACGTGCGGTTGGACATCAAGGACGCCAGGTACACCCACGGCGACATCCCCTGGCCAGTCGAAAAAATCACCGCGTCGATTCACGTCATTGATGGCCGGATGAAGGTGGAAGACGCGACTGCACAGGTAAATGGGGCGAAGCTGAAACTGTCTCTCGAAACGCGGTACGATCTGACCAGCACGGTTTCCCATCGGCCCGTGAACACCCCGGAGCACCGCACACCCGCCGCCAACCCCGATGAGGCACTCCGAAAACTGGAAGACCTCCTCCAGCGAGTCGAGATTTCCGTCTCGGGCGTGCTCATCAACGACGAACTGGTCAACCACTTGCCCGGGCGAGCCAAAGAATTCCGGCGGATGTTTTCCCCCGTCGGGCAAGTTGATCTGGGGTACAAGTTCAGCCGCGATGCGGGTGGGTGGAAGCGCGAACTGGAGTTCCGCCCCAAGCAGATCGCCGCCTGCTACGAGAAGTTCAAGTACCCCGTTGCCGACGTGCGTGGCTGGGCAAAACGGACCGACACACAGAACGGGCCGCCGGTCGTGACCATCGACCTCATCGGCATGGCCGGGGGGCAACTCATCACCATCAAGGGGGATGTGACCGGCGAGGGTTCCGACCCCGGGATCAATCTCCGGATCACCGGTGCGAACTTCGCGATGGACGAGACGCTCGTGAATGCGTTTCCGCCGAAGTATGTGGAACTCGTGCGGCGATTCCGTGCCACCGGTCGCGGCGATTTCGTCGCCGAGTTCGTCCAGCAACCGGGCGTGAACCTGTGCGAGAACGAGTTCCGCGTCGATGTCCGCGATGCGACGATCCACCACACCGAGTTCCCGTACCCGCTGGAACGGGTTAAGGGCCGGCTCGTCATCCGCACAGCAGTCACCGATTCCTCCCGCCCCTTGCGGCCAGGCGAAACACTGGAACCACTCGCGGATCGCGACGAGATTGTGCTCGATGGCTTCACAGCGACGCACGCAGGTGCCGCCGTGTGGATGAACGGTTCCAAACGGCCGATTCCCAACAGTCGCGACCGAAAGTTGACGCTCCACGTTGGCGGCAACAACTGCCCAGTTGATGCCGACCTGCGAGCCGCGTTCGCATCCCTCAAGGTGGAATCGGTCTGGAAGCGGTTCAGACCGACAGGTCGGATCACGTTCACAGCCCAGGTGGAGTTGATGGACCGCGCGGGTCCAATCAAGAAACACCAGGACAACAAACCCGTTGCGGACCACGACGGACCGGCGATCGACCCGGTCAGCGACCTGAAACTCACGTTCAACTTCTCCGGGCCAACGGTCACGCCGACCTTCCTCCCGTATGAGTTGACCGACCTCTCGGGCTGGCTGGAATACAAGAACGGCCAGGTGATCGCGAATCACGTCGCCGCACGGCACGGGCAGTCTCGGCTCAAGATGGCAGCCGCGGAGGTTCGGCTGTACCCGGATGGAACAGTCTGGGCAAACCTCGGTGGAATCGAAGTGGCACCGTTCATCGCAGATGATGCCTTGATCCAGGCGCTTCCGCCTCAACTCGGGGCTGCAGTCGAGGAACTGAAGCTCAAGGGCGGCGCTGAACTGATCGTGAAGCACATGGTGGTGCTCGACCCGCCGTCGATCAACCGGGCCACGCCTCCGGAACCTGCGACGTTGCCCATTGCGGTGGCTCCGGAAGGTTCGCCGGTTGCACAAGCGCAAGCCCAGTTGCCTACGCCCGATCCGCCGCGATCCACCGCGCCAACGATCTACTGGGATGCGGAACTCCGACTGACCGGCGCGGCATTCGACACCGGGGTGAGTTGGGAACAGGTTTTCGGTGCCTTGGGTTGTCGGGGGCGATACGACGGCGACCACTCCGGACTCGTGCGAGGATCGATCTGGTTGGACCGGGCCGTGATCGCACGCCAGCCCGTGACACGGCTCTCGGGCCGTGTCACGGCCGCGCCGCAGGCACCCGACCCGGCACGCCCCGGCGAATTCCTCCCCATCGAAGCCGAGTTCACGGACATCGCCGGCGACCTGTTCCACGGCGCACTTGGGGGGCAGGGCCGCATCATTCTCACCGACTCGCCGCGATACAACATCTGGCTTACCGCCACCGACATCCAGTTGGATGAAATGGCCAAGCACTACAAGATTGGCTCCGACGCCGACCTCAAGGGGATCGCACAGGCTCAGTTGCTTCTGTCGAACCGCCCTGACCCGAAGACCGGTCGACTCGTGCTTGAAGGTTCGGGGAAGATCGACGTGCCAACCGGCCGCATGTACAACCTGCCGGTTCTGCTCGATCTGGTGAAGGTTCTGAAGTTGCAGGCACCGGACAAGACCGCGTTCGAAGAGGCGCACGCCACGTTCCGCATTCAGGGCGATCGCATCAAAGTCGATCAAGTCGATCTGATCGGCAAGGCTCTGTGCCTGGGTGGCAGCGGCGAACTGGACATCAATGGCGAGTACGTGAAGTTTGACTTCTACACGCTCGGCTCGCAGGTTCTCGCCCGCATGATCAACACGCCGGTCGGGGATCTGACAGCATTTCTGAGCAAGAATTTGTTCCGGATCAAGCTGACTCGCGAGAACGGCGAATTGAAGTATAAGCCGGAGGCTGTTCCACTCGTGACCGAACCGGCACGTGTGGTCGCCGACCGTCTCCGGGCGCGAGCGGCCCGGATGTTTACAGGTAGCACTGGCGGGACCGGGAAGTAGAGGAGTGTGGGAGATGGGGAGAGTGGGAGACAAGGAGACGGAAGAAACCCAAGGCGTCCTTTTCTCCCCTTCTCCGTGTCTCCTCCACTCCCCCTCTCAATCAGGTAAGAACGGGACAACACAAAGGCGATAACCCGATGACCGGCACCCTTTTGAATCGCCTGATCTTCCTCGAACTCCTGAAGGTGTTCGGGCTGGCGCTCTCCGTGTTGACCGGCCTTCTCGTCACCGCTCTGCTCGTCCAGCAGGGTATGCAGATGGGGTTGTCGCTCGGGCAAGTGATTCGGGCAATTCCGTTGTTTATCCCCAATACGCTCCCCTACACGATCCCCGCGACCACGCTGTTCGCCTCTTGCGTCGTGTACGGTCGGCTTTCGCACGACAACGAAGTCGTCGCGATCAAGGCTGCCGGCGTTCACCTGTTCACGATCCTCAAACCCGCCATGCTTCTCGGAGTGATCGCCGCGGTCAGCACGGCAGGTTTGTACCACACGGCCATCCCGCTTTCGCAGCAGATGCTGTATCGGCAACTGCTCGATAACCCCGAGGAACTCCTTTACAACATGCTCCGCCGCGACCGGTGCGTTCGCCACGCGGGGATGGCTTACGTCATGTACGTCCGGGACGTGCAGGGGAAGCGGTTGATCGATGTGATTATCAAGAAGCGCGCCAAGGTGAAGAACAGCAAGGGTGTGGAATCGTACTTCGGGTACGACGTCGTCGCGCGTGCACGGGAAGCACGTCTGCGTGTGGACCCTGCCGACGGCAAACTCTATGTCGATCCCGACCGCTTCGTGATCTACGACAAGAACACGGCTGGCACAGCCGCATCGAACGGTCCGTTCCCGATGGATTTGCCCGAAGGGCTCAACGGGAAGGACTCGAAAACACGCATCTCGGCGGTCTTGTGGGAAGACCTCCCTGTTCTGATTCAGGCCGCTCGCGATGACGTCGCGGCTGCCGAGCAGCGTCGAATCGACAACCGCGAATCCGCGATGAACATCAGCAACCTGGAACTCCGCCAACTCGCGGTTAACCAGGACAAGCACTACAAGATGCAGGTGGACTACTTTCGCCGGGCGTTGCGGAACCTGGAGGCGGAATACTACCTGCGACCCGCGCTGGCATGTGGTTGCCTGCTGTTCGCGCTGGTGGGTTGCCCGGTCGGCATCTGGGCTAACCGTGCCGACTACCTGAGCACGTTCGTGATCTGCTTCCTGCCCGTGATGTTCGTCTACTACCCCGTTTTGCTCGCTGGCACCGGCATGGGTAAGGACGGCAAAATCCCACTCGTTCTGGGTTGTTGGATGGCGAACATCATCTTCGCGATCATTGCCGTGGTGTTGAACTACCGGCTCCTCCGGCGGTAATCCCAACGGCGGAACGGGTCGTGGCGAGCAGGGATCGGGTGTGTGTCCTGTTATGTGGAATCCCTGAACCCTGCTCCTTTGACCGTCGTCCCTACCAGTATGAACACCACACTCCCTTCCGACCACGCTGCCCGGATGACACGGGCGGCTCTCGCACTCGACGGCCTCTCTGTCGGTGATGCACTCGGCGAAACCTGCTTCCGCGACGACAACTTCGAGGCGATTCTCGACGATCCCACCGCCACCGCGCGTGCTCCGTGGCCGTGGACTGACGACACCGCAATGGCACTGAGCATTTACGATGTGCTGCAAGACCACGGCCGCATCGACCAGGATGCGCTCGCGGCGAGGTTTGCGAAGCGGTTCCAGGCGCAGCCGTGGCGGGGCTACGGTGCGGGTGCGTTCCGGTTGCTGGGACAGGTGAGCGGCGGTGCCGAATGGCGTGCTGCGTCCGAGACGATCTTCCCAGGCGGATCGTTCGGCAACGGTTCGGCCATGCGAATCGCTCCACTCGCAGGCTACTTCGCGGACGACGATTACTCCGTGATCGTGGAGCAGGCGCGATTGTCGGCTGAGGTCACGCACGCCCACCTGGAAGGGATCGCCGGTGCCATCGCAGCCGCGGTCGCAGGCGCGTATGCGTGGAAGCATCGCGGCAACCGTGCCGACGCCGCGACGAAACGCGGACTGTTCGAAGTGGTACTGGCACACACGCCTGCCAGTGAAGTAAGAGAAGGAGTTGTGCGTGCTGCAACGATCGCATTCGAACTGCCTGCGGAACCAACGATGAGGTTGCTTGACCACGGAATGACGACGAGGGCGTTCGATACCTCGATGGTGCCAATCGTGCGCCACCTCGGGAATGGGAGCCGCATTTCATGCCAGGACACTGTCCCATTTTGCATGTGGGCAGCGGCGCGACACCTCGATGATTACCAGACCGCGATTCTGACCACGATTCGCGTCGGTGGTGATATCGACACGAATTGTGCAATCGTCGGTGGCATCGTGGCGCTTGCCGTGGGTCAGCAAGGTATCCCCCGCGATTGGCTCAAGGACCGCGAAGAACTGGTCGTGTGAAGTAGAACCTGGCGAGCCGTGCCGTTACTGTCACGGGTCGCCAGTTCCTACAACATTCGCATGCTCGACTTCGCCACCACTGCGTTCGTCTCCATTCTGTTCCTGGTGGACCCGCCGGGAACCGTCCCTGCGTTCATCGCACTTACCGCCAAGTTCACGCCCGAAAAGCAACGGCGAACTGCCTTCGTCGCAAGCCTCACCACGACGCTCACACTGCTGGGCTTCGCCGTCATCGGCAACGTCGTGTTTCGCATGCTGGGGCTGACTCTCCCGGCCTTCCAGATCGCCGGCGGGTTCGTCCTGTTCCTCGTCGCGCTCGACATGATCCGCGCCCAGCGTTCGACACAGGAAAGTCCCGACGAATTGACCGAACACCAGGGAGCCGAGGACGTCGCGATCGCACCGCTGGCCATCCCCATGCTCGCTGGGCCGGGGGCACTCTCCACGGTCGCGGTGCTCATGTCGCAGGCGAACGACGCGGTCGAAGTGTCGCTTGTGTTCGCCGCGATCTTGCTCACCGGACTGATCTGTTGGGTGACGCTACGACTCGCGCAACCAATCCAGAAGCGTCTGGGAATGACGGGTATTCATATCGTTGGTCGCGTATTGGGGTTGGTCCTCGCCGGGATCGCCGTGCAGTTCGTACTCAATGGCCTCGCTGCGGCCAACATCATTCCGAAGCCGCCCGCTGCCGCGTGACCGCGTGAATCCTTCATCCGAGCTTCACCGCGACTTCATCCGTCATTTGCCCGTGGCGACTTGCCGCGCACTGGCTCTCGGGGTCCAATACTTGGGTTCGATCACCTTCAGGAACCCGCCGCCATGCGCCGCACTTTTCTTGCCGTCGCGCTACTCACTCTTGCTGCGACGGCACGAGCCGACGACCCGAAACTCGTTCTCACCAAGATCGCCTTTGGCTCGTGCGCCGATCAGGACAAGCCGCTGCCGATCTTCGACACGATGGCCGCCGCGAAGCCCGATCTGCTCGTGCTCCTCGGCGACAACATGTACGCCGACCTCGACCGAAAGGTGAAGGTCACGCCCGACGTGATCCGCGAGAAGTACAAGCTCATGGAGAAGGTGCCTGGGTTCGCGAAACTCAAAGCAACGTGCCCGATGCTGGGAACGTGGGACGACCACGACTACGGCAAGAACGACGGCGGCGTGGAGTGGGAGCACAAGGACGGAGCCCAAGAGGCGCTCCTCGATTTCTTCGGCGTCGGCAAGGACGACCCACGCCGTACCCAGAAGGGTGTCTATCACGCGGAGATTTACGGTCCCCCCGGTAAGCGGGTGCAGGTGATTCTCCTCGATACGCGATACTTCCGCAGCCCGATCAAGAAGGCTCCGTTCGACCCGAAGACCCGCATCTCGGCGACCATTCCGAATACCGATCCCGATGCCACGTTCCTCGGGGCCGAGCAGTGGAAGTGGCTCGAAGAACAACTCAAGAAGCCGGCCGAGGTGCGATTCCTGGTGTCGAGCATCCAGGTGATTTCGGACGACCACCCGTTCGAGAAGTGGGCGAACATTCCGAAGGAACGCGAACGGCTGTACGCTTTGCTCAACAACACCAAGGCGAACGGCATCATCATCCTGAGTGGCGACCGGCACCTCGCGGAGATGTCGCTCGACACGAAGGCCATCGGCTACCCGCTGTACGACGTGACATCGAGCGGATTCAACCAGGGGTCGAAGAATTGGCGTGCCCCCGAGGCAAACACGAAGCGACTGGCAGCGATGCCGTTCGGCGACAACTTCGGGTTCATCACGATCGACTGGTCGGGCGACGACCCGCGAGTGGGTGTGCAAATCCGTGACGAAGACGGCGACGCAACGGGTGGGTTTAAGGTGCGATTGAGCACGTTGAAGGGCACCGGCTTAGGCGTGGGAACAGTACCCGTGCCAATGAACTTGCCCGAAGGCGTGCTAAGCCCAGCGGAGGCGGCGAAGAAGGTCGGCGAGAAGGTAACGGTTCAGTTCACGGTGGCGTCGGTAGGCGGTAAGGCAAACCTGTACCTGAACACGAACAAGGACTTCCGTGCGAAGGATAACTTCGCGATCGTGCTACCGGTGAAGGCGCAAACAGGAACGTGGGAGAAAGCGGGTCCGACGACGTTCGTGGGCAAGACCGTGAAAGCAACCGGGACCATCAAGCTGAACAAGGACAACCCGCAACTGGAGATCGCCGACCCGAAGGATCTGGAGATTGTCGAGAAGTGACGGTTCAGGGAGACACGGCGATAATTGCAGCCCACCCGTTTTGCGGGTGGGCTTTTTCGTGGTTGCTCACATGACCGGAGGCGTTTCCCCTGGACCCGCGACGGGCTCCGGAGCGGGCGCGGGAGCCGGGGTCGGTTCGGGGATGCTGGCCACTTCCGGAACCGGTGCGGGCGCAACAATCGGTGCGGGTGCCACGACGGGTGGGGCTGCGGGAGCCACCTTCTTCGCAGCCGGCTTCTTGGCGACGGGCTTCTTCGCCATGGGTGCTGCTTTCTTCGCAACCGGTTTCTTGGTGGTCTTGGCCGCGGCAGGAGCGGTCTTCTTCGCCGCTGGTTTCTTGGCTGCGGGTGCTGCTTTCTTAGCAGCCGGCTTCTTGGCGGCAGGTTTCTTTGCCGCAGGTGTAGCCTTCTTTACTGCAGGCGCAGTCTTCTTCTTGGCCGGGGCCGCCTTTTTGGCCGCGGGTTTCTTCGTCGTCTTCGCCATGAGAGTGGCTCCGAGGTGGGGAGGTGACCGGGTGGATCGGTCGTGATGGTTCAAATGTTGGGATTAGGATCGTCATCGTCCCGCTGCTCGCTGGCCTGCGAGTCAATTCAGCCAGATGTTCCGACTCGCTCGGTTTGTCGGGCCGCGAAACTGAATCTCTTGGTCCCATCGGAGCAAGCATGGCACACTGGGCGGAATGCGCCACCCGGAAAACCGGCAAAACCTGCCAGGTTTATCAACCCGAGGCTCATCATCAGCCGATATACGACGGGAGGAACCTACCGGAGGGGCCGCGCGATGCGATGGAAGATGGTTGCACTCGCGGGGGCACTCGGGCCGACGGCTGCGGGCTGCAACATTGCCTACTACACGGCGCAAACCCTCGTCAACGAACCCTGCGTGGTCGCCACCCAGCTTTCCATCCACCACAGCCTGCGAAAGCAGGCCAACGCGAGCTGGAAGGAAGTTCGGGGCGAGTACCCGCGCCGGGCCTTCACAAGCGAGTTCCACGACGGATTCGTCGACGGCTACGTCGATTATCTCGAGCACGGCGGCAACGGCTCCATTCCCGCGGCTCCACCGCCCAAATACACCCGCCACAAGCACTACTTGACTGAAGAAGGCCAGTGCCTGGTGAAGGACTATTTCCTGGGGTTCAAGTACGGGCAAGACATCGCGATTGCGTCCGGCAAGCGGCAGTTCCTGACGGTTCCGGTGTTGCTGCCCGTGGAAGACAAGGGTCCGCCCGCGTTCAAAATCCAGCCGCCGGCGGGAAGCGAGATTCTTTCGGCTCCGAAGTCGATGTCGGCACCAACGCCGCCACCGGCACCAACGCCGGTGCCGCAACAGTCGCAGTCGCAGCCGGCACCAACGCAGCTACAATTCCCGACCCTGACTCCAGAGCAGATTGGAGCTGGTGGAAGCCTTCCGCAGTCGGGAAGCGTTGCGATTCCCCCACTTCCTGCCGAGAGCACGCCAGCCCGTATCGGGATTCCGCCCGCGCCGCCCCCTGCTGTGGCACCGAAGTTGCCCGCGCCGCCACCTGAAGTCGCGCAGTTCCCAGCGTATGTTCCCACGCCGCCGGTGAGCGACGAGATACCCACCGTGCCGCCGAATCGCACGGAGTTGCCGGTCGCACTTCCGACCCACCCCGAAGCCGCCGGGAAGCAACCATGACCAGAAACACGCTTCTTCGTGCCGTCGTCTTTGTCTTCGCCATGAGCGGAGCCAGCGGGTGCGCGGCCCTGACCAATCCCGTTTCCGAAGGCATCCCGGCTCGCCTCCTCCCGGATGAGGTTCTCGCGGAGCCGAAGTCGGAACTGAAAGACGTTCCGCTGAACCTCCTCCGGATCAACGATCCCGGCGACTACAAGCTCGACAAGGGCGACGTGCTCGCGATCATGGCCGACGAGATTCTGACGAAGGAGAACCAACCGGTTCCGATTCAGTTCGCGCAGAACGCCAACGCCAGGAAACCCGCTGTCCAGGGCGTACCCGTTCCCGTGCAAGACGACGGAACCATCCTGTTGCCGTTGCTCGACCCGATCAACGTGAAGGGGAAAACCCTGCTCGAAACCCGAGACTTGATTATCGACCAGATGGTGAACAAGAAGCAGATCGTCGTGAAGGGGAAGGAACGGGTGCTGGTGGACCTGCTTCAACCCCGGCGGTATCGAGTGCTAGTTGTGCGCGAAGATAGTGGCAACTCGCCGACCGTTTCCGCCGGCAACTACGGATCGCAAGTCTCCTTTGGTGGGGGGAGGAAGGGCTCAGCGTTCTCGCTTCTGTTGGAGCCTGGCCACAACGACCTGCTTCAGGCGTTAACGGAAACCGGTGGCCCGCCCGGGTTCGACGCGAAGCACGAGATCGTCATTCGTCGCGGGAAGTACGACCCCGCCAACCCGCTCAAGGGGTTCGTCCGTGTGCCGATCCGAGCACGACCGAGCGTCCCATTGACGTTCTCGGAGGCGGACATCACGCTCGAAGATGGCGACACCGTGAACATCGAGGCCCGCGACACGGAAGTCTTCTACACGGCGGGTCTGCTCCCGGCGTCGATCATTCCTGTGCCGCGTGACAGCGACCTGCGGGTGACCGAGGCGATCATGCTCGTCCGTGGCCCGCTCATCAACGGCGGGTTCAACCAGAACCAGTTCACGGCGAGTTCCGTGAACACAGGTGTCGGCAACCCGAACCCGAGCCTGGTGACCGTGATTCGTCGTCTGCCGAACGATCAGCAGATCCTCATTCGGGTGGACTTGAACGTGGCGTTCCGCGACCTGCGGGAGAACATCATCATCCAACCGGGCGACACGCTGGTCTTGCAGGAACGCCCGAGCGAGTCGTTCACGCGATACTTCACCCAGACGTTCCGCCTGAACACGACCGTGCAGACCATCCAGGGGCGAAGGTTCTTCCAGTTCGCCAACAGCAACAACCCGTAACCTCGCGGAATGCGGTATGGAACGCAGAAACCCCGGCGTGATCTCACTACGGGGCCCGCCTGCCGGACGTGAGTCAGGGGCAGTAGCCGTTTCAGCCCGACACAGGATCATCGGTGTTGTTCAAGTCGGTTGGCTATGAGAGTAGCTCGGCCTGCCTTTGGGCCTCAAGTGCAGCGCGACAAAGGCGATCCAAGAGATGCCTCGCTGGGCTAAGTATTTGTGCGTCACGCGGGCCACGGCGGCTCTTGAACCCGTGCTCGCGCTTGTTGCGAATCGTCTTCAGGACAAAACCGAGACCAGACATCGCCTCGCGTACATCAGTCGCTCTCTGCGTTCGAATTTTGCCCAGAGCGGTAGCCACTTTTTCTGTCTCAAGTCGCTCCCTTGCGTGAGTCAAGACGCTTTCCAATGGTGGATCGAGATTAACCAGCGCATCCACATCCTCGGCTTGCACGATGGCGCTGATTTGCAGTTCCGGAATTCGGTCAACCAGCGCGACCATCCGCGCCTGCTCGTTGCTTCCGTTGTCCTCTGCGTTTGCGAGTTTGAGGAGTGCCAGCCAGAGCGTGTTCACCGCCACGTAATCGACTTCATGGGCAGCCGCTTCGATGTCTGCGCTCACGTCTTCAAGCGTATCCACTGCTGTGCCCCCCTCGCCAAACTCTGAATTGGTGTTCGCGAGGAGAACACCTGCTCATTTTGCTTCGCGGTTCAAGCACGATTGTACTGCGCCCCAAAAACTGGGCGCGGGGTAGAGTTGGGATAACCTGAGGTGAAGGAGGTATCCCATGGCGAAGCCGAGAAAGTTTTCAG
>PNLP01000028.1 GCA_013823135.1 Planctomycetaceae bacterium
GTCATTGCGAAGCGGCAAGGGGTTCTTGCCGGGTATCGTATGGCCGCCACCCTGAAAGCTGCGGTGAACTGATCGCAATAGTCAGGGCGCAGCACCTCATCACCGAGGTGCTGCGCCCTGTCGTCACTTCAGCCACTTGTCGAACCACGCGAGCATTTCTTTCCGCATCTCGGGCGTGTAGGTGTGGCCGATGTCCGCGTAGCGGATGCTCTTGAAGTTCGTCGGCTCCCCAACCGCGTTGTACAGGCCGCCCACCTTCGCTTCGATGACCTTGATCCCATCCGCAGGACTGCCGGCGTCGAGTTCCCCTGTTAAGAACAGGAGCGGTCGCGGGGCAATCAGCGAGATTACCGCTTCCGTGTCGAAGTGTTTCAACAACCCGTTCACAAAGTAGTACGTGCCGTGCTGCCGGAGCTGGCCGTGCTTCAGCAAGTTCTCGTAGCGAGTGAGGCACGCCACCCCGACCACGCACGCAATGCGATCATCGACCGCCGCGAGCCACCAACTGCGTGTGCTCCCCATGCTGATGCCGGTCGCGCCGATCTTCTTCAGATCAACCTCGGGCCTCGTGCACAGGTAATCGAGTGCGATCTGGTCGTCTCGCACGAACATGCCCCACAGTGTGCGACCGAACCACAAGTGATACTTGTGCAGGCTGTCCTGTTGATCGCGGGTGAGTTCACGCGAACCGGCCGGTCCTTGCCCGGCTCGGTCGCCGTACCACGCCGCGTCCGGCGCGAAGACGACCCAACCGCGTTTCACAAATGTGATGCCGAGCGGTTCCTCACCGCCATTGGTGTTCGGCTGCAGCAACTGCGAGTGATCGTAACTCGACGAGTGCAACCAGAGAACCGTCGGGGCCGGTCCCTTGAGCCCGTCCGGAATCAGCATCAGTGCCGACATTACTCCGTCAACGCCGTTGTCGATGCGGAGTCGTTCGAGACGGAACCCCTGGCGAATCTTGGAAGACACGAGATGAGCCTTCGGCTTCGCGGGTAGCGGCGGCAGATCGCCCAGCGACGCGACCACCTTTGGCTTCACATCAGGCCGGCGTTTCTCCCACTCGTCTTTCGAAGCGGGGACCGCGAACTCGGGCACCTTCATCTTTTTGAACGCTTCGGGAACGAGCTTATCCTTCGCGGCCTCAGCCTCGGTATAAGCCTTCACCGCCTCCGGGCCACTCGCGGGATCCTTCAGGATCGTCGGGTTCTTCAGTCGAAGTTGGCGTCGCACGCAATCGGCCACCGCGTCGGCAAGGCGATCGGAACCGGCCGGAGTGTAATGCGTGCCATCCTTACCCAGCATCTCGCCGGGGCCGCCGTCCTGCACGATGCGGTTCAGGTCATTGACGGGGATGCCGAGTTCGAGCATCAGCTTGATGGCACGCTCGTTGTAAGCCTTCACGTCCTTGTCGAAGCGGTCGAAGTCGCTTTTGCGAGCGGCATGGCGGTCGTCAACGATTGGCGTGGTCGTGGCGAAGATGACGTGCGGCGTGGACTGTTTGAGGCGTTCGACAATGGCCTTGAGATTCTTCTCGTAGTCATCCCCGGGCACCTGGAACCCATTCGTTTTCTTGCTGAACTTCAGGTCGTGCAAGCCGCAGTTGAAGTGGATAACCACCGGCTTGGCTTCGAGCCATTTATCGAGCATCTTCAGTGTCGTTGTGGTGTCGCCGCCGTTCTCCTTGTGGTGAACAATCTCGGCGACCCCCTCGAGCTTCTTCGCCACGAGCGGCGCGTACCCCAGGCGAATCGAGTCGCCGAGGAGCAGCACCTTCGGCAACTCAGGAGGAGCTTTGGTGGGCTGAGAAAATGCGATGGACGGCAGAAGGAGCAACGCGGGGAGTGCGTATCGCATCTTGAACCTCGTGAAACGCAGAATGACAGTGAAGAGTTAAACCAGAGCGTACCCCTGGTGCTCGTCTCTGTCATTCTGCAATCCGGAATCCACTGCCCGTATTTCAATACAGCCCAAGATCGAAAGCGTTGGCAATGGTACGGCCGAGCCACCACGCTCCGCTGCGCCACTTCGTGTGGATCTTCACCACAGCGATTTGACCAGGGTCAACAGCCGCGTCGGCGTCCAGAATTTCCACGTCAACAAGGTATACTTGCGCGAGCGGTTGCAACACGTTGGGGTCGCCACCGGGCTTCACGGCGAGCGGGCCGCCTCCACGTTGGGTCAGTTGGATTGGCACCGTCGCGGCGTTCTGCGGAGGCACGCGACAGACCTTGCCTTTGAATTCGCGATCGGTCCGTCCCTTGACGTAGATCGAAGCGTCGAGTTCCCCGCTGGCCAGATCGTCGCTCAGAAGGCGGTAGTCGGGCGGGCTCACGGGGACACGAAGCAGCAACTTGCTCGGGTCGCCGACGGAGAATAGCGGAGCCGCTTCGGAGAAGCCGCGATCGAACAGCTTGCCCCGTTCCTCGGGGGCCGGGGCGACGACGAGCACGCCGTCGCGTGGAGCCTTCAGCTTGTTGATCGCGTCCCACCGGGCGGTGAGTCTGTCGAGCGAATTCTGGGCGGTCACGGCACGCTCGCGGGCCTGCTGGGCGTCCAGCATGTTCCGCTTCACCCCGGCCTCGGCACCATCACCCCGCGCACTTGCGACGGCGGCTTCGTGCTGCTTGGCTGTCTGCCGCTGGCCGTCGCGGTATTTCGTCATCCGGTCGATCTCGAGGTCGAGTTCGTCGTTCCGGAAGATGCCCAGCGGTTGCCCCTTGCTTACCCTCACACCGGGGCGGATGTCCGGGGCCAGTTCCACGAGGCGAGCCGGCTCCTCGAGCGCGACGGCTTCGATGGAACTGTAGTCGATCACGATAAGCCCCGTGTCGCGGATGCGGCTCACGGGCAACGGCAGGAGGAAGAACGCGGCGAGCAACCCGATGAAGACTGCCGTCGTCGTGTAGACCCGCTTGGCTTTCATATCAGGCAACCGCCCCCGTTGGTAAATGCTCTTGCCAACCTTGTACGCCGGGATCACGAACATGGACGCGAGCGAAGCCAGGGCCAACATCTGGCTCAAGATCTTCAACCGTGGTCCGAGGAAGTCCGACAGGAACCACAGAATTCCGAACATCACCACCCAGCGGTAGACCCAGCTTGCGACCGCGAAGAGCACGAACAGCCACTTCCGCCACGGTGCCATGTACGGTTCGGGCGGCGTCTCCACCCCGAGGCACTTCGACAGGAACAGGTTGTTCAAGAACTTCGTGGCCTTTTCGCGGAGGTTCGGCACCTCGATCCAGTCCGCGAGGATGTAGTACCCATCGAACTTCATCAGCGGGTTGGCGTTGAACATCACCGTGGAAACCGAGCACAACACCATGACACACAGCGCGATGTTGTTCGCCACGGGGTACTGTGGCGTGTACCACCACACGAAGGTCGCAGCAGCAGCGATCATCAGTTCGACGTAGATGCCGGCGAAGCTGATGATGATCCGCTTCCATTTGTCGGCGAGCGTCCAGGCGTCGGTCACGTTGCAATAAAGCGCCGGACTCAGGCACATGAGCAAGATGCCCATCTCGTGGCTTTCACCGCCGAACCCCTTGCACGACAGCCCGTGCCCGAACTCGTGGATGATCTTCACGACCCCCAGCGAGATCCACATGTACATGACGGAGTTCAGCGAGAAGAACTCCTGGTACGCCGGGAGTTTCGCGTTGAACGTGTCGAAGTGCAACAGTACGTGCACGACCGCCGAGAGGATGAACAGCACACTGGCGACCAGGAACCACGTCGTGAAGATCCACGACAGGTACCCGTACATCCAGTTCAACACGCGGTCCGGGTCGAAGACCGGAATCTTGAGGTACATGATGTTCGCGAAGGTCGCGAACCGCTTGAACCGCCGTTGTTTCGCCCGCCGCTCGAACAGGTGCTTGCCGGCCCCTTGCTGTTCGTGCTGCACGAGCCCCGCGGTCACGAGTTGCCGGGCGAACACTTCGAGGTCTTGGTACTCCAGCCGCTGCGGAGGGAATTCGCTCTCGAACGAGTCCCGCACTTGTTCCAGCGTGTGCTCGCCGTCGAACAGTTTGAAGACGAAGTGCTCCTGACGGTTGAACCGATAGTACCGCAAGCACACGGGGTCTTTGATGACGTGGAACGTCTTGCCTTCGTACTTCTGCTCGTAGGTCTGGAGGTCGGGCCGAACCTTCAGCCGAACTGACTTTCGCCGCTCGGCCGGATCGTTGAGGTTTTCGGTTTCGGTGTTCATGTTGGGTTGTGGACAGTGGTGAGCGTACGGTCCGAGCCCGAGCGCCAAGCGAGGATGAAGACGTTAACCCTCGCTGGCGCTCGGGCTCGGACAGGTAGTTATTGCCCCGGGTTCACGATCACCGTGGCGGCGCTGCGGTCGAGCAGGCCGATGTCCTTGTTGCTCATCTCCACCCGGACCGTCACGAACCGCGGGTCGGTTGAATCAATGTTCGTGACGCGGCCTTCGAGCTTCTTCGCCGGGCCAGCGGGTTGCGTCCAAACGTGAACCGTGCCCGCGGCCGTACCCACGACCAGGAACGGGATGTCCTTGTGCGGGCTGAACGCGGCGCACGTGACCGGCACTCGGCCTGGCGTGATGAAGCGGGCCACTTCCGAGCCGCGACCGCCGGCTCGGGGTGCGTGCCACACTTGCAACCCGCCCTTCAGGTCGCCCTCGCCGCCCGCAGTCACAATGGTGTACGGCATCTTCTCGACCGGGCTGTTCGGGGTCACGTAGTCCGGCCCGAACACGGCCAGGGTCGCGAACGCCACGCTTGGGCCGACATTCGTGAGTTGCCCGATCGTCTGGGCGTCGGAGAGGTTCACCAGATCGACCCGGCTCTTGTCCTGATCGAACAGAACTCGGCCGCCGTCGGGGCTGACGCCGAGAACATCTACCGCGCCGGAGCGGTGGTCGATGGTTTTCGCCACGGCTGCCTTCTCGGTCCCGATCTTCCACACCTTCAGGGTGCGGTCCTTCGAGGCCGTTACGAGCTGAGCCTGTGGGGTGAACGACAGCGATGTGATGCCGTCGCGGTGCGAATCAGGGAGCGCATAGAGTTTCCTACCACCATCGAGATCCCAGATAAACACCTCACGACCAGCAGCGGTGGCGGCGTACTTGCCGTCGGGGCTGATCGCAACCGCGATCACACTGGACGAGTGCGCATCGGCCGGTTCCCGCGAAGGGGTTTTCGGGAGCTTGTTCGGGTTCGCGAGATCCCAGATGCGAACTTTGCCGTCGTCGCCGCCGGTGATCGCGAGGATCGACTTGGCCCCTGGCGGGGTACACGCGACACACCGGACCGGCACAGGGTGCGGCAGGTTCGTCGGCGTTCCTGGGCGGTTCTCCGCGTTACCAATATTCGGATCCCACACCAGGGCCGAACCGTCGAGCCCCGCCGACACGACCAGCGGTTGCGTGGGATGGGCCGTGACCGCGACCCCCGCGACTTCCTGCCGGTGCCACGCGTGCGACTTCACCGGCGCGCTGGGAACGGCGGGTTCGACGGTCACCGGCGTGCCCCGCTTCACGCGGTCGTAGTATTGCACGTCGAGGTTGCCTTCGAGTCGCACCTTTTCCGTGGACTGGATTTCGAAGATCTTCTCCCCCGCGCGAACGAACTCGCCGGGCCGCTTCGCCACGTTGCGGATGATACCATCGACGCGACTCTTGACGCGGTGCCGGTGGAGCATGACCACGGCTTCGTCGTGCTCCTGGTTGGCCTTCGCAATCGTTGAGGACGACTGGGCCAGGTTTTCGAGGAACCGCGAGAGCGTGATCTGGTCGTCCAGCGCTTCCTTCTTGGAGAACAGGTCTTCCTTCCCCTCGGACAGTTTCATTTTCGCCCGCGTGAACCGAACGCCATCCTCGGCGGCCTTGCTGCCCTGCGCCGCGGCCTCCTTGATCTGTGCCGCAGAAGCCAACCTCGTGCTCACGAGGGAGTCGTCGAGCAGGCACAGAATCTGGTCGTCGGCAACAACCTCGCCTTCGCGGAGCTTGTAATACGGCGTCCATCTCTCGGGGTTGTCCTTGAGAACAAGGCGGTCGCGTGGGTTGAACTCGATCCGGGGATGGAGGTTCTTCGGATCGAACTTGCTGGGGTCGTGCGTCACGACGGTGCCATCGACCATGCGATACTCCCAGATGCCATCCGGTCGCCGCTTCATCGGTGTTGCGATGAGTTCGATCTTGCCATCGACCTCGGCCGATACCGTCTGCCGATCCTCGAACTGCACGGTGCAGTTCGCAATGACGATGTGATCGCTGCCAGCAGTTGCCAGGGGGTAAGCCGGCGGTGGGCCAGCGGACTTGAACAGGGGGCTGCCCACGTCCGCGTTGGGGTCGTCGGGCATCAGCAGTTTGGACGAGCCGGCTGGCGTCTGTTCGGTCTTGCCCGGATCAGCGCTTGGGGGAATGTTTCCTCCCTTGCACCCGACGAGAGTCGCGGCGAGAAGCACGGGAACGACGAGCATGAGGGTCGAGCGGATTCGCACGGCCTGTCCTCCAGGGCGAGACGTGTGGGGTTGTGGCATGGTTGCCGCCGGGGTGCGAGACGCACTCGCCCAACGGTCGGCGGGACTGCTTCAGTTCCAAGTTTCAGGTTCCAGGTTCCAAGTTAAAAACAGGCACCGTCTTCAACTTGGAACCTGGAACCCTGAAACTTGGAACTACGACTGCTAGAAGAAGAACACGACCTTCTCGTAGAACCATTCCCAGACGCCGTGGAACATCGAGTAGCCCAGGGCGTGCTCGCCGCAACGGATTCGCGTGCGAACTTCCATCCCGGTGACGAACTGATCGGTCGGGATCTTGAGAGCCTCGGGGAAACTGTCGAGGTTCAACTTCACATAGGCGGTGATGACGGGTTCCGTCTCGTCGTGCTCGGTCTTGTTCGGCACGGCCTGGGCCGACACGTCGTCGCGATAGAGGCGACCCAGGTAGCTCGCGTCGGGTTGACTGGAAAGCAGCACATCCACATCGAGGTAGCGTTTGCCACTCCCAGCCTCCGTCTTGCAGTATGCAGGATCAGCGAACGCCCGAAGAATCTGCCCGATGCTCCGCTGGGGAATCTTCAGTTCAATCTGCCACGGACCCTGAAGGTTCCCGACTCGGAGCAACTCTTGCTCAGGTTTGACAGTCTTACCCAGAAGGCTCTCGCGGCGGTCATCGCTCAGGACTGTCCAGTGCGAGGCACCCACTGGACGACCGAGTTTGGGGTCGAAATCCGGGGCGAACGCTCGGAACCACCCCGGTCGGAAGGAAGGGCGACCACCGTTGTATTGCCGATCCAGCGCCTCAATGACAGCCTTCGAGGAATCCCGCTCGTTCTCGGCCGTCACCAGTTCCTTGCGATAAGGCACCTTCTCTGCCGGGCTAATGTTCGGATCGTCGATCTGGCGCGTCAGTAATTCCACCGTGCGGACCGAAAGAGTGAACTTGTCCTGTGCCTCGCCGTATCGTGTCCCGAGTTCCGGATCGTAGAGCGAGACCACCTCGAACCCAGGCGAAATCTTGTCGCCGGGTTTGGCTCGAATCTCTCGCACAACCCCCGGTCGCGGCGGGAAGATCTGCGCCACCTCCACAGGCAACAGTTGCCCCTTCGCCTCCATCCGCAGCGGGTA
The DNA here is from genome assembly GCA_013823135.1 of Planctomycetaceae bacterium. Taxonomy (GTDB): domain Bacteria; phylum Planctomycetota; class Planctomycetia; order Gemmatales; family Gemmataceae; genus Gemmata. The sequence goes on from PNLP01000028.1 coordinate 7,606, forward strand.
GGGGACGAGCACCATTGCCGCGATGAGGAAGACAATCAGCAACGCAACCGTGATGCCGATGAACTTGGCTTTCCCGCCGACACCTTCCTGAAGTTTGGCCAGCGGCCACCACAGGAATTTCAGCGGAACACGCTTCAACTCGGCGGCGTTGTACAGCGCAGGTGCGGAGTGCTTCGCGATGACATCGAGCCGCTGAACGAGCGGCTCCGAGTTCTCGGGCGGGTTGAAGCTCTCCAGCAGCAGAACGGAGCGGGCGGGCTTGGTCGCGTCCTTCTCACGCTCGTCGCGGATCGGCTGAACGACGAGCAGCTTCGGCTGGCTCTCGTGCAGATACTCGTCGAGCGATTCGGCGACCGCCGGCGGCAAGCCGGGGTCTTTCGTTCCCTTGAAGACGAGTGGTTCGCCCCACTGGAGAACCGCCTCCATCATGAGCCGCATCCGCCGCACGTGCGTGCTGGCCTTCTCGACCACGTCGGCACCCGACACGGCCTCGACGGTCACCTTCTTGCGGGCGTAGCGAACACCGACGCACAGGCGATCGCACTCAATGATCTTCCGCCCTTCGTTGGCGATGTGGTACGCCACCTCGGTCGGGTTCAGCGTGGTGTGAACGAGTCGCGAGAACGCCTCGATCTGCACGAACGTCCGCTCGGTGCTCGAACCGGTTCGTGCGCTGATGAACTGGTGGTACTGGCTGGCGTAGCCCGCCATCTGAAAGGCGTAGTTAAGGAACGCCGGGTACATTCGCGGGTCGTGACTCGGGTTCTGGAACACTTCCAGAACGCCCAGCGATTGCTTGTCCGCGGTGACGATCGGTGCGAACAGCGCGAAGTGGTCGGTCAGGTTGGCAGGGGGCACGGGGCCGGATTCACCAGGACCGGGGGCGAGCCGGCCGTTCGGCTCCAGAATCACGGGTCGCGGCGGCGCCGCCTGGAACACCTGACGCAACACTTCGTTGTGGCACTGGCGGCCACCGCGTTTGGCGTCGAGGCCGATCTTGTCGAGATTAAGCTGGCACGCGACCTGGAGGAAACCTTGCGGGGTGCGGAGCCACACAGCACCGGCGGGGGCCTCAATGGCAGCCAGGGCGCGGTTCAGGAACTGCTCGTAGAAGTCGGTTGGAGCGAGGTTTGAGCCTGCCAGTTTTGCAGCGGCTTCAAACGCCTCCTCGATCTGGCGGCCGTAACGGTTCTTGTCGTCGGACGACCCAATCGGGGTAGCGCTCACGGGCAAGATCCTCGGAGACGGGCAGGGAAGCAAGGAGAATGATACCGTCGCGAGGGGCAGCCAGACAAGTTCGCTCGCATTCCGGAGCAAGTTTCGAGGAAAACTTCACCACCTGGTATTCTGGGTAGTTTGGCAGTGCGTAGTGAGTGTCCTCGCGTCGGGATATTTCCAACACGCAGCCAGTTGTGGGCTGTGACCGCTATCATCTCTGGGTCAAGATCGGAATCGCTCCTCGATGACCTGGAGAAACCTCTCATGATGCGTCTCGCGTTCGCTTCCCTGGCCGCTGCGTTGCTCTTCACCACGCTCGGTGCTGCCGGCAAGGAAGACAAGAAGAAGGCGGCCACGGGGCCAGCCATCGGACACATGGTCTACTTCAAGTTGAAGGACGGCACGCCGGAGAACAAGCAGAAGTTGGTGGCTGCGTGTAAGAAGTACCTCGCCGACCACGACGGTATCGTGTTCTTCTCGGCAGGCGTGCTGGCGGATGCTTTCAAGCGTGATGTGAACGACCGCGAGTGGGACGTGGCACTGCACCTCGTGTTCGCGGACAAAGCCGCCCACGACAAGTACCAGGATCACCCCGAGCACCTGAAGTTCATCGAAGAGAACAAGGCGGGGTGGGCCAAGGTTCGGGTGTTCGACTCCGAATTCGGCGACTTCAAGACGGGCGCGAAGAAGTGACCAAATTAGCCGCTCGCGGCTTCGCTGGCCGTAGCCCGCGAAGCCGCAAGCGGCTAAAGACTGAAACCAACTCTCAACCGATCCCCGCGCCGAACTCATCGACCGCTTTCGCGACCGACTTGCCGACCGGTGCTTCCGTGTGGAAGTGGGTTCCCTTCGGAGCGGAATGGGGGGAGTGAGCCCGAACGCTCTTGCCCATCTCGCTCACCATTGAGCCGTAGCTCACCGGCAAGTCGTCCGCGTCGTAGTCGTAATCGTCGTAGGTGCAGATGTAGCCGGGCAACTTCGCCCGCTCACGTTCTTCTGCGAACGCCTTGATCACAGCACTCTGAATTTGCTCCCGAGCGCCCGAGTGAATCGGGTGTGCGATGTCGGCGTGGAGTTTCGCGCGGCCCTCGACGTCCCGCATGGCCCGACTTTCGTCGAGACGCGAACCGCACGAGTTGCAGAACCGCGCCCGTAGGTGGTTCTTGCACGAACACTTCCCGCAGCGATCCGTGAGCTTCCGGCTCGGCATCGCCACGAACATTCCTTTTGTCCCCTCGATGATCTTCAGGTCGCGGACCACGAAGGCATTGTCGAAGGTGACCGAGCAGAACGCGAGCAACCGCTCGCTGTTCGCCTCGCAAAGCTTGATGCGGACTTCCGTGATGACCACCGCGCTTCTCCTTCATGCGGGATCAGGGGGCAAGACTGCGAACCACGAAGATACGAGAATCCTGGTCGAGACCCGGGTCGGCGTTGCGAAACGCAGCAGCCACCCGAGTAGCCTCGGCTCTATCGCGGCAAACGGCGAAGACCGCCGACCCGCTCCCGGACATTCGCGCCCCGCACGGGGCCACCCCTGCGAGGCGATTGCGAATCACTTCCACCTTCGGCGACAACGCGAAGGCCGGCTCTTCCAGACGGTTGAACAAGGCTCGTCCAACCGCTGTCGGATCGCCCAACCGAACCGCCGCTCGCAGCGGTTCACCACTCACCGGCGAGGCCGGAACCGCAAGTTTCCGGTACACGTCGGCAGTTGCCAACCCAACCGACGGGCACACCACCACGAAATCGAGCGTTCGACCCACGGGTTCCGGAGTTACCACTTCGCCACGCCCGACACACCAACCGGCTGGCGGCGTCAGGAAGAAGGCCACGTCCGACCCAACGGAAGACGCAATAACCGCGAGTTCCTCCCGTGTCAGCGCCAGTTTCCAGATTTCATTCAAGCCGAGCAACGCGATTGCCGCATCGGTTGATCCACCCGCAAGTCCGGCCTGCATGGGAATGCGTTTCGTGAGCCGGATGCTCGCCCCCAAATCCAGCCGGTTCACATGCATTTGGAGTGCGGTTGTGGCTTTCAGGACAAGATTTTCCGGCCCAGTTGGAACGCCGGGCGTATCGCAGACAAGAGAGATGGCACCGGATGAATTGCCACGGATTTCCAGAGTGTCGTATAAGTCGACAGTGAGCATCAACGACTCGAGGTCGTGGTACCCATCGGCCCGTTTATTGAGGATTTCCAGGAAGAGGTTGAGTTTAGCCGGCGCGGCTACGAGAATAGCATTCTGCCCGGCGTAAAACGTCGGGTAGACCGCGAGGGGGTCCGGAACGCCAAGGCGAGTCATGGTGTGAAGCGGGTGGCTCGCCAGAGGCGGGCATCCCATCCGTGGGTGCTGTGTTCGGATTCATTCCGGGCGGCCGGAGAACTGATTGAGAAGGTTAAGCGAAGATAAGGGGCAGGTCAAGCGATGCCTTGCAGAATTCAACCTTCGCTGCGGGAATGATGAAATTTGAAGCACGAAATTTGCACGTTTGCGGATTCCGAGATACGGATTTGAGGTTGATTCTCTCGCGAATGATGGGTTCACGCTATTTGTTGCCAGAGCCAATTGCCGAACCTGAGATTCCACACCACCGCCTGAATTTCGCGCTTCGTGGTCGGTATTTGTGACGTCAAGGGAAATGCGTTCTAAGCTAAAGAACAGCGCTAACCTACGCAGGGTGATACCGCATGCTGCCGCAACGCCCCTCCGGCGGATACGCCGCTCAGGGTCCAAAATCTGGAATCCTCTCCAGTGGCGGGACCACCCAGTCGTTTGAAGTGGTCAAGATCAAGGTCTTGGCGAAGCTCGAAGACCGGATGGACCCCAGCACCTCGAAGCGGATGCCCGTCTCGCTTCTCCGCCAAAGTCTGCGAACCTACGCCGAGCAAATTGCGGATCAGGAAGGGCGCGGAATGCCCAAGCTGGACCGCGAACGGCTTGTGGACGAAGTTCTCGCCGAGTTGCTGGGATACGGGCCACTCGAGGAATTGTTCAACGATCCCGCCGTCCGAGAAGTCATGGTGGTTGGCCCGCACGCGGTAATCGTTCGGCGAGACCAGGGCGGCTGGATTCCCAGCCACGTTCGGTTTCGCGACGACGACCACCTCAACGCTGCACTCGATCGACTTGCGACGCACGCCGACCCTGTTGGTGGGATCACGACCAGTGTGAGCACCTTCGACCTCAAACTCCCCAACGGCTTCCGGGCGATTGCGATCCTCCCGCCCCCAGCTTTGGGTGCTGCCGCTACGGTCGCGTTCATTCGGGTTGAAGCGGCCTCCGCGGTTGCTGCGGCTCCAAGTAGTTCGGCATCGTCAACGAACCTTCCGAGAACGGCCGCGACTGCCGCCTCGGGCTCGATTACCAACCCCGCACGAGCGGTGCCACCGCCACAAGCCAGTTCGCCGGTCGGTTCGGGATCGACGTCCTCGGGAGTCCGACCACCTTCCGATTCACCGGCAACGGCCCCTCCAAGACGGGGAAGCGATGTCATCGCCAACCCGCAAGCACGCACGGTTGATAGCGCGGACGCGCTCACGAGACACCGTAACCGCATAATTGAGCGGCTGATTTCCAAGCTCGCCAGTTTGGGTGTCTATGATCTCCACCGAGTTGAAATCGCGGAAATGCGGAAGGTCGTCGCCGCCTATGTGAGCGAATACGTCCTCGCCGAAAAGATCTTTCTGAGCGACACAGACCAGAGCCGGCTGATCCTCGAGATTCTCACCGCAATGCAGCGGTGAGCGAGGGGCAAACTCGAGCGGATCCCCAGCCATTCAGATGCCCGATGTCACGCTGGCAAGTCGTGGAGCCTTCGCAAACAGAAGCGGGCGACAAAGCACTGTCCAACCGCCCCGAATCCGCAGAGAATCGTGGCTGCCATAGTGAGCCTCCAAGTCCACAGATCGATGAGCCTCTTGGTTTCATTTACGCGAGCGCGAGCCACCCCAACAATCCTCGCCATCTCGGCCTTAAACCCGTCGGCCATACGAAGCGCCGTGTCCACGGCTTCGAGTTGTTCCGCAGTGGGCAGTTCACCATTCGGACTGATGGGAATGCCGAGGATGCTCTGCGCTTGTCGCAACTCCCCCGCAACCGCCCCCAGGGTCACCCTTGTTTGCTGAATTTGGTCGGGGTTGATCCCAAATACTTTTTCGAGTTGTGGGTTGGCCGTGACGATGTCGAGCGCCGCCTCGGCCACCACAACGGTGTCGGACGCGGTGACAACCGCACCCAGAGTCCGCTCCAATGATCCGGTTAAGTTAATTGACGCCTGCCGTGCAGCCATCTGCATAAAGTGGTTCACCCGAATCGGTTCTGGTGCAACGACCTTTGATCGGGTGTCGCCCAGGTCTGACTTGGCTTTGGTAATGACATCGCCAACGATCGTGATTGCGCGATCTGCCGCATCCCCGGCCGCGTTGGCCCGAACTGCGAGGTCAGCCGTCTGCCGGTTCACCTCGGCTTTCACGTACCAGACCTGAATGCAGATAGCGATGAAGACACCGGCCACAACCAGTGAGAGAATTAGGCCAACGAGTGAAGACAGCCTGCGGAACATCGCAACCTCAGTCACAGGACGCGGGAACGTTCGTCTCCAGAATAGCACTCCGTGGGCAGCGGACCAGCGTCTTCTCGCGAGTGGGGTGAGGTGTTCACGGAGAGCGATTGCTGATAGCCTGCGTTTGGGTAACAATCAGATCGTGGAATCAAAACCCGACCCTCAGGATGGGACACGCGGTGACGAAGCGACGCCGAATACTGATTTTCCTTGCGGTGGGGCTCGCAACCCTTTCGGTGGGGGCATGGTATCTGTGGCCAACCGAAACTCCCGCACCCGTATGGGCCGCAGACTACGACCTGACAACGCGGTCGCCAGAGGCGCTCTCACCGGGAACTGTCGTCAGCACTACAGCTCCCGCAGGTTGGTCGCACCTTGTGATCAAGAGTTTGCCGAGGATTCGACCTGGGCAAGAGTCGAAGATTCCTCCCCTCGCTCGCTCGCAGACCGTGCGGATGACCCGCTGGATGTTCACCGTGTTCGCCGCCGACGTACGACCCGAAACCCGTAGCGGCGAAACCCGCCACCACCTGCGATCGATCGCACTCGGTCTTGGGACATCTGTGGGCGGGCGAGACATGGTGATCACCCCAGAAACAGCCAAGGAACATGGCGTTCACCTCGACTGGATCACGCGGCAGATTCTCACGAAAGGCTATCAGACACAGCGGCTCGCAGTCATCGTGATTCAGGGGCCGACATTCGCATTGATGGATACGCCGGTTTGGTTCCGCTGTGGTGAATCGAATAGGCTTATCCGCTACCGTTACGCACTGTTGGTGGACTCAGCCACGGGACATCTGGACGTGCTTCTCTGGCCACTCGACACTTCCGGGAAGTGCCCGGATCCGGGCACAGCCGTGCGGTTGAATGCGAACAATCTTGACGAGGCTGAACTGGTTCCCGACCCGAAGGGCTTCGATGTGCTCGGAATCGCGTCGGACTCCACCTTCGGAGTAGACCGACTTCCGACAAAGAGCGTTCCGTTCCCGTTACCACCCGAACTGCACCCACTCGCATCACAAACCAAGTTCACACCGGACGAGGCTCGCAACCTAGAGACTCATTTGCGAGAACTCCTCGCCGGAAAGCCGAGGTAGAAGTTGGCAAGTCGCGAGGTTCCTCTCGCGACTCACCATGGTGACTCACGCAGCGCGGCGGTCTTCTCGCTTCAACCACTTCTGGATGTTGGCCAGTTCGGTTTCCCATTCCTTGCCGAAGCGTTTCTGACCGAACACGTCGTACAGCAAATCGAGCGTCTCGATCAACCCACGCAATTGGTTGGCACGGTCGTCGAGTTTCGCGCGAGGATCCGTGATGCTATCGTCTGGTGCGGGCATCTTCCCGGCCGAAACCGCCAGCGTCTCCGCGTGAATCGTCAACTCGTACTGATCCGCGTGGCGAACGAGCGTCAGCCCGACTTTGCGTGGCAACTTCCCGCTCTGAATCGCTCGGCGCGCTTCTGGCAACTGACTCGGACCCTCGCTCGAGATGGTCTCGTGACCGGTCTGCCCACGTGGGCATTCCAGCGTCAGAGTCCGGGCGAGCATGATCGCGACTTCGGAACCGTCGGCCAGTTTCACCGTGTCGGACTGCATGTCCGTCTGATACCAGAGCCACAGCAGGAACTCGTTCCCGATGAAGTCGCGGCTGCTTTCGTCCGCGATCCATGCCAGATCGGGCGGCGTGACTCCCGGTACGAATGCGCTGGGCGACGAGTCGTCCACCATGCGAGTCCGGCTGTTCACCTCGGCGAGGTGGTAGGCTCGGCGGCCGGCGGTCACGCAGTCGATCTCGTAACCGAACGTCTGCTCGAACAGGCTACAGAGCCGATCGACTTGCGTGATGGATGTGGCTCCGAACAGCACCTCGTTGGAGAGCCGATCCCACAGCACGGGGAAGCACTTTCGCTTTCGGTAGCGACCGTCCTTCGCCTCGTACTCGAGTCGTTCGCGCGCAGCTTCTTTCGCCTCACGCTTCTGTCGCGAACTGGGTAGGCCACTGGGGTTCTTCTTCGAGAGCGCTTTGAGCTCGACCGCGTAGTACGCCCGCATGAGATCAGCGGGAACCTTGTCCGTGTCCACACGCAGATCGAACGTGAGCGTGTCGTTGATGATGTTCTTGGCGAGATCGAACTCGGTGTCGAGGATGTGCTCGCCGGCAGTCCAACCCGTTTCGATGCCATCGGCAGAGGCGATCTTCTGGCGGCCCGCCGAGCGATCGGCGAGGCGGTCGAGGTGTTCCTGGTCGAACATCTTCGGTGCGGGACCGTTAACCTTGAACCGCAGAAAACTGGTTCGACCCGTGAAGAAACCCATGAACGGCCTCCTGCCAAACAGGTGTCAGGATTCAGGAATCAGGAATCGGGAAAGAACCCGCCCGATCCGTATGTCCTGACTCCTGATTCCTGAAACGATAAGGGCGTGCCCGTCTTGGACACGCCCGCAATTGTTCGATCAGCAGATGGGCAGACAAGACTGTGGGTCAACCGACCAGCACAGCCTCGCTCACTTCCCCATCCTTGCGGCGCATCTCCTCCAGAATGATCGGATGCCAGCCGGGTTCGCGTTCATCTGCGGGGACATAATTCTCCCGCGCCCAGCGGCGGAGCCGAAGCTCCTCAATGAAGTCAACGTCCGCGAGTACGCCACTGCTGACCATGACCATGACTCAACCCTTCCGAGGCGGCCCGCCCGCGTGGAATCGCGTACGGGGAGAGATTCTGCCGACCATCCGGCAGCGCTCGAAGTATAGCAACCGCAGAAGGATCGGCAAGCACCCGCCACGAAATCACAGCCAAACTGGCTCCCAAGTCAAGTAACAACCGTGCCACGAATTTCCGGGTTGAAGCGGTCGCGAAAGTTGGGTCGATTGTGGTGCCCGGGGGCGACCTCAAGACGAACCGACAGTCAGCGCAACTTCTCTATGAGTTTCTTTCGGCACTTTTCGCCCAGATTCTTCAACCCACTCAACACGAATAATCTGCAACGTCGCCCGTTCCCCAGGTTTGAGCGACCGAACAATCCGTTCGTAATCCTCGACGGTATCCACCGTTTGACCGTTGATGCCGACGATCAGGTCACCAAGTTGTTCCACACGCCGAGCCGTCCCCATCACGCCTCGTAACCCCGCCTTGGCGGCTGGTCCATTCGGGGTCGTCTTCTCAACCATCACGCCATGGTCGAACCGTGCCCGACGCAACTTCTGCTGATCGACCAATTCGATACCGAGATCGGGTTGGAGCACACGACCATTCTGAATGATTTGAGTGACGACCTGATTCACGAGATCGGCAGGGATCGCGAACCCAATCCCGATGTTGCCCCCGTTCTCGCTTGTCGTGGCAATGGCTGTGTTCACACCGATGAGCCGCCCGGACTTGTCGAGAAGTGGCCCACCCGAGTTCCCGGGGTTGATTGCGGCATCGGTCTGAATCGCGCCGGGGATCGTGCTGTTTGCGGGCGACTTGATCGGCCGATCGAGTGCGGAGATGATCCCTTTCGTCATGGTCAAGCTCAACCCGAGCGGGTTCCCGATGGCATAGACTTTTTGCCCGACTTCGAGGTCGCCTGAGGTACCGAGTTCGATTTTGCGAACCTTGTCCACAACCGGTCGACTATGCGTTGCGAACTGAAGCACTGCCAGGTCATAGTCGGGACTTGCACCGATCACGACGGCATCCCAAACGCTCCGATCCGCGAGAGTCACGCGGACGAGCATGTTTGGGATCTTGTAGAGGTCAGCGACGACGTGGTAATTCGTGACGATTCGGCCGTCGTCGTCCCAGACGAACCCCGACCCCGCTCCTGTCTGACGTTCTGCAACCTGATCCTGCCAACCCACCCGCTGCCGTTGGACGACGTCCACATTCACGACGCTAGGTTTCAGCTTCTTGAACAGGTCAACGGACTCACGTTCCTCGGTGTCCAGAGGCGGGCGTGTCGTGGCTTCCCGGAGTTTGGCGGTCGGGTCTGTCTGTGGTACTGGGACTCGTTCCCGGAGCCGGTCACGCACCAGCAACACGCTCAGCACCACGACGATCCCGAACAGCCCACTCGCCAGCCAGCCAGAAAGCCCGATCTTGCTGGAATTTGAAGCTCTGCGACGGGGCAGTTCATCCTCATATTGGCGGTCGTAGTTCATGATTTTTCTCCTCCCCATTGGTTTACGATACGCTCCGCCACGAAAAAGATTCATCGCAAGTGTCCACCCAACTCGGCTGAGAATGGGAAACCGCGCGGCATTGCCCCACATCCCGCCCGGATACAGTAAACTGAACGCGATTTGATGGAGTCTTACCCCGGAGATCGGTCATGCGAACGAGGGCTTTGTCGGCAGTCGTGGTGTTCCTGGCCTGTGGTGCAATCGCGAGTGCGGAGGAGAAACCGCTCGACCGCACGGAACTGGATCGCCGCGTGGTTCGCATCGTGTACGAGTCTGCACTTCTGGGCACGGACGTGTTCAACGCGGGCAAGCATGACGAATGCTATCGTCTGTACCAGGGAACGCTCCTCGCGGTGATTCCGCTGCTCGACCACCGGCCCAAGCTGGCAGCGTCCGCGAAGGAAAAGATGGACAAGGCCAAGGGGTTGAAGGCTGCCGAGGGAGCGTTCGCGTTACGAGAGGCTTTGGACGACATTCAGCACGAGATTGCTCCCGGGCCGAAGACTGATCCGAAAACCGACCCGAAAGTCGAACCAAAGAAGACCACGCTCTGGGATCGGCTGGGCGGCGAAACCGGCGTGACCAAGATCATTAACGACCTGCTGGTCGTGGCGATCGAAGACAAGAAGGTCAATCTGCTCCGGGACGGCAAGTACAAGTTGGACGCCAAGGGAACGGCTCACCTGAAGAAGATGCTGCTCGAGATGGTGAGCGAGGTCACCGGCGGGCCAATGAAATACTCTGGGAAGGACATGAAATCCGCACACGCGGGCATGAAGATCACGCCTGAGGAATTCGACGCCTTTGGAGCGTTGATGATTGAGACGCTCAAGAAGAACAAGATTGCCCAGGCCGATATCGACGAACTCATGAAGATCGTGGGAGCCACGAAGCCTGCAATCACCGAGAGCAAAGAGAACTGATCCAGGGCTATTGAAAACCGAAACGGACGGGGTGATCCCGTCCGTTTCTTTTTGTCTCATGCGGACAAGCTGTGTCAGTTTCGTTGAACGGACTGGAACAACTCGCTCATCTTCATTCCGAGCGCCAGGCAGATTCGGTACAGAGTCTCGATGCTGGCTGAGTTCTTCCCGAGTTCGATCTGGCTGAGGTAGCCCAGAGAAACGCTCGTCCGGTCGCTCATGTTCGACAGCGTGAGGCCAAGCGACTTGCGGCGTTCGCGGATCGCCGTGCCGAGTGCTTCGCGGAGCGCGTCTTCGGTCATGCGAAGAAGGCCCTTGCCTTCGAGGCAGCGGAAGACGATCTCACGCAGTTGATCGACCTGGAACGGCTTGGTGAGGTAGTCGTAGGTGCGTGCTCGCAGGCAGTTCAAAGCGCTGTCAACCGACGGGTAGCCGGTAACAACGACGATGTTTGCTTCGGGTTGTGTGTCGCGAATCCACGAGAACACCTGATCCGGTTCGAGTCCGGGCAGTACGTAGTCGAGAACAATCAGGTGGTACTGGTGTGGTTGAGCCAGTGCCGACTCGACCAACTGTGGGTCGGAGACGACATCAATGATGAAGTCGCGGTTCGACAGGGCAGCCTGGATGACCGAGCAGGTTGCGGGGTCGTCGTCGAGGATCAGGATGCGGATGTCGCCGGAGGATTGCAACTCGCGCATCGCCGGCTGCCCCTTGAGGGCTGCCGACGAGTGGGTGAACGATGATTTCGGGCTCTGAATCACAGGTTCATCAATGTCGAAGGGCATGGGTGTTTATCCTCTCACAGCGGTTGCGCTGACGTTCCCGACCGGAGCAGCGAGGCCGGTCGTTGTCCCGGCAGAAGCCGGGGGGCGGGTGGTTGCCAGAGGCAGCACAACCCGAACTTGCGTGCCCGGCCCGGAATCCGGAACCGGCTCGATCTGAATCCCACCTCGGTGTGCACACAACACCCGGTAGACAATCGCCAACCCGAGTCCTCGGTGCCGAACCTTGGTTGTATAAAACGGGTCCACAAACAATCGGCGATGAACTTCTGGCTTAATCCCTGTTCCGGAATCCGTCACCGTAACGAGGAGGTGCTCGCCGATTCCGGGTTTGCCGAGGTAGTCCTGGGCATCCGTATCGGTGAGATCCACAACTCTCGCGGACACTCGAATGGCCCCGCCTTGTGGGCACGCCTCAACAGCGTTGTCCACAAGGTGCCCAAGAATCGCGTGCAATGGTCCCGCTTCCATGGCCACTGCCGGCAATCCCACCGGAACGTCCTTCTCGAGATGAAGGTTTGGCGTTCCCAGGGACTTCACCCGTGTTTCTTCCTTCGCCACCACGGTGACGAAGGCCGACGGATTTGGTTTAACCTGCCCGCTTCGGCTCAGTTGGTGTAACTGTTGAGTAAATACAATACCTCGCTGGCCAACCTTACTGATTTCCGAAACGAACTTTGCAGCCTGCGAGTTGGCCTGCAGCAACGGCACGGCGAGGTCCGAGAAACCGATGATGCCGGTCAAAATATTATCGAAGTCGTGAGCCATTCGGCCGGCAATCACCGCTGCGTCGCCGAGTCGTTGTTCGAGCCGTTCTGAGTCGATTCGCGGGCTAATTATCGTAGTCACAGCCGGCGAGCGTTCCACAATTTTTGCGGTCATTGCCAGCGTGGCGCGATCCGCATCCGTCCAGGATACGCCCGCCCGTTCGACCCAGAGCACGCCTACCGATCGGCCTGGCGGGTGAACCCCGGCGAAAACCCGACCAGTGGTTCCCGGCACGGAGTATGAAACGGTTGCTTCCCCGGCGCGAATTCGCCGAATGGCGTCCGGAACTTCAAGCGGAGCCGGCACATCCAGCAGCAAACCGTTACGCACGGTGCGGATCACTGGCGGAGCGTTGGGATCGGTCCACACAATGCCGCACGCCTGCCAGCCACACGCCTTTGCCCACCCAACCAGCAGCGTTCCGAGCGTTGCCGGGCTTGTCGTCTCTTGCCACCAGTTGGGCGCGAACGCCAACACGGTGGAGAGTGTGCCCGGTTCCGACATTACGGTAACTCCTGCACCGAAACGGTGGGGTGGGATTAAAGTTTGGCTGCACCTGAAATTCAGGTGATCCACACTGTATCTAGAACGGGCCTGAACGAAGTCAACTCGGGAGGGGTGCTCGCGCCTTGCGGGTGTGGCGAAAATCCTGACAGTCAGACGTGATCTGGAATGGTCAGTTTTTGGCCAGTGTGGGACAGAAGCCCCCTGTTTGTGGCGACTGGCCAGGGGACTCACGTCCGCAACTCGACTCAGGGTGCCGGTTTCGGCTCGGGGTCTTTCTTCGGGTCGGGCTTCTTCTCGATCTTGGCCAGGGCGATTTTGACCGCCTCGCGGACTTTCAGGTGTGAATCGCTCAATCGCACACGGAGTGCCTTGATCGTTGCCGGGTCGTCCAGCAAATCGTTCCCGAGCGAGCCAATCTCCTCGACTACAGCCAGTCGCACTTCGTACTCGGTGTCGCCGAGGAGTGCCAGCAAATCCTTCACTCGTGACTTCACTCCGGCCGGGCCGAGTGCGGAGCCAAACCCGTGGATCGCATCCACCCGGATGTCCTTCAGTTTGTCGGTGCTCGCCGCCTTGTACAGCGGTTCGATCGCCGGAGCCGCAGCAGTGCCGAAGGTGCCCAGCGTGCGAACAGCCCGGCGACGGAGTTCGTCCTCGGGATCGGTCAGCAGCACAGCCAGCGCTGCCACCACTGCCGGCGACTTCTCGCCCAGCAGCCCGATCGACGTGACCAGCTCCACCTTCATGTCCGCATCTTTCTCGCTCGCCAGCATCTTGGCCATCGTGTCGGCGATCGTCGCGGACCCCTCCGGCGTGATCCGCCCGAGGGCAATCACTGCCGCTCGCTTCACAGCCTTGTCCTCGTCCTCCAGCAGTGGAGCCAGCCCCGCTGCGGCCGATTTGCCGTCGCTTCCGGTCACGCTCAGTGCTTCGGCGACCGCCGCCCGCGTCGCCGGTTCCGGGTCTTTCAAGGCTCCCGTCAGTTGCACGACGGCCATCTTCGCCACCATCGGGAAGCGGCCGATGGCTCGCGCGATCTCCTTGCGAACCCGCGACTCCTTCTCCGTTCCCATCGAGTCCACCAGATCCTTGACGCCGAGATTCTCCTTCTTCTCGATCAGGTAGCGGATTTCCAGTTCGCGGATGCCACCGATCGCCAGAGCCGCTTGCGATCGCACCGCCGCCGAGGTGTCCACCCGCAGGGCTCGACCGATGTAGAACAACGCCTGTTCGTGCCGCTTCTCGGTCCAGGCTTTCGCCAGGGCTTCCACTGCCAGCGCTCGTTTGCGGGCCGACTCGTCCTTCACAATCGTGTCGATCCAGACCGACACCTTCTTCCCATCGACCTCCGGATCGTCCTTGTCGTCCTGGCGTGCGACCGCCGGGAACTGAGCCAGGGCGAGCAGGGCGACCGACGCGGCGAGTGCGAAGGCGGAACGGGCCATTGTCGAAGTCCTTACTGCGGACGGGTGTCGGGTAATCGCGATGATATGACGCCCATCGCGCTTGGGTCAAACAGTTTCGACCCACATCGGGGACATCCGTTGTGCTCTCCGGCACCGGAAACGGGGTCGAACACGGCTGGAAACCCGGGAAAGCAGAATCGGGCTCGGGCAGTGGCACGGGCACGGACAAAACCGATGAAGGGGAAACGGGCGAAGGATTTTCTCCGTGCCCGTGCCACTGCCCGTGCCCCTGCCCGATTTCTCCGTTTCCCTGGGAAGGTTGTGCCGGCGGCGAAGGTGCCGAACCGCTTGTGGGGCCGCTCGGATCGTGGGGCGTTCGCGGTACGGGGTTGCCACCCGCATCACCTTCGTTGTTGCCGTCGCCACGGGTTTTCGCGTTGTGGCGTTCGATGATGGCATCGACTTCTTCCTGTGGGAAGCGCTTGGCTCGCGCTTCCAGATCCTCGTCGGATTGTTCTGTCAACCACAGCAAGAACTCGACATCCTCGTCCTTCATCTTGGCGAGTCGAGGGTCAATTTCCTGTGGCTTTTTGGCCGTGGCCTTGCCCCGGCGACGGTGGCGGATCATGGTCATGCTGATGCGAGCCAGGCTGTCGGCCGCGTGACGCACAATGCGAGGGTCAGCAACGCGGAGCAATTTGCGCATCTGGAACATGGACTCGGACAGCCCTTCGCGAATCACCTGTCGCTGGGCCTTGGAGAACATGCGGTCATAGAGCTTGCCGGCATCCTTGCAGAGTTGTTTCAGGTCGCCCACTTCGTATTCCAGTTCGTCGGCGGTAGCATTCCAGCCGGACCCCTCGGCGCGGAGTTCCGCGGCGCGGGAAAGCACGGCCTCCACTTCGGGGGTCATCGTGAACATGGCAACACCTGATAAGAGGGGAAAAGGCGGCGAAGAAGCGTGATGTCCGAGCCCGAGCGCCAAGCGAGGGTCCACGCAGAACCTCGCTTGGCGCTCGGGCTCGGACCTTGAACCACGAAGACGTGTCTATCTGTACATGCCGGACGATGACCGCGGAGTCAAACAAATCCGTACCGGAATTGGCAGAAACAGCCCACTCGCCAATCCATCGGATCGACGGTTCACACGTTTGTTCTTACTCTGCTATCGTGCGAGATTCGCAATCTAAACCCATATTCGGCGAAGAGAGGCAACGGTCGTGGATGGCTTGTTGATCCCTGGCTTGTTGCAGGTGATGATCGCCGCTGGGAGGTGGCCGCGCACTGCTGACGAGGCGGCGAAGCAGAACCTCCACGCTCGCGTGCCCGAGGATCGGAACCGTAGACTGCGAACAATCTACCTGTATGCGCCTCCGTTCCATTCAGTGGCAGAGATCGTGGCTGGAAGCGGGAAGGACTTTTACGCCAAGTTCGGCGCGCTGCATGAGTTGGTGCCCGAGGCATCGGTCGAGATCGGGGATTTCGGGTTGGGTTCAGACACGCCAATCCTTCTTGACTATCGGGCCGGTCCGACAGACCCGCAGGTAATCCACTTGGAGTGGTCCGGCAACGGTGAAGCCAGCTCTTGGGTCGTCTTGGCACCGAACTTTGCCGAGTTTGTGGATTTACTGGGGCTGTAGGCAATCAGTGCGCCGAACCGCTCTCACGTCCAACCGACTTGAACAACGCAACTCCTGGGTCGGGCTGAACGCCCGGCCTGAAGCCTGTCGAAGCACAGTCCACTTCATCTCACTCCGCGACTCAAAACGGTGCGGGCGGGCGGGTGAACTTCTAAGACAGACCCTCCGTGTCGCGGGCGGTCTGTCGGATCAACTGGTGAGTCCGGCTGTCGGCGGCGCATCCCTCGTTCGAGAACACCACAGTGAAGCGCGAAAACTACTCGACCGGCACTCCCTGGGAACCGATCATCGGATACTCACGGGCCGTCCGCGTCGGGGCGCACGTCTTCGTTTCCGGCACCACCGCATCTGGTCCCGATGGCAAGCTCGTCGGCGTTGGCGACGTGGCCGCCCAGACCGTGCAGATCCTCAAGAACATCGAGGCCGCCCTCAGCAAGATGGGCGCGTCGTTAAAGGACGTGGTTCGCACGCGGATCTATATGGTCAACATCGCGGACTGGGAACCGGTCGGCCGCGCTCACGGGGAGGTCTTCGGGGAGATTCGCCCGGCGACCGCGATTGTCGAGGTGCGCAAGTTGATCTCGCCAGACATCCTGGTCGAGATCGAGGCCGACGCCGTCGTCACAGAGTGATGACTCGTCTGAGCCCGAGCGCCAAGCGAGGCCATACGTTGATCCTCGCTTGGCGCTCGGGCTCAGACCAATAACTTCGGACCAACATCCATCCTCGCCTGGCGCTCGGGCTCGGACCAACAACCCAGCGCACCAGAAACCGCCTGCGGCACGCTCGTTACACGCTTGCCCCGTACAATCCCACTGTCGAATCGCGCCCGCCCTGTTGACGTGGGCGTTCAACCCAGGAGGAGTGTCATGCTCTCGATCAAGGTAGTCACGCTGTCTTTCATCGCTCTCGGCGTCCTCTCCGCAAGCGGCGCTCGGGCCGCCAACCCCGTCGTGGTGATGGAAACCAACATGGGGACGATCAAGATCGAGCTGTTC
This sequence comes from Planctomycetaceae bacterium, assembly GCA_013823135.1. Classification (GTDB taxonomy): domain Bacteria; phylum Planctomycetota; class Planctomycetia; order Gemmatales; family Gemmataceae; genus Gemmata. The sequence goes on from PNLP01000028.1 coordinate 24,581, forward strand.
GAGGACAAGGCTCCGATCACGGTCAAGAACTTCCTCCAGTACGTTGAAGACAAACACTACGACGGGTTGATTTTCCACCGCGTGATCCCCACGTTCATGATCCAGGGTGGCGGCTTCGAACCGGGGATGAAGGAAAAGAAGAACCGCGAGCCGATCAAGAACGAGTCGAACAACGGCGTCGAGAACAAGCGTGGCACCATCGCGATGGCCCGCACCAACGTGCTCGACAGCGCGACCAGCCAGTTCTTCATCAACGTCAAGGACAACGCGGGCCTCAACGGCAGCCCGGACAAGAACTCGGGCTACGCCGTGTTCGGCCGCGTCACCGAAGGGATGGACGTGGTGGACAAGATCAAGAACGTGAAGACCGGCACCAAGAAGGGGTTCGACGACGTGCCCGAAGACGACGTGGTCATCAAGTCGGTGCGGCTCGAAAAGGCGAAGTGAGTCGCCTTGGCGAGCGGGGTGGCGTAAGCCCCCCGAGTTTCAAGTTTCACAGAGAAACTCGGGGGGCTTACGCCACCCCGCTCGCCTCATTCCGCCGGTTCCAGTTCCGCGGTCATCGAACCCTGGCAGCGTGGGATGCGGGCATCTGGCCCGTAGGCGTGAATCTGATCACGCTTCAACTCGGCACGCTCCAGGCTCGTCGTGCAGACCACCGCCCTTCCAGTCGAATCCACCAATTTCGCAAGCTGATATCCCTTCTCGACCGGGTGGCCGAACAGCGCCTTCAACATCTCGATGACGTATTCGTAGGTGTGGTCGTCGTCGTTCAGCAGGATCACGTTGTACGGCGGCTGCCGCTTGGTGCGTTGCTCCTGTTCGACGTCGGTATCGGGGAGAGTCGCCGTTCCGCTCATCGTTGCGTAACCTCCGGTGTTCCGCTTCCAGAAAAGCGGTCCTGTGTCGTTCAGTGTGCCGCGGGCCATGCACCGGTCGCCCGGGGCCGCGTGACGTCCGTCTGCGGCGTGAGGGGCATCTCCAGGCGGCCAAAGCAGACGACCGCGATGTCGTCGTTCTGCGGCACACCACTGGCGTGTCTGCGAACCTCGGCCACGAGCCGTTCGCCCATCCGTTTCGGTCGCACCGTCTCCGGCAGGTTGGCCTCATCGGGGAATAAGAAGCGATCGACCCTGTCGAAGCCGAACATCTCCCCGCCGGGGCTCATCGCATCTGTCACCCCGTCCGTGAAGACCGTGATCGTGTCCCCGGAATCCAGCTTGATCGTTGCCGCCTGGTACTCGAACCCCGGGATGACGCCGAGGGGCAGGCCGGTGATCTCGTCGGCGATCGCCTCGCCAAGTTCGCCGTTGGTCCCCTTGTACAGCTTGGGGTTCATGTGGCCGGCGTTGATGACAGTGAGTTCGTGCGTGGCCGGATCGAGGATCATGGCGGTGAGCGTCACGAACCGGTCCTGAAGCCCGCCGCGAATCATCTGGTCGTTCAGCATCGAGATGGCCTTGGCCGGGTTCGGCTCGGTCACCAGACAGAACTTGACCTCGGAACTCAGCTTGGCAACCAGCAGCGCCGCGGGGACGCCCTTCCCGGCCACGTCGCCCAGCACGACTGCCCAGCGCCCACCGGGGAGCGGCACGAAGTCGTAGTAATCGCCACCGACCGTTTGGGCCGGCGAGTAGTGCGAGAAGAACTCGTAGCCGTCCATCGCCGGGAGCGTCTGCGGCAGGAAGCCGAGAAGCACCGTACGAGCGAGCTCAATCTCCTTCTGCTCCTTCTCGCGGGCCAGCACCGACGTGTGCATCCGGGCCTTCTCGATGGCCACGCTCGCCAGGTTCGCAACGATCGTGAGCAGGTTTAGGTCGTCCGTGCTGAACTTCTTGGTGCGGTTCTGCGTGTCGAGTTGAATGGCCCCGATCGGCGTCCCTTCCGAGGTGGTCAGTGGAACGCACATCACGGACCGGATCTTGAACTCGGCGATGCTCGCGGCGGGGCCGAGGTTCGTGTCTCCGGTGGCGTCCTCGCTCAGGAACGATTGGCGCGATTCGAGCGCCTTGCGGACGATGGTTCGGCTGAACCGCGTATCTTCCATGCCAACGTGGCGACTCTTGACCACCTTCGGAATGGGCCGCCCCGCGTCGTCGAGTTGGAGCACGAAACAACGGTCAGCCTGCTTGAAGACGTTCAGCAGGGTGTCCGCGATCTGGATGAGGAGTTGATCAAGATCCAGCGTCTTGGAAAGCCCGGTGCTGATGTCGAGCAACGCCCGCAACCGGTCGGCCGGAGCCACCTGGAGGAAGTGCTGGGCGTTCGATGTGCCCTGGCTCGCCTCGATGGTGGTCATCCCGCCACCGTCGTCGTCCTTGTCCGGCTCTTCCTTTTGCATCCACGAGGGAAGTTTGCCCGGCCGCGCGGTTCGGTCGTCGCGGAACTGGAAGAGGAAGTCGCAAATCTTGATCCGGTCGTCGGGCTTGAGGGGGTGCCGGACGGGTGGTGCCACCTCTTTGCCGTTGACGAACGTGTGGTTGCGGCTCTTGAGATCCTCGATGTAGTACGTTCCGTTCTGAACGGTGATCTTGGCGTGTTCGCGGCTCACAGCGGTGTGATCGAAGACAATCTGGCATCGCTCTGCGTCGCGGCCAATGACTTGCGAACCGCCGCTCAGTGTGATGATCTTGCTCGTGGTTGCGCCGTCGGGGATTTTCAGCAACTGGAGCGTGGGCATGGCAGAAATCCGGGAAATAGCCACTGTGGGCGGGCTCCGATAAGCAAACTAACGATTCAAATGAGTGGGAAAGGTCCTACCGGATGGTACTGCCGATTGGCCTCGAACGCAAGGAACACAGTCTCAGGGTTGCGAACCTGGGTCTGTGTTGGTAGCGATGGTGAGGGGGTGGGGGCCAAAAGCGAAGAAGCCCACCCGGCGGGTGGGCTTCTCTTGGGGTTACTTCTCGCCGTACGCCTTGAAGGTGTACGGGTTAGTTGGCTTCGTCCGTTGCAGAGAAACCGGCAACTCCGTGGGTTGCGGGGTCGCCTGATCCTGTGGCTTCACGGTCGGAAGGGGAACCGTACCGCGATCGCCGTCGTACTGGAAGCCGCTCGCGGGTGTGACGACGAGCGGGTCTTTCGTCACGGCCATGTTCAGCGATACCACGGGTGCGTCCGCATCGGCGTTCGTCCCGCTGATGCCGTAGTAGTAGCCGCCGTAGCCACCGTACCCGAAGCCGACCGAGAAGTATGGCTGAGCGTATGGTCGGTAGCCGTAATACGGCCGGTAACCACCATAACCGTAGTGCGGGCGATAGCCACCGTAATAACCACCGCGATAACCGCCGTAGTAGCCACCACGGTAGCCGCCGTAATAACCGCCACGATAGCCACCATAGTAACCACCGCGATAGCCACCGTAGTAGCCGCCACGGTAGTAGTGGGTCAGTTCCGTGTCGTCAGCCGCAGCAGCCTGTGCTGCCGTGCCCTGACCACCGAGGGTCATTGTCGTGCCGAAGGACGACCTTGTTGGATTGTCGTCGCCGGCAGACGCGATTCCGTTCAGCGAGAGCACAGCCCCGATGGCCAGTGCCGACGCCCCAATCGTGCGCATCATGGTATCTTCTCCCGAAGGTCCTGCGACCTCCATTCCCGATGGTGAAGGGCGTTCCGCTGGCACACCATCTACGGGGATTGTACCCATGGGGAGGATCAATCGGAAGCGGTGCGACCGGAATAATCCCCCAGGCTCACCATCGCTTTGCGATCCGGCCATTCGTGTGTCAAGGTTCCACAGTCGCCCCCGTGTGGCCCGCTCCCGAGGCCGGTATGCGTCAGTTCGTGGTATTCGTGGTGTTGGTCACGCTGTTTGTCGTGCTGGTCGGCAGCCAGTTCCGCGCATCGGACAGCGACCGCCTTGTCACCGTCGCCCGGATGGTGTCGGCAAAGTTGCGGGAATCGTTACCACCGACTCTGAACGTGATCGCCCCACTGGACACGTTGCGGCGCGAACTCCCGACCCGCCCCGAGGACGCCGTCCGCTCTCGCGTCGCCGCCGACCGCCGCCTGGCGGGCATCGACGTGACCGTGATCGGCGAGGGGAGCGTGGTGAAACTGCGAGGCGTGATGCCCGACGCGAAGGCGAAGCGAGTGGCCCTGAGCCTGGCCGAGAACACCGTGGGCGTCGAGCAAGTGGTGGACGAGCTGGCCATCCTGGTGGAGTGAGGGTGGCTTGGCAGCGCGAGCGGTTCGGCTTCGCCTCTGGCTTTTCAGTGCCAACCAGCATACTTCGTGGTGGCGTTGTCAGTTAATGCTTGAGAACTGTCATTCGCCCCGCCTTGACCTCGGCCTTACCCAGACTCTTGTCCTGCCCAGTGAGGCTGGTATCAACGAAAACGGTGTAGGTTCCCGCGAATAGGGGGATTGGCTGGTTGAGGAGTGGTTCGACGCCGCTACTGGTGAGTTTTACCTTCCCCTCCATCGCGTACCAAGCGATTGTTGAAGGCTGGCCCTCGACCACAAGTTCGCCAGTCAAGAGTATTGCCTTTTTGCCAGCTACGATGGTGATCTTGCGCTGCGTCATATTGACGTCCACCACGTAATCGCCGGGAGACAGTTCGAGCGTGGTATTGAGTAACTTCGGAGCGCCCTTAAAGACGCGCTTGCCGTCCTGTAGCACGTCGAATGAGTGAGTAGAATTCTTTTTCTCGACTTTGACCTGGATCGCGCCATTGGATTTGCTGTCGTAAGCCTCCACGGTTTCTTCCTTCGGCGCCTCAGCGGGTTTCTCCTTGTCTTGTCCTGCGAGTGGGGCAAGGCCGGAAGCGATCACCAGCAACAGCACACCGAAAGTGGGAACGCACATTTTCATGGCCAGTTCCTCTGAGATGGGGAATTCAAGTCCTGTACCATTTCATCGCACCACCGCTTAACTTTTCCAGGCGGTCTGTCTGTCGTAGCCTCGACTCCGCCGCCGAACCTGGGAGTCGTTCGATCGGTTTACGCGTTAGGTCTGACCCCATCGGTCAGGGTCACGCCTTACATCTTGACCGCACGGTCAAACAATAAGCAAAATACCCTGTGAACAAGCACGACACAAGAGTCTTCACTCGCAGTCGTTCGGCGAAGGTGGTCGTCTCGTTTTCGATCAGTCGAACAGGTCGCGGACGAGTTGGCGATCCCCGCGGAGTGAGCAAGGATGGGTTGCTGTAGCCGCGGACGCGGCGACCGAGTGTAGCCAGGGGGGCAGCGAACGAAGTGAGCAAACCCCTGGTCCGCAGCCTGTCGTGAAATGAAGCCCCGGATGGGGCAACGACAACACACACGTCGTTCGTGATTATTCAAGTCGGTTGGCCATGAGAGCGGTTTGGCGTCTTGATGATGTGCTGCGACGACATCCGGACAGAATCACTCACGCGACCGTCCCGAATAAGGCACCGACGCCGGCAGTTATCGCCATTGCGAGTGCTCCCCAGAAGGTGACTCGGATGGTGCCTCTTATCGCGCTCGAGCCACCAACAAACGCTGCCAGACCGCCCAGAGTCGCGAGGAATACCAACGAGGCTCCGGCGACAATCGGGATGAGATACGCCCCAGGAGCAACGACCACTGCCAACAAGGGCAGCGCCGCGCCAACCGCGAACGTCCCCGCGGAGGCGAGTGCCGCCTGGACGGGCCTCGCGACGAGCAAATCGGAAGTGCCAAGCTCATCACGGGAATGGGCGGCCAAAGCGTCTTGGGACGTGAGTTGCTCGGCGACCTGTTTCGCAAGCGACGGAGCGAGTCCACGCTTGACGTAGATCGCCGTCAGTTCTGCAAGCTCGGCCGATGGGTCGGTCACGAGTTCCTGGCGTTCGCGGGCTAGGTCGGCCTGTTCGGTATCGGCCTGGGAACTGACCGAGACATATTCCCCAGCCGCCATCGACATCGCCCCGGCGACCAACCCGGCTACCCCCGCGACCAGAATGTCGTGGCTCGTCGCGTGGGCCGCTGCTACTCCCAGGATGAGGCTTGCGGTCGATACGATGCCGTCGTTCGCACCCATGACGGCCGCACGCAGCCAGCCGATGCGTTCAGTTCGGTGTCGCTCGCTGTGTGGCATTTGCTCTCATCGGTCAGGGTAACACGCCACACGTGACAACATGGTCAAGCTGACACGTACAGTACCCTGCGAACGAGCATGACACAAGAACCCACATTCGCAGCCGCTCGGCAAAGGTGGGCCCTCGATTCCTATCCGTCGAACAGGTCGCGGACGAGTTAGCGATCCCCGTAGAGTGATGTTTTGATCCACACCGAGCGCCGCCGGGGTGCTACCTGACATCCTTGCCGTCGAGATAGACGCCACAATTTGGGATGGCCGCTATCAGTTTTTTGGCGGCTTGGAGCGTTATCTTCGTCTTGTTCAGCGACAGATAGTGCAGGCTGGTGAGCTTGACCAGATCCTTCACGGCGGCATCGGTAACCAGAGGCGCGTTGAGGTCGAGGCTACTCAAAGTTTTGATTCGGCTCAGATGGCTGATGCCCGCGTCCGTGATGGAGGAAGGTCCGACTCGTAGAGAATCAAGCCGCGGCAGGGTGGTCAGTTCTGCAAGACCGGCGTCGCCAACTGCCGTCTCAGCCAGGTTGAGTTGGGTCAGCGACTGCAACTTGGCCACGTCCTTCATACCCGCGTCGGTGACGCCCGTTGAACCCAGGTTAAACTCCCAGAGATCCTCGAAGGCTACGAGTTCCTTTAACCCGGCGTCCGTGACGCGCGTTTTTAGCAAGTCCAGTTGCGTCAGTCTGCGCAGCGTCGCGAGTTCTTTCATACCCGCGTCCGTTACCCCGGTATCCCTGAGGGACAGTTCCCGGAGCTCCTTCAGCAGATGAAACCTGGTCAGGGTCGCATCCGTCACGTGGTCGCGGCTCCGGGGAGCTATCTCGAGTCCCGGCTTGCCGTCGAGACGGGGGTGCCCGATCGTGACAACCGTGCCGTTGAACAAATCCACGGAGACTACGGGATTGCCATTCACCTCGCTGAGATAGTCCGGGGCGTATTCGCCCTTCATGTCCGAGGCACGGCGGCAGACGCCACCCACTTGCTCGACGTCTCGGATCGCGGGATCTTCTGGACCCCCGTTTACAGCCGACCCCGACAACCCCAACCCGCCGCCCGTATAAGCCAGGCCGATCAAAGCAACAACGACGAGCCCCGCAATCCCGAGCAGCAGCAACTTCCTTGCTTGCATGTGAGGAGCCTCCGTGACTGTGGTAGCCTGCCCGGCGCACCGTCGCAGGCTAACCGCGTTCACCCACCAACGCAAGCGGCCCGGGACTCCTCGAAGGAATCCCGGGCCGCTCGACTGTCACTATCCCTTATCCGCCAACTCAGTACATGTCGTCGTAGCCGGCGCCGCCCTTCTTGCTGCCGTCGTCCTTCTTCTGCTCTTCTGCGATCATCGCGTCGGAGGTCAGAAGCAGCGTGGCAACGCTTGCGGCGTTCTGCAGGGCGCTTCGCACGACCTTCGTCGGGTCGATGATACCCTTCTTCACCATGTCCACGTACTCGCCACCGCGGGCGTCGTAGCCCCAGTTCTTGTCGTCCTTGCGAAGAACTTCGCTGGCGACCACGTTGCCGTCTTCGCCCGCGTTCTCGACGATCTGGCGGATCGGTGCCTTGCAGGCGCGGACCACGATGCGGTAGCCGACTTCTTCGTCAGCGGTCAGTTCCTTCGGGGCGGTCAGGCCGTTGCTCGAACGCAACAGTGCCGTGCCGCCGCCGGGGAGGATGCCTTCCTGGTGTGCGGCCTTGGTCGCGTGCATCGCGTCCTCGACTCGCATCTTCTTTTCCTTCACTTCGCTCTCGGTCGCCCCGCCGACGTTGATCTTCGCAACGCCACCGGACAGCTTCGCGACGCGCTCGCTGAGCTTTTCCTTGTCGTAGTCGCTGGTGCTCTTGTCCAGTTCCTTCTGGATGCTGTTGATGCGAGCCTTGATCGCGTCCTTCTTGCCGGCACCTTCGATGATCGTGGTGTTGTCCTTGTCCACCTTGACCTTCTTGGCGCGGCCGAGTTGGTCGAGCGTGACCGCTTCGAGCTTCAGGCCCAGATCCTCGAAGATCGCTTCGCCACCGGTGAGGATGGCGATGTCTTGGAGGATGGCCTTACGGCGGTCGCCGTAGCCAGGAGCTTTCACCGCACAGACCTTGAACTGACCCTGGGTGCGGATCACGTTCACGACGAGGGTCGCGAGTGCTTCGCCGTCCACATCTTCGGCGATGATGAGCAGCGGCTTGCGTTGCTCGACAACCTTCTCCAGCACTGGGATCAGGTCGCGGCTGCTGCTGATCTTCTTCTCGTACACGAGGACGTAGGCGTCGTCGAACTCCGTCTCCATGTTCTCGACGTTGGTGACGAAGTACGGCGAGAGGTAGCCGCGGTCGAACTGCATCCCTTCCACGAACTCGTGGTCGGTGGCCATCGTCTTGGCTTCTTCGACCGTGATGACGCCGTCCTTGCCGACCTTGTCCATCGCCTCGGCGATGATGCGGCCGATGTCGGCGTCGCCGTTCGCTGCGACGGTCGCGACGTTCTCCAAGCCCTTCTTGCCGCCGACCGGGATGCTCATTTCCTTGAGCTTCGCAACGATATCTTCAACGGCTCGCTCCATGCCACGCTTCATCAGCATCGGGTTGGTGCCAGCGACGACGGCCTTGAGGCCTTCGTTGAAGATCGCTTCGGCGAGAACGGTCGCGGTGGTGGTGCCGTCGCCGGCCACGTCGGAGGTCTTGCTGGCGACCTCCTTCACCATCATGGCGCCCATGTTCTCGTAGTGATCTGGGAGCTGGATTTCCTTGGCAACGGTCACGCCGTCCTTGGTGACAGTCGGGCTGCCGAACGACTTCTGGATGATGACGTTGCGGCCCTTTGGCCCGAGCGTCGTCTTGACGGCGCGGGCGAGCTTGCCGATACCGCGCTTCATGGCTTCGCGGGCTTCCTGGTCGAATGCGATCTGCTTGGCGGACATAGTTGCTCCAGTTTCGAGTTTAAAGTTTCGAGTTAGTCGGATTCCGGCCGGTTTCGGGTTCGAGTCTCACGGTTCGAGGAGACGAGCAGTCTTCAACTCGAAACCTTGAACACGAAACTCGAAACTAGCTGATGACGCACATCACATCGCCCTCGTGCATGACGAGGATTTCGCCGTCGCCTTTCGAGGCTTTCCGGTCCTGGAACTCGTCGCCTGCCCAGGAAGTGAAGAGAACCCGGTCGCCCGCCTTCAACTGCATCGCAGTGCGGGTGCCGTCCTTCTTCAACCGACCCGGGCCGACCGCGAGGACCGTGCCCCGCTGCGGTTTGTTCTTGGCGGAGTCAGGCAGAACGATGCCGCCGGCCGATTTGTCGTCAGCCGACTCGCGGCGAACGATGATGCGGTCGGCAATTGGCTTGAGGTTGAACGCCATCGCGGTTCCTCGGTGTGGTCCACTTCGTGTCTGTGGCGTCACTGCAAGAACCGTGCCCCTCCATATCAGGTATCGGAAGTTGTTCGTGACAAGTCATTTACGACGGATGCAAGATGAGGGAAGCAGGCCAGTCCTGCCAGGATTGCGTGGCAGGAACCGACCAGGGATGACGTATTGGCAGGGGATCTTCGTTGAGCGGTAGCCCCAACAGCGCGGCTGCTGAGCCAGGTCACTCGGTCTTCTTCGCCGGCTTTCGCAACCGCATGTTGATCATCTCGACGATCACGGAGAACGCCATCGCAGCGTAGATGTAGCCCTTGTCCATGTGTTGCCCGAACCCCTCGGCAACCAGCATCACGCCAATCAGGATGAGGAAGCTCAGCGCCAGGACTTTCACGGTCGGATGTCGATCCACGAAGTCACCGATCCCCTTGGCGAAGTAGAGCATCACCAACATCGCGATGACCATCGCAACGACCATGACCCACAACTCTTCGACCATACCCACGGCCGTGACGACTGAGTCGAGCGAGAACAGAATGTCGATGGCCGCAATGGTCACTATCGTCCAGGCGAAGCTCGCCGTCTTGCCGGTCGTCGGGGCGGGCTGGCCACTTCGCTGCTGCTTCGCGTGCTCGATCTTTTCGTGCATCTCGTGCGTGCTCTTCCCGATCAGAAATAGCCCGCCAGCCAGCAGGATGATATCCCGCCAGGAAACCTCGCGGGCCTCGGCATCGCGAAGGAAACCCAGGTCCGGGATCGTGAACACAGGGGTGGTGAGCCCGAGCAAAAATGTGAGCGAAAAGAGCAACAACAACCGCGTTCCGAGCGCGGCTGCGAGTCCGATCTTGCGAGCTTTCGGCTGCTTATCCTGGGGCAACTTGCCGACCACGATCGCGAGGAAAACGATGTTATCGACGCCGAGGATGATCTCCATCGCGGTGAGGGTCAGCAGGCCGATCAGGATGGCCGAGAGGGAAGCGGGAGCATCGCTGACCACGCGGATCTCGCGAACCTCACCTTTCTTCCACGTCACCTCGCCCCCACCGTCGCGATCCACCACGAGTTGCTCGGCGATCACGCGACCGTGAACCAGGGACTTGTCCGCGAGCTGGATGGTGTCCTGCGAGTTGCCTTCCGGGTCTTTCTGGAAGGTCACGCGGCGGATGTGGTGTACGTCGATCGTGGAACTCCCGATCTCGGTCTTGAGCGTGATCGCAGAGACTCGGAGCTTCCCCCGGATCGCCGGACCGCCAGCGGCCGACTCGACGTAAACGGTCGGATAAGGCGGATGCTCGGCTGGAGCCGCAGCAGGGGGCTGCGCAAACGCCGGCCGGAGCAAGGCAAGGAAGACGACAACCAACCCTGCCGAAAGGCCGAGGATTGGGAATGGGCGGCGTGGCATGGTGCGTTCCGTGACAGAGTGTGGGCTACGGAACGAGTGTAGCAGGGATGGATCGATGAGGAAGTGGTGGAATAGAAACGGCCGACCCGCTCCATCTTGGACGGGTCGGCCGATTCGAGCCTGATTGTGGGCATCCATGCCCCAGGCTTCACACGAAGGACGGTTGGGGGTTACCCGTGGTGGGGCGGAGGAAGCGAGTTCCGCCCCGTGTCATCCTGACACCTGACCCGGCACGTTCCCTGCGGCGGGATACGGGGTCATGCCCGAACCTGTCCGTTCGCGTGCATCGTGGCGACATCACTCCTGGGATCCAATTCCGTCCTCAGGGCGTGTCAGGCTATCGAGTGGTGCTCCGTCTGGGCATGACGGGCGTGTCCGAGACAAACGCTGGCAAGTTCGTGTCAGGAACCCCAGCGACGGATGCCATCACCGCAGAGCGATAATAGGCACCCCCGTACTGATCGTTTGGAGAAGGGTGATAGTGATTTTGTTAATCGCAGCAGCCCGCCAATTCATTCCGGTTCCCCGTGCGAATCGCATTCGATCACTTGGGGGGAAGTTACCGTTTAACGCGACGATGTCAACGGTGAAAGCAGTGGCAGTGGGGTGTCAATCAACATTCGTCGGAATGCCCTTTTCCAACAGGTGTTAGGGAAGATGACCACTTCGAGAACAGGCGCGTCAAGAGCGCACGTCGAAGAAGTCCAAGCATCGGCACACGGTGTGGATCGTTGCCCCAAGTCGGGATCACAAAGGGAGTTGAACGGAGTTGAGGTGGCGTCGTGAGCTGCGAGTACAGAAAAAAAATTGCGTCAAGAAAAAGCTGCACGAGCTGATCGATTAACTGCGTGGGAAGTGTGTCGAATTTCGCTTGTTTTCAAGCGAAAGAGAGGAAGAAAACGCCTCCACCTGTGCCGTGTGGGTCATCCTTCGGGAACCCGCTAAAAAACTGGGTGCCTCTCGGATGGGTTACAGATCCCGCTACAGTCGCACCGACGAGCGATGCGGACGGGCTTGTGTGCGCCACCCGAATTAAAATTAAGGCTCCCAAAGCGAGTTAGTGTAGGTTCACCAAAATCACATAACCCATCACAAACACCGCAGAGGCGTGGGCATCATACACTCATGCCGACGCTGGACCAAGCGGAACCATGTGTCCGGCTGCGAACTACCACTTTCCCGCAAATCCCCCAAACTCGCACCATCGCGCTAGCCGATACACCTGTCGCCCATTCCCCGCGCGAACTGGTGTTGCATGGACTTCGCATTCTCCCGTCGTGGTTTGTTAGAAGGCGCAGCCGCGGTCGGCGGGGCATTGGTAGCTTCCTCGGCAAACGCTGGCCCGATCGCGAAGGTTCAAGCCGAACGGCATCCCGGGTGGGTGTTCGGGCGCATGACGGGAGCGGCAGCACTCACCGAGGCGCTCCTCGCGGAGTGCGTGGGTTGCGTTTACGGCATTCCGGGCGCCCAGGAGAACGAACTCTGGGACACGTTCAAGGAGAAGCACCTGCCGTACCTGCTCGTCACGCACGAGTTCAGCGCGGCGTGCATGGCCGACGCCTACGGCCGCAGCACGGGCCGGCCGGGGGTGCTGTGCGTGGTGCCGGGGCCGGGGGTCACCAACTCGCTCACGGGGCTCGGCGAGGCGTTGCTGGACTCGTCACCCGTCGTGGCGATCGTCGGCGACGTGGGGATCGGTGAGAAGGCCAAGCCGTTCCAGGTTCACGCCCTCAACCAGACGGAACTGCTGAAGCAAGTCTGCAAGTGCGTCTACACCGTGCAGAACGTCTCGCAGATTCCCGGCGCGGTTCGGCATGCGTTCCTCACCGCCGCGAGCGGCGAGCCCGGCCCCGTGGCCGTGGTTGTGCCGTACAACCTGTTCATCGAGGCGCACGACTTCCGCTGCCCACCGCCCGCGGCCGCCCCGTTGCCGTTCGATGAGGAAGCGTTCCAGAAGGCTCTCGCACTCTTGAGCGATCCGAAAGCCCGCGTTGGCATCTACGCCGGCTTCGGGTGCATGGCTTTCTCGACCGAACTCGTGGCCGTCGCGGAGTTGCTCCAAGCACCGGTTGCCACCAGCGTCTCGGGAAAGGGCGTGATCCCCGAAACGCACCCGCTCGCGGTCGGCTGGGGATTCGGCCCGCAGGCTTCCGAAGTGGCCGAGAAGATCTTCGCGAAGGAACGTGCTCACCCGCTCAAGAGTGGCATCAACACGCTGCTGGCGATCGGCGTGAAGTTCGGCGAGACATCGACCGGGCACTACGTGAACCCGCAGCCGGATCGCGTGATCCACGTCGATGCGAACCCCGCAAACCTCGGGCGGATTCTGCGAACCGACGTGTGCCTGCACGGCGACGCGGGGGTGTTCCTGGGTCGCCTGCTGGCGTGCAGCGAGAAGGTGTGCCGACCGGCGAACCCCGCACTGACCGCACGGATCCGCGAACTGAAAGCCGACGCCCGCCGCGAGACCTGCGACATCCCGCAACCGAAGTGCGGCGTCGATCCGCTCGCGCTCGTCGCGGCACTCCGCCGAGTCCTTCCCGAGGATGCGCTGGTCTTCACCGACGTCACCGCGACAGAGCACCTCGCGGCCGAGCACTTCCAGGTGTACAAGCCACGGACGTACTTCAACCCCGTGGATAACCAGGCGATGGGCTGGAGCATCCCCGCGGCGATTGGTGCCCAGCGGGTGCATCATGGGAAGGTCGTCGCGACGATCACCGGCGACGGGTGTTCGCTCATGAGCGGCCTGGAACTCGGCACCGCGGCCCGTGAGCACTTGCCCGTGAAGTTCGTGATCCTCGATGACCAGTCGTATCACTACATGCAGATGTTGCAGAAGCCCGCGTACCTCCAGACGACGGCGACGATCCTGGCCAAGATGGATTATCGTGCGCTGGCACAGGCGATGGGCTTGGCTTACGCGGAAGTGACCTCGCACGCGGACCTCGAAGCGAAACTGCGAGGCGCGATCTGCCACGACGGCCCTGTGTTGATTCGCGTGGCCACGGACTACGGCAAACGGAAGATTCGCTGGATCGAAGCGGTGCGTGAACGCTACACGGACGAACTCACCGCGGGCCAGAAGGCGCGATTCCTGGCCCGCATCGGTTCACGGGTCATCAAGCCAAAAGATAACGACTGACGGGCGAGCAACGAGGACTCTCGTTACTTCAGTTCGATGGTGAACTCGTTCTTCCCACCCGCGGTGACTTCCAGAAGGATGTCCGTGGTGTCCGGATTGGAGTATTTGGTGGGGATCAGCGACTTGAACCCACCCACAGGTTCCGGGGCCAATACGCCAGGCTCGATCTCCTGAACGTTACTCGTGGCCACCACGACCTTGTACTTGCCAACGGGTGCCCCGTCCTCTTTGCCGTAAGTGGAGAGCACGAACTTCCCAGCGTTATCCGTCGTGCCGTGAGCCCGCACCTTGCCATCAATCGAGAGGAAGCTCACGGTTGCCGCGTTGAGCGGCGCGTTCTTGTACGTCACGGTGCCGTGCGCGGGCGTCGTGGGTTGCTTTTCGATCGGATTGGGATCCTTTTCGCCACAACCGAGCACGGCGAATGCAACCAATGGGATGAGTCGATTCACGGGAATGATCTCGCCATAAATGTGGGTGAACGCACCGCTGACCATTTGGCAGGGTGCGGAGAATGTGGGAAACGAGCCTGCCCGGGTTGACCCCGGGCAAGCGTGTGCAGACTGTCGCGAAGTGGCCGATCAGTTATCCGTGACAGCTTCGCCACCGTTTCGGGTGCCGAGTGCACCGAGCACGCCGAAGGGGCTGGCCCCCGTGAGGTTGGTCCCGTTCGCGTCCAGGTTGCCGACGCTGATCCCCTCGCGAATGAAGCGGACCGAGCCGTCGCCCATTACCGTGTTCACGCCGCCGGTGTGATTACTGCTGGCCGGGTAGAGACCAGGCTGAGCGTCGTGCGAGTTGTACGCACACGAGACGCTGTTCGGCGGAGCGTTGGTGGTGAAGCCACCGAACCCCATCCCGCCGTCCGGCCACCGAACGCCCGCCCAGTTTCCAAGAGTCGTGACGCTCCAAGTCTTCGTGCCGCTGTTGTAAAGCGTCAGGCACTGGTTCGGCGTGGTGAACCACGAACCGGCCTGGTGAGCTGTCTGGGTTTTCGCAATTGCCGATCGACCACGCAGGCGTTCACCCATCGCGATCGTGTTACTCAATCCGTCCGTGACGTCCGCGAATCGGAGTCCCTTCGGTGGGGCGTTGTTCACGATCGCCGTGCTGAACCCGAACATGCCACGAACTGCGTTGGTATTGGTCGTGTGTTTGTCGATGGAATCGCCACCACAGAGCATGTAGTTCGTGTGCCGGATTCCGGACGTGGCGTCGGCAATGTCCGACGGGCACAGGAACATCGGCACTCCCTGGGTCCAGGCGGCGAAGCCACCATCCCACGGGTAGCTCGGGTTGGCCGTCACACCGGTGGTCGTGCTCGCACCCGTCTGGACCCTGGTGTACAGGGGGCCTTGCTCCATGTAGGGCAAGAGTTCGATGAGGCCGCTCATTCGGTTGCCGTAGCCAGTGATGTACCGACCCTCGCGCCACGGCAACGTCGAATACACGTCGTGATAGGCGTGGAGCGCGATGCCGAGTTGCTTGAGATTATTCGAACACTTGGCCCGGGCCGCAGCCTCGCGCACCTTCTGGACGGCTGGCAGCAGCAGACCAATCAGAATCGCAATAATCGCAATGACAACCAAGAGTTCAATGAGAGTAAATGCAAGCCGCGACCTGGCAGACCTGAGAAAGGACATAATTTCACCTGGGAGAACAGGGAACGAAAAGAGACGGGTGAGCCACACAAAGCTCAAATAAGCGGGCGATCAAATCCGACAGAATAACGAATTGTGGTGTTGCGAGATTCGAGTGAATAAGTGCTCGAAATGCCCTTAACACACTGGCTCACAATCTTCTTATAGAACGGTGTGAGAGTACCCGTCAAGGCAAATGTGAGTTTAAAGTGAGATCGGCAATGGCGTTAACATCAACGCAAGAAAACTCATCCCAAGTGAATATGTGAAGCAAGCCGATACGCCCCTCGTGTGCTGAATTATCTTGGTTGGCAATATGGCGGGGACACTACCAAGTACAAATGCCCATATTATGCACAGAATGAACGCGATGATCGCCAGCAAGCCAGCCCGTATTCAGGCCATCATTCTTTAGCACTTCATCGCATTCTATTCGCTTGTGTCTAACACATATGATTTGTGTGAGACTAGATATCGTATAATGCCACTATCTATCCTTGGCCCACTTTGCAACGTCGCGGGCGTGGTACGTCAGGATCATGTCGGCTCCGGCGCGGCGAATGCTCGTGAGGATTTCCAGCGTCACGCGGCGTTCGTCGATCCAGCCCTTCGCGGCAGCGGCCTTCACCATCGCGAACTCGCCGCTCACGTTGTACGCGGCCACCGGCACCTGAAACCGTTCCTTCACGCGCCGGATGATGTCCAGGTACGACAGCGCCGGCTTCACCATGATCATGTCGGCACCCTCGGCGATGTCGAGGGCCACTTCCTTCATCGCCTCGTCGCTGTTCGCGGGGTCCATCTGGTAAGTGTTGCGATCGCCGAACTGCGGGGGCGACTCCGCTGCCTCGCGGAACGGTCCGTAGAACCCCGACGCATACTTCGCGGCATAGCTCAGGATCGGAATGTTCGTGAACCCCGCGGCATCGAGCCCGCGACGGATCGCGCCGACCATGCCGTCCATCATGCCGCTCGGGGCAATCACGTCGGCTCCGGCCTTAGCATGGCTCACGCACTGCTGCGCGAGAATTTCCAGTGTGGCGTCGTTGTCCACGTCCTGCTTCCCGCCGTGATCGTGCAAGATGCCGCAGTGCCCGTGATCGGTGTACTCGCAGAAACATTCGTCCGGAATCAGCAGCACGTCGGCCCCGAACGCCTTGCGGGTCGCTCGCAACGCCTGCTGAACGATGCCGTCGTCCTTCAGAGCGCTGGAACCGGTCGCGTCCTTGTACTCGGGGATGCCGAAGTACATGAACGACTTGATCCCCAGATCGCGGGCCGCGCCGACCTCCTCGATGAGCGTATCGACGCTGAGTTGGTAGTTGCCGGGCATCGACGTGATCTCTTGCCGCACGCCCTTGCCGGGCCGCACGAACAGCGGCAGAATCAGGTCGCGTGGGGAGAGTTCGGTTTCGCGCACCAACTCGCGAACAAGCGGGTTGTACCGCAGTCGGCGTGGCCGAACCGTGGGGAAACCGGGCGTAGGCAAACTGGCATCGTGATGTGTGTGGCTCATGCGAGAATTATAGTGGCGGTCCAGGCGAGCGGGGTGGCGTAAGCCCCCCGAGGTTTACGGAGGCAATTCCATGGCAGGGGTAACGTATCATCTGCGGGACCGCGGCGGCGAGTTGACGGCCGCATGGCAACGTCACTTCGGGGGCGTGTCGGACGTGGTGCCGGCAACCGGAGACATCTTCGGCGTTGCGGTGAATGCGGTCGTCAGTCCGGCGAACTGCTTCGGCTTCATGAACGGCGGCATCGATCGCGTTTACAGCGAACGCTTCGGCTGGCACATTCAGGATCAACTTCGCGAGATCATCCGTCGCGATTGGGATGGCGAGTTACCGATCGGTCTGGCGCTTGTTATGGAAACCGGTTCGGCCGATGTGCCGTTTCTGGTTGTCGCTCCGACGCTGCGTGCCCCGGTGAGTGTTGCACAAACGCTGAACGCGTACCTCTCGTTTCGTGCCGTGCTGCGAGCCGTTCGCAAGCACAACGAACGACGACCGGGTTCCATCAGCAGCGTGGCCTGTCCGGGAATGGGAACCGGCACCGGCGAAATGCCTGTTGGGATCTGTGCTCGTCAGATGCGTGCCGCGTGGGACGAGGTTGAAGGCGGGCATCCGTTCGAGCCAACCGGCGTGAACGATGCGTTGGTGCAGCACTACCGCTTGCTACGAGATGAGGAGTGATCTGAGCGTCGATGGGCGTTCAGCCAGACGTAGGATCCTCAGGTTTGCATGTGTCGGTTGGCGATGAGAGCGGTTCGGCCTACTTTGGGGGAGCACCTGGCTCCGACAATTTCCCGACCGGCTCGGTGAAAAATGTGCACAAGATCAAGACCACAATGAACCCCAACAAACACCCCGACACTGGTCCGAGGACCAACCCAAGCAAGGTCAGCCAAGGCAGCCCGGACCAGATACCGAAGCCAACCCACGCCAGCGTGCCTATCCCCGTACCCGCAGAGAGAACGGCATCGTTCCAGCCTCCAGCGTCACGCCAGAACTTTGGCAGTCGCATCTGACTCGCCTCGGTGGCTGAAAACGGGATCAGTTTGCGTTGCCTATCGCATCGCAACGCGGAGATTCGCACAGCAACACAGTAACAACAAACCTGCGAAGCGTCGATCCGGTGACGTGCTCAGTCGCACAAATCGGCGATTTTTGGTGAAGAGCGATTTGACACCGCGGAAATCGTCCGGCACTTACACATTGAGGGTCGCCCAGCCGGGCTTTACAGGCACCACCCCGGCGCGACACAATACCGGCTCACTCGGAACATCACCGGCAAGGAGGCCGACCGTGGGGCTCCCATTCTGGTTCACGAAACTGCTCGTTCGCACTGGCGTCGCCAAGTTCACCCCGCGTGCCAAGCGCCTCACCGACGGCGGCACCGCATTCCTTCGCCACTACTCCGATCGCGTTCTCGCCGCACCCATCGAGGAACTGCTCGACCCGGCGTTCGTACCCGATGCGTGCGGGCCGGATGTCATCGACCTGAACCCCGCCGCCCCGCGTTCAGAATCGGGGATCAGTCTCGGGCGGTTCACCGCCGACCGTCGCGGGAACCCACCGCCGCAAGGGTTGCCCGAACTGCGAACCGCCATCGCCGACCGCTACCAGCGATTCGATAGCCGTGCCGTGAACCCCGAGAACGAAGTTCTCGTCACGCACGGGGCCACGGGTGCGCTCGCCACGGCACTCGATGCGTTCGTGAACCCCGGCGACCGCGTCGTGATGTTCGACCCGAGTTCGTCGCTGTTCACGCTCGGGGCCAAGTCCCGCCAGGCAACCGTGCGGTGGGTGCCGACGTGGACCGAGGACGGTCGCTGTCGCTATCCCGCGGCCGCGTTCGAGAAGGCGATGCGCGGCGCGAAGATGCTCGTGCTGTCGGCTCCGATGAACCCGACCGGCGCGTGCATTGCAGACGAAGACCTCGATCACCTCGCGTGGATCGCCGCCGCGTACAACGTGCTCATCTTCGCGGACGAATCGTTCGCACGGTTCCAGTTCGGCACATCTGGCAAGGCGTTCGGCCGGCTCGCCGGAGCCGACAAACGGATCCTCACGGCCGGGTCGATCTCGCAAGAGTTCGGCCTGGGTGCGTTGCGGGTCGGCTGGCTCGCCGGGCCGCGGCACCTGATTCGCGCGTGCGGCCTGATGCAGAACCTGAACGCGCCGTTCGTGCCGGCCGTGTGTCAACAAGCCGCTGCAAAAGCGTTGTCGGAACCCGACGCCGAGTTCCGCGTGCAGCGCGATCGCTTGAAGGAGAAACGCGACTACACTTTCGACCGCCTCCGTGCGATGGGCCTGGAACCGGACCGCCCCGGTGCTGGCCTGTTCATGTGGGTGCCGGTCGCCGGGTTGGGGCTCGATGGCCGCACGTTCGCCGAGCGATTGTTCCGCGAGGAGCGGGTGCAGGTCGGTCCGGGGATCGCGTTCGGGCCATCGGGTGCGGGGCACATCCGCATCGGCTTCGCGGCCGACGACGGCCGCTTGCGTGAGGGACTGACGCGAATGGCCGCGTTCATCGACCGACTGCGGAACCCGTCGATTGGGGTTATGTCTGCACGGGTGGAATTGGAAGTGGCACCGACCGAGGAAGTGACCGAAACGCCTGTCGCGGAAGCAACCGAGCAGGCGAAACCCGCGTTTAGCCGGGTGTGACCAATGTTTAGCTGCGACCGAAGGGAGCGCGAGTGTTTGACACGCGCTCCCTTCGGTCGCGGCGAATCCGATCAGCGCCCACCCATACTAGTGCCCAGCGCCGCGTGAACTTCGGCGGATGCACGCACGATGATCGACATGCTCGGGAAGTGGAATGTCACCGATGCCGGCCCGCCGTTCTCCTTCCAGCTCAGCGGATCAATCGTCGCCTTGATCGACTTCATGATCGCTTCCACGTTCGACATCGTTTGCTGGAAGTCCACCAGCGGCCCCCAGGTCAGGCTCCCCGCGAACGGCCCGACTCCCTGCACCACGTCGCCCAGGTAATACACCCGCGTGACGAGCATGTTCTTGGCCTTCTCCACGTCCACGACCTGAATCACCTGATCCTTGACGACGAACGTCAGCCCTTGCGACGCGAGCACCTGTCGCAACACGGTACGGGACGCAACACCATTGGCCTGAAGGCTCACGGGTTTCCGCAGGTCGATGCCGAGGTCGTCGATCGACTTCTTGTCGATAAACAGTTTCTGGTCGAGCGAGTTCGACAGGTCTTGCATGGCTTCATCGAGCGGCCGGTTGTTCCAGTCCACGACGATCGGCTTGTTCAGCGACTCGATGATCTTCTTTTCCTGCTCCGTGAGGTCGATCGTCTTGAGCCGGCGAGCGGTCTTCTCTTTCCAGTCCTTGGGGAACTCGACATCACCGAGGGCGGGGAGCGACGACTTCATCACGTCGTTCATCGCCAGCGTGATGCGTGATTGCTGGAGTTGTGCGAAGTCGGCGGAGTCCTGAACGCGATCGGCGAACCCGTTCTGCGTCGAAAGGCTAATCACGGCCGGGTTGTTCGGGAACGTGCGGGACAGCAGCGAGATCTCGCGATCGGCTTCCTTGTTCTGCCCGGAACGCTTGTACTCGGCAACGCGGTCGATCCCTTCCTTCACGGCCTTGATCTCGCGGACGTAACTATCGAACGCCGCTTGCTTGTCGTTCTTCACACCGACCGCAATCGGATCGTTCTTCACGCCGGGGTTCGGCAACGCTCGGCCCTCGATGGCCGCAATCTTCTGGTTCAGGATATCTGTGAGGGTTTTGCGGGCGGTACCGCTCAGGCTCGGGGACAGATCGATCACGTTAACCTGCGTGGACTTGAGCAGTTGTGTGGCCTTCACGCGGTTGGTCTTGGCGAGCCGGTCTGCGTCGGCGATGGCGTTGAGCACATCCGCCTCGGCCTTCTGATCGGTGATCTTCTGGCGTGCGACCGCTTCGCCCAGGGGGTCGAGCGGTGGCCGCTTCGGCGGTTGTGCGGTGCTGATGGTTGCGGATACGCCCAACCCGAGCAGGGCGGCGGCCAGGTGCCGGATGGCGGTTCCCGAACGGTTCATGTCCAGTTCCTTCGCCGGTGTGGGCGGAGTATCTCCCTATGACATAACGTACCCGCCCTTCGCGCCGTTTGCCAAGTCTTCCGAAGAGGTTGTGACACCCGACGCCTGGCCGAACCGGCGCAACCGGTCTGGTCCGGCCGATTGCACTCCCGAATGCTGTGTCGTTTCAGAGCTCTACAGAGGTTGAAGTTTGGTAGGGTGGGTCGAGACCGGCTTTGCGGTCGAACCCCACCACAACCTGGGGAAATGCTGGGGTTCATGGTGGGGCTCGTCACGAAGTGTGCCTCGACCCACCCTACCAAAACCGCTCAAACTCATTGGATGCGTAGCAGCTAACCCTTAAGCTCCGCTTGCGTGGCAAACAGGCAGGTGTTATGTTGCCACCCCTTTGCAACCGAAAGTAGGAATCTGCGTCGTAAGGCGTGAAACCTATTCTCTGGCATATTGCAGGATTGCTGTTTTAAGCGTGTCAGTGGTGAGCGACTCGCCACTGCTTAACTTCCAAAGGATCCAGTGATGGCAGAGAGGCAGCACTCGGAAAGCGAAAGCCTGAGTTCACCCCTAATCAAGGACGACAGCTTTTATAGTATCATTAGGGCGATTTCCCGAGGCGAGGAAATCCTTAACGTGCTTGAGATTGGCTCCTCCAGCGGTGGGGGAACTACCGAGGCGTTTGTCGAAGGGCTTCGCGATAATCCCCGTAAGCCAGCGCTCTTCTGCATGGAAGTACACCGGCCGCGTTTTCAGGAATTGTCTCACCGCTATTCCGGTGATTCCTTTGTGAAGTGCTACAACGCCTCCTCCGTCAGCTTGGAGTGTTTCCCGACGCCGGCGCAAGTAATGGAATTTTATCGCCAAGGAGTGGGCGGGCTCAACCGCTTTCCCTTGGCTGACGTGCTGCGATGGCTGGAACAAGACATTGAGTACGTTCGCAACTCGGGGGTTACAGCGGATGGGATTGAGCGGATCAAGCGCGAACACAAGATCAAGTGCTTTGACGTTGTCCTAATCGATGGCTCGGAATTCACCGGTGAAGCTGAGCTCCGGCAAGTTTACGGCGCGAAGTTCATATTTCTGGACAACATCAACACCTACAAGAACTACGTTAATCATCGCCAGTTGATGGAAGACGACGGCTACACCCTGATCTACCACGAGCCGAATCAACGTAACGGTCGCTCCGCATTCCGCCGGAACGGCAAGGCGTCTTTCACTTCGGAGCAGAAGGAGCGTGATCTCGTCGACGCATTGGTCCGGCCCGAAATGGTCGTCTTCGACGTTGGCGCAAACGTTGGCGATTACACGGAACTCTTCAGTCGCAGCGTTGGTCCGGGCGGGCGCGTGTTTGCCTTCGAGCCGATTGCGAGCACATTTGGCCGGCTCAAGGAACGCATGGCGAAACCGGGACACGAGAACGTTCGCGTGTTCCAAAACGCCATCTACTCCACCGATGGAGAAGTGACGTTCAATGTCTTCCCGGACGAATACTCAGGGTGGAACAGCATCGGAAAACCCGAGATGCTGGACCCGAAGACCCACAAGAACATCGTACCCTTCGCGGGCAGCCAGACAGCGGTAAGTCGATCGCTCGATTCGTTCTGCGAGCAGCACGGAATCGGACGGATCGACTTCTTGAAAGTCGATGTCGAGGGTGCAGAGAAGAACGTGTTTCGCGGGGCCGAAGGCCTGCTATGCCGAAATGCCATCGGATTCATTCAGTTCGAAATCTCCGCCAAGATGCTGGAAGGGATGAAGGCGACAGCACGAGAAACTTTCGACGTCTTGAGCGAGTTCGGGTACGAATGCCGCAAGATTCGCGAAGGGGGCTCGCTGGGTGAGCGTGTTGTTGATTCGGACGCCTTTTACGATAACTTCGTCGCCTTTCCGTCCGTGGCAGCAAGTTACGTTGTGCAGCAGATGGAGGCGCTCGCGCAACTCCGAGTGCCCGTGTGGAAACTGGCACGCGACCTGGATGCCGTTCGCACGGAACTCGAAGAAGCCCGTCAGCGCATCGCCTTCATCGAAGGATCAAAGTTCTGGAAACTCCGGAACCGCTGGCACTCGCTGAAGAACAAGCTCAATCGCCGCGCCAGTTGAGAACGCCGGCAGTTCGTTGCCAACGGCTGTGGACCAGCCCAAACAACAATGGCATCGACAAGAAATCGATCGATCACACAGACTGCGAAAGTACGGCAGCCGGCGCAGCCCGATCCATTTACTTCAACGCCGCGGTGAATGCATAATCGTAGTCCCGATCCACCATGACCCACGGATGGAGGCGTAGCGGGAACGTCATCTCGAGGACGGGCAGCGTGTCGAGTTTGCCGACGTGCCCCTTCGTGTGCGTGGCGTCGGGGCGGATGCCGATGTTGCGCACGAGGTTTACGGCCGGGACCACCGACATGGCGGACTGCGTCAGTCGGGCGACGCTCCACTGATAATCCCAGGTGTCGGTAACGCCGCGATAAACGAGGTCGTACGCGAGCATCCTTTGCTTGTAGATCTCGGGATGGGCGAAAACATTCTGAATGCGTTCGCGGACATTGGGGTCTGCCCACAACTTCATATCGACGTCGTAATGTCGCCACATCCGCCGCCAAGAAGCCCAACCCCAGATCGCACCGCAGTACGAGAAGTGATACTGCTGATTTTCCGCTCGCCAGCGCCCCACAGGATTGAAGCCCGTGATCATGCCGATGCGTTGATCGTCGCAGTAATTGTCGAGCATCTCCTCCATGAACCGGAAAAACGTCGGGTGGGGAAGGATGTCATCTTCGAGAATGATGGCTCGCTCCACTTGCTCGAAGACCCAGTTCAGGCCGCTCGACACCCGCCGGCGACAGCCAAGATTCGTCGCCGAGTAGTTGCGAAGCACTTCGCAGGGCCAATCGACACGCTCTACGAACGCGCGAGCGGCGGAGCATCGCTGAGCATCCTCCGGATGGTCCGAGCGCGGCCCATCGGCGATCAGCAGAAGCTTTTGGGGTCGAGCTCTGGCGATTTCAGCAAAGACCTGGGCCGTGGTATCGGGGCGATTGAAGAAGAAAAACGCCACCGGGGTTGAGAGTCCTGTCGCCATACTTGCTCCATCCTCACCGTGAAGAGATCGGCTACCGATTTGGTGCATCCTACTGTTCAGGCAAAAAAAGGACGGTTTGCATTGGACACGACTGGTTATAACCCGTTGCTTTGATTGATCTTCCCAAAAACCAAAAAATCCAGCCTATGTCTTATTGTGGGTTACCACACCATACCTCGAAGGACACAGGCATGGATGCCACGCGTGTTAGCGTTCTCCACCAGAGTTGCGCCCCAAAGACACCCCTTCCCCTGTCCGCAATGTGGTCGGATCGGACATCGCACGGACACACAATCGACGGCTGTGGGACGTCGCTCCTGATCACATCCTCTTCGTCGAATTGACCGTGTGAGGTTACCGCGTCACTTGCGACTGCTGCAAGATGTTCCGCTCGCAAGTCCCAGGCATCGAACCAGCACGATCCTACAGGTCTTTCGGTCATTTCGATCCGGGTTGACCCAGATTCCCGTTCCGGCTATCTCGCCTGGTTAGCCATCAACCCGGGAGTCGCTGCATGTTACGCCGTCGACCGATGCTCGTGGCCGTCGGGCTCATCGTCCTGCTCGTGTCGGGCGTGGTCGGCGTTCTCGTCAGTATGCTGAAGTGCGAACCGGCGTTCTACACCGACGCCGCGTGTCCGAACGACTACGACACCCGCGAAAAAGCGTCGCGGGTGCTCACGCGCATCCAGGATCTCAAGACCGACATCCGAACCAAAGGCGAGTGGGGCGAGACGTTCAGCGCCGAGGAATTGAACTGTTTCTTCGCTGAAACGATGACAGCGAACGGGAGTTTCGCCTCGCTGTTGCCAGAAGGGTTCAGCGCACCGCGGGTCGCCGTTGAAGGCGATCACCTGAAACTCGGGTTTCGCTACGGCGAAGGGTTTTGGTCCGCGATTGTCTGGATCGAACTCCGTGTCTGGCTGGTTGCCGAGGATATCAACGTGATGGCTGTTGAGGTCTGCGACCTGCGGGCGGGTCGGCTCGCAGTGGGGACGCAATCGGTCCTCGACGCCATCGCGGAGGCGGCACGAGGCTCAAACATCGACGTGACGTGGTATCGACACAACGGCAACGCCGTTGGGCTGTTCCGCTTCTTCCCGGATCAGGTGCAACCCGCGTCGAACGTGCTGACACTGGAGACGCGCGAGGGGAAAGTTGTCGTTGCTGGTCGAACCCGAACCGACCTGCCCCTGCCTTCAACCGTAATCGGACCGTGATACAGGATCAGATATGCGTCAATGTCCGAGCCCGAGCGCCAAGCGAGGTTCACGTTTGTCCCTCGCTTGGCGCTCGGGCTCAGACTCATGCTCCCTGCTCGCCAACATGCAACCTCACCAACCGTAAGCCATCCACGTTGCGTTCGATCTGCCATCGGCCCGTGAGCTTGGCTCCACGAAGCTCAACTGCGACGCAGCCTGGGCGATCCGCAAGCCAGTCGAAAGTGCCTGAGTCCCAACGGCTCACGGTGCCGCGATCGCCGGAAACCGGGCCTTCGTAGTCGAGATAAACCAGCCGGTGGTCGGCGTTCGCTTCGGCGGGCACGGGACAGTCCGGGGTTGGCTCCGCGAGAAGCCGCCAGGCACGCAACACGGGGCCGGCTTCCAGAAGGAAATCCCAGTGCCGCCGGGGCCAGTCGTGTTCGAGAATGACGAATCGGGGCATGGGTTGTGCGGGGGAATGGTCTACGATTCCAGTTGCGACACTGGTAAGATACACAGGCTCGGTCGGCGCACCCTGGATGGCACCATGGCGAAGAAAGACAAAAAGGTTGTCGGAGACGGAACAGTCAATGTTTGCCGTAACCGTCGGGCAACGCACGACTACGAGATTATCGATCAGATCGAGTGCGGGCTGGTTCTCGTCGGCACGGAGGTCAAGAGCCTGCGTGCCGGGCACGCGAATCTCGAAGATTCGTATGCCCGGATCGACGACGGCGAGGCATGGCTGGTCGGGGCGGAAATCCCTGAGTATGTGTTCGGGAATCGGCTCAACCACAAGCCGAAACGCGAACGCAAGCTCCTGATGCACCGCAAGGAAATCGACCGATTCGCGGGGAAGGCGACCGAAAAGGGGCTGACGCTCATCCCACTGCGGTTGTATTTCCGCGAGGGCCGGGCCAAAATCGAACTCGCAGTCGGCAAGGGCAAACAAGTTCACGACAAACGCGAGTCGCTGAAGACGGCCGACGCCAAGCGACAGATTGATCGGGCGTTGGCAACGCGACGGCGGAAGTGAGATTAGCCGCGACCCGAATGGGAGCGTGGTTTCCGAAAGCCAAGGAGGGCTTGCGGTGCGGGTTGTCGCTCTGGTCGAATCCGTTGACCACGTCTGCTGCCGCTACCGGGTGGCAGCGTTCCGGAACGCCCTCGCGGCTCATGGCCACTCCCTCGACATCCGCCCCCTGCCCCTCACCACCTTCGGCCGCCTCGGCATCGGGCGAGACTTCACCGCCGATGCCGTCATCATTCAGCGAAAACTCCTCCCGTCGTGGGCAATCGCCCTGCTCCGCCGGCGTGTTCCTCGCCTGATCTTCGACTTCGACGACGCAGTCTGGCTCCGCGATTCGTACTCACCGCGTGGCTTCCACGACCCCAGGCGAACCCGCCGATTCCGGGCGACCGTTTCCGCGTGCGATCTGGTCATCGCCGGCAACGAGTTCCTGGCTGAAGCCGCGAGAACCTTCACCTCCCCGGATCGGGTTGTCGTAATCCCGACATGCGTCGAGCCCAGCCACTACCCGGTCGCGACTCACGAGCCACGAAGCGGCCTGCAACTCGTCTGGGTCGGATCACGAAGCACACTCCGCGGTCTGGAGCAGTTCACCCCGACGCTCTCGGCCATTGGCCGCGCCGTTCCGGGTGTGCGGTTGAAACTCATTTGCGACAAGTTCCTGCAAATCCCCGATCTCCCCGTCGATGAATGTGTCTGGCGTGAAGACACGGAAGCCGCCGAGATCGCGGCCGCGGATGTGGGAATCGGCTGGGTGCCGGACGACCCATGGAGTCACGGCAAGTGCGGGTTGAAGGTGATTCAATATCAGGCCGCAGGGTTGCCCGTGATCGCCAATCCCGTCGGCGTACAGACCGAAATGGTTCGCGACGAGGAAACCGGTCACCTCGCAACTTCCACCGAGGAGTGGGTGGCCGCAGTCTCTCGTTTGGCGAATGATGCCCGACTCCGGCAACAGTTGGGGAGTGCCGGTCGGCGACAGGTTCACGAACGGTACAGCGTGGCGGCGGGTGGTCGAGGGTGGTTCGCCGCGCTCCACCGGTTGCGAGTTGAGTCGTTACGGAAATCGGGGTAATTCGATGCTGGGCGATCTGCTCCACAAACTCGCAACGCTCACTCGCCCGACTGGCCTTCCGGTCGTGTGGACCGATCGTCATGTCTGGCACGTCGCCCCGGCGGGGATGAATCTGTTCGGTCCGGCCGGTCCGCAACTGAATCACTGGATCACCCACAACATCGCAGTGGTCGTGAAGTCGAACCCGGCCCGCACCGTGTACCGCGTCGAACTTCCCGACGACACGATCTACGTCAAGCACTGCCGCATCACGGGACCGCGAGCGTGGGGTCGCGAACTCATCCGCCCACCGAAAGCCCGCCTGGAGTTCGACAACGCCGTCACTTTGCGAATGCGGGGAGTCCCCGCGGTCGAACCACTCGCGTGGGGGTCGACCGGTTCACGCTGGCCCGGCGAGAGTTTCCTCATCACCCGTGGGATCGCCGCGATCCCATTTCTGGATTACCTCCAGGGTGAATTCGCTGCGCTGTCGCCCGACGAACAGGTGGTCACGGGCCGGCAAATCACTCTCGCGCTGGCCGACTTCTTCGCACGGCTCCACGATGCGGGCGTCGCACACCCAGATCCGCATCCTGGCAACCTGCTTATGGAAATGCTGCCGTGCCGCATCCCGCGGTTCACGCTGATCGACCTCCATGACGTACGAGTCGGGACACCCCTTTCGTGGGTCAAAAGCCGCGACAACCTCACCCTGTTCAATCGCTACTTTCAAATGCGGACCGCCCGCACCGAGCGGGCACGCTTCTGGCACCAATACCGCCGTTCCCGTGCGTCGCTCCCGCTTCCCCTCGTGGGCGAAATTCACTCTCAGGCGAAGGAAGTGGAAGACGGAACGAACGTCTCGAACTTGCGTCTGTGGTCCAAGCGAGAGGGGCGCTGGCTCGGGTCGAACCGCACACTCCGGAAAGTGAAACGCGGCCACGTGCGTGGGCTCGCCGTGCGGGACATCCCCGAGTTCACGCTTCGCGCATTGCTCGAAGACCCCGACGCGGTGTTCGCACGCCCCGACACTCGCATCCTCAAGGACAGTAAGACTTCCACCGTTGCCGCGTTCTCGCTCCCAACGCCAACGGGCCCCATGCCCGTCATTCTGAAGCGCGTGAACGTTCGGTCGTGGGCCGAACCGCTGAAGAACCTGTTCCGTCGCTCGGCGATCATTCGTTCCTGGGTGAACGGGCACACGCTCCGCGATCGCGGGATACCGACACCTCGACCGCTGGCCGCCTTCCACCGTTACCGCAACGGATTACCCGCAGAAGGCTACATCCTCACCGATCTGGTCCCCGATGCCGTGCAATTGGATGTCGCCGGGAAAACCGGGGTCAGTCGTGCCGTGTGGTTCAGACTGGCTCGCATCCTCCGCGCGATGCACGACCGCGGGGTCTCTCACCGCGACCTGAAGGCACCGAACATCTTGCTTTCAGGCGAACGCGAGCCCGTTCTGATTGATCTCGTCGGAGTGCGGACCGGGGTGAACCTGACCGTTGAACGCCGAGCCAAGGAACTCACCCGGCTGTGCGTCAGCTTCTTGAGCAACCCCACCGTCACGCACACCGACCGGTTGCGCTTCTTGCTTGCGTACCTGGCTGCCGGCACCGCACTTCAGGTGGGCTGGAAAAGCTGGTGGGAGTTGGTATCTCGTGCGACCGCCGAGAAGGTGGCGAGAAACCACCGGGTGGGTCGGGCGCTGAGTTAGTCAATCGCCTGTCAAACCCTCATTCTCGGCACAATTGTGAAGTGCTGCGCATCCGGCAGCCGAAGTAACACCGGTACGCCTGATGTCGGGCGGGATTCCGGCCCCGGGGCTGAGCGCATGCCGTTCCCACAGCAGCGAACCCGAGCCGTCGTTCTGGCCCTCACAACGGGGCTGTTCGGCCTCCACGCCGGGTGCGAGACGATCCACCCGGATCGGCCGTCAGAGCCGATTGCGCGGTCTGCCGATCCCACGCCGCCACCCGCAGTCACCCATCCAACACTGCCGGGCAAGCACGCTACCCGCCGGGGTTGCTGCGTGTTCTACCACGATTTCGAGCTGAACACGGACGATCCGCTGTTCGCTGAACCAGAAAACCTGCCGGATCAGGTGTACGGCGAGCTTCGACTACCGCCAGGAAACGCCGTCGTGCAGGTGTTCCTGTTCGACACTCAGGAGCGGTACGAGCGGTACATGTTCGACGCGAAGACCGGCCGCTACAAGAACCAGCCGGCCCGCCGGGCGTACTTCTTCGCGGAACCGCGGATTGGCGGGGGCGAAGAACTCAAAATCTACACCTGGATGGGCGACCATCTCCGCACCGACCTGCGCCACGAACTGACGCACGCCCTGCTCAACGGCGTGTTGAAGAACGTGCCCCTGTGGCTCGACGAGGGTCTCGCCGGGTACTTCGAGTTGCCCCCAAGCAGCGACGGAGTGAACCCGCAACACCTTGACACCCTGCGCCGCGGGCCGTTCATGCCGGACCTCGCACGCCTGGAGAAGTTCGACCAGGTGAAGCAGATGGAAAAGCCCGAATATCGCGAGGCATGGGCGTGGGTTCATTTCATGCTGCGGAGTAGCCCGGCCACGCGACAGGTTTTGCTGGGGCATTTGCAGGCGCTTCGCACGAACCCGAACCCCGGCCCGCTGCTGCCGAAACTGCGTGAAGCGACTACGAATCCGGATCAGGCTCTCGCGGATCACCTTACCGGTATAGAGTATCCTCATAGCCGGCCCCAACCGAAGTGAGCCGGCGGGATTACTCACAAGAGGCACCGCGAGCATGGCGAACATCCTGCTCGGAGCGACCGGGAGCGTTGCGGCGGTTCGCGTTCCCGCACTGTTCGAGGCATTGGTCGCAGCCGGCCATGCCGTTAAGGTCGTCGCCACCGATGCCGCCACGTACTTCTTCGACCCCGCAAGCCTCGGCGAACACCTGGTTCGCGATGCGGACGAATGGCCCGGCCGCGAAGCGGGCCATCGTTACGAACGCGGCGATACCGTTCTTCACATCGAACTGCGGAAATGGGCTGATGCGTTCGTCATCGCCCCGCTCGACGCGAACACCCTGGCGAAACTCGCGGTTGGCCTCTGCGATAACTGCCTGACGTGCGTGTGGCGAGCGTGGGATCTCGCCAGGCCGGTCGTGCTGGCACCGGCGATGAACACGCTCATGTGGCAGCACCCGTTCACGCGCCGTCATCTGAAGGCCATCGCCGCCGACGCCGGAGCCGCACACATTCCCATGCACCTGAACGATCAGCAACTCATCGCGCAGATGAACGACCGCAGCAAGACGCTCCGGATCGTGTCGCCTATCTCGAAAACGCTGGCTTGCGGTGATGTGGGCGTTGGTGGATTGGCCGAGGTCGCCGACATCGTCACCGCCGTGGGCGAGATCCTGGATAAGGTGAAAGGGTGATGCGGTTCGGATGCGAAGCCGCAAGCGGCTTCGGGGAGGGCTCACGAAAGCCGCTTGCGGCTTCGCGGGACCCCTTCGCACAACCGAACTCAGGGGTCTGTATGAAATTTGCACACCCGCCATTTCCGGCACTGTTCACCATCCGTAGCATTTCATCGCTCCCCTCGCTGGCTGCCGACATCCGGCATGTTCACGCGGGGGGTCTCGGAGGATTCGGGATGAAGGCTGTTTGCGTTGCGATGCTGGGCGTGGTGATGGTGGCTTTTGCTGGTAATGCGAAGGCTGAAGAAGCCAGCGCCAAGAAGTTGGTCGGCGTGTGGGTTCTCAGCAAGGCCGGCGGCAACCTGCCCGAAGGCAGCACCGTCGAGTTCACCAAGGACGGCAAACTCGCCGTCGTCGTGAAGGCCGACAAGGAAATCAAGCTCGAAGGAACGTACAAGGTCGAGAAGGACAAGCTGATGGTCAAGGTGAAGCTGGGCGAAGAAGTCTCGGAAGAAACGATGACCATCAAGAAGTTGACCGACGACGTTCTCGAAACCGAGGACAAGGATAAGAAGATCGACACGTTCAAAAAGAAGAAGTGACCGGAACACGAATAGCCCTGCCCGCCCCCACCAAGGGCGGGCTTTTTTATTTCCCCCACGTTCGTAGCATCACTCGGCGACCCGTGTTGGGCTGACGACATCCGGCATGCCTATGGCGGGGTTCTCGGAGGATTCGGGATGAAGGCCGTGTGTACCGCGGTATTGGGCGTGGTTCTGGTGGCGTTCGCGGGAACCGCGAAGGCTCAGGACGACAACGCCAAGAAACTCGTCGGCGTGTGGGTCGTGGACAAGGCCAGCGGCGATCTGCCTGCGGGCAGCACCGTCGAGTTCACCAAGGAAGGCAAGATCGCTGCCGTCATCAAGGCCGACGGTAAGGAAATCAAGTTCGAGGGAACCTACAAGCTCGACAAGGATAAGCTCAACGTCGAACTGAAGGTCGAGAGCGAAACCATCAAGGAAACCGTGACCATCAAGAAGTTGACCGACGACGTTCTCGAACTCGAAGACAAGGACAAGAAGGTAGACACGTTCAAGAAAAAGAAGTGATGTCGGCCGAGGAAGGCGTCGCATTCATGGCGACGCCTTCCTGTATCAACTCGAATACTCACCAGATGTTCGCGACGGCACCGAACAAAGCACATCCCGGTTGCCGTAGAATACCCAGACCATGCCAGTCGCGAAGATGAAAAATTCCTCACGCTCGAAACACTCGCCGCCAACGAGGGTTTGATCAGACTGACCGCTCAAGGTCGCGTCGTGAGATTTTTCGCAAGGTCAATCTGCAATGCCGCAAGGTGTGTCCTCCCCACGCCAGTATGGAACTATTGTTTCGCGAGATGGGTTAAACGAAGAACCACGGTTGCTCCACGAGTTCTTCGCCCGAGCGGCCACATTGTGGCCGGAGAACATCGCGGTCGATGTTCCCCCTTCAACCGCGCAACCTTTTCGCCGAACGATTACCTACGCGGAACTTGGCCGCCAGACCGACGTGCTGGCCGCGTACCTGCGTGAGTTCGTGACCCGCGAGTGCGTCGTTGCGATTCTGTTGCCCCGAAACTCGGAACACATCTACCTTGCCCAACTCGCGGTCCTGAAGGCCGGAGCCGCCTACGTCTGCATCGATCCGTCGTTCCCGGATGCCCAGGTGGGCACCATACTCACGGACGCGTCCCCGGTCGCTGTCTTAACGGATGCGACGGGTGTCACGCGAGTGCGGGCGACCGACCACACGCAAACGTGTGTCATGGATGTGGTCGGCTGGCTGGCAAGACTCGACTCCCGCGTTGCGAATCTTGGCCCCGCGGACTGGCTCACGCCGCACAGTCTTGCGTACCTGATCTACACCTCGGGCACAACGGGCCGGCCCAAGGGCGTAATGATCGAACACGCCGCCATCGCCAACCTCATGCGTGGCGACCTCATAACATTCCCCTGCAAGCCCGAGGATCGCGTCGGTCAGAATTCCTCCTGCGCTTACGATTCCAGCGTCGAGGAAATCTGGATGGCGTTCGCGGCCGGGGCCACCCTCGTCGTGATGGACGACGAAACCACTCGCCTCGGGCCAGACCTTGTCGCGTGGCTACATCGTGAAGGAGTCACAGTCTTCTCGCCACCTCCAACGCTCCTTCGGGCGTGCGGGGGTGATATCGAACACTCTCTCCCCGATCTCGAACGCATTCATGTTGGCGGCGAACCCCTCCCGCGAGACGTGGCCGACCGCTGGGCACCCGGTCGAACGCTGGTCAACGATTACGGCCCGACCGAATGCGCGGTCGTAGCACTCCGAAGCGTGATCCGCGCCGGCGACCCGATCACAATTGGCCGCCCTGTGCCGGGAATTCACGCTTGCGTGTTGAACAGTCAGTTAGAAGAAGTGCCCGACGGGGAAACCGGCGAGCTTTGTCTCAGTGGTGCGGGGTTGGCTCGAGGCTACCTCAAGGATCCGGAACTCACGGCCCGCAAGTTCCCCGTACACCCGCGACTGGGGCGAATCTACCGGACTGGCGACCTCGTTCACCGCGACGCCGAGGGCAACTACTACTGCCACGGCCGCATCGACACGCAGGTCAAGATTCGCGGTTACCGCATCGAGTTGGAAGCGATCGAGTCTCGCCTCACGACATGCGAAGGAGTGCGTGAGGCCGCCTGCCGCGTGCAGGGCGAGGGATCACAGCAGCAGATCGTCGCATTCATCGTCGCCAACGATCCCGCCCACCCACCGCACTTCGACGATCTCAAGGCCGCCGTCCGCAAGCAACTCCCCGAGTACATGGTCCCCGCGCACTTTGGCGTGCTCGCATCACTCCCCCTTGCGGTCAGTGGCAAGTTGAACCGGCGGGCTCTGCCAACGCTGGAAATCCACGCTCCCCTGCCACACGGGCACATCCTCGAACCCCGCAACGAGTCCGAACACCAGATCGCGACAGCAGTTCGACGAGTCCTGAATCTGAGTGACACGATCTCGGTGGATCACGATTTCTTCAACGACCTCGGTGGCGATTCTCTCCGAGCAGCGGTCCTGATCTCAACGCTTCGCGACGACCCCACGACCGCATCGCTGACCGTGCGTGATCTGTATGAGACTCGCACGATCGCGGGGCTCGCGAAACGGATCACTCCTCGTGTTGCGCCTCATGCACCCCCGACGCAAGCGGAACGGCCAATCGGTCACCCGATACTTGCGACATTGATTCAAAGTGCCTGGCTCCTGATCGGCCTCATCCTCGCGGGTCCGTTCGTGTATCTCGTGGCCGTGGAAGCAGTCCCCGACCTGACGCAGAGCCTCGGGCTCGTGCCATTTTTACTGCTGTCGCCGCTGATGTATCTCGGTTCGATGTTCCTGTACACCGTCGCGGCCGTTCTGTTCACAGTGTGCCTCAAGAAGCTCCTGATCGGCCGCTACCAGCCTTGCCGCGAGCCCGTGTGGGGCGGCTTCTACATCCGCAACTGGATCGTGCGGCAAGCAGCGGGGATGATACCGTGGACAACGCTTGAAGGAACGGTGTTCAAGAACAGCGTGCTCCGGATGCTCGGTGCGAGAATCGGTGCCCGCGTCCACATCCATCGTGGGGTGGACATGAACCAGGGTGGTTGGGATCTTCTCGAAATCGGCGACGATGTCACACTTTCACAAGAGGCCGGAGTCCGCATCGTCGAGCTGGAAGCAGGGCAAATCGTCGTTGCGCCGGTCTCGCTGGGCAACGGTTGCACGCTCGACGTGCGAGCCGGGGTGGCCGGGAACACCCGGGTTGAACCAGACGGCTACCTCACTCCGTTGTCGTTCCTCACGAGCGGTTCCACTCTCCCGCGAGGCGAACGCTGGGAAGGCGTCCCCGCGGTACCGGCCGGGCGTGCCCCGAACCGCCCAGCGATTCCCTCCGGTCAGCGAGAACTTTCACCCGCCGTCCACGGTCTGGCCATGTTGCTCGGGCGGGTGCTGGTCGCTGCGTTCGTCGCAACGCCGCTCATCATGCTCGGCCTGCTCGTGGCTTTCACCTACGGCATCGATGCTCACAGCGCGATTGCGTGGGTGATGCATCCCGCTCTGACGGCCAACGAGATCATGCTCGGGGTCAGCCTGATTGTCCTCACTGTGCCGTTGATGCTCGTGTCGCAGTGTCTGGCACTTCGTATCCTGGGCCGCGTCCCCGAGGGTGTTATCAGTCGTTGGAGCGTTGCGTACATCCGGGTATGGCTCAAGACCGGGATCATGAACTCGGCGAATTCCTGGCTGAGTGGAACGCTCCTCTGGCGAGTCTGGCTCCGCTGTGCGGGCATGAAAATTGGTCGCAACTCCGAGATCGGCACCATCATCGACACCGTGCCGGAGATGGTCGAAATCGGCTCGGAAACCTTCTTCGCAGACGGCATCTACCTCGCCGGACCGCACCTTTACCGTGGAACCGCCACCCTCGCCATGGTGCGACTCGGCAATGGCGATTTTCTCGGCAATCACGTTGTCGTTCCGCCAGGACAGACCATTCCGGATGGCGTGCTGCTGGGGGTCTGCACCCTTGCCGACGACACACGCATTCGCCCGGGGACGTCGTGGTTTGGGCATCCCCCCTTCGAGTTGCCGAACCGCGAAGTCGTGGAAGCTGACCGGAGCGTGACGCACAATCCATCCTGGCCACGCTACATCAACCGCGTGTTCTGGGAATTGCTCCGGTTCACGATACCGCTGGTCCCCGTCTTCCTGGCCGTGGGCTGGTTCGCAGCGATCGGTGCCGTGCAGCATGAAGTCTCGTTTGGCGTTCTCGTGTTCGGGGTGGTTCCTGCCCTAGATCTGGCATTCGCGTCGGCTCTGTGCGTTGTGGTACTTGCGTTGAAATGGCTTCTGCTCGGCAAGGTCAAGCCCGGGACTCACCCACTCTGGTCGTGCTGGTGCAGTCGGTGGGACTTCCATTATGTGTTGTGGGAGATGTACGCACGCGGGCCGCTCGCCGCGTTGGAAGGCACCCTGCTGTTGAATGTGTATCTGCGGGCAATGGGCGTAAAGATCGGGAAGAACGTGGTCCTCGGAAGCGGGTTTTCGCACGTTGTGGACCCGGACATGCTGAGCTTTGCCGATGGTTCGACCGTGAGCGCGATGTTCCAGGCACACACGTTCGAGGACAGGGTTTTGAAGATCGATTACGTTACGATCGGTACGGGTGCGACCCTGGGTAACGCTTCCGTGCTGCTTTACGGTGCGGACGTGGGGACCGACACACGCGTCGTGGCTCACAGCGTCGTCATGAAGCGTGAGCGATTACAACCCGGTTCGACCTACGCGGGTTGCCCGACGCGGGCGCTTTGAGAGGCGACTACTTTCTGTTCAACTCGATGATCGGCAGATAGGGTTGTTCGGGGCTCGCCTGGAGCAAACTCTCCACGCGGCCCGCAAGGAGTCGAGTCGCTCCATCCAGCGGATGCGGGGCGTTACTCAACGCGACCTGAAGCGATTGAGCGGCTTTGCTCAGATCGCCGCTCTCGAAATGGCACAACGCCAACTCATAGCTTTCTTGCACTTCAGGCGGAACACTCCAGGCCGCGGTGGGCACCTGAAAGAGTTCAACGGCCTCATCAATCCCTGCCACTTTCACGCGGCCAATCCGGCGAAGCGGAGCACTTCCGGGAAGACCGGCTCGGGTCGTCGCGCTCAGTAGAATATCGCAGCCGAACTCGCGCGTCGCACCCTGGATTCGGCTCGCGAGATTCACGGTGTGCCCCAGCGCCCCGTACTTGAACTTATAGCGAGTACCGGTGTTCCCCACTCTCGCGAAGCCCGTGTTGACCCCGACTCCGACCCGCACAGCCTCTCCAATCCGGCTCTCCCAGGCTCGACTCACAACAGCGACATCCGCCGCCAACTCCATCGCACAGGCAATGGCCTGCACCGCGTGGTCGGCCTGATCGAGCGGAGCATTCCAGAGCGCAATCAACTCATCCCCGACATAATCCATCACCGTGCCATTGTGTCTGTGAACGGCTTCGGTCAGTGCCGTGAGTACATCCGATACGAGCCGAAACGTTTCCTGCGGCCCGAGCCGTTCCGAGAGCCGAGAGAATCCTCGAATGTCCGCGAACATCACGGTGATCTCACGGTCCTGTCCTTCGAGTGCTCCTCCATCGGCCACGAGTTGCCGGGCGATCTGATCGGTGAAGTGCTGCCGAAACTGCACCTGCATCCGCGTCAATTCCTCTTCTTTCTCAAGACGTGCGAGCCCGATGCCCACCGCCGTGGCCAGCACCTGGGCCATTTGTGCTTCGATGCGGGAGATCCCCGCCGACGGCCCGAATGGCGTTCGTCGCACGCCGTACACGGCACCGGTCACCTCTCCAGTGGGCGAGAAAACGGGAGCTGCGACGAGAGCTGTCACACCGCTGAGGCTTTCCGTGGGTTCAAGATCGTCGGTCCGAAAGACCGTACGTTTCACCCGCAAAACATACTCGAGAACCGCCATGCTGAATTCGCGCCCGCCGATCTCAGGTCCGAACCCTGCCGCCCGTGCGACGACTCGCCAGCCCTGCGGCTGATGGAGCAGCACAAGCCCCACATCCATTCCGATATGTTCAACCATCGCGCGAGCGGTTTGGAGATAGAATTCGGGCGAACCCACAGGTGCCTGCTGCACCGAGATAAGGGTCTCGAACCACTCCGCGATCACGCTGGGATCGAGGCGTTCCGAGTGCAGACTCACCGTTGGATCCAACC
Organism: Planctomycetaceae bacterium; assembly: GCA_013823135.1. Taxonomy (GTDB): domain Bacteria; phylum Planctomycetota; class Planctomycetia; order Gemmatales; family Gemmataceae; genus Gemmata. Next base: position 62,231 of record PNLP01000028.1, read on the forward strand.
GCCTTCGGAGCAGTGGGGAAGCCCCAAGTTCCTGTAGCGATTCAAACGTCTCGTCCTGATTTCTAACCAACTCGACAGTAACCGTGGTGTTGCCAATCTGGAGCGTGATCGGGAGTGGCTGCTCACGAGACTCGCCGGGCGGGAGTTCAGCATCTGGCAGGCGAACTTTTTTTCGCTCGCTGACATTCGTGACACGAACTCGCCCCCTGGGCAACTCTTCCAGCCGGAGGTGGCTCTTCGACACCGCGAGATCGGCTTCCACTACACAACGTGGTATCGGCTCGGTTGAAGCAACACGACCAATCTCGAACGGGCCACGCTCGTGATCGTACTTTGTGAGTTTGGCCGTTCCCGGTGGTCTGACAGAGATGCGGAGCATTCGCCGATCCTCGAATCTGACCCTGCCAGTTCATCACCGATTTCGTCGGGGCCGAAGCATCTGATGTTCGGGCTCAACCCTGTGCAAGCACTTTATCCGCCTGTTGGAACAGTGACCCAGTCAAAAGGCCGACGGGACAGATTACCAGTCGAGGTTCATCCCCCGGAGCGATCGGCGAAGTATATCGAGGTTCCAGACAATCGTCGGTGCGTAGTAGGACGCCGCCGCGAGTCGTTCGCTATTGGAATTGAAGGACACTCCGCGGATTTGCCCTTTCCCGGCCCGCAAGGTCACCACTTGTCTGAACGTCACGCCGCTCCAGAGGATCACAACGCCCTGCTCCGCACCGGAGGCGAGGTACTGGCCGTCGGGGCTGAAGCCCACGGACCACACGGCAGAGTTGTGCCCTTCCAGCAGTCGATCGGGTGGACGCCCCGATGGCGGTGAATCTCCCATTTCCCAGAGCGCGACGCGAGAGTCGGCCGTCGCCGCCAGCCAGCGACCGTCGGGGCGGAACGCGACGTTGTGAACTCGCGGATCGAAGTTCGCTTTGAGATCGAACTGGTGGAGCAGACCCAGCGGTCGCCCGCCGGCCACATCCCACAGGCGAACCGATCCGTCGTAAGAACTCGACACAAGCCAGGGGTGTCGCGGATGAAACGCAAGCCCCACGACAAGACGTTCGTGCCCACGGAAACAGTGGAGTTGGCGACCGCTCTCAACATCCCAGATGCGAATGTCGCCGGACCCGGATGCGAGTGTGTGCGAGTCGGGACTGAAGGCAACAGACCACACCACACTTCCATGGCCCTCCAGGGTTCGGAGGAGTTGCAGCGTCGTCGCGTCCCAGATTTTCACGGTCTGATCGTGGCTGGCGGTCGCGATCCATCGGCCATTGGGGCTCGCGGCGATGCCCCAGATCCCATCGGTATGACCACCCGGAACGATCGCGGCTTTGACATCGACTCGAACCGGACCCGCCAGTGGGGCTTTGTTGACGCCAACCGCTCTGCCCCGCACCTCATCAACCTCCGCGAGAGTGAGTGCAGTCACGGCCCCGCTGCGAGTCGCGAAGAGCAATGTCCCGTCGGGTGTTGCTGCGGTGGCCAACAGTCCGGGTGTGCCGTAGCAAAGGGCAACCTCGGTCAGAGCTCGAACGTCGAAGAGTGATGTGCCATGCACAAGGTAACGGTCGTCGTGGCTAAACGTCAGGCAGCGTGGAGAGCCGCGGGCACCCGTCATCTTCACAAGCTCACGGCCATCGGCCATATCCCACAAACGGACCACACCGTCCGCTGCCCCAGAAGCCAGTTTGGTGCCGTCACAGGAAAACTGGAGTACGGTTGTGGCGGTCTGGCCCTTCAACGTGTGACGCAGTTCTCCGGTTGGCATGGACCGCACCTCGATCACACTGTCCGCGATCGAAAAAGCAACCACACCCGATCCGAAAGTGACGCTGCCTTTGGGGGTGGGGGCTTCGCTCAATCGGCGTGGTTCTGTTGGGTGTGCGAGATCCCAGAGCACAACACCCTGATCGCCCGCCGCGGCGAGATGCGTTCCCTCTCGATTCCACGCGACGGAGTGCAAGCTACCGATCCTGGGCTGGAGGGTTCGGAGTGGTTCTTTCCCTTGCCAGTTCCACGTATGGACGGTCCCGTCGAGCGATGCCGAGGCGAGTTGCTGACCATCCGGGCTCGCCGCGAGTGACGTGACCGAACGCTCGTGCCCCTTCCAGCGAACCACTTCTCGGCCATTCAGCAGATCGTGGACTTCCATGTTGCCGTCGTCTCGGCCAAGCGCGAACGTGCGTTCTCCGGGTCGAATCGCCAGGGCACGCACGGGCAAGGGTGCGTAGCCACGGAATCGAATCTCCTCGCGATTTGAGAGATCCGTGATCCCGCGTGAATCGATCAGATTCGCCCCCGCACCCGTGAAGATGGAATTGTGGCTCGCGGAGTTGATCCACGTTCTCTCCCGAGGTTCCGCGAGTTCCCAAAAGCAAATGCGGCCATCGCGATGGCCCGCGATCACTCCCGCACCGTTTGAAACCACCGCGAGGGCATGAACCGGACCGAACTCGGGATCGGCCACGGCCAACTCTTCAAGCCGCACGTTGGAGATTTGTCGCCAGAGTCGGATGGCTCCATCCCTCGATGCCGAGAGCCACCTCCCGGCGATGTTTCGGACTTGCGTGACACCACCCGCGAGTGGTGGGACCACCCGAACGATTCCGTCCGAGTGGATCGCACGAACCTCGAAAGTTCGACCTGCTTCGTCTCCCCAGGCCAGTAGCCCCACTTCCGCTGAACGCTCGAATTCCAGCGATGTCGGGATGTTCGGAACCGGCCAAAAGTGCGTCTGCTTCGCTGCAACGACGTCCCAGAATCGGATCGTCAGATCGGTGCTTCCTGACGCGAGTTTGCCTTCTCGGGAAAAGGTCAAACAGATCACGGGTCCGGAATGTCCAACCAGCGTCTTCGTTCCCGATGGCAAACCACCCAGGGGGGAGTCCACCTCCAGGTCGCTCGCTGAGAAGATTCGGATTGTGCCGTCATTGCACCCGGCGGCAAGCCACTGACCGTCGGGTGAGAAATCGACTGCCAGGAACGCTCGCCCCGGAATTGTAAACGTGCGGGGTGCGGTTTGAGGCGAGGTGGAATTCCAGATCCGCACCGTGCCATCCTTCGAACATGATGCCAGTCGCCCCGCAGAACTGAACGCCACTCCGGTCACCGACTGCGAGTGCCCCCTGAGCACCGCGAGGGCTTTCCCATCCGGCACCGACCAGAGCCGAACCGTGGCATCCTCTCCCGCGGACGCAGCGACCTTGCCATCCGCACGACAGACAATCGCCGTGACCGGGCCGGTGTGGCCATTGCATTCGCTCGTTCGACGAAAACAGGGGTACTCGGAACTCATGCATTCGATGGCCAGTTCGCGGAGGCTTATCGGCTCGCGGGCCTGGACATTCAGACTCGCGGCATCCTGAATGTTCTCCATCGCTCGCCACCACCAACCGGTCTCGCGTGCCTTCATCTGGGCGCGAGCTTCGCCAATCAACGCCCGGTAAAGGTTGGTCTGAGCCTGATCGCGTTCCGTGCGAAACCGCTGTCGCTCCTGAACCACCTGATAAAGTCCAACCCCCGCCACCAGCGTGAGGGCGATCAGGGCAACGCTGAAGGTGGAAGCCAGCGCGGGGTTGCGGCGACACCATCGCGTGAGGCGCCCCACTGGGCCAACCCGGCGGGCGAGGATCGGTTCGCGGTTCAGGAATCGACGGAGATCCTCGGCCAGTGCCTCGGCACTCGAATATCGTTTGGCAGGCTCTTTCTGCAAACACTTCAGACAGATCGTTTCCAGATCGAGCGGAGTATCCCGCGCAATTCGGCGAGGCGGCATGGGGTCTGCATGGCGAACAAGTTCCAGCGTGTCCATCGCAGTTCGCCCGCGAAACGGGGTCTGGCCCGTCAGGCACTCGTAAAGGATTGTCCCGAGCGCGTGAACATCGGTGGGAACGCCGACATCCCGGTTCTGCCCCGCGGCCTGCTCCGGTGCCATGTATGCGGGTGTTCCCAGGATGGCACCCGTTCGCGTTTGCCCGTCGTCCGCTTCGTCAAGGCGCTTGGCCAAACCAAAATCGGTGACCTTCGGCGCGATTACGGACGTGGTCGAAGACCTGGCAAGCGTGCGGGTGAGTCGCCCTTCATCACTGCCCGTTTCCGATCGCCCCGATATGGAAAGCAGTATGTTGGCGGGTTTCAAATCGCGATGCAGGATGCCACGCAGGTGTGCGAAGTGAACGGCACGTGCCAGCGTCTCGACCAGCGCCGCAGACTCGGTGGCAGAGAGCCTGGTACCGCGGAGCCGTTCCGCAAGGCTGCCACCCGCGACGAACTCCAAAGCCATGTAGGGTCGCCCGTCTTCCGCATCGCCGACCTCGAAAATTTGAACGATGTTCGGGTGTTGCACCCGCGCCACGGCTTCCGCTTCAACCCGAAATCGTGCCCGCAAATCCCACTCCGCAGACTGGATCAGTTTGAGAGCCACGGTGCGGTTGAGATTGACCTCGCGAGCCTTGTAGACAACACCCATTCCACCTCGGCCAAGTTCACTTTCGATCTCGTAGCCCGTCACCACTGGTGTCGAGTGACTCAGATCGAATCGCGAGGAGTCCGCTCCGATTCCTTCTCGCGTGCTGACGCCATTTGCAACAGTTGGTCGGGTGAGAATTGCCGCTTCGAGATTGTGCTTGAGATCGAACAGACAGCGGAGTGGTTTGGCTTGTGACGGGAATCGCGTGAAGTACTCGCCCTCTTCCGGCTTGTTGCCCAGTTCGCAACGAAGCAAAAACTCGGCATAGATCAGTTCGATGATGTGTTCGTCGCCGATCCCTTCTTGTCCCGCTTCCGACAGCAGTTTCAGGTACGCCTCTACGAACACTCGCTCGCCCGCTCGCCAGCGATTCTGTTGATCTTGCCGGAACACCTCAATCACATGGTGGGAGTCAGCTTTGGGATTCTGTCGCAGCCAGTCATGGAGGTGCGTGAGGACGCCTGAGGGAGTTGGCTCAGATCTTTCGGTGGGCGGTTCACTCATATTCAGATGCTCCGCTGCTCGCCGCCTCCCAATTCCCGTCGGACCCATTCGCAATTGGGAGCGCCAGGAGCAACCTGAATGCTCGTTCGGGAACCTTTTCTGTTCCCGAATGTCCTGCCGCGTGTTGCGGCGAACAACACGATCAAGGTGATTGATTGTCACCAATCAGCAGGAACAGGATGCGTTCCGAGACTCGAGGTTCAGTCTGGGAACATCAGTGTCGGCCTGCTCATGATGCCAGTCAAACACATTCCGATGAGTGATCGCACACACGAAGAATCCCTCGCGTCCCTGCAACGGACCGTTCGAGAACCGCCCGGACTTGGGTAGCAGTATTGAACTCCCACGGTCCAAGGAATAGTGTCATTGAGGGCTTGGTTCCATTCGATTTGTTCTGCAAGAGCTGGTAAAGGACGGATGGCACCCCAGGATTCGTTTTGTTCGATTTCGTGGTCTTGCCACGAACAGAGGTCGCTGTAGAATCTGCTTAGGTGATGTGCTTTGCCTTCTTGGGCATGGCAGTGTGAGTGGCTGTAGCTCTTTCGATCGGTAGATTACCGACGCAAAGAGGTTCTACCATCCACAATTATCGCAGAACAGTCGATCTTTGGGGACGTAGCTCAATTGGTTAGAGTACCGGACTGTCGATCCGGTGGTTGCGGGTTCGAGTCCCGTCGTCCTCGCTGAAGTTTTCTCCACGAAAACACGTTCGGACCCCCGGATTTCCGGGGGTTCAAGCGTTTGAGGCCCGTCTTCCTGCGGAGCCTCTTCTCCGCCAATCACCGCCAACCGCCGCCTAGTTCCGACATGGTTGCCAGCAACCAGCGAGCAACCAGAATCGCCATCGGTGCCCGTCGCCCGGAGCGATTCCGCCTGTTCTTCCTTCCCGGCGGCGGGCTTCTCCGGCACGAGGTTCGGCAGCTTCCCCACCGCGCCGGTAAGGTCGTACAGCCGCCGGTGGGAATACCGCACGGTGAGTTCCGGTTTCGAGTGACCGGCCAGTTCCATCAGGGTCCGCAGGTCGATTCCCGACCGGCCCCCCAAAGTCAGGTAGGAGTGCCGCAGGGCGTGGAAGTCGGCGTACTCCGGGCCGTCCGGCCCTTCGACAGAATAGGGGATGCTCGCGGCCTCCAAGTCGCCCCGGATCATTTCCGCCCCGCGGTTGTCCTTTGCCCACGTTCCGCCCCACACCGGTTGACCCGCTGGCTTGCCCTTCAGGTACTCCCGCAGTTCCGCCGCCACATCCGCGGGGAGAGGCTGAACCTTCGCCTTTCGGCTCTTGTTGAACCGGGCCGCAAGGGTGACGGTCGGGGCGTCCGTGTCGTTCACGTCGAAGTCGCCGGGGGTCAGGTTCGCCAGTGCCCGCGCCCGGAACCCGGTCCCCGCCGCGGTGAGGTACAGGTGGAACCGATCCTCACCAGTCAGCTTGCGGAATCCCCGTTTGCTCGCACGGGTCGCGGAGAGCAGCGCCCGGAGTTCGTCCGCGGCGAGTTCCCGGCGGGCGCGGCGCACCTCCACCTGTGCGTTCACGAGAGAAATTGTTTCGAGCGGGTTTGCCCCGATGCGCTTCGCGGCCAGCATCCACCGGAAGAACCCGCGCACCGCGCGAACGTAGTGGTTCACCGTCTCCGGGCTGGCCCCGCGGTTCGACCGTTCCACCAGCGCTTCCACCGTCGCGCGGGGGTAGCGGCGTGCCTTCCCGTTCCCGACCGCCGCGAGGCTGTGTCTCTTCACCGCGGAGCGGACGGCCTGACCGCTGATGTCGAGAAGTTCCGCCACCGCGGACGGGGTGAACGTCTCCCCCGGCGGAATCGCAGGTGCCACACCCGCCCGGCGAATGCCGTTCAGCCACTCCGACGCGCGCCCGGCTTCCACGTCCGCCGGGAGGAGGAACTCGCACCCCTTGAACATGGCGGTCACCCGCGCCACCGTCAGGGTAATGTGCCGGGGCGTGTCCCCCTTCGACTCCAAATGCCCGGCGTAGTCCTTCAGGTGATCGTCCAGCGACTTCTGCTTTTGAGCGGCGAACGGGTCCGCCAGCCCCACCGACGCCAGCGCCGCGTTGTTCACGAGCGCGGCGAACATCTTCTGAGCCTTGCCCTTATCCGAGCAGAGCGGGACCGGCTTCCCGTTCACGGTGCCGTACCACTTAGCGGAAAGCTCAACGTGCTTCTCCGCGCCCGGCGTGTTCGCGGGCACCCGCTTCCCGTTCAGGGTCCAGCGGACAATCTGCTTCTTGGTCACTTCGGCCATGTGCTCCGCTCCCGGTGAGTTACTTCCGCTTCCGCTTGGGGCGGGCGGGTTGTTCCTGTTCCGGCTTCGCCTGCCCCGCGTCGGTGGTCGCGGGAACCAGCGTCAGCCCCAACACCGCCGCCAGTTTCGCCGCGCTCCTCAATCGGAGGTCACCCCCACGGGCGAACCGATACAGCAGTTCCGGCTTCAGCCCCGCGGCCTTCGCGACCGCGTAGCCGGTGCGCCCGCCGTTCGTGGCAGTCGCCAGCGCGTCCCTGAGTCGTTCTTCGATGTCCACGCCCAACCCTCCGATCATACTATACCCTAATTAGGGTATAGTCCGCAACCTCCGTTGCTACTTTTCAAGATGGTTCAGGGGTCGATGCGGAGTAGCGCCCCGATGATCCGGCGTTGCAGTTCCACCGCGGCCAGCCAGTTCCCGGAGGTCAGTCCGGCCCCGGCCAGTTCGGTGAGCGGGTCCAGCGCGGTAAGTGGCTTCAACCGGTCGTTGAGTATTTCGAGTAGCCTCACGCGGGCCGTGTTGACCTCGTCCCATATCAGGTCGTAGACGGTGCAGTGGAGTGGGCCGACTTTTGTTTGGTGTAACGTTCCTTGCAGCGATGCACACGTACGGACCATAATCAACGCACGCGGCACGTCAAGGAGCGCCCACAATGACCGAGTTCACTGAGATTCACCCAACACTCGACAACTATTGGCGTGCGGTAATCCTGTTCGGGCGGAACGTGGCGAGCTACAAGTTCGCGCTCGGAAAATCGCTCTTGGAGGTCGCGGCAAAGGGCACGTCAGTCGTTTCCCTCTCGGAACTGGCGGTTCCGTTCTCGCGCCATCTCTGCGAACACCTGAAGGGCTGCGACAAACAGGTTACGTCCAAGTCGAGTCGGTTCCTTGATGAATGTCGGAAGTTCAACCGTGGTGAACTTACCGAGACCGGGCTAGTCGAAGCAACTGCCAAACTCGGCTTCGTCAACGTCATCGACGCGTTCCACATCGTGGACCGCAGCGAGATCGCCGTCCGCTTCTTCGCAGACGAGCGGGCAGGAGTCGGCGCCATCCGCTTGACCGACGATCTGTTCCGCATGGCGCAGTCGTACCAGCGACGGAACCTTCCGGCGGAGATCGAGGCCCGGTGGCGGCTGGTCGAGACCGCGTGGGAACTCTCCCTCCCGACAAGCGCCCTCGTGGTGGACTACGATGAGGTAACGGGCGGTCTGGTCGCGCAGTCGAGGTTGGAACGGCGCAAGGCCGTGGCCCCCTGCCGGGACGCGCTGAACGGGTATCAGAAGGGAAAGTGTTTCTACTGCTTTGCGGACGTTTCGGTCGAAGTGGGGGCAGACGACTTGGGTGATGTTGATCACGTCTTCCCACACACCCTCCGGTTCCGCATACCCGGCTCACCGCTTGCAGGCCGCATCAACGGGATATGGAACCTTGTCCTCGCATGCCAGTCGTGCAACCGGGGCGCGGCGGGGAAGTTCGACAGCCTCCCGGCGCTGCGGTACGTCGAGCGCCTGCACGCCCGGAACGAGTTCCTCATCCACAGCCACCACCCGCTGCGCGAGACGCTCATCCTCCAGACCGGGGACGACGAACCCGCCCGGCGTGCCTTCCTCAACGAAGCGTATCGGTGCGCGCGAACCGAGGGCGGGCTGGTCGGTGATAATTGGAGGCCGGTCATTGAACACGAACGCGCGTTCGGACCCGACAGTTGATTACTACGACCGCCACGCCGACGACTTCGTGCGGGATACCCTCGCGGTGGACGTGACCCCGCTTCATGAGCCGTTTTTGGCACTCCTCCCCGTGGGCGGGCGCGTTCTCGACGCGGGTTGCGGCTCCGGTCGCGACGCGCGCGAGTTCAAGCGCCGGGGGTTCGTCGTCACCGCATTCGACGCGTCCCCGGAATTGGCCCAACGCGCCTCAGGGGTCGTCGGCCAGCCGGTGACGGTGATGAGGTTCCAAGAGGTTGCCTTCAACGAACGGTTCGACGGTGTTTGGGCGTGCGCGTCGCTTCTTCATCTTCACCGGAAAGAACTCGGAAACGCAATCAGGCGTCTGGCCGCATCGCTTGTTGTGGGGGGAGTATTCTTCGCGTCTTTCAAGTGCGGAGATGGCGAGGGGGAACGGGGTGGTCGATACTTCACCGACTTTACGGCGGAGGGGCTGCGCGAAGAGTTGTCCTCCTGCCCGCTGTTGGAAGTTCTTCGCATTTGGGAATCCGCGGACGCGAGGCCCGAACGGTCTGCCGAGAAGTGGGTGAACGCCCTCGCACGGAAACGTAACAGCGAGGGTGAACCATGAGTCGCGACGGCGCGCGGAAGCGGGCGTTACTTTCTGCTTGGTGGGAGGAATTGCTCCCCCTTCGGACTTACAGTCTGTTTTCGCGCGGTGAGATTCCCGACCCAGACACCGTGCTCGTGCGCCTCGCGACCGTGCCGGACGTGCTCTCCATCTACGTTCTGTTCGCACGGGACCAAGGTGAACTCATCCCGGTCTACGTCGGCAAGAGCAACGGCCCGAAAGGGCGCTGGCAGGCGCACATCAGTGCGTTGGTCGAGGGGGTAGGAGGGTACGCCAAATGGCGTGCGCAACTGCTCGAATCCGACGGGCGTGCGGCGCACGATCTGGTTCTTTTGGTCGTCCAAGAGGACGCAATCACGCGCCCGCCCAAAGCCGGTTTCCCTTGTACTGTTGGGGCGGTGGAATACCAACTCGTTGGACTCGCCGCCGACGCGTTCCCCGGTCGGCTGCTCAATGATGAAGGGCAAGGGCGGTGATGAACGTGGTCGATTGGCTCTGGTCGGTGCCCGGTCACCGTTTCGTTCCGCTGTTCGACGCTGACTCGGCGCTCGTCGTCCGGACCTTTGAGTCTGGTGCGGAGAAACGGCGGCTCCTCTGTCGTGCGGAGGAAATGGAAGATGCTGTTGTTGAGATGGTGGAGAGCGGATTAGCAGAAGAGGCATGGGAAGGGCTGCTCTACGTCATGGGGTGGGGTGGGACTTCGAACTTCCAACCTCTGTACGTGGGGAAAGCTGAGCGCCGCGGGAAGAAGGGCGAGTTGAGCGCGAACTTGGCACGCATCCGGACCAACCGTCATATGTTCGCGCGTTGGGGGAACGGTCTTGCGTACCACATTGGTGATTTGAGCCAAGCGCTTTTTGAGTTCGAGGGATACCAGAAGCCACAACCGAAGTACCGTCGGTGGGCGGCAAGGCTCTTTGAATCTCACAACCCTCCGCGGTTGAAGGAAGTGGTTGTTCTGTACCTCGCGCCGTGGCGTGCCGACTCTATCGGGCCGTCGGGGTTGTCTGTGTCCCTTCCCGAAGCTGAGAAGGAAGTGATTGCGTTGGCATCAACACATTCCCCAACCACGCTGCTAAACAGCGATGGTCGGTAGCCCCCTACGCGAGTGGAGGCCGGGAGGCTCAACGAATTGCGGCCCGCGGGGTCACGGGTCGAGGTGGGCCAGCGTCACGATGATGCGGCGGTGCAGTTCCACCGCGGCCAGCCACTCCGAGAACGTCAGACCGGCCCCGGCCAATTGGGTGAGCGGGTCGAGTTCGGTGAGTGGCTTCAGCCGGTCGTTGAGCGTTTCGAGCAGCCGCACACGGGCCGGGAGTGCGTAGCCGCCCGCCTCCACCCGGCCCCACGTCCGAACGATCTCCGCGAGTTCGTACTTCACGTGTCCCTCGTCACTTTTGAGGTGGCGCGGCCTTTCCCACCTTCGCTTTCAGCCGCACGATGGAATCCATCTTCTTCACCGCGGCGCGAACCTCCTCAACCAACTTCGGCCCCTGCTTCTCCAAGTATTTCAGCCGGTACTCGTGCCACTGGTCTTCAATGATCTTCGGCCCGTTCCTCGCCATTCGCGCGTTCAAGTCTGGATCGCTGTCGGCCTTCTTGAACAGTTCCTTGCCGATCTTGTCCTTTTGATCGACCAAGTGCGAGGAGATGTCAGTGAGGTGCTGCGAACACAGGTCGCGCACGACAACCGCAATCTCGTCATTGATCACGGCCCGCTCTGGATACCGCTTGACGAACTCCGGCCTCCAATCTTTGGAGTCCATCTTGTGCCAGTCCACGAACATCTTCCGTCGCTCTACCGATCCGAACTCCGCTGATTTCAGCGCGGGGTCGAAGGCACGAGACACGACCAGAGAGGCAGACGGCCCCCGCAAGTCCTTGAATCCGACTTGGTCGTCTACGTTGAGCCAGAACTTCTTCCCGTTCGCCAGCCCGTCGAGTTCATAGAGCGTTTCCAGAACCGTCAGGTAATCCCGATCTCGCTCCGCGGGGCCGTCCTTCGCTGGCACCTTTTGCGGGGCGTCCTTCATGTGTTTCGGTGGCGCGCCGTCGCCATTCTTTTCAGGCCGTGCGGTTTGGCCCTCGCCCTCCTGCTTTGGCTTGCTCTCATTGCCCGCACCGCCGCACCCACCGATTCCAACGACCGCGAGAACCACCGCGGCAGCGACAGCCACCAGTCCACGAGAACGCCCCGTCCGCGGGAACCGGAGCGGGGAGGAGTTCTCTGAAGCATCGACCTTCGGCGCGGTCAGGCTTGGTGCTTGGAACCAGAGCGAACAGGCAGAACACCGAACAGAACTCCCCGCGACGCTGTTCAGGGTCGTGGGTATCTTCTCGCACGAAGGGCAGACGGTTGTGGGCATGGCCAGACCTTAAAAATGCGGAGCGGCGGACGCAAAGCCGCTCCAGCAGGCCCGGCCAAGAGCCTCAGTGAACGGACTCTGGCCGCCGCCCCTTACGGGGCGTGGTCAGGTCCGCTTCACTGAAAACACCGTGACCCTTTCGAGTCACGTTTGGCCGGTTTGCTGGAAGCGTACCATGCTCACGCATGGTTCAGGTTTTTGCCGCAGTCACGTGTGCCGCGGAATAGGTTCGCCATTCCTCAGTTGTGCAAGCGGGGCCGACAACAGTATCGGCCCCGATCAGAGAGTGTACCCGCGAACGGGCCGTTCGCAAACAGCGTGGTTGTGGTCAGCGCCCAGCGGGGTCATTCGCCCCGGCTGGCGAGTGCGTTCAGAGCGACCCACCCCGCGGCCTCCGCGTGCGTGACGGTCCCGGCGGAGGCTTCGGCCACGTCCCGGACCACTCGCCCGCTGAACCACTGCTCACCACCTTTCAGGTGACCGGGCGTACCGGGGAGCCACCTTGCCACGGCGGTGAGTACCCGCCGCCGCCGGGATGATGCGGGGATGCCCGCGGCCCGGTCCAGCACCCGCCCCACTGCAACGGCCAAGTCGGGCCGGGCGCGGATCACCGCCCCCACCGCGTCGAGTCCGGCGGCGGTCACGTCCGGGAGCCGGAGCACGCGCGCCGCGCTCACCTCGTCCCGGATCAGGTCGCGGGCCGCACAGTACAGCGCGGCCACCCGTTCAGACATCGGCGTGGCGGTCGCGTTCATGTCGCCACCTCCGCCGCGGGTTCGCGGAACCACTCCGCCGGGAACTCCGCGCTCTCCCGCGGGGGCCGTCCTCCGGGCGGGTGTGCTCCCAACGGGCCGGGCGGCACGCCCATCGCGTCCAGAACGAGCATTGCGGGCTTCACGCTGGCCTCCCGCATCGCATCCTGAAGGGCGTCGCGCTCCTGCCACGTCGCTCCGTCCGGCGGGTTCGCGGCCCGCTCCATCGCCTCCCGGAGTTCATCCAGTGCGGCCACGAACTCCGGGTCGCCTGCGATGCCGAACCGCGCGGCCTCCTTCTCCAACACGAAGCACGTGGCGGCGTAGTGTCGGCACGGCGTATCGGGCGGCAGCGATTCCTCAACCAGCGCTGTCCAGTCCTGCAATCGCCACAAGGCAACCCACCCGGCACCTTGCCCGGCACGCGGTGCCCCGGCGAGCAGCTTCGCCACCTCGCGCCGCAGTGCGGCGAGCTTCGGCTTCATCGGCATCTCAGCACCTCCCGTTAGTGGATCGGATCAGTAGCGTTCAACCTCGTCCGGCGGCAGGCGGCGGGGCGGGGGCGGTTGGTAGTCGTCGCCCTCGTAGCCGTCGAGTTCGGTTCCGGCCTCCGTGCGGTCGGTGGTCACGTAATCGGTCCCGCGCCTCCGCCGGGCGAGTGCCGCGTTGACCTTCGGTCCCGCCAGCGGTTCGTACTCGTCCTCGTCCTGATCGGGCACCAGAGACGCGATGCCACCGGCCCCGAACACGGCGGGGAGTTGTTCCGCAAGAGCCTGTTCGACTTCACGGCGCGGGTTCACCTCGCGGAGTGCTGCCAGTTCGCCGTCCAACTTCAGCACTGCGCCAATCTGTTGCGCCACCGCCGCGGCCAGCACGTCGGCAGCGCGGGCGCGTTCGGCCTCCGCCGCCCGGAGCCGCCCCGCGGTCGCATTACCCACAGCCGACACAGGCTCCCGGCAGGCTTCGCCCCGGAGCTTCTGGAGTTCCTCCACGGCCCGCTCGCTGGCGAGTTGTGCCGTCGCCCTCTGTTCAACGATGGCCCGTTCCTCTGCATCCAGTTCACGTAGCCGGGTGTCGAGCTTCGCCCCGAACAGGCCAGCCGTCGCCACCTTCCGGGCTCGCTCGACTTCACCGGCCCGCCGCCCGCATTCCTGCTCCGTCCGGGTCGCGGCTTGGATGGCGGTGAACAGTTCCCCGGCCCGCTTCACAGCCGGGGCTATGGCCTTCCTCACGGCGCTGGTCAGGAGTTGTTCCGCTGCGTCCGCACCATCGCCGTGTGCGGAGTCCAGCCCGCCGCCGGTCGAAATGACGGCCCCGGCTTGGCCCGTCCTCCGAATGACTTCGATCAGGTTCGGCTTGTCGTTCCTCACTTGGCACCTCCGAGTTGAACCGCCAGCAGTTCGCCCCCCGTGAACTCCACGTCGATTCCGTGCTTCGCGTCCGCGCTGCCCCACAGTTCGCACGTCACAGGGTCGGGCGACTCTGGCACCGGGACCACGCCGCAGAACGATGCAGTGCGGGTCGCGTCCTCGTTCCAGTCGAGCTTATGCCGGTCTTGCACGAGGTCGGCCAACGCCAGCGCGCCCACCTCGTTCGGCACCACCGCCCGCGGCCCGCGGAACCGCGCGTCCCCAGCTAACACGACTTGGAGTTCAAGGAAGTCCGCGACCTCGAAATGTACGGTGACGTTGACCGCAACCAGCCACGCGCCCGGTGTGAGCAGGAGCCGCCCGTCAGCGACCGGGCCGTTGCCGGTCGGCACTCCGCCCATGAAAATCGGCAACGCCTTCAACTCGCGAGTGAGCCGGGCGCTCACCTTGTCGAGTTGCTTCAGACTCGTGAACGAGTTCATGCTTCCAGTTCCTCCAATTACCGTTCGACAACTTCCAGTACCGTCCGGCGGCAGAACCGCCGCACCTCTCGCCGGGTTTCGTCGTTGAGGGCAGGCTCCGCCAGCGCAACGAACATTCGCCTCGTCAGGCATCGCATCCGGGCCAACTCGCGGGACACCCGCACGATGGCCTGCCGGACGGAATCCAGTTCCAGCACCGGCCAGAGCCGTTCTTCGAGTTCCAGCACGGCCTCCGGGCACTCCCACGCCTCCACGCCGGTCTGTTCCACGACCGCAGCGGCTTCGGCGCGGTCGGTCCACGATCCACCGCCCCGCACCCGTCCGCGGTAGTGCATCTCGGCAGCGTGCCCCGCCGCACTTACAACAAGGTCAACCCACGGGGCCGGGGGCGCGCCCGAGAGCCAGCACACCCCGCCGCCGTCCGCGTGCAACTCAAGGGACCGAACTTTCCAGCCGAGCAACTCGGCTGTCGTTGCGTGTCCGCTCTCGTGAAGGCTCACGGCCCGCACCGCCGGGGGTAGTTCTCGCCACTTCAAGATTTCCCCTCCCGCTGCCGTTCGATGAGTTCGGCAAGCTGCTCTTGGAGCCGTTGAAGGTCGTTCAGTTCAAACAGGAAGCCGCCACCGCGGACGGGTTGCTCCAACAGGATCGCGAGTCCGGCCTTCAACTCCACGGCAGGGATTCCGCATGCCAATGCGCGCTTCACCGCGTCGTATGCCTCCCCGGACAGACTCGACAAGCCAGTGACGGCCATTTCGATTGCCACCCGGCGGGCGGTTGCCACCCGTCTCGCGAAGGCGGGCCGCTTGAGTGCTCGGCGCACGGTTCGCTCAGAAACACCCGCGGCCACGGCTGCACGTGTCAACGTGGGCTGCGACAGCACCGCGGCGAGTAGCGCCTCCTCCCGGAGCTTCGCCGTCTTGCTCCTGCGCCTTTGACCGGTCATTCGCGGGCACCTCTGGACACTGGACGGGTTCGGGTTCCTCGTATGGCTCTCTGGCCCTGTGGAGGTTGTGCCACACCGCCGCCGGAAAGATTCGGGGACGGTGGTTGGCCTTCTCGCATGTCTTCCGGGGCGGCGGGTCGGGTACTGCGCTCCTCCAGCCACCTGTCACCCCTGTCCCCGGTGTCCCCACTGTCACCGCTCCGCCCTCGCTCTCCTTCTCTCCCCCTTAAACCCCCTCTTTTCCTCGCGTTTTCGTACACGGGGACAGAGAGAGAGGGTGAGAGGGAGCAGTTACACGGGGACACCGGGGACAGGAGAGACAGGGAGGACACCGGGGACAGGAGGGACATGGTAGACTCCCCTTTCGCAAACCAGTGTCCCCGCCTCTTCCATCCGGCGGAGCAGCTTCTTCACCGCGTCCGGGTTCTTTCCCATCTCCTGAGCCAACTTCGCTGGTCCACATGGACCGATGCGGCAGATCGCCTCAACCACTTCGCGCCGTTCTGGCGTCAGGGTGATCATCGCCCCTGCGTCTCCAGCCACCTCCCACCGGCAACCGTCCGGGTGCCAGCGGAGGGCAAGGCGCTGCTCCTCCACGTCGCGGCCCGTGACGTGAAGCACGGCCTCCGTCCCGCACCGGGGGCGGCTCAGAACGAGCACCGCGTCCGCACACCCCGTTACCCCGGTGGTCCCCACCAGCGTGTTGAACGGGTCGCTGGCCTTCTCCTTCCGCACATGGACGATTCCGAGGATGCAGCAGCCGTGTTTGTCGGCCAACTTCTTCAGAGGCCGGAGGGCTTCATAGTCGGCTTGGTACACGTCCCGCGACCGGTCGCGGCCCGCCAAGAACACGGCCAGCGTGTCCAGCACCACCAGCCGCGTCCCCTTGTGGCCTTCCAGCCACCCGTCCAGTTCTGCCAGCCCCTCCGCCCCGCTCGGCCAGTCGCACGACAGGAACGCGCCCGCCGGGCGTGGGGCGTCTCCAAGCAGTTTCTTCACCCGGTCGTAGAGCCGCCGCTGAGTGTCCTCCAGCCCGATGTAAAGGGCCGGGCGGTCGTCAGCCGGTCCCAACCCGCCGCTCCCCAATACCGTGCCTAACGCCATCCACGACTTGCCCTCTTTGGGCTTCGCGGCGAGCAGCGCCAGCCCGGTGGGAAGTAGGCCGGTGACGGCCCATTGCAACTGGTCCGGTGGATGTGCGAGGAGTTCGGTGGTGGTCATAATGATCGGCTTCCGGGCGAGCGGGTGATGCGGTACACTCACGATGTCCTCCGGTTCGACATCAGGCCCCGCTGTGTGGTGCCAGCCTCCGGCGGGGTCTGTCGTTTTGTGGTCCGTCACTTCTTCTCGCCGCGGTGCGGCAGTGTCTTCGGGTCCACGAGCTTCAGCCCCGCGGCTCCCAGTTCGTCCCGGATTCGCTGCCCGGCGTCGCGGTCCCCGGCCTTGATCGCATCGACCAACCGCGCGACCAGTCGCGGGATGGTGAGGTTCTTCAGGTTCACGGCGTGCGTCATGGTGGGCGTCTCGGTTAGGGTTGGGGGTCAAATGGGTTGAGGATCACCGGCGGGCCAGAGCCGCGCGGTAGCGGGCCATGTCGCAGTTCGCCTTCACGAACAGTTCGATGTCGGACACCCGCCAAACGAGCTTGTTCCCGACCGCAACCGGGTCGGGCAACTCGCCCGCCGCCCTCTGCCTTTCGAGATGGCGGCGCGAGCAGTCGAGCAACTTCGCCAGCCCGTTGATGTCCACCACGAGGGGCCGGAGCCTCTCCGCTTCCAACGCGGCGAGCAGTGCCGCAAGCCGCCCCAACAGGGAGTTCAGTTCGGGGCCGGGGTGGTTCGATGCCTCCGCCGGACTGGAGCAGGCGTCATTCACGGTCGCCTCCCGTCGCCGGGGTGGTCACTCTCGCGAGGTACGAAGCCAGTGCCGACCGTTGCACCCTTCGCGCGCCGCCGATCTTTACCGACGCGATTTCCCCGCGACGGATCAGCGCCCGGGCCAGTGTCAGGCCGATGCCCAACATGTCCGCCACTTCGCTAACCTTCAGCGCCCGGTCGGTGGCACTCTCAGCGGCACCGACTCGGACCTTCTCTGACGGGCACTTTGCCCTTTGGGTCGTCTTGGACTTCTCCATTGCTGCCCCCATTGTCGCCACTTGTCGCCCCGGTGCGGGAATTGTCGCGGGCGAACGAATTGATTCTTCCTGCGCCGTCCTGTAATCTCAATCCAGTCGATTTGATTAGCGGACAGGAGGCGCGATGTTGTACTGGCAGCTACTCACAGAAGCGGCCCCGGCCATACAGGGGAGGAAGGACAAGGCGGAGGCGTGGGCGAGAACGCACCTGAGCGGTTTCTTTGCCAACGACCGGGTTGATTGGGACAACGAATGGGAGCGCTTCGAAAGGTACCTCCGCGCCATCGTGTGGCTTGCGGAGCATCGCAACAGGAAGCACATAGGCGGCGGTCGGAAGCCCCGACCGGAACGCATCCCGCCACTGATCGACAGGGTACTGGCCGAAGTCGCACGGCTCATCCAGAACCGCTTCACCGGCGAGACGGTTCACGATCTTGCCATCGGTCCTGTGTTCACCAACGCCAGCGGACTGACAGCCGAGATGCATCTCACCGGTGGGCGGAAGGGCGAAGGGGCTACCGCGTTGAGGCAGGTTGAAGACTTCACCGTGTTCTGGCAGGTCGTCTTCACCCAATTCGCGGACCCGACCTTTGTGAAGGTGACGGCGGGCGTGTGCGCCGGGTGCGGGAAGGTGCTCCCGCCCACCAAGTCCAAACGCCCCCGCCGGGCGAAGCACTGCAACGCCTGCAACGTAAAGGCGTGGCGGCAGCGGCACCCGGAGAAAGCCCGCAAGATGTGGCGAACGACTAAAGCGAGCCAGCGAAAGGAGGCCAGAGAGGAGATGAGTTGTCACTCACCGAGGCAGGGTAAATGAGGCCACTCAGCCCGGTCAGCTTGCCCTCATCAGGATACACGGAATAGGCGTTGGGCATCGTCAGGCACTCAGATTAGAAGCGAAGCACACCCGGCCATCAGCATCACTGGAGAACAGGCGGAGGTCACCATCCTGCGAGATGACAAACACTATCGCGTTCGGTATCTTCCTGCACAAAGCAAACGCGGACTTGTGCCGCTCCCCAAACGACTTCAGTAACTCCTCCGCTGGCAAATCCTTTTCCGTGGTGAGGTCGTGACAGGTTCCCAAATCAACCCCGGAGAGGTTCTTGTCGATGGAACCGCCGAAACCGTGGAGAACCAACCGCCGGTCGAAGACGACGCACCCATCCGCGGCGGAGAGTTGCCCGACCGAAGCAAGCCGACTGAGCCATCGGTTTGCGGCCACTCGCTTCGCTTCGGCAACACCTGCGTGATCGGCATTCGCGTCTCGCCCCGACCGCCAAACCTCGCAGTGGGCGCGCCACGTCTGGCGCAACTCTGCTCCCAAATCCACCGGGTTCACGGGATAGGTGAGCGTGAGCGGGGCCGCGTTCACGTCGGGCAGAATGGCGAACGCTCCACCGTGTCCAAGCGAGACAGCGGAACGGAGCATCCTCATAACCGCAACCTGAACATCCAGCCGCGGGAACAACTCGTCAGAATCGGTGCCTTCAAATGGTTGAAAGTGTGGAACATCCGGGCTGAAGGCTGGATTGGTTCGGAACTCCGCCACCCACGCGCGGGACAATTCGACAAGCCATTGCTCTACCAGCGGCACGTGGAGCGCCATCCGGCGGGTGACCAGTCTATCCGCGGCGAGCACGAACGTAGCCTTCCCTTCGACAACGCGAATGTGCCCCGCCCCCAGTAGTTCGATCAGCAATCCTCCAGATGGTTGCCACAGGCCGGGCATGTGGAGCAAGGCACCGTCTGCGTCATCTTGATCCAACAGCCCCAGCCCGGTGACGCACAGCCCCCCGTCAGTTTCACGTACCGCAATGATCCCGTCCCGCTCCGGGATAAGCGGGGCCAGTTTGACTAGCAATTTGTGATCTTCCAAACGCCGCGGTTCCCGAAAGCGGTATGCGTGGTGGCGGGCATCCTCCACCCACGTCCCCAACCTGCTAAGGACTGTGCCGAGGGAGGTGCGGGCAACGATCATCGCCACGTCTTCCGGGCCTAATTCAACCGCGCTGTCCTCCCACCATTTCTCTTCGCGCGGGACTGCGACCCGCGCCCGGATCGGGCGCCCCTCGTCCGTCTGGAAACTCGCGCGGTACGCGAACCGGAGGAGATGACGGACGTTCTCATCGTTCACCGCCGCGAGTGTCGATACCTCTCGCTTTAACTCAGCCCGTTTACGCCGGACGAACGCCCGGAACTGCGTGAGAAGCCGAACAACATCGTTGATCCCAGCGGAATTAGGAATACCCTCCGGTTCCCACTGGAGAGGTTCAGGTCCGTCTGGAGCACTGTAGTCAAGGAACAGGACCGTGTGCGGGTTCATGCCTTCCTCGTGGAGGGACTGCGGACAACGTTATTCTCCCCGAAGAGGGAACGGCGGGCTACATTGGTGGTCCCCGACGAGTCACTTCGTCGTTGACTCGCATCAGTCACTTCGGGATACTGTTGATACAGTCCAGTGACTAGGCGATCAATGGCGTTAGCTAACCTGCCTCCGGCACCAGTGTCGGACGTGGAGTGTGAAATGATTCAGGTAGTTCCGGATGCTTGCCGCAAGGTGGCAGACTACCTTCGTCGGCACCCGATCCCTGAGGACGTAGAAGACCAGATGCTTCCGAGTGTCTCACCGGAACTTGCGGGTAATTATCTTTTCCTTCTCGTCGCAATCTGCCACCAGACCACACCGCAGGGGAACCCGCCGCCACCGCCTTTGGTGGGTACAGTGGCAGGAGTGTCCCGCAAGGGTTGGGATTACCTGAGTGCGAAACTTCAAGAGGTGGTCACCACGAGTCAGGAACTGCTCACGCCTTCCACGTGGGCGACAGTCACCGGTCCCGACCTCACTGCGATCTTCCGGGATGCAACAAACGGCGAGAGACTCAGCGACCCAGAGGGGCGGGCGGGCTTAGTCCGCGACATGGGCGAGAAGATGACCGCTGCGAGATGGACGTGTTTGCATGATATGCAGAACGCGGTCGGAAGCCGAGTGGCCGAGTTGCTACCCGCTCTGGCCCAATTCCACGCCTACCGTGACCCCGTCCAGAAGAAGTCACTTTTCCTTCTATCTCTGATGCGGAACTCCAAACTGTGGGACTTTCCTGATCCTGAGTCGCTCGGGCCACCGGTCGATTATCACGAAGTTCGCGGCCATCTGCGACTTGGCACCGTTCAGGTCGTAAGTGATGTATTGGAAGGGAAACTGCGCAGCCAAACCGAGGTGACGCCTGAAGAAGACCTCGCAATTCGACGGGCCGTTTTCAGCGCCATCATGCGCATCGCGGAGGAACTGAAAGTCACCCCCAGCCAGATGCACTACCTGTTCTGGAACATCTTCCGAACTTGTTGCAAGCGGGAAGAGACGCACTGCGCAGCTTGCCCCGCTGGTTGTGGACTCGTGCAGCGGTACCGCCCGCTTACAGTCCATTCTGTCGGGCCTGCATCATGTCCTTTCTCGCCGGTGTGTTCAAGCGCCGGACAGCATCTGAAGTACGTCGAGCACTACCACCGAACCGATTACTACTGACGCCAGCCCACAACCCACAATGCCCACCTACAAGCCGCCCGCCCCACCGAAGGACGTGGAGAAGTCCATCGACAGCCTTCAGCGCATTCATGCGCTCATCTCGGCGCTGGCCTTGGGCGAAGCGGTGCGCCGCCTCATCCAGATGCCGGGGACTCCAGAGGCAGAGTTTCATCTGAGCGTCCTCCCGCAGTTCCTCGCTCTGGTCTGCACCATCGTGCCTTTTTACCACGGGATGCACCGGCACCTTGAAGCCACTTACCTTTTCCCAGTAGACCCCAAGCATCCGCGGGGTGTGCTGCTCATCGACTTCGTGGTGTTCTTGGTTGAGGCCAGTACGTTCTTCGCCCTTGCGTCGTTGTTCAACGCCTCCGGTTTCTACTGGGTGTTAGCTGCTCTGCTGGTGTTCGATGCGATCTGGAGCGGCCTAACGGCGCTCATCACGCAAGCGACCGAATTCCGATGGTGCGTGTTGAACTTCATTGCGGCGATTGCAATGGTTGTGGTGCTTTCGCTGAACGTTTTCCGCGCCGGGATGGACGTGTGGTTGCTGACGATTATCGCCGTTGTCCGAACGATCTTCGACTACCAGATGCACTGGCACTTCTACTTCCCGTTCGAGAAAGATGAGACCACTGTGGGCGGCAACGCTCCGCCGAGTGGCGAGAATCCCCCGGTGGGTGTGGTCGCCCCGCCTCCGGTAGAGAACCCTCCGGCGGAAGAGAACGCAGATGGTGGAGGCATTTGACACGAGACCACGGTGAAATGGCACTGCTGCAATCACCTTTCCCCTGAAAGGATCGCGGAACATCAAATGCCTATCTTCATCAGCTACTCAAGTACGAACCGGGACTTCGTTGATCGATTGGCAAAGCAACTCGTGGCGCACCAAGTCCACGTTTGGCTGGACAAGTGGGAAATCCACGTTGGGGATTCTCTCATCACCAAAATTCAACAGGGAATTACGGGGGCGAGCGGCCTTCTGATCGTACTGTCCAAGGCGTCGGTGCAATCAGAGTGGTGCAGAAAAGAACTGAACAGCGCCCTTATGCGAGAGCTTGAGGAAAAGCGGGTCGTGGTGCTGCCGGTCATGCTCGAAGACTGTGAGATGCCGATGTTCCTGCGGGAGAAACTCTACGCAGATTTCCGAAAAGACTTCGATGCGGGTCTGAGCACAATTCTCGAAGCCGTTGCACGGGTGACCAACGAGTGGAGGGCAAGGATCACAGAGCCGGGATGGCATACGGATAGCGCGATCGATTGGGGCAAGGATGGTGAGGATCACATCATTCGGATCACGATGGTCGAGCAGGCCAAAGACCAGCCATACAGCGTCTTGGGCGTGACGACGATCATCGCGAAGGGGTCAGCGGCCAAGTGGTTTCAGGCTCACGTCGAGCGCGGAACCGACGAGGCAGCGCGAGCACAGGTGATCTACGATCTCGCCAATGCTGTGAAAGATGACGATGACTTCAACGTGTTGTTGAAGGATCAGCGCGAAGTTTTTCGGCGGACCGTGTTCACAATCGAAGGGCACGTTTTCAGAGTAATATCGAGCGTTCGTTGGCTCGGGATGGACACGGGGCGGGATGTACTGTTTCGTATCGGCGGTCAAATCGAGGGGATGGCGGATCGCATGCGCGAGATTACCAGACAGCCACCCAAGAGTGTGAAAGAGCCAGTGAGCACGATCAGGCCCAAACATCCAGATACCACGCCCGCAAAACCAGCGGCCACGCAGCCGACAACCCGGCCCACAACAACAGCGAAGAAGAAGCCTGCCAAACCAATAAAAAAGCCAGTGCAAAAGTCAGCCAACAAACCCGCCAAGAAAGGCAGTAAGAAGGCGAGATAACAGAACATCGTGTCTACCGCGCTGGAGCCTACTTCGCCCCAATCAACGCCATCACCGCCCGGCGGATGGGTACAGGTAGGTCCGGCCACGCTGCCATCACCCGCGACAGGTCGGGGTCAGCAACCGGAGTCTGTTCGGAGGGAGCCGAGCAACCCACGAGCAACCCGACTCGCTGGGCGTGCGCGTTTGCCTTGTTTTCCCGGCGTTCGGTGCTGGTGGTCGTGCGGACTGTCGATCCGGTGGTTGCGGGTTCGAGTCCCGTCGTCCTCGCTCATATTCTGTAAGCACTTGCGGCGACTCTTGACTGCGGGGCACCGGCTATAATAGCAAGCCGGTGCCTCATAAGTGCCTCCTAGGTCAGATGTGTTGCATCGTGTGGCAAGCCGGGGTCGGACGACCCGCTCCGGTCTTATCCCCCCGTGTCCGGTCAACGGAGCAACACGAAAATGGCAAATCTTGGCCACAAAGATGGCGTCTTCCACGTTCGATTCCGTTTTCGTGGCAAAGAGTTCAAATAGTCGCTCAAAACAAAAGATGAATCCTCGGCCCGTGCTGCACTGCACCTCATCGAACCAACCCTCCGCCGCCTTCATACCGGCCAACTTCACGTTCCCGAACGTGTTGATCCCGGCGACTTCGTCGTTAGCGGCGGCATGCTTCTCGAACCCATCCAACCTGCGGTGGCCGACGAACCGGCGACGCCCCTTCCCTCAACCCGCGAACTGATCGACCGGTGCACCGTTTTCGCAAAAGAACCTACTGGCACCGTCATACCACGCCAGCCAAGCGATGCACTTGAGGCACCTTTTGAGGCACCTTGGTACGCGAGGTGATCAACCCTGCGACAAGATCGTTTTCCGCGACCTCGACGGCTTTGTTCAAACTCGACTCGCCGAGCGGCACCCGAACACCGCGGAGAGAGAACAGATCACGTTGCTCCAGTTCTACAAGTGGGTGGTTCGCCAGGGGCATCTGAAAGTTTCTCCGGTTTCCGGCCTGCTTCCGATCAGGGGTGGGGATGATCGGTCGCCCTTCCGCACCGCTGCCGAAATCGAACGGGTTTTGGAACGAGGAGGGTTAACGGACGAAGAACGGCTCGACTCATGGGAATGTCTGTACCTCAGCCCAACCGAGATCGCCGGTTTGCTCGCCACGGTGAAGGCAAACGCCACCCATGGCTATGGATTCTTGCTCCACGCGATTCCGGCTTACACTGGGATACGTCGCGGTGAGATGCTGAGACTGCGATGGGTCGATGTGGATCTGGACGAAGGTTATTTGTCGGCGCGAAGTCGCAAACAATCACATCAGAAGCGAGAGACAATTCGACGAATTCCCCTTCACCCGGAATCGAAGGTGGAACTTCAGGCTTGGCGACAGAAGCAGACACGGGGCCAGCATGTAATCTGCGAGCCGGACGGATCGGGGCCGATCAACAATGATCGGGCGAATCGAGTGTTCTGGCAACCGATGCGGAAGACCTCATGGTGTCTCGACAATGGTCGCGACCTGTTCAAGATTGGGTTCCACACCTACCGCCACTCGTTCGCTTCGAACCTTGCGGCTGCCGAAGTTGATCAGAGACTGATCGACAAGTTCATGGGGCACACGACCGAGCCGATGCGGGAGCGATACCAGCACCTCTTCCCCAAGGCCAAGAAATCTGCCATCGAGAGCTTCTCGCTCTGGGCGAACGGGGCACGCTCAATCGGGATGAATATCCTTTTCAACCACAACCCAATCGCGTAGTGAGCCCCGACGAGCGAGAGTTGGAGAATTGGGCATGCGACAAAGTGGCAAGCATCTGCTTGCCCGCGTCTCTGAATTCTGCCGCGAGAACCCGACCGCATGGCGGCCGAGTTTTGCGTCTCATATTACTCCTCACACCGGCAATCGTTTCGCATCCTGCTGACCAGACAATTCTTCGATGATATAGGAGGCAATCTCGGACCTAATCGGATAAGCGATGGCGAAGTACTCGGCATTCGTCGCTAAGCCCTGCTTCTTGCCTGCCGCACGGTCACCGGCCGATACCACCCACTCAGGCCTGATCAGGTATGCTTGCCCCGGACGCCCCAGTTCTCTCTGCGCATCCACCCCAGCCAGTAGGAGCGGCAACGCCTCCCGAAGCACCCGCTCTGCAGCTTCGTGAGCATCATTTCCATAGAAGAAGCATTGTACCGATGACTTACTCATAGTGATTCCTCTGGGCAGAAACACGATTGACTTAAGGTCTCTGCCCAAGCTTGGGTTCGGTGAATTTTGGTGAATCAACACTGCCGCCAAGTAGGCGGCACGAGCGTGACTTGGTGTCGGAACACTTGGAAGTCAGTTTCCCAACGCCAGATCGACCTTGAGGGTGGTCTTTGTGGGCACACCCCGCCAGTTCGGACATTCAAAGCCAGCAAATTAAAAC
>PNLP01000029.1 GCA_013823135.1 Planctomycetaceae bacterium
TCAGCCTGAGATCACGCTTGGTTTAGGATTAGTATCAGCCATCAATCGTCACGTGACGTGGTTCTACACCCGTTGACGGCGTGACGCAGATGCTCACTTCTCAATCCCAAAGGAATTGCCATGCGATTCTCCCCGCGGTACGGCCTTGCAGCCGGTTTGGTTCTGTTCGGACTCGTCGGTGGCCTGGTGTACGGATTGACCACACGCCCCCCCATCGAGGAACAACTGGCTGCGGCCGACGATTCGAAGCCCTCGCCAGACGAGGCTGCTGTTCACAAGGCGCTTGAGTCGTTCGTGAGTGCGTTCAACGAGAACGACGCCAAGAAAGTTGGCACGACGCTCACAGCGAATGCCGAGTACATCGACGAAAAAAGCAACCGCATCGAAGGTACCGCGGCGATAATCGACATGCTGACCAAGTTCTTCGCGGGGAGCAAAGGTGCAAAGCTCCAGATCACACCTGAGGGTGCTCGAACTGTCGCACCAGGAGTCGTGATCGAGGATGGCGAATCCACTGTTACCATACCGGAGAAGAAGACCGAATCCGTACGCAAATACACGATGGTGTATGTCAAGATCGAGGGTAGCTGGAAGATCGCCAGCATCCGTGAATATCCCGAAGAACCCGAGGTCCTCACCCCTGAAGAGCGATTGCAAGATCTGGCGTGGTTCGTCGGTGAATGGGTCGATGAAGGCGGCGATTCTCTGGTGATGAACAACGTCCGATTCTCAACAGACAAGACGCACCTCATCCGGGAGTTCAGCGTCAAGCAGGAGGGGGAGGAGGTGATGAAGGGGATGCAGTGGATTGGGGTCGATCCACTGACTGGAACCATCAAGGGTTGGTCGTTCGACACCTCCGGTGGGCGAAGTGAAAGCACCTGGACCAAGAACGGAGCCCAATGGCTGGTTCGCTCAAGTGGTGTCACATCGGATGGAGACGAGTCTGGAGGCACATACATCTTCAATCTGCTCAACAAGGACCGCATCGAACTGAAAGTGATGCACAAGGTCGTCGGAGATACGGTCGAGGCGGACTCGACTGCGATCATGGTTCGCAAACCCACTGCTCCCAAGAAATAACCCAAACCAATCGAGGAGGAATGCAGATGCAAAAGTTGCTCGCGATTCCGCTCCTAATTGGAGCGGGTCTTCTGATTGGGTTTGGGAGCACGTCCACGGCAGCGGGACAGGGGAAGGGTGGCAGGGCTGGTGGTGCAGCACGACCTGCTCCTGCCCGGCCACCGGTGAATCGGCCCGCTCCCAAGCCACAGCCCCGACCCACGCCGCACCCAAGTCCGTCGCGGCCGGCGCCGAGACCGAGCGCCCCAACACCAAGCCGACCTCAGGCGAGACCACAACCTACACCGCCGGCACGTCCGAACCCGCAACCTTCGCGACCGCCAATCGGTCAGCGTCCGAACATACCGAACGCAGGTGGCGGTGTTGCGAACAAGCCTGTCTCGCGGCCGGTGCCTCCTGCCCCGGTGAAGCCGGCCATCAAGCCCGGTGGCGGTCAGCCAGCGGTACGTCCAAGCCTCCCGGCAGGTGGCCTCGGTGGCGTGAGTAAACCCCCGGTGAGGCCGAACCTTCCCGATACAAATCGCCCGGCGGGCGGGAATTCGAACGCCCGTCCCGGCACGTTGCCAGCAAAGCCAGACCTTCCCAACACCCGCCCCGGGATCAACGTTCCGAGTCAACCAATTACCAAGCCGAGCCTGCCACCTGTTGGTGAGCGGCCGAACCTGCCCAACAAGCCTGATCGACCGAACGTCACGTGGCCAAGCAAGCCAGACATTAACCCTCCAAACAGGCCTGTTCCAAAAAACCCAATTGATCCCAATCGACCGGGTGGTGGCAATCGACCCGTCATTGAATGGCCAAACCGACCGAGCCGGCCAGAAGGGGGCGGTGATCGACCTAACATCCCCAATCGGCCCGGGATCAATCTGGATGGGTCGCATAACACGATTGTGAATCGTCAAACGAACAACAATGTGACTGTCAACAACATCAACAACCGGAACAATTTTTACAATCACAACACGAACATTAACAACTTTGGGGGCTATCGACCGGGCGTTGGCAACGCGATCCATGGCTGGAATTCGGCCTGGTACGGTAATTACAACACGTGGCACAGGGCTTATCACCCGTGGTACAACGGGTGCTGGAGTGGGAACATCTTCAACAACTGGGGCGTGGGCCCTGTCGGTTGGGGACTCAGTATGTGGGGGTTGAACAGCTTCCGGTACCACTTTGGGTACACCACCTATGTGAATCCCTTCTACATCCCGCCGCCGGCTACGATCGTGGTCCCGGTCTACGAGAACTACTCGCAACCCATCGTGAACGTCGTGCAGGCACTTCCCGAGTCTGGGCAGGAGCCGCCACCAATGCCGGAGACATCTGCACAGGCATTCGACGCGGCCCAGGCCGCCTTCAAGAGGGGCGATTACAAGACAGCTCTGACGAAGTCGGAGTTGGCTCTCAAAGATTTCCCGGGTGATCCGGTGTTGCACGAGTTCCGGGCGCTGGTGTTGTTCGCACTCGGACAGTACAGGCAATCCTCTGCGGCGATTCACGCCTTGCTTGCGAGTGGCCCAGGGTGGGACTGGACAACGATGTCGTCGCTGTACCCTGATACTGACACATACAGTAACCAACTCGCGTCACTCCAGAAGGCAGCAACCGCCAAGCCTGATGATCCCTCGCTTCAGTTCCTCCTCGCGTACCACTACATGACAGTTGGGGATCCCACTTCAGCGAAGGACGCACTGACTCAGGCAAAGAAACTTCTGCCGACTGACCCAGTTGTCGAACAACTGGCACAGGCTGCGGGCGTGGAGGGGACGCAGGTCACGCCGAAGGACCCGCCGACAGCGGTTGATGTCAAACTTGACCTCACAGGTGCGTGGATAGCGACACGCCCCGATGGCGGAACCATCAGTCTGGTGACGACCAAGGAGGGTGGGTTCACCTGGACTGTCACGGATAAAGGCGGGAAGAAAGACTCGTTCGACGGGACCTTTACCCTTGAGGCTGATCTGCTGATCCTGGAACGCAAGTCGGGTGGAGCGCTGATGGGTCGCATCACGGTCCTGGCCGCGAACAAATTCTTGTTCAAGGTTCTCGGCGGTGGAGCGAGCGACCCTGGCCTGACGTTCGCCAAGTGACTCGATCGATTGGCCATCAAGAAAGCCCGATCGAGGTCACTCGGATTTGGTTGCAGGCGGTGCGATGAACGGAATCGTACCGCCTGCAATGATGGGACTACCCTTTCTTCAGTTCACCGAACGCGAGCGTCATGGCGTCCTTCAGCATGACGCTATCGTTGGAATAGACGACCAGTCGCGCCCCCTGGCGGATGGTCCGGAGCATCTGATCGGTTTTGCCGAACCAGCAGCCCGCCGCGACGTGGTGTCGATCGGCGGTGTCGATAACCTTCTTCAACAATGCGATCAGGTCTTTGTGATCGTACTCGTTGGGGATTCCCATCGTCGTGGTCAGGTCGTTCGGGCCAACAAAGACCGCGTGGACTCCGGGGATCGAACAGATCGCATCGAGGTTCTCGATTCCTGCCAGCGACTCGATCATCGGAATGAATACCGTGTCGGCACACCGCACGTTGGTGACGTACTCCTTTGTCGCGGCGCTCGGCCACTCGTTCTTCTCCAGCACACGCTGAAGCGCCTTCCCCTTCAGGGGGCGATACACGGCCGCGGCTGCCAGCGCCTTCGCATGCGCCACATCCTCCACGTAAGGCACCACGACCCCGTCGAACGAATCGCACACCTTGGACACGTCGTCTGGGTCGCGGCTATGTGTGCGAGCGAGGCACGCGATCCCCTTGGCGTTCAAGGCGTACCGCATGGGCAAGAAATCGGCGATGTCGAGCGCGTTGTGTTCCGCACTGACAATCACGAAGTCGAGCACGCCGGGGGGCAAGAAATCCACCAGCGCGGGCGACACCGCGTGCTGGAAGAATGTGCCGTATACCCGGTCGCCCTTGATCAACTTGTCCTTGAGTAACTTGCCGCTCATGGCGACCCCTTCAGGTAAGTAGGCTCAGCGGGTTAACTCGGGTTTTCAGCGGAAGTTCCACGGGCTTAGCGACGCGGTGTGATTCAAAGACGGCCGCGATCATTTCAATGATCGCAGTGCAGTCGCGGGCACCACACTTGGTGTCGTGGTCTTTCTCGATGGAATCGATCAGGTCGGTGAATGCGGCAATGTGGCCGCCTTCGTAGGTGCCGTCGGTGCGTGGCTCGGGCTTCCCGATGCCCGCCGAGGTGATCGTCTCCCACTTGCTGCTGCTGCGAGCCGGCGACCAACTGCTGTCTCGCAGCAGGTCGGCTTTCACAAGGTAGCCGCTCTCGAGTTCGATGATCCCCTTCGATCCGAAGATTTGCACGGCGAACCGCGTCGGCTTACCGGCCATCCCTTTCCGACTGGCGAAGTAACCCGTGACTCCCTTGGCGAACGTATAGCTTGCCTGAACGTGATCGCCAGCCAGCAGGCCGATCCCTTCCGGACCTTCCTTGACGTTTCCTTTGACCACCGGCAAGCCATCCTGTGTGACCGTGGCGAAACACGATTTCGCGCTACCGCCCGCTATGCTCCGCATCATGCCGAAGATGTGCGACCCCAGAACCCAAAGATCCTCGCCGCCACCGCGTTGATCTTCCTTGCCACGACCGCGGATCTCCAGCAAGTCGCCGATCACGCCGTCGCCGATCAACTTCACCACGGTGGCCAGCACTGGGGAATACTGGCTGATGTGGGCGATCCCGAGCTTCAGGTGCCGCATCTCAAGTGCGTTGACAACGGCATCACATTCCTTCAGCGTTCGGCAGAACGGCTTCTCCATGTAGATGTGGCAGCCCGCCTCCGCTGCAGCGATCAGCATGTCGTGATGCTGATCGATCCAGCGCGGGCATATGGCTGCGATGTCGAGCTTTTCCTTTGCCAGCATGTCGCGATAGTCGGCGTAGGCGGTCTTGGCTCCGTTCCGTTTCTGGGCGGCCGCCCGACCTGCCTCGTTTGCGTCGGCGACTGCCACGATCTCGATGTTGTCCTGTTTGCGAAACGCCGCATCGACTGCGTGACCGTAATCACCACGGCCGGTGTGGCCGATGATTCCCACCCGGTATTTCTTCGCCATGGTCGGTTCTCTTGGTTCGGTGAACACAGACTTCGGTCCGTGTCGGTTCGATCACTTCGCACGTTGTTCGGCGATCCCCACAGGACGGTGGCGTGGCAACTCGGCCTTGAAGTCGCCCAGGCTGTTCCACTTCAACCTCTGCCCCAGATCAACCTCCGCGACCACGACCGTGCCCCACTTCTCGGCCTTGACCAGTGGTTCGCCAGCGTGGTCGAACACGGCCGAGATCATCCAGTTGCGGGAGATGTCCTCGTAAGTGCTGCTGACCAGATAGACGTGGTTCTCGCACGCCCGCGCCGAAGCGAGGTTCGGGTTGCAACCCCACACGGGCCACGCGATCACTTCCGCTCCGCGGTTCGATAACTCCCTCGCCACTTCCGGGAAGAAGCCGTCGTAACACACCATTAACCCGACTTTGCCGAAGCGAGTCGTGAAGACGGGATACTCATGCCCAGGTGCGCAGCCGCGTTCGATCTCGCCACGAGGCAGACACACCTTGCGATACTTCCCCGCGATGTTGCCATCGGGGCCAATCAAAACCGCGACGTTGTAAACGAGGTGTCGGTCGCGTTCGAGCAAGCCCACGACGATGTACAGGTTGTGCTGCTTTGCCAGTTCACCGAAGTACTTGGTACTTGGCCCAGGGATCGGTTCCGAGCAATCCGCGTAGCTCTTGCCGAGGCCGTAGTAGGTCACGGTTTCACCAAGCACCACGAGATCGGCTTTCTGTTTCGCGGCGTCGGCGATCAGCGGTGCGTATTGCTCGCAGTTCTCCTGCATCGTCTTCCCTGAAGGCTTGAAGTGAACCGAAGCGAGGCGGGTGGTTCGTGGCGCGGGTGCAGGCACCTCAGCGATTGAAACGTCGCTCCATTCGATCTTGCCGCCCGGAGCCCACAGAAGGTGAAGTTCGACAATCGCCCGTGTTGCTTTCGCGGGAGCACGGTATGTATCGGAAACCTCCGTCCAGCCGTTCGCGTCGGTGGCGTGGTCCGTGGGGTGCTCGGCCTCAGCGTTTCCGACGAAACCTTTGAGGTAGCCCTTCACGGCTGGCTGGCTCATCTTCACGGGCTTTCCGGCGTCGTCTTGCCAGAGAACACGCACCGAAGCAGAACGTCGCGGCACCGACACATTCTGAATCTTCCGCACCGCGTGGAAGTGGTAATGCTTTTCGCCAGTAACGGGGAACGACTTCTGGAACCAGCCGTGCAACCCTTCGCGCTCGTCGGCCGCGATCACGAACGCGCCTGCCTTCTTGGGTCCGCCAGTATGGTCATAGCTGAACTTCGGGCGGAGTTCATCCCGTGGTGACACCGTTTTCCAGTCAGCTGGGATGTCCGCCTCTGCCACAACTGGCTGGCTTTGCGGCGTAAGCGGCGTCGTGTTGCTCATCGCAAACAGTATGAGGGCAGACACCGGCAGCAAGCACAGCGAGAGCGTTCTCATGGGAACCTCCTCGGATTGTTGATTGGCCCCACGGATCTATGGGGCCAATCACGGACGTGTATTCAGCGAGATGCGGAGTCTTGCCGTGTTGCTCACGTGATGTGAGCGCCCTGAGTCTCGACGTAGACTGCGTAGAGCGATTGGCTTGCGGTCATAAACAGTCGGTTGCGTTTCACACCACCGAAGCAGACGTTGCTGCAAATCTCAGGCAATAGGATTTGACCGATTCGCGTGCCATCGGGGGCGAAGACGTGAACACCGTCGTAACCGTCGCCAACCCAGCCTCCTCCTGCCCATACGTTCCCGTCGATATCGCAGCGAATCCCGTCGGCGAAGCCCGCCTTCTTCTCGCCCTTCATTTCCAGTTCCATCGACGCGTACTGCTTCCCCTTGCCGGCCTTCTTGCCGTCATCCGTGAGGTCGAAGACCATGATGTTCTTGGGTGCCTTCTCGTAGTGCGAGGCACCCGTTTCCGCAACGTAGACCTTCTTGTAGTCGGGGCTGAAGCACAGGCCGTTCGGCTTGAACATCTGGTCGCGGCCAATCAGCTTGTCGATCTTGCCAGTCTTCCCGTCGATCCGATACACCGCCTCGTCGATCTCAAGTTCGCCCTTGTTCCCCTCGTAATTCATCAGGCTGCCGTATCCGGGGTCGGTGAACCAGATGCTGCCGTCGGGATGCACGGCTCCGTCGTTGGGTGCGTTGAAGCGCTTCCCCTCGAATTTGTCGGCGAGCAAGGTCACCTTCCCTGAGTGTTCGTACCTCACCACACGGCGGTTGCCGTGCTCGAAAGAAATCTGCCGACCCTCGAAGTCGAAAGTGTTTCCGTTGCTGTTACCGGCGGGTTTGCGGAATGTGCTCACGTGGCCGTCGTCATCGAGCCAGCGCAATTGCAGATCGTTGGGGATGTCGCTCCACAAGAGGTACTTGCCGACACCGCTCCATGCTGGCCCCTCGGCCCACAACATGCCCGTGTGCAATCGCTGGATCGGCGTGTTGCCGATCTTGTACTTCGCGAAGCGCTTGTCGAGGACCACGATGTCGGGGTCGGGGTATCGGGTTGGGGTCTTGCCGGACCAGTCGCGTGGCGTTTCCGCGTCTGCTCGTGGGAGGGCGAGGAGTCCAGCAGCGATCGCCGCCGTGGATTTGAGCATCGAGCGGCGATCCTGGGGCAGGGGAGAGTCGGTCATCGCGGTTACTCATGGTGGAAAGGTTCAACAACCACACTACACCACCCACACCGCATCCGTTTCGCAAGGACAAAATCGACCTCTTTCGTTGAAATCTGCGAGAGTCAACCGAGGTGGTCGTATTCGTCCCAATAGCGTTAAAGATCATCGCTTTAAATGACAAACGATTCAGAAATCAAAATTTTATTCTATCAAACTTATGATTTGTCATTTCCTGTATCTATCGGTTGGATGAGCCATTTGGGATGTAGTCCACAGTGGGGCAGCATTGTCGTGTAACAAACAAATGGCACCGGCCATCATTGATCGAAGTTTGCTGGGTCATGCGATTGCTTCCTTGATGATCGGGGCATCTTCAACGATGAGTTTGACGGGGCGGTTCGCGGGCGTGTTCACCACGGTATCGGGATCGATACCGAGCAAATGGTAGAGCGTGCGCCCGAAACTCTCCACCTTGTAGAACTTGTCCGTCACTCGTTCACCGAGTTTGTCTGTCGCGCCAACCACGCAGCCACGATTGAAGCCACCACCGGCTGCAATCACGAACTGCGCGTAATCCCAGTGATCGCGACCCGCACCCGCAGCCTTCGGGTTGTCGATTTTCGGCTTGCGACCCATTTCACCGAGGGCCAGCACGATCGTCGAATCGAGCAGCCCACGCATTTCGAGATCGTCGAGCAGCGCCGCGAGCCCAGAGTCAAACATCGGGATCTGCTGCTTGCCGGCGGTGAAGTTGTCGCCGTGCCAATCCCAGTACCCGAGATTGAAGTGAACTACCGGCACTCCTGCTTCCACGAGCCGCCGCGCGAGCAGGAAGTGCAGGGGATCGCCAATTGGGTATTTTGCTTTTGTCGGCTTGTTGCGGGTGAATCGCTCGATCGACTTCACGGGTTCGCGTGAGATGTCGAGTGCCTGACGCAGTTTCGGAGAGCGGAGCAGGTTGAACGCCGTCTGCTGGTTCTGATCGAGACCGGCTACGACTTCATCTTGCTTGTCGAGGCGACGCAGCTTTGTGTCGAGCAACTTTAGCAGGTCGGCGTTCTTGTCAAATGCGGGCATCTCGAGTTGCGGCGTCAGCATCTTGGTGACGGCGTCCTTGTCCTTCATCGGGTTCATGATGAAGGGCGAGTACGCCGGACCGATGAAGCTGCTCGAAAGCTCGTTGTGCGTGTGAACGTCGATCTCATCGAGGACCGCGAACGTGGGCAGTTCGGCGGGGCCGGGCCGCAGCTTCGAGACGACGCTGCCGTACATGGGGTAGGCGTCGGTGCCGGTGGGCAGGCGCGGGTTGCCGGTGTTCCAGTACAGCGGGGCTCGGGCGTGGTCGCCGGGCTTGTTATCGGTGGTGACGGAGCGAATCACGGTATACTTGTCAGCACGCGCCGCCAGTTGCGGGAGCAGTTCGCCGACCTGCAAGCCGACGACGTTCGTCTGGATTGGTTTGAAGATGCCGCGGTATTCCTCCGAGGCGTTCGGCTTCATGTCGAACATGTCGGTGTGCGGCGGGCCGCCTCCGAGCCAGCACACGATCATGTGCTTGGCCTTGGCGTTGCTCGCCGCCGCCACGGCCTGGGCGCGGATGAGGTCGAGCGTGCCGACGCCGCACAACCCGAGGCCACCGAGTTTGAGAACGTCACGGCGATTCATGAGAACTCCCCGGTCGGTGTCGCACCCCGTTGCGGTGCATTGGATTTCCGTTCCCATACCCGGGGCGGCGCCTTTGGCTTGCCCCGGGCTATGTTGTCCCACCCCTTCGGGGTGAAAATAGGGTTCAGTGCTGCAACAAAAACTCTCGCGTATTCACCAGGCTCCACATAACGCTTTGCAAGCCTTTCTCCGTCGTCGCAGCAACCTTCAAGAACCGCACACACGCATCGCGTTCGGCTTCGCTCGGCAAGCGACTCAGCGTCGCCAGGAACAACTCGTCAATCTTGCTACTTTCGTCGCTAGTGGCCTTCGCGAGCTTTGCCACGCGGCCAGTTGGTTCCTTGATCTTCTCCCACATCCGCGGGTGATTCGCCATCGTCAATACCTGGAAGATCGAGCCGCTGCCGTCGCGCTCGCAGTCGCACTGCACCGCCGCGTTCCGCCGCGGTCGCCCGAAGTTTTCCAGCACGAACGCCACGAACGGGTTCTTCGGCATGAACGGCACCTGTACCGCGGTCATCTCGTCGGGCCAGTGCTGGTACTTCATGTCCATCTTTTCGGTCGTGCCGGTCGCAGTGTTCATGGCGTCCAGCAACACCTCGGCCGGCAATCGGCGCACCGGGAAGTACGCGTAGTTCGCGCGGTCGGTGGCGCTACCCTCGGCCGGCGTGCTGCTCTGCTGGTAGGTGCGGCTGTTCAGGATTGTGCGGTGCAACCAGCGGAGGTCGTACTTCGACTTCACGAAGCCGTCGCAGAGTTCCTTCAGCAGTTCCGGGTGCGTGGCGGGGTTGAACGCCGAGAGGTTGTCGGGCGGGTCGATGATGCCGCGGCCGTGGTAGTGCGCCCACACGCGGTTCACGATCGCCTTCGCGAAGAACGGATTGTCCGGCTTCCGCATCCACGCCACGACGAACTCACGCGGGTCGCGGTCGGCGGGCACAGCCACACCCTCGGATTCTCCCAACAGCCGATAGGTTTTCGATTCGCGGGTGCCGAGCGTGCTCGTGACCTTTGCATCCTTCCCGGGCGGAAGCAGGCGACACTCGGCCTGCATGATGCGGCGGGCGACCTCGGGCATCATCTTCGCCCGCTTCTCCATCGCCGCCGTTTCCGCCTTGAACGCATCGGTGATCGCCTCCGCGTCCTTCGCCGTGGTGCGTTCCTTGCGCTTCTTCACGTCGGCTTCGAGTGCCTTGGCGTCGTCGTTGAACTTCTTGTAGAACGCGGCGGCGTCGGGGAACTTCTTCTCGTTGTCGCCGCCGAAGCCAACCGTGCGAACCCGCATGAAGAAGTTCGCGAAGTCGAGCAAGTCTTCTTGTTGCCAGTTGTCGTGTGGGTGGCGATGGCACTGTGCGCATTCGAGCCGCAACCCGAGGAAGGCGTGTGCGACTTGCAGCGTCCCGGTGACGCCATCGGAGCCACGCCGCTGCCAGAAGAGATCGAGCGTCCTGCGCTTTGAATAGATTTCGAGGTCGGGGCGGCCCGGCGAATAGCCCTCGAATAGCGCCTTCACCTCAGCGGCATACTCCTCCATGCTCCGCCCCTCCTTGCTGGTCGCAAGGAGGATACGTTCTACGAACACGTCGTAAGGTGTGTTCTCGCCGAGTCTGGCGCGAATCCATGCCTGGAATCGCGGGGCATCTGCTTCGAGCGAGAGCGCATCGGCATACACGCCGAAGTCCGCGGCTTTCAGAAGATCGCAGAACTTGAGTGCCCACAAATCGGCATGACCGGGCTTCGTGAGAAGCTCATCAATCTTCTTCGCTCGCTTGTCGGCAGCAGCGTCCGCGAGGAAGGCTCGCACCTGATCCGGAGTGGGTAGTTCGCCAGTCACGTCGAGGTGAACGCGCCGCAGGAACGTGGCGTCGTCGCACACCGCGGCCGGCGCGAGGTTCAACCGTTTCAGTTTCGCGAGAACGTGCGTGTCGATGAAGTTGTTCGGCTTTACGTCCGGGAGCGCGGTCGTCGCCGCTTGGGGCACGATCACACGGGCGGCGGCGGGGTGGGCACGGTAGCGCACCATCAACCCCGCGTCGCCGACGCCGATGCCCGTCACCTTGCCGGAGTCGTCTACATTGGCAACGGTTCGATCAAGCGACTCGAACGAACAGAACGCAGTCACGTCTTCTGTGGTGTTGTCGGCAAACCGCGCTTCTACTTTCAGTCGATAGGTTTCACCTGGCTTCGTCACGGTTTCGGTAGGCGACACGCGCAGTTCTTTCAACCGCGAACGTGCGGCGTCATCGGCCACGGCACCGGCTGCGATCCACTTCCGGAGCACCTCGTACTCGGCGCTACCGGCTCGCAATCGCACGCCCCCACCGTGATCTGCCTGTCCCGTGGCCTTCATCAGAAGCAGACTGGCGTTTGGGTCACTGAAGTTGAGTCTGCGTGCGCCGAATTCGCGAATCAGTCGTGCGTGATCGCCAGCAGGGTCGCCTCCAAACAGCGCGAGCCGAAAGCCGGCCTGCCCTTTCACTGCACCATGACAGGTACCGCCATTGCAGCCGAATTTGCTGAACAGGGCCGCGACGTGCCGTTGATACGAAGGAGTATCCGTTGGTGAGGCTTGCCCGATTCCTCGAAGACTCGGAATAGGCGTGTCTACTTGCGAGGCTTGCCCGATTCCTCGAAGACTCGGAATAGGCGTGCCCTGGGCTCGGGCGAAGCCCGGCACGGCGAGGAGAACGAGAAACGAGAGTGCACGAACAAGCATGGACGGGGGCAAGGTGGGATCCCCCAAGGCAGTATGGAGTGAAGTGAGCGTAATTATCGCACGCCGTCTGCGGGGTTGCAATCATTTCCCTGGGTGGCGCAATACGCGCCCCCCGCGAACGTTGTCCTGGTACTTACCCTCATGGATGGCAGCCTGGCCGTTGACGAGTACCCACTTCACGCCAACCGCATACTGGTGCGGTTTGTCGAACGTGGCTATGTCGCGGAATGTCTCCGGGTCGAAGACCACCAAATCGGCAAAGTAACCCGGCTTCAGGTAGCCGCGGTCGGTCAACTTCAGGATGTCGGCTGGCAAACCTGTGGAACTGCGGATCGCAGCCTCAACGGGAACGATCTTCTCCTGGATCGCATAAAGCCCAATCTTGCGGGGGAAGGTGCCGTAACTGCGCGGGTGTGGAACGGTGTCGCCAGGAGTTTGCACACCGCCGTCGCTGGCCGTTGCGACCCACGATTGCTTCATGTAAACCCGCACGTCGTCCTCGCTCATGCCGAAGTTCACGATCGCCGCACCGCCGTTGCGTTCGATCTCCATCACGATCTCGATGGGTTCCTTCTTCTCGTTCTCAGCGATCGTGGTGATCGACTTCCCCTGCCACTTGGGGTTCGGTGTGTAGCGGGCGATCTGGATCCGTTTGGCATCTTCGCGACCCCCGAGCGCCTTCTCGACGGCCGCCTTGATTTGCGGCCCGAGTTTCGCGTCGTCGAGCCGGGCAACAAAGTCTTTCTCGTTCCCATCGCGATACCGTGATGGGAACAGGGTGGCACGCAATGAGGTACTGCTCGCGATGTACGGATACTGGTCGGCCGTCACCTCAACGCCCTTCTTGCGGTAGTTCTCAATGAGTGCCACCGCATCACCGGACTTGCCCCACGAGGATTTGCCTGATGCTTTGATGTGCGAGATGTGAATCCGACAGCCGGCCGTTTTCCCGATGGTCACGGCCTCGTCGATGGCATCTAGCAAGCCTCCGGATTCGTTGCGGATGTGGCTCGCGTACATCCCACCATGCTTCGCCGCAACCTTTGCCAGCGCGGCGATCTCCTCCGTGTTCGCGTAGGTGCCCGGATTGTAAATCAACCCGGTGGCGAGTCCCCATGTGCCGTCCTGCATCGCGGTGTCAATCAACTCCTCCATCTTCTTCAACTCGTCGGCAGTCGGTGGGCGATTCTCGTTGCCCATAACGGCAGAGCGGATGCTGTTGTGCGGAGCAAGGTGGATCAGGTTCGTACCGATACCGCCGTCTTCGAGGGTCTTGAAGAACTTAGCTGCGTCAACAGGACCGGAACCGCAGTTTCCCGTGATGACCGTCGTGCAACCCTGCGTGATGTAGTTCATGTTCGCCCGGCCCGACTTGCTGGCGATGCCTGGGTCGCAGTGCGTGTGCAAGTCGATGAACCCCGGACAGATGATGAACCCCGTCGCGTCAACCTCCGTGGCTCCCGCGATCTTCCCGACCTTTCCAACGGCCTGGATCCTGGAACCGTTGACATGGACATCACCCTTCACGGGCGGCTTTCCGGATCCGTCGTGAATCGTCACGTTGCGGAACACCAACTGCATTGCCTCTGCCTTCGGTTGCTCGAATGGCAGCACACACAACACGGTGATCCAGGTCAGTAGCATGACGGCACCGAGGTTGAAAGAGTCACAGTGATAGGATTGCTTTCACACCCACGGGAACTGGGTGCAGTTCCACTGCGCCCAGTTGCTGATGTCACTTCTCGGATTTCGCCTTCAATCGAGTAATCAGGAAGTCGGCGGAGACCTTGTACTTCTCGTGCCCCTGTCCGGGGTACACGAGCACATGGTCAACTTTTGTCGCCTTAAGTTTCTCGACAAGGATCATTCCGAGCAACGCGGAGTGGGTGGGATCGTCCTGTGGTTCACCCTTCACGGGCGGTTTCTTCTGACTCGGGTACTCAAGGAACACCGGCGGGTCATCCGACGACACATGGCTGATGGGTGAATACTCCTGAATCCACGGCAGTAGTTTCTCGCGCTGCTCGAAGAACGATTGAAACGCACCGTCACGGTTTGAGGTCGTGCGAACTCCAAAGGCATGCCCGCCATAACGTGCGTTTGGCATCCACTCTCGCAGTACCTTCGGGTCGAGGGTGGTTTGAGCACCCGTGACCGCGACGCAGTACAACCGGGTTGATTCGCGTGCCACGGGATCGGAACTCTTCGGGTCAGCGAGGTCGTCGTGAAATGCGAGCCAGAGCGACGAACACCCGCCCGCTGAACCGCCGGTTGCCCCGATCCGAGGCTTATCGATGTTCCACTCCTTCGCTTTTGATCGCACGAACTGGATGGCTCGTGCTGCATCTTCGAGCGGCCACTTCACGGGCGGTTGAATCCCCTTCTGGTCGGCCTCCGTCACCATCCGGTAGTTGATCGCGACGACGGAAACGCCCGCGTCGAGGTACTGCTTCACGCTTCCACGGTAACCGCTCTTGTCGCCGTTTACCCAGCCCCCACCGTGGATCAGCATGACAACAGGCGTGGGTTGATCCGACGACGCTTGCCAGAAGTCGAGTACTTGTCGGGGATGTGTGCCGTAGGCGACGTTGGCCGCGGTCTTGCCGAGGGCAGGAGGTGGTGCCGCTGGCAACGGTTCTGCGGCAAGGCATGGTGAGGCGATACACCCCACACTCAACACAGCGGCAAGTTGCCAGCGAGTCATGTGATTATCCAGCGATGGAGGAGAGAATTGACGATCTCCGTCGTCTTGCGAAAAGTCTACTCTCCAGCATCCCGGTATCGCAAAGTGTTTTCCTCAATCCGCAAACCAGTTCTTCAGACTGATCCCATGAAGACCTGAAAAGCTCACAATCAACGAACAGTCAGTTATTCACCAAGTGAATGCATGGTGGGATCTGCGGACGCAGACTTACGATGCCTCAGCACTTTCTGGTGAACCAGAACGATTATCGCTGCGCCCCCCACAGATGCGGCAAGGGTTACGGCAGCACCGAGGAGGTTGTTCAGGAAACCGGGATCGAGAACGAGTATCACCCCCAAGGCGAGCATCATGAGGCCAGAGATTAGCTTCAGCACCCGCCCCTGGTACTCCGTCAGTTTGTGCGAGGAGAGAGTGAGTGAGAACCCCACCACGATCAGGAAAAGTGGGGTGACATAGACCACGTTGTACAGTGCCAAATACCCGTAGTACTCCGCTGGGGGCAACTCACGCAGAGTGAGCACGCGCGTGTACACAAGCGGGAATCCAGAAGTACAAAGCAACTCGTAGAGGTTGGCTGCAAAGGCCAGGCCCGCCGTTCCTACCACGATGGGCAGAAACCCACTCCGACTCTTGAGGGCTGTGATTTTGCCGATCAACCTTGACCGTGCTGAGTCGCTGATTGAAAGCGTGACCCCTTGCTTGAACCAGAAGTAATCCTTGATGTTGATGATCGCTGCCAGGACCGCAACGATTCCCGCTGCGAGGGTAATCACCCGGAGATGGCCAATCAGGAAGAAAAGGTTGAGCCATGCCGCCATGAACAGAAAATAGACGAGCCCGGATACGAACACGAACACGCTGCCAACGAGGAGCATCTTCCACTTGCTTCCCGTATGGAGCATCAACCCCAGGAGGATCATCAGTACGAAGAATGCACATGGGTTGAACGAATCCAGACCCCCGAGGACGAGCGTCAGACTGGGGAGAGAAACCTCATCGGCCTTGACTTGTCCCCACCACGGAACCTCGACGGTTTGAGCTTCTGGTGGGGGAGGGGGGATCTCGAGATCGAAGTCGAGTGGTGCTTCCGGTGGTGTGACGAGGAATAAGGGAGTCGCCGTCACGGGCGGTGTCTTCGGTCGCCGGTCATCGACCTGTTTTTGGATGGCATCTCGATAATAGATCAGCATTCGTTCCAAGCGGCTTCCGGTCGTGTCGTCGCTGACGAACCCCATATCCAGTTGCTTGCAGTAGAAGAATGCGGGAACTTGTCCGGCCTGCCTGCCGATGCTCGCTGCCATCTGGCGGTAGAGGTCCATGTTCGCGGGGTTACCTGACGTCTCGTAAGTGAAGACCTTGAGCCAGTCGTGCCGTGTCTGAAGACCGCTGAGGAATGCATGTGCCTTGATGCAATGTGGGCAAGTCCTCGACCAAAAGACGTGAAGGTGGATTTGCACCTTACCGTCTTTCACCTCGTACCAGTTCCAGGTGGGCGACTCCGCAGCGTTTACGACCGGCGCTGTGATCAGCAGACTGGGCAGTGCGATGAGCAGTGCAAACAAGTGCCTCGACATAGTCGCTCCCAGTTCGGTTCGATGTGGTTCGGTGCCAGGTTAGAATGCAACGATGATGCCGCGTGGACCTTACCCACCGGATTCGATTGGAAACAGATAGTTTGCATCAACTTGGCGACGAACGCATGCCATTCAGTGAGGCCGTCATTGAGATCGGAATGAGTAGTTCCACTTACGGCGCAGTTGTGTGTGCGTTGCAGTCACGAGTGAGCGGAACAGACACACCGCTTGAATGGAGGATAACCGTAGCCGTCGGTATCCCTCGGTTTCCCAGTAAGTCGACCACAAAATTCGAACCCAAGAGTACCCAAGAGATGCCAACCGAACTCAAGGATGCCGCTACGATTGCCTCAAAGAAGGCGTTTTCCCTCTTTGATGAATTCAAGGCATTTGCACTCAAAGGAAACGTAATCGACCTCGCGATTGGGGTCATCATTGGCGGTGCGTTTGGAAAGATCATCGACTCCTTGGTCAAGCATGTAATCATGCCGATTATCGGAGCACTGCTTCCCGGTGAGAAGGGCTACCTGGGTTGGAAGCTCAAAGTTGGCGACAGTGAAATACCGTACGGGCTGTTCATTGGTGAGGTAATCAATTTCTTGGTCGTCGCTCTTGCGCTGTTCATCTTCCTGAAGAAGTTTCTCGGTTGGATGATGCGAACGAAACAAGAAGAACCCGTCGCGATACCCCTCAGCAAGGACCAGGAACTACTGACTGAGATCCGCGACCTGCTTCGGCTTCACACCGGGCAACGATCGCCGCCGCCAACATCTTGATGTCACCCGGTGCCGTGCGAGAGTCGAGGTGTGTCCTCGGCATTACCCAACGATAGATCACTCCAGTTCCCAGATGACTCGG
The DNA here is from genome assembly GCA_013823135.1 of Planctomycetaceae bacterium. Classification (GTDB taxonomy): domain Bacteria; phylum Planctomycetota; class Planctomycetia; order Gemmatales; family Gemmataceae; genus Gemmata. The sequence goes on from PNLP01000029.1 coordinate 17,297, forward strand.
ATTGCGGCGAGTTTCCGTTCCACGGTGGGAACGGATTTGTCGATCTTCACGGCGATCTCAGCATTCGTAAATCCCTCCATCTTCCAGATGGCCAACTGCCGGAGTTGGCCATCACCGAGCATGGCAAGCAACCGAGAGCACTCCTCGGCAACTTCGGCGGCGAATTCCGGTGAAGGTTCCGGGCTGGCTTGGCCATCCAGCAGATTCACATCTGAATCGATTCCAGCGCCGGCCACGGAAGCGTGGAGTGCTCGCCGGTTGTCGCGTTTGTCTCGCGTCTCGTGCCGAACCTGCCCGATAGCCTTCCGAGTGGTGAGTACGAATAGAACTTGCCAGAGGTCGTCGCGGTCATCGAGACGAGGGAAGCGACCCTCTGTAACACCCTGACAGAAGCTGTTGAATGCGGAAAGCGCAACATCTTCCTCGTCGGCCGCAACGCGGGAAGTTGAACGTAGACGACCACGTGCGAGTGAGACTAGCCGGCGAAAGTACCCATCCCAGAGCGGTTTCGCCGCCTCAGGATCGCCAGCCTTGAGCCGTCCGATCATGACTGTGACGGAACCTTCGGGCGATGGCTGATCCATTTGATCTCCCCGATTGGTGGGTATTGCGCAGGGTCACGGAGGCGAGCAGCAACCGACCGATGGGTGCTGCTCTCTCGAGTTCTAACTTCCGCCACACGGAAAAGACACGGTCATGGGACGGGTTTGGAAGCGTATGCTTGCCAGGCCATGCCTAGCGGGACGAGTCGATCGCGACGTGCCTGATCGGCCCAGGGCGTACCCTTCCGCTCCAATGCGATCCGCTCAAACAGGTCGTTCGCCTCGGTTGCAAGTTGCTTCACGTCCTTCTTGCTCTTCATCCTCGCTGTCTCGGTCGTGACGAGTCGGTAACCGTCTTCCCGGGTCTTTGGGTTCCTCGCCGGGAGCGTTTCGGTTAACACGTTCCCGAGCATTAGGTTGTACTCGTTCAGGTAAGCCAGTCGCGATTTCACCACGGCCCGCGTATAGTCGAAATGCGCTTGCCAGCGCTTCGGCTGTGCATCGCGTTCCTTGAGTAGCGAGTCGAGCCGGTCGTTGTGGAATTCGAGCGTTGCGACACCAACCGCCCAGGTGTTCTGGTCGTTCTTGATATCACGCTTGAGGTTGTTGGTGACTTCTCCCAGGAACGATTCTCGCACCCGCAGGCTACCTTTTGGCGACACTTTCCACAATGCCCGCACGTCGTTGATCGCCTCGATCACTGCCACGCGAGCCTTGTACTTTTCCTTGTTTTTAAGGATATCGTCGACTGGGATGTCTGCTTTGTAGTCTTTGAGTGACCCGGGGCGGTCTGGAAACTCAGGCAGCGGCGTGTCCACCCCGAAGAGTTTCAGCGGCGGGACTGAGAACTCTCGAATCAACGCATCGACCTCACCGGTCGGCATAGGTACTGGAGCCTTCTTCGCCGGTTCGGGTAGGTCGAATCGCTTGGGCGGAGGTTCTGCGGGGTCGAACGGAAACGGTCCGGGTCGGCGTTTGCCCATGACCTTCACCGTTTGCGCTGAACCCCCTGCGGGACCAGCCAGTTCTCCGGCGCGTCGTGTGACCACGAAGGCCCATGTCGCGGTGAGGATTGGATCGGTAGGGTGCGGGTTTCTCCGCGGTTTGGTCGGTATCTCGCCGGTCAGCCGGAAGGCTTCGAGGAAGAGGCTGCCTGAAAACGTCGCGCCTCCCTCGGATGGTGCGTTGAATACTTCCACGGCATTCTCGCCTGGCTGGCATGTCGTCATCACTTCCACATCGGGAGGAGCCGCTGTGAGTGCTGCGGCCAGCGCTGCCGACATCGACTCACTTCCCGGCCGGATACGTCCACGCTGCGTGTTCAGCCGACAGACATCCCAGATGATGACCTTCTGACTTGCCTTGCACGTCCGCAATCGCGAGTAGATCTCATCCACCGCGATGAGTGTACCGGGGTCGTCGTGTTCGCCATCGACAGGCGCGAAGTATGCCTTTCCACCCACTTCGACCGCATGCCCACCGAAGTAGACCACGACGTGATCCTGTCCCCGGCTCGTGTCGAAGAAACGCTCGTAGGTGTTCTTGATAACCTCTCGCGTGAGCGGCCGACCTTCGGGCGGCGGTGCTGTGTCCGAGAGCACGAACACCTGGTCATGGCCCTTGTCGATCGGAATCTTCCAGTTCGCAGCGAGTGTCAGGGCTGCGGAACGAGTGCGGTCCTGCCCTCCAAGTGGACCGGTGGTGAGCGGATTCATGTAGTGATACTTGCTTGCAGAGACGAAGAGCAGACGTCGTGGGAACGGCCCCGTGTGAGGTGGCACGTCTTCCAGCCCGATTGGTCGGTCCAACTCTTCTGGCGGTGGCGGTTCGGGAGGCGGCAGTTCCTCTTTCGGTGTCTGGCGTGCGTGCGTTTCGTCGGCAGTCGATTCCGGGACCGCACTGGTTTTTTTTGTTGTGGTCACGAACCCAAGCCAGACAACGAGTGCGACCATGAACCCCGCCAGCACATACCGAACCCGGCTACGCTTCGGTGCTAGCGATAGTTGCTCTGCGTCGTCCAATGATAAGGGCGCAATTTGGGCCGGAGCAGGTTGTTCTCCCGCGGTCGGATGTACCAAGTTGCTTGGGCGAATCGCGGCGACTGGTTGTGGAGCGACTTCGACAGCGAACTTCGTCTTGCACCTCGGGCAGCGGATCGACTGGCCTACGACAAACCCCTTGCGGGAACCAAGTTTGGCGTTGCAATTGGGGCAACTAGCTTTCGGGACGGCCACAATCGGCCTCCACGGGAGAGATTGGTGGTGACCTCTACATTACCCCCGTTCCGTCGGGTCGGTCACATTTTCTCAAACACGCCAGTGATGTTGAAGTTCCTGACTACATCGGAAGGAATCGATTCCCGTTGGCGTTCACGCTAGTGTGATCCCGTATCATGGTCCCCAGTATCCGACCCGGTTTGGAGTGAACCATGCGAAATCTCCGGCTCTTGCTGCTGGCGCCAGTGTTTGTTCTCACGCTTGCTACGGGGCAGAGCGCCAAAGCGCAAGCGAAGACCGAACCCGAGCGGATAAAGCTCTGGAACGGTAATGCTCCTGTGGGTGAGGGCAAGTTTGAGAAAGCGGAGACCTGGATCACGGTCCACAGGCCTGAGAAGCCCAACGGAACGGCAGCCGTCATCACACCCGGAGGCGGCTACGGCGGTCTGGTAACCGGGGCAGAGGGGCACGGCATCGCGACGTGGCTGAATCGCCACGGCATTACCGGAGTGGTGCTGGAGTACCGCTTGCCGAAGGGAAGGCCGTTCGTGCCGCTGCTCGATGCTCAGCAAGCCATTCGCACGGTTCGCTCGAACGCCAAGGCGTGGGGAGTCGATCCCGCGAAGGTTGGGATCATTGGCTTCTCTGCGGGTGGTCACCTCGCCTCAACCGCAGGGACGCACTTCGACGAGGGCGACGCCAAGTCCGATGATCCCATCGAGAAGCTGAGCTGTCGGCCCGATTTCACGATCTTGGTCTACCCCGTTGTTACGATGGGCGAGAAGACACACGGGGGTTCGCGGAACAATCTCCTCGGCAGCAAACCCGATGAGAAACTGGTGGTACTGTTCTCGAACGAGAAACAAGTGACAGCGAAGACGCCGCCCACGTTCCTGGCTCATGCGAAGGATGATCGTGTGGTCGTGCCGGAAAACAGCAAGGGTTTCTACGACGCCCTCCAAGCAAAGAAGGTGCCGTCGAAGTATCTGGAACTGGCCTCCGGTGGCCACGGACTGAATGGCTACAAGGGACCGATGTGGGACGCCTGGCAGGAGCAATCGCTGGCGTGGTTGGGTGAACTGAAACTGATCCCCGCCAGTGGCGAGAAGAAGTAAACGGCAGAGCTTTTGGAACCGCTTCAAGCAAGCGGTTCCAGACGTACTCGACACTTTCAACCGCTCTCTGAGTCTGACACCTTACGGCTTCTGCTGCCCGAGTCGGCCGGGTTCAGGCGGGATAGCCAGGTTCTTCGACATCAATTTCGCGACGATCTTTTTGCTTCGCGGGGGAAGCGGAGCCGCTGGCTTGGGCTGCGGCTTCTTTTCCACTTTTTCGCGAACGAATCGAGGCCGTTTCGGCTTTTCAGCGGGAACTTCAACAACTGGCGGAGCGACCGGTTCTGGAACGACCGGTGCAGGCGGAGGCGGGGGTGGAGCAACAACTTTCGCGGGAGCTGGGGCGGCCTTTGCCGTTGGTGGAACGACTTTCGGGGCTTGCTTTTTCGTTGGTTGTGAGTCTGCGAGGAGATGCTTTTTCGCGGCCCGTGAGAGATTCTGCTTCGCCATTACACGACTCCGAGGATGCAAAAGTGAACATGTTTTGTAGCAGATGCGGCCCGCGTGTGAAGGGGCTTGTCCTGGTAACAAGCCCCAACGGCATCAGTTCATGACTCCGCACGCTTCCTCCGGTGCATGATCGACGAGAAAAGCGACAGGCCGATCAGCGAGACACCGACCAGTCCGGTCACCATTTCTGGCACGTGGACCCGCATCCCGACCAGCATGATGATCCCGAGTGCGCCGATGCCCCAGTGTGCCCCGTGCTCGAGGAAGACGAACTCATCGAGAGTGCCTTTGCGGACCAGGTGAACGGTCAGGGTACGAACAAACATTGCCCCGATCGCCAGACCAATCATGATAATCACGATGTCCGTCGTCATGGCGAATGCCCCGATCACACCGTCGAGCGAGAAGCTGGCGTCGAGCACTTCGAGGTAGATGAAACCCGCCGCACCCGATCGTGCTGCGATCCCGGCCGCGTCGGCTTCTCCAGCAAGGCCAGCGAACCCCTTCACCGCAACGAAGCAGGCGACCCCCGCGACACCGGCAACCATTGCTGTGAGGCGATCCGCATCGGGGAGGAACGTCTGGGCGACGAGCAACACCAACAGGGCTACCGCGACCTCAACTGCTTCCAGACGCCCGGCCTTCACCAATCGCCGTTCGATCGCATAGATCCAGTGGACATCCTTCCCTTCATCGCAGACGAAGTGCAGGAAGACCATGAGCAAAAACATCCCGCCGAAGGCCGCGATCCCGATGTGTGCGGCCTTGAGGTGTTCCCCATAAGCGACGGGGTCGTTCACCGCCATCATGGCCACTTCGAGCAACCCAAGTCCTGCCGCGACAGCAACAATCACGACGGGGAAGATCAATCGCATACCGAACACCGCGATGAGGATGCCCCAGGTGAGGAACCGTCGCTGCCAGACCGGGTCCATCCGACGAAGCACCGTGGCGTTCACCACGGCGTTGTCGAAGGAGAGCGACACTTCCATGATCGAGAGCAGGGCAGCGATCAGCAGAGCTGCGGGGCCGCCCCACGCAAATGCTGCGGCCAGCCCAGCAACCGCGAACAGCCAGGGGAGTATGCTCATGAGTCGTCAGACCTCTTTGATGTTCGTCGTTCACCTTCGATCAGGCGAAGAACCCGTGTTCCCAAACATGACCTTGCTTTCATGTAGCCATCGTCGCGGTGAACATCGGCTCTTGATGTACGATATGGCCACGGCGCTTGGGTGGTAGACTTCATTCAGATGAAGTCAATCGGGCTGGAAAATCATCGACATTGGGTTGAGGGTAAGGGTAAAGTTGGTTCCGGTGGGGGGCTGTTACCAATCTGCTGCGTACCTGTGGGATGAGACAACACCAGCCACTTGCAATTATGTTTTCCCGCAACAACTCGACTCATAATGACAAGAATCACATCCTCGCTCGTGCTCGCAGGTTTCTTCCTGTTTCAGACGCCAATCGCCCTGGGTCAGGATTTGTCGGCCTCGTTCAAGGCCAAGGTGATGCCCCTGATCGTTGAGCACTGCGTCGATTGCCACGGCCCGGAGGTGCAGAAGGCGAAGCTTCGGCTCGACAACCTGCAACCCAACCTCCGCGACGAACGCACGCTGGCAGTTTGGGCCGGTGTGTATGACAAACTTGTGAGCGGCGAGATGCCGCCGAAAAAGCGTGAGCGGCCGGCAAAGGACGAACTCCAGGCAGCGGCCAGTTGGCTGAACAAGGAACTGCACACGGCTTCTTTAGATCGCCAGCAGAAACAAGGCCGAGTAGTTCTTCGCAGGCTCAATGGAACGGAGTACGAGAACACGATCCGCGATCTGCTGGGCACGGGAGTGAAGCTGAAGGAGATGCTGCCCGAGGACAACTCCGTCGCGGGGTTCGATAACGTCGCGGCCGTGCTCGACGTGTCGGCGACGCATCAACTGCTGTATCAGGAAGCCGCGGAGAAGGCGGTTGCGTACGTCGTTCCACCGCACCCACCCATTCCGTTTTCCGACATGCGAACGGGCAAAGAGATGTCGGAGAAGGGCGGGAACTTCAGGCAAACGCTGACCCGCAGTTGCATGCTGAAAGGCGACTCGCTGGTCTTTTTCAGCAAGTTGCCGCGCTACGGGCTCTGCAGCAGTGCCCCAGTTCCGACCGCAGGTCGCTACAAGGTGCAGATCTCAATCGCCGCCGTGGGGGCCGAGAACAAAGCCGTTCCTGCGGCATTTCTCACAGTCGATGGTGGTCGCGAAGATCCCGTGTTGCGCGAGATGCGTGATATCGCACCGGGGAAGCCGACGGTCGTGGAGGTGGAGATCGACCTTGAACGGCGGCAAGCGTTCGTCGTGAACCTGCTCGCCCACTGGGACATTCGCGCCTTCAAGAAGCCAATCGAGGAGTACACCGGCCCCGGCCTCATCGTGGACTGGATCAGGATCGAAGGGCCAATTGGCGTGTGGCCGCCCAAAAGCTACGAGACCCTGTTTGCCGACGTGCCACTAAAACCGCGCTCAGTTGCGAAGGCGGAGGCCGAGGGAAAGGCTCCACCAAAGATTCCCGTGGTCCGTTCCGAGTTCGCCTGGAATGCGGACCCGCTCGTTCCCGCTTCCGCCAAGCCAAAGGAAGACGCCGAGCGACTCATCCGCGCCTTCCTCCCGCGTGCATTCCGCCGCCCGGTGAGTGAGGAGTTGCAGAAGCACTACGTCACCCGCGTTCACGAGAAACTCGACAAGGGGTACACGTTCCTCGATGCCATGACCTACGGCTACAAGGCGATCCTGTCGTCGCCGCACTTCTTGCTCATCATCGAGCCGGGGGGAATGGCGGGGGCGGTGAAGAACGATCTGACTTCACCGAAACTGGACGACTACGCACTCGCGTCGCGGCTCTCGTATTTCCTGTGGTCCACACTCCCTGACGCGGAGTTGCTCGAGCTGGCGAAGAAGGGAGAGCTGGCCAAGCCCGCAGTCCTGCGAGCGCAGGTTGAGAGAATGCTCACGTCGCCGAAATCGAAACGGTTCACCGAGAACTTCGTGGGTCAGTGGCTCGAACTGCGAAAGATCGACGCCACCATCCCCGACCCGCACCTCTACGGCGACTTCGACGGGACGCTACTCTGGGCGATGCCACGCGAGACGCAGCACTTCTTCGAGGAAGTGCTGAACAACGACCTGAGCTTGGTCGAATTCGTCGATTCCAACTGGAGTATGCTCAACGAACGGCTCGCGAAACACTACGGCATCCCGGGCGTGGTCGGCAACGACTTCCGCAAGGTCCAGTTGCCCGCCGGAAGCCATCGCGGCGGGGTGATGACCCATGCCAGCGTCCTAAAAGTGACCGCGGACGGCACCCGTACGTCGCCCGTTCTCCGTGGGAAGTGGGTGTTGGAACGAATCATTGGCAAGCCACCGGCAGCGCCACCGCCTGATATCCCCAGCATTGAGCCGGACATCCGCGGCGCGACCACGATCCGCCAGCAACTCGACAAGCACCGCAACATTGCCGCGTGTGCCTCGTGCCACGTCCACATCGACCCGCCGGGATTCGCGCTCGAGAACTTCGACCCCATCGGTGGCTGGCGTGACTTCTATCGCGCCGCCACGCGAACCCCCAAGGGGATCGTCAACCTGCCGGGCTACACGGGGCGTGCTTTCTTCCGCGGGCCGGACGTCGAGAATGGCGGCGAGACGCACGACGGCCGGAAGTTCCAGAACATCGACGATTACAAAAAGCTCTTGCTCGCAGACAAGGACCAACTTGCCCGCAACCTCACGGAAAAGCTGCTGGTCTACTCCACGGGGGCCGACATTCAGTTCGCCGACCGCGAAGTTGTGGAACAGATCGTCACCACACTCCGCGGCAAAAATTACGGCTTCCGCACCCTGGTTCACGAGGTCGTGCAAAGCCGCGTGTTTCTGAACAAATGACTCTGAGCGGTAAGCACTGGGGAAGAAAACGAGCAAGAACTTCGTTTGACTTTGGCGAATCGTTGCACAGTATACATGTGAACAATACCCGACGGGTGTTCGAGTCGAACAACACGCTTAACCGAACGTAGATTTAATCGGAGATTGCCATGCCATTCAAGCGACTCGACAGACGAACACTCCTTCGCTCCACCGGCGTGGCGATCGGGCTACCGTTCCTCGATGCGATGGTGCCCGCGAGCGCCGCGGAAGCGAAAAAGGTTCTCGCACAACCTCCGCGGATGGTGCTGGTGGGTCGGCCTCTGGGCTTGTACACCCCCTTCTTCTTCCCCGAGAAGGCCGGCAAGGACTACGAACCAAGCCGTTACCTCAAGATCCTGCAACCATTCCGCGATCAGTTCACGGTGTTCTCGGGGATGTCGCACCGGTATCCGGCCGGCCACTTCGCGGAAGTCGGCTTGATGACGGGCGTGCACCCGGACAACATCCGCCCTAACGAAATCCGCAACGGCATCTCGCTGGACCAGGAAGTCGCGTCCCACCTCGGCGGCCAAACGCGCTACGCGTCCCTGGTGCTCGGCGGTGGAGATGCGTCCTGGAACCGTCGCGGGGTGCGTATCCCTTCGCAATCACGCGCGACTCAGGTGTTCAAGCAACTGTTCATCCGGGGAACGCCGGATGAAGAAGCCCGTGAGATGCGCCGCATTCGCGACGGGCAGAGCATACTTGATGATGTGCGTGAGCAGGTGAAGACGCTGAACAAGAACCTCAGCGACACCGACCGTGTGCGGCTCGATCTGTATCTGTCGTCGGTCCGTGAGGCGGAACTCCGACTCCAGCAAGACGAGAAATGGGGCAAAACCCCTAAGCCTGAGGTGAAGGTTGCAGCACCCGTGCAGGATTTCGGTGGTCCGCAACTCCTTCAGCGGAGCCGGCAATGGTTCGACCTCGTGCAACTTGCACTCAAGACCGATTCGACGCGGGTGATTTCACTCCACCTCGGTTCGCAAGAACGCCCCGAGATCGACGGGGTCACGCTCCCCCACCACGACGCCTCGCACCACGGGCAGGAACCCACCAAGCTCGAACAGTTGGCACTGATCGAAGAGGCCGAACTGAAGGTGCTCGGCGAGTTTCTCGACAAGATGAAGAAGAGCGTCGACGGCGAGCAGACGTTACTTGATCGCACTGCGATCTTCTATGCAAGTAACCTGGGCAACTCGTCGTCGCACGACAACACGAACCTGCCGATCCTACTCGCGGGCGGCGGATTCAAACACAAGGGGCACCTCGCGTTCGACCGGAAGAACAACGCGCTGCTCTCGAACCTGTATGTGCGAATGCTCCACCAGATGGGGGTCGAAGCGAAATCGTTCGGTGCCAGTACGGGGGTGGTGAGCGAGATCTGACTCAGGCCACGCTTACACCGATCCCTTCGTCGTGAGCAGAGTGTGTGTATCACTCTGTCACTCGTGGCCACTGTCTGAAGGCGTCGGTTGCTGTGGAATTGTGTCCGGTGAGAGTTTCCCAATGACGTAGGCAAACACAGGGGTGAGCAACACTCCGAAGATCGTGACACCGATCATCCCGCAGAATACCGCGATGCCGAGCGTTGCACGCATCTCAGCTCCTGCCCCGCTTGCAAGTACCAACGGCACCACTCCAAGGATGAACGCCAGGCTCGTCATGACGATCGGCCGTAACCGGGCAACACTGGCCTCAATAACAGCCTCACGCAACTTCACTCCGGTTGCACGCTTCTGCTTCACGAACTCGACAATGAGGATGGCGTTCTTGGCTGCGAGTCCGACCAACACGACGAAACCGATCTGCACAAAGATGTTGATATCGATCCCCACTGCCCGTACCCCAGCGATTGCCGACAGCAAGCACATCGGCATCACAAGGATGATCGCCGCAGGCATCGCCCAACTCTCGTACATTGCCGCAAGGACGAGGTAGACGAGTACAACGGCCCCAATGAATGCCCAGACAGCCGCATTGCCTTCGAGAAGCTGAAGGAAGAACAATTCCGTCCACTCTGCAGTCATCTGCTTCGGCAGTGTTTCCTTCACCACGGTGTTAATGATGCGTATCCCATCCCCGCTGCTCGTCCCGGCCGCGAGGCTCCCGTTGATCGCTGCCGAAGGGTACATGTTGTAGCGCTGCACGAACCCAGGCCCTGAGGAGTCATTGATCGTCATCACGGAACCCAGAGGCACCATCTCGCCTTTGGCGTTCTTCACTCGCAGGTTGCGAACGTACTCGGCATTGGCCCGGAATGGGGCATCTGCCTGGATCTTCACCTGCCAGGTACGACCGGAGAAGTTGAAGTCGTTCACGTATGCTCCACCGAGATACGCTTGCAGAGCGTCGAACACATCGGAGACCGCGACGCCCATCTGGAGACAACGAGTGCGGTCGATATCGGCGTAAAGCTGTGGCACAGCCGATCGAAACTGTGTGGATGCGTTCGTTACTCCCGGAGAGTGTTGGGCTTTCTTGGCGACCTCTGTTGCGAACTTCTCGAGCTCGCTGTACCCCACATCGCCGCGGTCCTGTACGACCAGTTTGAATCCACCTGCTGACCCCAGCCCATCAACCGGTGGGGCAGGAAGCACCATCACGACCGCATCTTGGATCTCGCGGCGGAGTTTCGCCTGGAGCCGGAACAAGATGGCGAAGCCATTCTGCTCTGGGTCGTCTTTGCGGATGTCGAAATCCTTGAGGATCACGAAGATGCTTGCGTAGTTTGATCCGTTTGCCCCGAGCAGTAATGAGTATCCGCCGATGCCAATTGTGTGATCGACGCCGTTTTCTTCTCGGCAGATCTTGTCCACGGTTGCCATAACTTCTGCGCTGCGTTGAAGAGAAGCCGCGTCGGGCAACTGGATGTTCACAACCAGATACCCCTTGTCCTGGAACGGCACGAAACCGATGGGGGTTCTGGTGAGACCGAGGAATGTCAGAGCAACCAAACCACTGTAGACAATGACCACGATGACGGTAACTCGCAGGAAGCCCGAAATGAGCCGGCCATAGCCGCGGGTGATGACATCAAACCCCTTGTTGAACCACTTGAAGCACCACGCCAGTGCCGTGTTGATCTTCACTGCTGTGAACCACCCAGCCACGACTCCCGGTATGAAGTATGCGGTCTGAAGTGCGTACCCGCTCCAGCTCTCGGGGTGCCCGAAGAAATGGTTGAGCAGCGACATTGTCAACCAACCCAGCAACGCGCAGATGCCCCACCACGGTAACGCTTCGGTCCCATGACCGTGACCACCCTGTGCGGCGGCGACCTTCCCACGGGCCGCAAAGATTGCTACTGCACGGGCGGGAGTCATGGTCATAGCGTTCACGGCCGAGATTATCATCGCAGCCGCGATCGTGAGTGCAAACTGCCGGAAGAATTCACCCGTGATTCCAGGTAGGAGTGCGCTTGGCAGGAATACCGAACTGAGCACGAGTGTGATGGCGATGATCGGGCTGGTCACCTCGTCCATCGCCTTGATGGTCGCACTGCGAGGGTCGTACCCCCTCGCGATCCAAGTCTCGATGTTTTCCAGCACAACAATGGCGTCGTCCACGACGATGCCGATCGCCAGGACCAAGCCGAACATTGTGAGGTTGTTCAAGCTGAAGCCTGCGACGGCCATTACCGCGAACGTGCCAGTCAGTGCGACGGGGACGTCGATCATCGGTAGGATCACCGCTCGCCAGTCTTGCAAGAAGAGCAAGACGACGATGGCCACGAGGATGATCGCATCACGAAGTGAGTTGAACACCTCCTCAACGGATTGCTTGATGAACGGGGTGGTGTCGTAGCGAACCGCGTGCTTGATTCCGTCCGGGAACCGCTTGGCCAGGTCGTCCATCTTGGCCTTCACCAGGTCGGCGGTGTCGAGCGCGTTCGAGCCAGGGAGTTGGAAGATCGCCAGGCCAACGGCGGGCTTTCCGTCGAGGGTGTTACGCTGGTCCATACTCTTCGCCCCGAGTTCCACCCGGGCCACTTCCTTGAGGCGGACAGCCGCCCCGAGCGTTCCATCCTGGTTGGCTTGACCGGCCTTGACGACGATCTGCTCGAACTGGGATGCGTCGAGGAGTCTCCCTTGAGTGGACAATGTGAGTTGAAGCGCCTGGCCCGATGGGGCGGGTTCCTGGCCAATCTGCCCTGCGGCCACCTGGATGTTCTGGCCCTTAATTGCGTTCAACACGTCGGTCGTCGTGAGCTTGAACGAGTTCATTTTGTCTGGGATCAACCACATCCGCATGCTGTAGTCTTGTTGGCCAAATAGCGTCACGTCGCCGACACCGTCGAGGCGAGCGAGTTCATCCTTCAACTGGATTGTTGCGTAGTTGCTCAGATCAAGCTGGCTCTTGCTACCATCCGGGCTGTACAGGCTGATGACAAGGAGAATGTTTGGGGACTTCTTCTTGATCGTCAAACCCTGGCGTTGAACGTCTGGGGGTAACTGAGCAGTGGCGAGGTTGACGCGATTCTGAACGAGCACTTGCGCCATGTTCAGGTCGGTGCCGAGCGCGAAGGTAACAGTCAGGTTGTAGGAGCCATCGTTGCCACTGGTGCTGGACATGTAGAGCATGTGCTCCACGCCGTTCACCTGTTGTTCGATGGGTGCGGCAACCGTTTCCGCGACGACCTTCGCACTCGCCCCAGGGTAAGAAGCGCTGACCTGGACTGAAGGGGGAGTAATGTCCGGGTACTGCGCGATCGGCAGTGTGACTGCGGCGGCCAGCCCTGCCAGCACGATCACGATCGAGATCACCCAGGCGAACACCGGGCGGTCGATGAAAAACCGAGCAAACATCGATTGTCCGGGTGAGTGGTGGGAATTGTGTTGCAGGGATTGTTCGATACGGCCCGATCGCGACCGCCGTTACGGCTTCCTCGCGGGATAGTCGATCGTCCCCAGTTCTGGATCCACAGGCTCGCCAGGTTGCACTCGTTGGACGCCACGGATGATGACGCGATCGTCTCGTGTTAACCCTGTCTGCACGAGTCTGAGTCCATTGCTGAGTGGCCCCAGTGTGACCGGCTTGGCGATTACCTTGTTGTCCGATCCAACGACGTACACATACTTCTTGCTTTGCTCGGTAACGACCGCACCATCCGGGATCAAGAGTCCGTCTTCGAGTGGCTTCCCGAGGGGCACGCGGCCCCGCACATACCGGTTTGGGATGAGCATGTGGTCTGTGTTCTCAAACACCCCGCGGACCGCGAGGGTTCCCGTGTTCGGATTGAGTTGGTTGCTCGCGAAGTCGATCGCGCCGTGGCGTGTGTACTCATCGGAACCTGATCGATTGTCTTCTGTGTCGCCGAGCAACTTGATGTCCACCTGGATGCGACCACCTCGATCCGCTGGCTTCAGCTTTCCATCATTGAACAGTCTTTGGTAGAACGCGACCGTCTGGTCATCCACGTCGAAGTACACATACATTGGGTCGATCGAAACGATGGTGGTCAGAACTGTGCCCTGTGTTTCGCCACCGGTGACGACGTTTCCTCTGGTGAGGTATGCCTTGTCAGTCCTGCCCGTGATGGGGGCACGCACGAGAGTCCAGATGAGGTTCTGCTTTGCCTTGATCACCGGACCCTGACCAGCATCCAGATCGGCTTTCGCTACCTTTGTCTGGGCAACGTTCGAGTCGTATTCCTGCTTGCTGGATACGCCCTTGTCGAAAGACACCTTTGCTCGGTCCTCATTGGCACGCGCCAGATCGAGCTTTGCTTGATACACGGCAATCTGCCCAACAGCTTGCTTCAAGTCGGCATCATACGTGACGGGATCGATCTGAAAGAGCGGGTCGCCTTCATAAGCGTTGATCCCAAACAAACGGATTGGCCCGATGACGCTCTCGCCTTCCTTGAACAGCACCTGCTTGATGAATCCGCTGACCCGCGACCGAACTTGCACGGATTCGGGAGCAACCACGGATCCGGTGAGGTCGGTAAAGAGTGTGACGCGGTCCACCTTCGGAGTAGCTATCGTGACCTTGAGGAGGCCAGTATCAACGATTGGTTTCGGCCGCTTCCCGCAACCCATTAAAGTCGCACCACCTATCGCCAAGACGATCAAGGCAGCAGTAAACGGTTGATTGGGGTTCACGGTCGCTTCCGCCCGGATGAGGTGACAGAGGGCGATGACAGGTTAGGTGTCTTTTCGACTACCGGCAACCGGATATGAGCATGAGTTATGGTGAGAATTGGAGTGCATTATCCGAATTTTCGTATCGGCCCATGCTGTTGGGCGGTATAGTCCGCAGGTGCGTCTGGTCAGAGTGGCCGACGACTGTTTCGATAGCTATATGAGAGGCTTGCAGATGGTGCGGAAATTGGGAGCGATGTTGGCAGGTTTTGGAATGGTGGCGGTTTGCCTCGCGGTCAACGCGGCAGACGACAAGTCGCCAAGCACTAAAGAAATCATGAAAGCAGTTTCGTCGAAAGAAGGCTTCTGCGGCAAGTGCGTCGCGGCTGCGAAGGGCGAAAAGTGGGAAGATGCCCAGAAGTTCGCCAAGCAATTGGTGGAGTGCGCAGCGGCACTGCCCAAGAACAAGTGCCCGAAGGGTGACGCCGAATCTTGGGCGAAGTTGACCAAGGAGTACGCCGAGCAGGCCGCAGCTATTAGCAAGGCTGCCGAAGCTAAAGACGCCAAGGAGTTCGGGGCTGCAGTCAAGACTTTCACGAGTTCTTGCAAAGCCTGTCACGACGCTCACAAGGGTGGCAAGAAGTGATGTGAAAGTGCTGCTTACGAATGAAGACGGCCGACTCAAATGAGAGTCGGCCGTTTGCATTGTGGGCGTTACTTCCCGTTCGAAGCGGTTACATTCAAGATTGGCCCACCGGTCGCGATCCGTTTCAAAATTGCGGCCGCCTCAGTGGGTGACGGTTTGGTTAATTCGTTGAGCGATTTCCCCAGTGTCCAGCGATAAAGAGTGGGTGTCGGGATTGCGGTTGCCAGGTTGCTCGCGACCAAAGCGAGCGGCTCTGCCGGGCCTTGTTTGGCGGTGCCGCTGCCTGTGCGGGAGCCACCTCCGCGCTTGGGAGTCTCGGTCTTGGCCAAATCGGGTCTCCCGCTTTCCGAGAGAATCACCGCATCGTCCTCGAACGCAATCACCTTGAATGACCGCTTCGTGGCAGAGAAGTCGTCTGAGAAGGACAGCACACCGGTTGGTTGTTCGTAATCGAGGTCCTTCTTCCATGTCTTTCCTGTAGCCTGCCAGAATCGCAGCACCTCGACCTGCTTTCCTGTTGCTGTGACCTCGTACTTGAACGGATTGGCGGCGTCGAAAATCACGGCCTTCATCATGCCATCGGAACGGCCTGACACGATCACAAGCTTGATGGTGGAGGCGATGTCCATCCTGGGCTTTGGGGTTTCCACCACGGGAGGTTTCGCGATCGCCACCTTAAATGAGCTTTTCGCGGTCGTGCCCTCGGGGGAGGTAGCCACGACTGAGATGGTCGATGTTGCGCTCTCGGGCGTGTCCTCTGTCCCAACGCCAGGGATGGCGATAATGAGCGTCTTGGGATCCACCTTCAACTCGCCCTCGGGCAGCAACGACCCTGATGCAGTCGCGACGACCTTGGCACCAGCCGCACCATCACCCGAGAGACGGACCTTAACTTCAGCAGGTTTTTCATCCCTTTCGAGTGTGACACTATCGAACCGGCCGAGTGTCAGCGGGTTGACGCTGGGTTGCGGCAGGACGCCGTAGAACATGTCCTTCCAGGCGATGAACGAGTAATCGCGTGGCTTTGCTGCTAGTACCGCTGCTGGGGTCGGGTTAGGTGGTAGCAGAGACTTTCGAGCCTCCGCTTTGTCGAGGATGATTGCCTCGATGGTGAGGTGTAGATCCAGCCCGTTCCGCGGATCCGTCACCTTGTTGTCGCGAACGATGTTAATGAAAGTAATCTGGTGTAGCAGGTCGACCGAGTAGAAGGTCTTGAGGAAATCGACCACTTGCCAGATGTCCGCCTTCTTCACTTCCACCTTGAACTCAAGCCGGGTGTACGCTGGTTTTTTCAAACTCTGAGCTGTGACGCCCGGGGGAGAGCCGGCAGTTGGAGACGCTGCATTGCCAGAAGCATTTGCGTTGGGGTTGGGTAACACTAACTCCGGTGTTGCGGGAGCACGATTGTCGAGTACCCGCATGTCCGGAATCTTGTGATCGATGAGTTTCGCATTGCGGAGGAGTTGTTCGAGCAAGAGCTTGTACTGCGCCTTCGCTTGGTTGATGTCCGGAGGCAGGCTTTGACGCTTCACAGCGGCGATCTTCAGACGTGCAGCCATGACGGCGTTTGCTTTCTCGTCGTACCCGTTCGCTTCGGCCTCGAGTTTTTCCGCAGCAGCGTACTTGTCTTGCAATGGGGAATACACGAGAACATAGCCGACCAACGCCCCGCCGCCGAGGACGATCAGCCCAATCAGAAGTATGGCGTAAGCACGCTCGCGGGAAGTCATCGGGGTCGGGCCTTGTTTCGAGGATCGGTCGGCGGGTTATGTGCGATTGAGCGATGCTCACTCTTTCCCGTCGGACTCTTTCGGCCGAGGCATTGGTGCGTCCTTGGACTCTTTTACCTCTGATCGATCTTTGTCCTTCTCCTTCGACGGTTCCTTCCCAGCCGTCGCCGGCGGGTAGCCTTTCCGCGAGGGCGGGGGGAACGATGCAGTGCGGATAAACTTGTCGGTTGGCCGATTGTTCACACGCGCAAAAACTGTGTAATCCCGTGCACCGGCTTCACCCTGAGACGGGCCACCGATCGTCTTGTCGGCACCGACGTAGAACCTCGGTGCCCCCTTGGGATTCTTGGGTGCGGGATCAACGGAATCTCCTTCGAGGAACCCCAGCAGTTGGTTGACCGGTTCGGGATTCTTGGCCGTAACCTTGACCTCAATTGCGGCCTGGCTTTCCTGTTTGCCGGTCTTGGGATCAGGTGGCAACGCTTTGCCGGTGAAACTCGTCGCATGGAACCCGCCCGCAACGGGGAACCGATCCGACATATCGTAAAGCTCATCGAGCCATACGACGCCGCGGGACTTCCAGGCTTCCGCGGCTGCAAGTCGTTTTCCTTCAGCTTCGAGCGTTTCCCACTGTTTCTTGGAGTCGTCTCGTTGTTTCGTTTTCAACTCCACCTCTGTGTCGGCGGCACTCAGCGCGACGAATCCAAGTAGCGCACCCCCTCCGAAGAAGACCAATGCAGCCAAGACAGCGATGAGGATCTGCTTTCTTGCAGGGTCCGCCTCTGGCTTTGGCTGTCGTGGTTCCACAAAGTTGATCGGTGGATCACCCACAGTTCGGGCAGCGAGCAACCCAGCGGCACCGGCAAATCGCCCGCGAAGTTCCTCGGAGACTGTTGGGACTTCGCCAGTAAGGGGGTCGTGATCGTAGACGGGGATGCCGAGAGCGGCTCGCAGACGTCCCGCCCAAGTGCCATCAGCTTCCGCAATATACAAAGCCTGAACGGGGTGTCCGGGGTGTGCTCCGGCGTACATCGTCAGGTTGCGGCGGACCTCGTTAAGAAGCATTGCCTCGCTTGCCATCACGGGGCCGGCGACACTGCGAGTGAATACAACCTCGCCTGCGCAAGTGACAGTGAACTCACCACCGCCGGGGGCGATCGTCAACAGCCCGACCGCATCCGTTTTCGAATCCGGAGCCTGGACAGTAGATGTCGTGAACGCCCGAGTGAGGCCAGCCGCCAAGGCGTAGGGGCGAGGTGTGACTGCGATCAGGCGGAGGTTCGCCACTTCGCACATTTGCTGAATCGAGCGATAGAGATCCTTCCGGATCACCACGGCAATGCTGCGTTGTTCACCAGTTGGAGACTCGCCCGCGAGTGGGACGTAATCGAGAACCACATCTTCGGGGGCGTCAGACAGTTCCTTGAGCGCCTGGAACCGGACAATGCTTGGTTCATCGGTCGGTGGGACCTGTGGGTAGCGGAGTTCTTTGAGAACGACTCGATCACGTGAAACCCCCACCATCACGGGTGCCTGTGCTATTCCCGCAGCCTTCAAACGCTCACGAAGTTGCTCACCGATGTGCCGTGCAGTTTCTAGCCTCAGGGTCGGTGGACCACCCTCGGCCTCTGTACCAACCCAGGCGAGTGCCTGCTCCACCTTCGCGTGGCCAACTCGCGCCGTCCCACTGACGACGAAAATCCCCTGAGCATCCAGATCAATCGTGATAAACTTCGACACGGCTTGTCCGTCCGGGGAGTGTATGCAAGCCAGGGTCTATCCCGTGGCTTCCGATTGCTCGTAATCACGACGTTTAGATCGTTCTACTCACTGCGGACCCTGTTTCGGTGGCTGGAAGCCACGCGGAGAGTCGAGGTCGCCAAGGTCGCGAAAGTAAACGATTCGGGGTGCCCCAAGGTTGCTGTCGATTACCGCCTCGACGCGGGCCACAGGTCCACCACCCGCGAGGTAGCCAACCGATTGCACGCGGTACACCATTGAGGAACCCGTCACGTATTTCTCGATTGCCTTGAATTTCGGGGGCGTCAGATTTGCGGCGGTAACAAGCCAGGCTCCCGACGAGAACTCGGGAGTTCCAGGGAGCACCCCATCTCGTGCCCCGACGATTGTGTCCACATCGGCGTCCGTCAGGCCAGGAAGCCCGAGAAGTACCTCGCGAGGGGCGTTGTTTACGTTGAGCCGGGGTACCATTTCCACCGCCTCTTTCGTCGCAATCTTGTCAAGCAAGGTAGGGAACAACTCTTTGAGTCTGCTCGGGTCGTTCAGCGGCGAGTTGAAGACCACTGTAGGTGGCGGTTCTCCCTTGCCTTTGCCACCACTGCTGCTCCCGCTGCTGGGGAGCGTGACACGGGTGTTTACCAAATCGATAACCGAGTTGATTGCCCGGCCGCTGCTCGTCGAACTCGCGAGTTTGGCCTCAACCGCTGCGGTGAGTTGATCGAGCGACGCGAGCGTGACTGCCTTGGGATTGTCCCCTTTCCCCTTACCTTTTTGGATCGGATTGCCGTTCGCGTCGAGCTGGGTTGGCCCGAATAACTTCACCGCCATGATGTACGTTGCGAGTTCGCTACCAATCTGCGAGTTCTGCATCGCGGTGTAGATGGCCTTCACGTCGTCGCCGTTGATGTACACCTTTAGTTGGCCTGCGGAATTGATACTCAACTCACGGCCGTAGATCGTGAGGAAGTCGGACCAGCCACGCGAGAGTGATTGACCTCCGCCGTCGTCGCCGGTGCCGTTCTGGTTCTGATCGGTTCCGTACAGCAGTTGCGGCGTCACACCCTTGACCAGGAGCAATTCGTCGATCGAGTTCAGTGGGCCGTTCTTGCACTTGTAGGGGTTGGTGAGCGACTGATACGTCGCGCTTTCGGCCCCGTTCGCGCGCGGAGTGTCGTCGGCATCAACCCAGTCGACGATGGCATCCGCGATATCCGGAGTCATATCCGGGATCTTCAGCAGCGCGTTGTAAAGAACCTGCCCGGTCTTGTCCTGAGCGATCAACGCGTTGATGTTCAACTTGCCGCCCTCGTCGATGAGTGCCGCACGTTGTTCGTAAGCACCAGGGCCAGTGGTCGCCACAGCAACGATGCGGAAGCTCGCGACCTTACTCGGATTGGCCTGATCCGCCCGAACAACGACCTCGCCGAACATCCCTGGGTTATCGAGGGTGGGGTTGCCGTTCAGGTAGACCGTGACCGCTTCGGCATCGCCGAGTAGCGAGGCCGCGTAATGAACACCCGATACCGCTGCTGCCCTCGCCTGGGCGACGTCGGAGACGCGAACCGCAGCCCGGTGTTCGGCACTCATTGAGTCCGTGAACCGGTATGCGGCGAGGCTCAACACGACGATCACAACCAGAACCGCAATCAAGACGTAGCCAGGGCGGTTTGAAGGCGGCAGTCGGAGGGCAGGGCGCATCATCATTTCGCGCCTCCGGTTGTCATTTCGCCTTCGGCAGGTGTTGTCTCGGCCGGCATCACGGGATCGACAAGTTCGGGAACCGTGCTCCCCGGTGCGGTGCGAATGGCGATCGTCTGGGACACTGTCCTCACTATCGGGTTCCCACCCTTTGCATTTGTCAGTGAGAACGAGAGTGTCACACGCACCGCAACTGGTGGCGTTGGAATGGTGCCAGAACCGCCCTCCCAGGTTTGAACCCAACTCGTGCCATCGTGGTACTCGAACAACACCTCGGTGACATCATCTGCGATGAGGCCCGTCGTTTCGTTTGAGAGGTCGAAGCTAAAACTGTTACCGGTTTGATCCGCTGTCACCCATGGCCGCTCCTGTCGGCACAGTCCGCCAGTCCCCTTCCAGTAGTCAATCCGCACGAGATCGCTCGGTTGCTGGTTGGTATCGGTCGACTGAGCTAACGCTCCGGGGGTACTGAGGATGTTCGGCACCCTGCTCGCGAAGATCGTCAACTGTGTGCTGGTCCCCAACACTCCGACCTGGAACGGGAAGTTCTGTGTCGTGCCTTCAGTACCATCGGTCGGTGTCGTCTCGGTTGATGTGTCTGTTTCGGGAACGGTCGGAGCAGAGGAGTCCGTTGGCGTTCCTGATGTGCTGGATGTGGTGGCGCCCGTGGTCGAACCGCTTGCAGGGGTTCCACCAGATTTGGGTGGCACGGGGCCGAGCACGGACGACAAATCGAGGCCAATTTTGTTGAACACCGCACGAGACGTGCTCTCGGCGTCGATAGAGTCCCGGCTTGCCTGAGTTTGTACCACCGTCATGTTCATGACGAGGTACAACCCCGCCAAGATGATGCTGCCGATGACGGTGGCGAGGAGCAATTCGAGGAGCGTAAACCCGCGGCGTGCCGGGTGGTCGTACCGCAGTTTCATTGGCCCCCTCCGGAAGGATCAGGCCGGGTTGCCTCGACAGCGGCACCCTTGACGGTTGGGTCGAGGATCATCTGAGCCAGGTTAAGGGTGAAGGGCTTGCCCTTCAGGTCGCGGCTCACAGTCAGGCTGACCAGATAGAGGTTCGTCCCTTGCAGCTCTGCTGTCATCGACCACGTCCATCCAGGTTCGCCTTCGCCGAAGTCGCCGCTGGTCGCAGTGACGGATTCGATTCCCGCCTCGACTTCCGCAAGTTTCGCCTGAGCGAGCCGGGCGCCGGTTGCGTGCATGCGGGCATCGAGTTCGCGGTCGGTCCCCATGTCCACGAGTCGGGAAATTGCCACGATCGCGATGAAGAAGATCGTCATCGCGAGAAGCACTTCAATCAGGGAAAGCCCGGCTCGTGCGGGCGTTGCTCCCCTCACGGTTGGCCTCCTTTGGGAGTGCCTGCAACGGTGCGAGCCTGACCGGTCAAACCGCGAACCTGAATCAGGATAGGCGCAAAGTCTCGTTGTTTGATTGAGACGGTGGTGGAGCGAGCTTCCTTGGAACTGCCGTCGCCCCGCATGGTCGCTACGGTGATCCAGCCACCGGTATCAGTTTGCCGTTCGTCGCCGGGTTCCGCGATGAGTTCGACCGTGGCCTCGTCGAGCTTGTCCTCAGTGCAGAGCGAGTTGTAGCTGGGCGGGTCGTCGGCAGGGGTAGAGGCGAAATCTTCGGTGTCTGGAGCAACACGAATGCGGTTGTGGTCCGTGTTCACTGCGACCCGGAACGGTGTGCCGCGTTCCATCGCCTTGGCACGTGCTTCGGCGAGTCGAGTCCGCACGATATCGGCTGCCGCCCGCTGCTTGGTGTTGCCGTAGAACCCACCCAACGAAGGGACTATCACCGCCCCGATAATCACGAGGACGGCGAGAACCGCAACCATTTCTAGCAGGGTGTATCCGGGACGTCGGGTGCGGCGCATGGTTACACCTTCGGCACGCGGGCGGTCAGGTGTTGGAACTATCTTCCGGAGTTCACGTCGGGAACGATGATCGGTTGCTGACCCGGCGGGTTACACGTTACGACAGGTCGTTCCGTCGAGGAACCGTCTTGCTGTGGGGTGTCCTGAAGTTGAACCTGATAGATCACGTTCGGCCAGGGGCTTTGGAAAGCTTGAGCACCTTGTTCGAGCAATGGGTAAACTTCGGATTGATCCTGCGGCCAGCGGAGTTGTTGGGTGTAGAAGGTCTCGTAGGCTTTCTTGATGGCAAGCATGTCGTTCTTCGCGCGTCCGACTTTGGCTTTCTCGAGGTATTGGAAGACCGAAATGCTCGCAACGCCGGCCAAGATCACAAGGATCGCGACGACCACGAGCACTTCGAGCAGGGTAAAGCCGGCCCGGCGAGTTGCTCGTTGTCGGGCATTTCGGACAGTGGTGAGCAGCATGATGCGTTGTCTCCTGGGGAGGCGGCCCGATCGTGGCAGCAGACCGGTGACCGGTTCCTTGACCTAAGTATAGACCAGTGGGGCGTTAACCAATCATGAGAGAGCCTCTGTTTGAGAGTTCTGTCATCCCACTGCCGAGCCCATCTTGAATACCGGCAACAACAAACCTGCAACAATCAGCAGCGTGATACCAGCCATGACCAGCAGCATGATAGGTTCGAGCAGCTTCACCATCAGGTCCAAATTGCGTGCCGTGCGCTTCTCCAGACCGTTGGCGACGTTGATGAGCACCGTTTCCAGGCTGTTGGCCTCTTCCGCGATGGTAATCATCTCAACCACATCCGTCGGGAAGTAGCCGCTGCGGCGAAGCGGGTCGGCGAGCTTCTGGCCGGCCGTCACGTTCTCGGCGCTCTTCTCAATTGCCAGTGAGAGGATTTTGTTGCCGGTCGAATCCTTCGCGATGCTGAGAGCCTTCAGAATCGGAATGCCGTTGTGAAGCATGGTCCCCAGAATGCGGCAGAAGCGCGAGAGCGCCAGGTTCATAAAGATCGGCCCGAACAGCGGCAGTCGAATCTTCACGCGATCGGCCCACATTCGCCCGCTCCCGCGAGTCCAGCGGATGAACGCAATCACACCGACGATTCCACCGATGATCGTGAAGATTCCTTGCCACGTTCGCAGGAAGTCACTGAACGCCATCAGGTAGGTCGTCAGGACTGGGAGTTCGCCCTTTTCCTTGAGTTTCTCGAAGATCTTTCCGAACTTCGGCACGAAGAAGATGATCAGGATGTTTAGCACAAAGAAGCCAGCGACCGCGAGGAAGGCCGGGTACGCGAGTGCCCCAACAACCTTAGCCTTCAGGTCTTCCTGGTGCTCAACGAACGTCGCGATGCGTTGCAGCACTTCTTCGAGGAAGCCACCCTCCTGGCCAGCGCGGATCATGCCGACGGCCAGTTCGCCGAACACGTGCGGGTGCTGACCCATCGCCTGGGCGAGACTTGTGCCGTCCGCAACCTTGCCTCGCACGTCGCGGATCACTGCCTGAAGTGTCGGGTTTGTGCTTTGGCGTTCAAGCAGTTCGAGCGAGCGGAGCAGGGGAACGCCCGAGTGAAGCAGGTCGGCGAGCTGCGAGTACATAGTCGCAAGCTGTCGACCCTTGACCTTCTTGGCGAAGAAGCCACCTTTGCCGCCACCGCCAAGTGGCTGGTTACGCGCGAGGTCGATCTTCACGGGGAATAGCCCGCGGCCGTCGAGGATGAGTGCGACCTCGCGCTCGCTGTTGGCCGTGAGCGTCCCCGTGGACTTCGTCCCGGTGCGGGCCATCGCAGTAAAAGTGAAGTCGGGCATGTTCGATTGCGGAGTGCGGAATTCGGAATGCGGAATCTCAGAAATCTACAACTGTAACCCGTCCTGCCGAATGCTCGGATTCTACGGCTTTCAATTCCGTATTCCGAATTCCGCACTCCGCATTACGAGATGTCTCCCGCTGTCGTGCGGGTCACTTCCTCGACTGTCGTGGTGCCGTTCAGCACCTTTCGCCAGCCATCTTGTCGCAAGGTAATCATGCCGGACTTCAGCGCCTCCAAGCGGATCACGCCGGAGTTCACACGCTGGCCGACCAGTTCTTTGATGACGTCGTTGTTCACCAGCAGTTCGTGAATGCC
The DNA here is from genome assembly GCA_013823135.1 of Planctomycetaceae bacterium. GTDB lineage: Bacteria > Planctomycetota > Planctomycetia > Gemmatales > Gemmataceae > Gemmata. The sequence continues at coordinate 41,479 of PNLP01000029.1, forward strand.
CGTTCGGCCCCGGAACCCAGACTGGCGACACGCACGACACCCGACGCCCTTGAGCAACTTGCCGTCGCTTGCGGCGACAGCGCCCATCATCTCGACCATTCCCTGTTGAATTGCGAAGTCGGGGGCGGGCTTCAAGGCTCCACCCGCACGCAGTGGGAAATCCAGCGGCATCATGTCGGGATCAGGAACGTAAGTCGTCTTGCACTCCGGGCAGATCGTGCGGACGAGCCGCTGAGCCATCACACCTTCGACCGTGCTGGACACAAGGAACGGCTCGACGCCCATGTCGATCATTCTGGTGAACGCGCTCGGGGCGTCGTTGGTGTGCAGGGTGCTGAAGACCATGTGGCCGGTCAGCGACGCCTGGATCGCCATCTCGGCCGTTTCGAGGTCGCGGATTTCGCCGACGAGGATCACGTCCGGGTCGTGCCGCAGGATGGACCGCAGTGCCGCGGCGAAGGTCATCCCGATCTTCGCGTGCGTCTGAATCTGGCTGATGCCGTCCTGGTGGTATTCGACAGGGTCTTCCACCGTGATGATCTTCGTCACCTCGTCCTTGATCTCGTTCAAGGCTGAGTACAGCGTGGTGGACTTACCGGAACCGGTCGGCCCCGTGACTAGGACGATGCCGTGTGGGCGGTCGATGAGTTGCTTGAACGTGCTATGCACGTCCGGGAGCATGCCGCAACTTGAGAGGCTGAACGCCATCCGCCCCTTGTCGAGCAGACGCATGACGATCCCTTCGCCGTGCGTCATCGGGATGATCGAAACTCGAACGTCGATCTCGCGGGCTTGCACCTTCATCTTGATCCGGCCGTCTTGCGGAAGTCGCTTTTCGGCGATGTTCAGCCGGGCCATGATCTTGATGCGGCTGATGATCGCGGACTGGAAACGGTTGATCTCTGGCGGCAGGTTCTGGATCTGAAGCAAGCCGTCGATCCGATACCGGATGCGAATCCCTTTCTCTTCGCACTCGACGTGGATGTCCGATGCCCGTTCGTTGGCCGCTTCCACGAGAATCTGGTTCACCAGTTTGACAACGGATGCTTCCTGGGCTTGCTTGGCCAGTTCCGAATCATCTGCCTCGATCCCTTCCAGGAATTCGATGTCGTCCTGGCTCTTGGCCTCTTCTGCGAGCGCCGCAACGGTGTCGCCGCCGACGCCGAAGTGCTGCTTGATGAGCCGGGTGATTTCGCGATTCGGGGCCAGCACCGGCATCACGTGGAGGCCAGTGAGCGTCTGGAGTTCGTCGATTGCGTAGGCGTCGAACGGGTCGCCGGTGGCGACCACGAGCGTCCCGTTGTGCCGTGCGACCGGCATCAAGTTCTTGCGGTGAACGAGCTTCTGTGGCATCGACGCCAGCACGCTTGGGTCGATGGTTGTGCGGGTGAGATCGACGAGCTCAAGGCCGAATTCCTCGGCCAGAATCGGCAGGAGGATATCTTCGCGGATGAATCCCTTGTCGATGAGGACTTGATGAGGGGGAAACTCGGGCGAGGCTTTGATCGCGTCGGCAGCGCGGATGCGGTCGTTGTCGGTGAGGAGACCGCGCTTGGTCAGTGTTTCGAGCAGTTGCATGGCGACCCCGTGTTACCCAACAATACCCAACGTGGGTCGCGAGTGTTTCGCGTTCGCTCCCTCTTCACCTCAGAGCCTAAACGATTGTACCCCGCCAATAATGAGAATCTGCTGAAACGGGGTAAACGGTGACGGCAAGTTGCCCGCACGAACGGAATAGAGCGTCCGGTGGTGTGGCACGCGATCGGGGAACGGGTTATATTCTGGCGATAGGAGGGAACGCAATGGGCAAACTTCGCATGCAAGCTGGGGAAATTCACGTCCCGACGTGGGTGGTCGATCATCCTTCGTTTCTCAAATGGCTTCGCTCCGGGGCAGTCCCCGAGGATTTGCGGATCGGGTACATCAACAACCAGGTATGGACCGAAACCATGCCCGAACGCGCTTTCGCTCACAACCAGATCAAATTGTTGCTCTCAGAAGTTCTCGGACCGATCGCGAGAGAGAATCGCAGTGGGGTCTATTTTTGCGACGGTATGACATTCACGAGCGAGGCTGGCGGGTTCACAAGTGTGCCAGACGGAATGTTCGTCTGTCGCAAAACCATTGATGACGGATTGGTGCAACTCACCGGCGGTAAGCGAAGTCATCACGATACCGAACTCACCGGAACCCCCGATCTCGTCATCGAAGTGGTCAGCGATTCGTCCGAGTACAAGCACACGGAATGGTTGATGGCGAACTACTGGAATGCGGAAGTGCCTGAATACTGGGTGATCGACGGTCGCGAGGAACCCCTGCGGTTCACGATCTACCGCCGCAGGGAGAAGGGGTTTGTTGCTGTTCGTCAGGCGGATGGCTGGAGCCGATCCCCGATTCTCGGGCGTGCGTTCCGCTTCCAGGCTGGTCCCGAAGAGATGGGCTACCCAACATATCGGTTCGAATCACGCTAAACGCCAATCACCACACTCGCTCATTGACTGTGCATCAAGGCTGCCGATAATCGCGGTGGGCTCCGCGTGGGCCGACCATTCACTCGCGGCAGGTGTTGCGTGCCACTTCTGTTCTCGCTGACGCTGTTTTGCAGCGCGTTCTTGCTGTTCCAGGTTCAGCCGATGGTTGGCAAGATGCTGCTGCCCAAACTCGGCGGCACGCCGGCAGTATGGAACGCCTGCATGGTTTTCTTCCAGGCCGCACTGCTCGCAGGCTATCTCTACGCACACGCGTTGACCAAGTGGCTCGGGACGAAGCGAGCGAGCCTGGTTCACCTCGTGGTTCTCCTGCTCCCCGTGGCCGTCCTCCCGATCGTCATCGGTGACGATGCGTTTCGCTCGGCGGCTGCCAGCGATAACCCCGTCGTGCTCGTGCTGGTGCAGTTGACCCTGACCGTTGGCTTGCCCTTCTTCGTGGTCTCGACAACTGCGCCTCTCTTGCAGCGCTGGTTCGCGGACACGGGCCACCCGTCAGCACATGACCCGTATTTCCTTTACGCGGCGAGCAACCTCGGCAGCATGCTGGCCCTCATCGCATACCCGGTCATTGTCGAGCCACGGTTGCCGTTGGATCAACAAAGTGGGTACTGGATGTGGGGCTACGCCTTGTTCGCGGGAATGGTCGGCGTGTGTGCCGCGGCGCTGTGGGCGCGGCGTCTGCCAGCAGCGGAAGTCTTGCCGGTTTCTCAGCAGGTCGCGACGGAACAATTGACGTGGTCGCGGCGTGGTCGCTGGGTGTTCCTGGCGTTTGTGCCTTCGAGCTTACTCCTGGGCTGCACAACTTACATCTCGACGGACCTCGCTCCCATCCCGTTGCTCTGGATCGTCCCACTCGCCTTGTATTTGCTGACGTTTATCATCGTGTTCGCGAAGCAACCGCTGATCTCGCACGCGTTGGCCTGTCGGATTCAGCCGATTTCACTCCTCCTACTTGTGTTGTTGCTCCTGATGGTCGCGACTCAGTTTCAGGGGTTGCCGTTCTGGGTCTTGCTGTTGATCCACTTGATCGCATTCTTCATGTCGGCACTGGTCGGTCACGGTGAACTGGCTCACGACCGCCCCCACGCAGAACACCTCACGGAATTCTTTCTGTGGATGTCTGTCGGCGGCGTGCTCGGGGGCATGTTCAACGCCTTGCTGGCACCGATCGTCTTTCACCGAACCGGGCTGACCGAGTATCCCGTTGCGCTGGTGCTGGCGTGTCTCCTTCGACCGCTGACGCTGCCCGGCAACTCGCCCAGTTCTGCACGCTGGAATGTGTGGGATGTCGTACTGCCCGTCGCGGTTGGGGCACTCGCGGTTGGCACGCTCATTCTGACTCAAATCATGGATCTTGAGCCAGGACCGGTTCGCAACGGTCTTGCCTTCGGGTTACCGTGCCTTCTGGTGTTCACGTTCGTCGATCGAGTGCCGAGGTTTGCTATTGGGATCGCGGCGTTACTTGCGGCCAGTTCGATTAACATTGACGAGAACCGTCTAACCCTGGAGCGAAACTTCTTTGGCGTCGTCAGCGTGGTCGAATCTCATGCGAGCGATGGAACCCGCTTCCGGCAGTTGATTCACGGGAACACGCTTCACGGCCAGATGCGTCTCGACCAGGTTGATGCCGACGGACGACACGAACCCCTGACCTACTACCACCGAACAGGCCCCATCGGCACAACGTGTGAAAAGTGGCTCAAGAACCGACCCGGCAAGGCGACTGTCGGCGCCGTGGGGCTTGGGACGGGTTCGCTCGCCTACTATGCTCGCCCCGGTGACCACTGGGTCTTCTACGAGATTGATCCCGCGATCGAGCGAATCGCGTCAGATCCACGATACTTCGCGTTCCTCAGTGAATGTCGAGCCGGCGTCCCGCTGGTGATCCTGGGCGATGCCTACCTTCGCTTGCAAGAGGCTGCCGCAGGTTCCTACGATTTGCTGGTGCTAGACGCATTCAGTTCCGACTCAATCCCCGTTCACTTGATCACGCGAGAAGCGGTGGCGCTGTACCGTTCACGTCTCAAATCTGGCGGTTTGATGGCGTTCCACATTTCGAACCGCTATCTGAACCTCAGGCCGATCCTGGCCAAGCTTGCGGAAGATGCGGGCCTTCTAGCTCGCTGCTGGCGCGACCCACCGACAGAGGAGCAAACGAAACTCGGTAAGACCGAATCGGAGTGGGTCATCATGGCCGAGAGGGAAGAGGACTTCGGGGCTGTCGTTTGGCCACAAGGTGTCGGGAAGTCGCCCGTCTCACGCTGGGAACTCATCAAACCCAAACTGAACACCGCGCTGTGGACGAACAATTTCTCGAACTTACTCGGGGTACTGGGCCGGGACGATTAAGAGAGACCTTGCCTTGCCGAAAGGGTGGAATTCCCGTGGAAAACTCATACCGTAGTCCGCGAATGTGCTCTGGCGCACGCGGCCCGATGGCCGTTGGCTTCTGGGCTCTCATTTGCAACGGAGACACACGAGATGGCAGGCGTGAAGGTCGGGATCAACGGGTTCGGGAGAATCGGTCGGCTGGTGTTCCGTGCCCTGGTTGAACAGGGGCTCCTTGGCAAACAACTCGATGTGGTCGCCGTCAACGACCTTGTTCCGGCCGACAACCTGGCGTACCTGCTCAAGTACGACTCGACGCAGGGGAAGTTCGCTGGCGAAGTGACCAGCAAGAAGTCGTCGGCAGCCGCGAAGGAAGATGATACCCTCGTCGTGAACGGCCACGAGATTAAGTGCCTCGCCGTTCGGCAAGGCCCGGCCGCTCTGCCGTGGAAGGACCTGGGTGTCGAATACGTGATCGAAAGCACGGGGCTCTTCACCGAGTGCAACAAGAACGTCGGCACAGAAGCCGGCCAAATTGATCCGAACAAGACCGCTTACGGCCACATCGTTGCGGGTGCGAAGAAGGTCATCATCTCGGCTCCGGCCAAGAATGAAGACATCACCGTCGTGATGGGTGTCAACCACGAGAAGTACGACGGCAGCAAGCACTCGCTCATCTCGAACGCGAGTTGCACAACGAACTGCCTCGCACCGGTCATTCACGTTCTGCTGAAGGAAGGCTTCGGCATCGAAGAAGGCCTGATGACGACCGTTCACAGCTATACCGCGACGCAAAAGACCGTTGACGGCCCAAGCGCGAAGGACTGGAAGGGCGGTCGGTCTGCTGCCATCAACATCATCCCAAGTGCGACTGGCGCGGCGAAGGCCGCGGCCTTGGTGTGCCCCGAAGTGAAGGGCAAACTCACCGGCATGGCCTTCCGCGTGCCGACACCAACCGTGTCGGTGGTGGACCTGACCGTGAAGACGACGAAGGGGACAAGCTACAAGGAGATTTGCGCCGCGATGAAGAAGGCGAGCGAGACCTACCTGAAGGGGGTTCTCGCGTACACCGCCGATGAGGTCGTCTCGACCGACTTCATTCACGACAACCACAGCAGCATCTTCGACGCCGGCAGCGGCATCGAACTGAACGACAAGTTCTTCAAGCTCATCTCGTGGTACGACAACGAGTGGGGCTACAGCAACCGCTGCGTTGATCTGTTGAAGTACATGATCTCGAAGGCGTGATTGCTTACGGATTCAGGATTCGGGAATCAGGGATGCCTGGTCCTGAGTCCTGTTTCGCTTCTCGCTGATCTGCAAGCATCGTTCCGAATCTTGAACCTCGGTGTGTCATGCCAAAAAAAACGATCGACGACTTGGGCAATCTCACGGGCAAGAAGGTTCTTGTTCGGGTCGATTTCAACGTGCCTCTCGACAAGAAGACGGGGGCCGTCAAGAATGATCGCCGCATCCGCGGTGCGTTGCCCACGATTCGCAAACTGCTGGATGCCGGGGCCAGCGTGATCGCCATGAGTCACTTGGGCCGTCCCGAGAAGGCGACCCCTGACGATCGCAAGAACCTCACGATGGACAAGGTGGCCGCGGCGTTCGGTACCTTGCTCGGCAGGCCCGTGAAAAAGGCTGCCGACGAGGTCGTCGGACCAGCGGTCACTGCAGCCGTGCAAGCCATGAAGCCCGGCGACGTGGTTCTGCTTGAGAACCTTCGTTTCGATCCGCGCGAACAGAAGAACGACGCTGTGTTCGCAGCCGCCATCGCCGAACTTGGCGATGCCTACGTGAATGATGCCTTCGGCACCTGCCACAACGATCACGACGCCAGCATGGTCGCCGTTCCGGCTGCGTTGAAGGCTGCCGGCAAGCCCCGTGCGGTCGGTCTGCTTGTAGCCAAGGAACTGGAAGTCATCGACCCATTGATGCTCAACCCCAAGCGGCCGATGATTGCGATCATGGGCGGTGCCAAGGTGTCGGACAAAATCGCGTTCATCGAGGTGTTACTCCAGAAGGTCGATAAGCTATTCATCGGCGGAAAGATGACGTATACGTTCCTCAAGGCTCGCGGTGTGGATGTCGGTTCCACCCGGGTTGCCGACGAGGAAGTTGCAGCCGCTCAGCCCCTACTCGTGGAAGTCGGGAAGAAGATCGTACTCCCAGTCGATTCCCTCGCCGCCAAGTCCGATGACCTGACGCAAACCCAGGTTTACGAAGGGGCCATCCCCACAGGTTACGAGGGTGTCGATATCGGACCAAAGACCCTTGCGGCATACGCGGCCCAGTTGAAGACCGCCGGCACGGTCATTTGGAATGGTCCGGTTGGTTGGTTTGAGCAACCCGCTTTCGCCGGGGGCACCAAGGGTATTGCCGAGGCAATGGCCAGCAGTCCAGCGACGACTGTTGTTGGCGGCGGCGAAACAGCTCAGGCCGTCGAACAGTTCGGCTACGACGAAAAAATGACCCACGTTTCGACTGGAGGGGGTGCGTTCCTCGCCTACGTCGAAGGCCAGAAATTCCAGAGCCTGGCACAGATTGACGATCGCGTGTGAGTCGGGATGCTGATCGTCGGAGCACGGAATTCCGATCGATCCGCTTCGGGAGGGAATAAATGTCTTCCAATCCGATTTCCGAAACACGCATACCGCATTCGGGTGAAGCTATGGCGACTGAGCGGGGCAAACGCGGCGTGCCGGAAGGTCTCTGGATACGATGCCCGAACTGCAAGGCCACGGTGTATAAAAAGGAAGTCGAATCCCGGCACCATGTGTGCCCGGAGTGCGATCATCACTTCACCATGCCTGCCAAGGACCGGATCGCCCAAATTCTCGACGAAGGGACGTTCGAGGAATGGGACGCAGACCTGCGGCCATGCGATCCTCTTAACTTTGTCGACCGGATTCCGTACCACCAGAGACTTCTTGAAGAACAGCAGAAGACGGGGATGCTCGATGCGGCGGTCACGGGTAAGGGGTTTATCCGTGGTCGTGGTGTTGTCCTCGGGATCACCGATTTCGCGTTTATGGCTGGAAGCATGGGCTCTGTAGTCGGGGAAAAACTGACTCGTGCGGCCGAGCGAGCAACCGAACTTCGCTTGCCACTGATCTTCGTGAGCGGTTCTGGCGGTGGCGCCCGAATGCAAGAGGGTATTCTCTCGCTCATGCAGATGTGGAAAGTGTCCGCAGCTTTGGCTCGTTACGACTCGATCGGTGGGCTCTACGTCTGCATTTTGACAAATCCGACAATGGGTGGCGTGGCGGCAAGTTGGGCCCTGCAAGGCGACATTACCCTGGCCGAACCGGGCGCGATGGTCGGTTTTGCGGGACGACGCACGATCAAGAACACGATCCGCCTTGAACTACCTGAGGGTTTTCAAACCAGCGAATTTTTGCTGAAACACGGGTTTGTCGATCGGATCGTTCACCGTCGTGACTTGAGGACTGAGGTGGCCCGGATCATCGATTACTGCCAAATAGCAGACCGTGTGCCGCGAACGACAGAATGAAAACCGGTTGCGTATCCCATCTCCCGTTCGCATCGGTTACAATTAGAACAAGGATTTCTGGGGTCGTTGGCTGGAAACCGACAATTCGCAATCGGGTGAACCGTGGGCCTGTTCGACTTCCTCTTCGGCAAAAAGGCACCTGGCGCAGCCAAAGCCGCCAATCGCGGAAGTGGGGCGAATCCCGTTCGCGTGAATGTTGAGAAGCGGTTTGAACTGAGCGGCCGCACCGGTCAGGGGAGCATGTCAAAGGTCTATCGAGCCTACGACCGCGAGCTCGGACGCAACATCTGTTTGAAACTGCTTGACAAGGAAAAGACCAAAAAGTTCGAGGAACGATTCAAAGGATTGAAAAAGCCCTCGGAAGGCGAAATCTGCCTGAATCTGCGTCACGACAACATTGTTCGGACGTTCGAGTACGGGCTGACAACGAATGGCGAACCCTACCTTGTCCTCGAGTGGGTCGATGGGAATGGGCTGAACTACCTCGTGGAGACTAAGAGCAGCCAACTCAACGGTAATCGCATCGACTACATGTGCCAGTTGTGCGATGCCATTCAGTACATGCACGACAACAAGTGGCTGCACCGCGACCTGTGTACCCGCAACGTCATGGTCACGACCGATGGCGTTCTCAAACTCATCGACTTCGGTCTCGCGATTCCTTATACCCCGGCATTCACAGTCGGTGGCAACCGGACCGGCACCGCGGACATCCTGGCCCCCGAGATCATCAAGCGAAAGCCGACGGACCACCGCGTGGATCTCTTCGCAGCAGGGGTGACGGCGTTCGAGGTCTTCACAGGACAGCAACCGTGGGAACGCACGGCTTCGAGTGAGGAGAACTTCCGTCGGCGATTGAACACACCACCCCGCGACCCACGCGATCTGAAGCCGGGACTTGGAGACGACCTGGCCGATGTGCTTTTGAAGTCGATCGCGCGCGAAGCAGCCGACCGCTACCCAACCGCGACGGCCTTCCGGGCCGCGCTCTCCAAGGTGAAGAAGCAGGATTACTGACTCATGCCACCGGTCACTCGGCCTGTGAGGCGATGGTGGCTGCCGCAATCGCTGCTGTTTCGACACGCAATACCCGCTTCCCGAGACTGGTTGTTTGCCAACCTGCAACGGATGCGGATGCCACTTCTTCGGATGTGAACCCACCCTCTGGCCCTACCGCGATCACCACCCCGCCACGCATCGGAAGACTCGCGAGCCCGTTACCGGTGTGAAGCACAAATCGCGATTTTGGGAGATCTGGCAACTTCAGGAACGCATCCCAACCACGGGGCGTGTCCACCTGCAGAAGCCAGTTTCGGCCGCATTGCTTGCTGGCCTCGATCACGGCGCGTCTGAATTTCTCAACTGTGGACTCCTTCGGATGCACCACAGAACGAGTGGTGATCAGCGGCACGAACCGCGTCACGCCAAGTTCGGTGAGCTTCTCGATCAGAAAATCGGCTCGGTCGCCCTTGGGGATCGCCGAAGCAATGACGACCTCGAAGGGGAGTTCGCGATCCGTGGGTTCTGTACGGAGGATGTTCAGAGTAACGGACTTCTTACCTGTACCCAGAACGGTGGCGGGATAGTCGTTGCCATCGCCGTTAAAGAGCGTGATCGCGTCTCCCGTCGTGAACCGACGGACAGCCGTGATGTGATGGGCATCACTCCCGGTGAGGGTGTATTCACCGGGAGCAAGTGGGTCAGGTGTGTAAAAGCGATCAGCCATTCAGGGCGTACCCGAGACCACTTCTTCCGGGAACTCCTCTTCCGTGTAGTCTACAAAGGTGGCGTAGGCCTCATCGGGTGGCACGGGGATTGGCGGAGTCGATCGTTCGGCTTCGGCCCAAAATGTCGGATACGACTCGGGGACCGCATGTTCGCGGTGTTCGAGGTCCATGGCGTCGATCCTGGGAAATGAGGGCGAGGCAGATGGGCATCCGTAACCCTAACCTGCAACACCAGTCCGGGTCAACCGCTGGAAACCAATCCCACGCATTTTCAATTTGGGATAAATGCGGAGCATACGGCGATTGGCAAAGATGGGGATAATAATTCCCCGCTACCCGAACCTCTAGAGTTCGTCGATCGCGCCGCGGCCGCCGACACGGTGCCAGCCGCCACCCTTCCATTCCAGCACGACTTCGTCGCGCCCTCGCCATGCGACGCAGTAGTGGCCGGTGAAGGAACTCACAGCCCAGCCCTTGCTCTGAAGGAATTCGATATTTGGCTCGCCGTCCTTGGATGCCAGAATTGGAGATGTCGGCTGCATGAATAGCCCCCTCGGTGTGTCCCGCCGGCGCTGGCCGGTGAGGCATCACTCAACCGTAGAACGAAACCGACCTTGGTGAATTGCGCGAACGTGCGAAATGCACGAAACGGGTGGCATACCACCACATACGGCTTATCGGAACTGGCTACGTCCTGAGATTCGCCTTCTTTACACAATTCACCTGCATGCAGGTTCGAACGGCCCGGATTATCCGAACTCACCGCACAACCGGCTTTTCGGCCAGAATGGCAGCGCCTGTGATGCCAAGCAGACCGGACGGAATCGCCGGAGGGGCAGGGGGTGCACTTGCGTGCGGGAAGTACTGCTCGCTCAATGCGTTGCTGGCCGCGACGGGGGTTGTTCCCCCGAAGATCGTTGTCGGGAAGGTCGGCAATGGTTCGCCGGCGAGTTCTGTTCGCTTACGGATGCTACCCCGGCTGAACGGACCGGCACCAAACACCCACGTGTCGTTCGCCCGGCTCTCGGCTTCCACAGTCCCGGACTGCCAGAGTGCGCGACCCGTGATCCGGTTGTAAGCAAAGACCCCAATCTTCGCGACCCCGCGCTGGTCGTTCTTTTTCAGCAAGGCAATCTCAGGAACGCTTGTTGGCAAACCAGGCACCACGCTGGGCAGATTGACCGCAGGCGTTCCCAGCAGCATCGAATGACGGTCGGTTCCCAATCCACCCGAGCGAAGATCGACAACGAATTCAGCTCGCGGTTTTTCGTCCTGAAGCAGCGCACCCGCCGACAGGAGCTGTTGGCGAACCAAGCTGACGAGATAGCCCTTATCCAGATCCTTTTCGGGGATGCTGGTCGAGTCCAGGAAGACAGTTTTCCCGGACAACGGTGTAAAATCAATTTGAACGACGGCCTTGTCGGCTGCCTGCGAAACCAGAAGCATTTCCGTTGCGGACCTCGGCGTGTCGGTCATCCGACTCGTGCCGCACCCAGCGAAGAAGGGCACGAGCAACAGCACGGCGTTCCGCTTCGTGGTCCGCGGTCTGGTCATTATTTGGTCCGTGAGGTTAGGTGAGGCATATACCCACTTGCGAAATGGCAGCAAGTCGAAGTTCGCGGTCGTTCGGGTCGGGGTGTTCCGCTGGGTTCCGCAGGATACTCGGCGGTTCTGCGTGGCGTGAAATGCCGTGCAAAATCGCAAACGATATGGCTGGCGTGTGATGCGGCGAATGGATTAATTCTAATATTCTTTCTTCCGGACAGGTCGATGCTTCCAGAATGGTTCCACGGATGGGTGGGCAGATCGCCCGGAATCAAATCAGCATTGTTGCCGAACCTGAAACAAGGAACTGCCCTGCCGTCGCGTTGATTGCTTCCTACCCTAACCCCATCGCGAACTCACTCCCCAACACCAGGATTTCCCATGTCCAAAGTCGTGCGCGTGGCCGTTACCGGGGCCGCCGGTCGTGTCACCAGCAGCCTTATCGTTCGACTTGCCTCTGGCGAGGTCTTCGGGCCAGACACGCAGGTGATCTTGCAACTGCTCGAACTCCCCGTGGCGCTGAAAAACCTGGAAGGGGCGATGTACGAGTTGCAGGATTGCGGATTCTCCACCCTCAAGGACATCATCATTACCGATGATGCGAACAAGGCGTTCGATGGGTGTAACTGGGCTCTGTTGGTTGGAGCCGCGCCGCGGGGGCCGGGCGAGCAACGGAGCGACCTCATCAAGAAGAACGGCCCAATCTTCATTGGGCAGGGGAAGGCGATCGCGAAGAACGCCGCTAGCGATGTGCGCATTCTCGTTGTCGGAAACCCGTGCAACACGAACTGCCTGATCGCTCAGCGAAACGGGCGCGAGGTGCCTGCCGAACGCTGGCACGCCATGACGCGGCTCGACCACAACCGGGCGGTTTCGGCCATTGCCTTGAAGGCTGGCGTGCCGAACGCTGCGGTCACTAACATGACCATTTGGGGCAACCACTCGAACACGCAATACCCAGACTTCACCAACGCGAAGATCAACGGCAAGCCAGTGACCGATACCATTACGGACCGTGGGTGGCTTGAGAACACGTTCGTGCCCGCCAACCAAGACCGAGGCAAGTTCATCATCGATACGACGAAGGTGTCGTCGTCGTTCTCGGCGGCCAACGGTGCCATCGACCACGTCAAGAGTTTGGTGAAGGGGACCCCAGCCGGGGATTGGACGAGTGCGGCGGTTGTTTCCAAGGGCGAGTACGGCGTGCCTCCTGGGCTGGTGTTTGGCTACCCCTGCACGACAAGTGGCGACGGCAACTGGAAGGTCGTTGAGGGGCTGAAACTCGATGCGTTCGGCGAGGCCAAGTTAAAGGCAACGCTCGATGAGTTGTTGAAGGAACAAGAGGTGGTGAAGGATCTGCTTCCTTCGTGATGGGAATTTGAAGCAACCCTTGCGGCTCTCTCGAAGGATCTGAGAGAGCTGCTCCACTTCGATCAAGTACCGCTGCTCTGTCGCAGTGATTGCCAGGTTCGGATGGCCCACTCGCGGTCGTCAGCCGATTCGGCGTAGACATTGCACACTGCCAACTGGCCGGGCACACCCGCCACTCCGCTCAATCGCCAGACCGTTCGCCCTTCTTCATCGACAGGTCCAAATACTGCAGCCCCGCGAAGGTCGCCTCCGGTCAGGCCGGGGACCGGTTCACCCTCGGGGAGACTGCGGAGCCCGACTTCGAGTGCTTCTTGAGCCGTGGGGGACGATCCGTTCGGCTTGGTGAACCCGACGCGGCGGAACCACACGGTTCTCGTCGAATCCCAACCCGTCCAGTTGCGGTCTGCGTCCCATTCACGGGCGAACTGGCCAGGAACTTCCACACTCCATCCGCCGTCCAGAATGATGCGAACGGGAAACCGGCGGTAGCCAATTCGCGGTCCGTCAACCGGCGGCGGTGGTTCCGCCCGCTTCCACAACTCGATGCTCAACACGGTGTCGGCCGGTGTCACGCAGAACTGCTCACCGCTGGCGTCGGCCTGGATGGCTTCGAGAAGTTCCAACCATTCGGCCCACGGTAGTTCTGTCGCGGGGTCGAGCTTGAACGCGGTTGCCAGGTCGTTCGCAATCTGATCGGCGACTTCGCCTTCGGCGTCGGTGAGTGGCGCGCGCCAGGGGAACTCGCACCACAATCGGGCCAGGGCGCGGTTGCGGTAGAATGCCGCGTCGAGTTGCGGGTTCCACCAGGCGAAATAGTTGCCACCGCGGTGTGGTTCCTCGACAACCGACGCCGTCCATTCTCGAGTCCGTGGCCCGAGCGGAGTGAGCACTTCACCAGGGTAGGTGAAGCCATGACCAGAGGGTAAGCCGACGGAAGCAGGGTTCCTCGCACAAGCTCCTGCGATCCAACGGAGGAACTGCTGCTCGACTGCCGAGGTGCTCCCGCTGCCGAAGTAATCGGTTGGGTCTGAACAGTGGTCCAGGTCCCAGTCGAAATCGAAGTCTGAGGCGAGCTGATGGAGGAGATCGCAGAGGTGCTGGTGGTAACCGGGTCCGGCAGGAGTTGTCGTGGCCGTGGCCTGAATCTTGCCGGAACCGCGGAGACGAAGTTCGACCGGGGGTGACACGGGATGCAGATCGACGAGCAACACTGGCCGATCTTCGCCATCGCGCATTAACCGAGTGTCGATCACCGCGTCGCCGACGCCTTCGAACCAGACGGCCGCTCGCGCCAGCCAGTCCCGAGCCTCGCTGCGGGACAGTCGGCGATCACCGAGTGTGAGGTGGCCGGTAAGGGAAAGCGCGATGGGCATGAACTGGCGACCGCTCCGCGACCTGGGGTGTCGGCTCCTTTACAAATTGTACGGATGAACCCTGACCCGGCGAGCGAACCTGGGTAACGGTTTGAATCTGTTGACCGTCCATCGTAACATCAGCTTCACATACCTCACTCGTCCTCCACGAGATACCCATGCGTCTCCCCCTCGCATTCACCCTGACGCTGCTGCTTGGGTCACCCGCGCTGGCACAGAAAGAGTTTGGCTTCGACAACCGTAAGCCCTCCGGGCAGCCTTACCTGAAGGCCGATGCGTCGCTTGCCAAAATGAAGGTAGCCGACGAGTTCGAGGTGAAGTTGTTCGCCAGCGAGCCGCAGGTTGTGAACCCCGTCGCGTTCACCATCGACGAGAAGGGCCGCATCTGGGTTGTGGAGTGCTTCGAGTACCCGAAGCGGACGCCGAAGGGGAAGGCACCGCGGGACCGCATCGTAATTCTCGAAGACACCGATGGCGATGGAGTGTGCGACAAGCGGACGATCTTTGCGGAGGGGAAGCATTTCCCGGTGCTCGAGGAGCGAGCTAAGGCCGGACTCGGCGCGTTCGATCTCTGCACGGGAATCGAGGTCGGTCACGGCGGCGTGTTCGTGGGAGCGGCACCGTATCTGTGGTTCATCGAGAACAAGGACGACAAGCCGGGCAAGTTCGAGGTGCTGCTGAAGGGCTTCGGCAGTCAGGACACGCACGAGACGCTCAACACCTTCCAGTGGGGGCCGGACGGCTGGCTCTACGGACTTCACGGCATATTCACGAATTCGGCTGTAAAGCCGGCAGCGCAACTTGATGGTCCGGAGACGCGCATCAACGGCGGCGTCTGGCGTTACCATCACACCAAGAAGAAATTCGAGGTCTTTGCGGAGGGCACGTCGAACCCTTGGGGCATGGACTGGCGCAACACCGACGGTCAGTTCATCCTCGCGTGCTGTGTGATTCCGCACCTGTTCCACATCGTGCCGGAAGGCGTCTACAAGCGACAGGCACCGGGTGGCTTCAACCCGCATGTGTACGGCTTCCTGAACGAAATCTGCGACCACACGTTCCACAAGGAATCGGGCTGGGCGCACGCGGGCTTGATCTCGCTCGACACGCCGCACATGCCGAAGCGATTCCAGAACAGTGTGATCTTCGGCAGCATTCACGGCTGTAGCCTGAAGCATAACATCCTGAAGCCGAACGGCAGCACCTACACCGCGAGTCGCGGCGACGACTTCCTCGTATCTGGCGACAAGAACTTCCGCCCGATCAATCTGCGCTGGGGTCCGCTGGGCGACATCTACGTGATCGACTGGCACGACCAGAACCCGTGTCACCAGACGAACCCCGACGACTGGGACTACGACCGCGGCCGCATCTTCCGCATTCAGTTGAAGGGCACGAAGACGAAGAAGGCCGAGGATCTGGGGAAGAAGACCGATGCCGAATTGGTTGACCTCGTGAAGAACTCAAATCCATATGTATCGAGGACCGCTGCGAAGCTCTTGATTGCGGGTTTAGGAAAACCGACAGAAGACAACATCAAAGCGTTTACACAACTCGGCGGTTGGGCCGGAGAAGGGAGCCTGACCAGTTACTGGGTGCTGGGGTATCGGTACATGGATTTGCCGGAAACACTGCCCGAGGCCAGGCTCATTGAACATTTGAAGGGCACGTATCTCAGTCAGAGCGATGCGGCGTATCGCTCCTGGGCAGTTCGTGTGAATAGCGACCTGAGCCAATTCCGAACTGCTTTCATCGCATTTTTCGCGAAACTCGCTGCCGATGACCCATCTCCGGTTGTCCGTCGTGAACTGGCGTCGGCCGCAATCCAGCTGGCTGACAAACACGACGTCACGCCCATCATTCGCGCTCTTCTAAGTCGCAAGGAAGACGCCAAAGACCCCGTCATTCCGCAACTCGTGTGGATCGCTTACGAGAAGTCTTTGGCGAGCGGCGGGCGTAAGCCCCCTGTTATTGACAACGAGAAAGATCCTAAAGATAAACAGGGGGTTAACACCCCCCGCTCGCCGGTTGCAGATGAACTCGCGTGGCTCGCGGAACAGGCACCCGCCAACGAGTTCGTTCGCGATCAGATCGTGCCGAAGGTGATGCGGCGACTCGTCGCCACCGGGAAGCCTGAAGACCTGACACTGTGTGTCGAGTTCGCCGCAAGGCTCAAGGATGCCGCCAGTCGCGAGAAAGCGCTCGACGGGCTCGCCATTGCGCTTGCGGGGCAATCGGTGAACGCACCTGAAGCGTGGCCCGCACTGCAAGCCGAAATCGCCAAGGACAACAACCCGAAGCTCGTCGCGCTCGCGAACAAGCTGTCGGTTAGCTTCCGAGATCCAGCCGCCATCAAGCGTGCACTCGACATCGCCGCGAACGTGATGTTGCCGGTCGAGGCACGCACGGAAGCGATCCGCCAACTCGCAACGCTCAAGGCCGACGATGCGGTCGCCGTGCTGTTCAACCTAATCAAGAACGACCACAGCAACGCGGTCAAGGCCGAGGCGGTTCGTTCACTGGCGTCGTTCAATCACCCGAAGCTCGCCGCCGATCTACTCGCCGGGTGGAAGGAATACCCCAAGGAAATCCGGCCCGATGTGGTGGTCACCTTCGCCACACGCAAGGAGTGGGCCAAGACGCTCCTTCAAGCGATGGCCGACAAGACGATTGATCGTGCCGAGGTAACCGACAACACGATCCTCCGCATTCAGTCGTTCAAGGACAAGGAACTCGACGCCCTTATCGAGAAGGCGTGGGGCCGAACTCGCACAACACCGAAGGAACTGAACGACCTGATCGACAAGACTCGCAATTCGCTTTACGAAGCACCGGCGTCCTTCTCACGCGGGAAGGTGGTGTTCGAGAGCATCTGTGCGAAGTGCCACAAGTTCGAGGGGAAGGGGAACGAAGTTGGCCCGCCGCTCGAAGGTGCCGCCCGTGATATCGAGTACATCCTTGTCAATGTGATCGACCCCAACCGCGTGATCGGAGCGCCGTACTTCGTTCGCACTGCTCGTCTGCTGGACGACACCGTTTTCCAGGGTTTGCTCGCCGAGGAGGACGAGAAGACGATAACGCTGAAGCTCGAAGGTGCGTCGTTCAAGACGATCAAGAAGGCCGATCTCGCGGAACCGGTGCGAGTGTCCGAGAAGTCGCTCATGCCTGAAGGACTCGGGTACAACATGACCCCGCAGAACTTCCGCGACATGGTGCGGTACGTGATGGCTCACCCGTTCCTTACGGACGTCACGGTGAATGGCGAGAATCTGTCGGTCGGTGTGCCGGGGCGACTGCTCTTGCCTGACACCAAGGGAGCGCCTGCCGTCGTGGAAGCCGAGGTCACTGCACCCGGCGATCTCAAGACGAAACTACTTATCGGTTCGTCGGGCGACTTCGAGGTTCGGCTCGACGGGAAACCGATCGGCATGGGGAAGGGGACCGGAAAACAGATGCGACCCGATGAGAACAGCTTCGACGTGGCACTCACTGCGGGCAAGCACACGCTGACAGTTGTGGTGAAATCGGGAACTGGAAACGCTTTGTACGCACGCTTCCTCGACCCCGACCGCAAACTGCAATATCCGGATGTCGCCGACAAGAAGTGACACTTTCGTCAGAGCAACCGCGAGGGCTTGTCCTCGCGGTTGCTCTCGCAACCCATAAGTCAGGCCGCTTCGGACCGTACTTCAGCTCCGACCGCAGGGATGACACGCAACCCGGATAGCAAGATCGTTGGAGCGGACATCTGCTCACACCAGGAGACGATTGCATCCAGATTACGGATCGCTCCGGCCAACCCAGGCGACGACTCTTCCCGTTCCGCAGGTGGCCGTCCCAGTCGAGTTGCAATCCGATCGGCAAGTCGGTGGGCCTTGGCCACCGTGTGAGTAGGGTATTCCGTAAATTCTTGCCCCGCCCTGCGGAACACCGCACGCACGGCGCGGCACCACATCCCCACCCGTTCCGGTGTGTTAAGCGTTACCTCGGGGACATGTGAGGCCCGGTAGCGCGTAGTATAGGCGGCGAGCCGAACCCGGAACGCCTCGTAGGCTTTCTGCCGACCCTGCAAGTCGGGAGTTGAGAAACCGGAGCCGCCCCCGGTTGCCGGATTCCCTCGCATGTTTTCCCACCGGGCTTGCAGGTCAATAACCCGGACCAACTCGGCGGCCTGCGTTTGATCAAGTTTCTCTGCGGTGTTTTCGCTCATTTGCGACATGGCTTGCCGGCCTTCATCGAATGGGACAGGGCGGAGTGGTTCTGCCGGGCTTATCGGCGGGTCTGATTCGCCGAGTTGATCGATGCGAAGCGGAACATGAAATTACGCAGGCGGGGCGGCCTGCGTAATCGGTCGATTAGGAGTTTCCGATCAGCCAACCCCAGTCCGAATTCACTCCCGCACATTCGTGGGGATCAGATTCTGGTCGTGAGGCGCGACTCCTTTAGGCTGCCTAATGATTGTCCTTGTGGCTGGTCGCGGTGTGAAATCCATATCCCGCAATCCCGAGGATAATTAAGAGCAAAAGGACTCCACTGTGGCTTAACCCTGCGTTCAGATCAAGCGTCATGGGGAACCACAGAGTGTTCATCACAAAGGCCGCGACGATCACAGCAAGGGCACCGAACCGGACCAGAAGTCCGAACATGATCAGGTTGCCAAGGATCAAGAACAGGAAACCCAGGACCACCGATAACCACCCTCCGGGGGAAGTGGTCAGCAGTTGGAAGTCATGCGCTTTCAGGGTGGTCCAGACGAACACAAACGCCCCGCCGTACAAGATTGGCTTGCGAAGTAATTGGCGGAGAAGTAACAGCAGCAACAGATTGTAGAAAAATGCTGTCCGGAACGAGTACACGAGGTTAATAAGCAAATTCCCCGTCCAATATCCTGGAATCCGGGTGTTAGGGACCCACCAATCCCACCACGGGATCGCTGCGGGTTCACCCAGCCAATTTGGCAACAGATTGCCGACCATACTCACGACAGTCCACGTGACACCGCCAAGCACACCGACGAGAAGGTCGCGCCCCACAAGAGGATCGCTCCAACGATTCGCCAGTAACCGTGTCCACGAGATGACGGCCTGCGGCCACCAACGCCTCACCAATGGTTCGAGCGCGATATATGCCCCAGCGATAAGGGCTGCCCAGTACAGGGCGAACGACAAACCCAGCACAAGTGAACGAATTTCAAGTCGGATCTCGGCATAACCTTCCACCAGGTGACGCGTTTCACATGCCCAGACCACCATCTGAATCAAAAAGACTATCACGCCGAGCCGAAATCCACCGATTGCGTCTGCCTGACCCGTTCGTAAATGGAGTGGTCCAAGCACGAAAATTGCGATGAGTAACGGCACGAAAAGTTCGAATTGCGATACCGCCGCGCCCTGATCTGCCACCCCTTGTGTTGGGGCTCCAGTGTCTCGGCGCGTCCACGGGGCGACGACCTCGAACCACACGATTTGCCCACGGTAGGTCCCGGCCTCGATACGAATTGGCAGGTCCTTTGGATTAGCAGTGGTACCCGCCCATGCATATCGAGTATCGACGTAGACGGGGGGAACCAAGTCGGGCTCCACCTGAGTGAATCGTAAGAAGTCGAACTCGGCTTTGTGGAACCACAAACGCCAGATGATTTGTGGAACGGCTGGTCCCGGAGCGGGTGCGGCGCGATCTAAGTCGGGGGGCACGACGAAGAACGACAGCAACCGCCCTCTCACATCGACTTTTACGGCTGCCATACCGGGGACGATTGGTCCGGGGTCGGTCCACGAAACACGAGGAGGTTCGAGTGACCCTGCGTAGGGATAAAACAAATCCGGTGAAAATGGAGTAGGGGATTGCCTACACCAGAAGAAAATTGGCGAGACCGGTCGTCGCTGCGACCACTCTGGCCAACCGGAGATATCTTTGGGGTCGAAGCCATCGTAGTAAAGGAATTGTTGGTCGTGGTCGAATCCAATTGCGTCTGCCCGATCGTCGAGACCCGCCATCTGGAACACATCACGGGCACGGCGACCAAGTGCGTCGGTTGGCTCGGGTAAGCCGACCATCCCCACAAGCATCACGCGATCATAGAGGGCTAGAAATGCTGCTAGGCCGCCGACCAAGCACACAAGCAGCGCCACCCCATGCTTCACGGAAAGCTTACCTGTGATCCCTGCGGCGGCGACGACCTCAGGCGAGGGAGTAACCCCTGCAGCCACGGCTTCAGCGAGCGGGTCGCCACCGGGCAATATGGCTAGCACTGCAGCGACGGATTGGGGTCGGGCGGTGGGATCAAGTCTCAAGCAGTTATCGATGACTTTCTCGATAGCGTGGTTGAATCCAGAGATCACAGAGGAGGGGGTAGGTGGGGGGGTATCGCGGTTGGCGTCGTTGTACGCACGCTTGCCCGTGAACAGTTCGTACATGATGAGACCGAGGGCGAAGATGTCGCTCCGTACGGTTACCTCCTTACCGGCGGACTGTTCGGGCGCCTGGTAAGAAGGTGTGCCATAACGAACTTCGATCCCAGTGACGGTTGCCTCGGCGGCGGCGAGACCAAAGTCGGTGAGGCGGACCCGACCCCGACCATCAAGCATCACGTTCGCCGGCTTTAGATCCCTGTGCAGCAAACCCTGATCGTGAACAGCCGCCAAGGACGCACACAGTTGGCGAGAAACTTCGAGGGCCTTTTCTTCCGATAGGCGACCAACCCGTTTCAAAAGCGAAGCCAAATCTTCGCCGTCCACAAATTCCATCGTCAGATACTGTTGCCCTTCGTGGTCTGCGATGTCGTAGACTCGACAGACGTTCGGGTGGGACACGCGGCGAGCAGCAGCCACCTCTTTCCGAAGCCCATCGAGTCGGCCGGGGTCGGCCCCAAAGAGGGCGGGCAGAAACTTGAGAGCGACCGGTTGACCGAGTGTCAGGTCGTCGGCTCGATAAACCTCACCCATTCCCCCTTTCCCGAGAACGGAAACGATGCGGTAGCGGTTCGAAAGTAACGTGCCAGGAGCGAACCGTTCCCCGGGGATTGCCGAGAACGCCGCAGGTGGACCCGATGGGGCAGCGAGTGTGCCGGTCTCCGGCGGATGGTCCGGTTCAGCGAGCGTGCCGGTCTTCTCATTGGGTGTACTGGGTTCGGCCGGTTGCATGGGCAGCACGTTGGGTATATGTGGATGCCAGTTATCATTCATTTAACGCCGTCGGCTGCAAGCCCGTCTCGGGTTGAGAAGACGAAAACCATCTCGTCTTGAGTCGGGTAGCCAGTCAACTCTCAGTGCGATCCTGCGAATTGGCGCAAGATCTACGCTGTCGTTGCGCGGGTATGGGCGATTGCGGTTCTCATTATGACCGATACAACATGCCGAGTTCCGCTTGATGCGCGAGGATTTCACCGATGACAAACCCTACCGACCCGAAACTCTTTGCAATCCGAGACAAAGTTCATGCCGGTGAACGGCTCACGTTTGACGACGGCTTGATCCTCGAAGCCACATCCGACCTGTTCACCGTCGGGGAATTGGCCAACCTCGTTCGCGAGCGGAAGAACGGAAACACGACCTTCTACAACGTTAATACGCACCTGAACCCAACGAATGTGTGTGTGTATCGGTGTTCGTTCTGTTCGTACCGCTCAGACCTCAAAGGCCCAACAGCCTACGTGATGACCGACGAACAGATCATTGGTCGTGCTCGCGAAGCAACCGGGCGAGGCTGCACGGAACTTCACGTCGTTGGCGGACTGCATCACCACCTTCCTTATGAGTGGTATCTCAGCATTATTGCGAATGTCCATCGCGAGTTCCCCGACCTTCACCTCAAAGCATGGACGGCCGTCGAATGGGACTGGTTCGAGAAACTCACGAAACGCTCGACCCGAGAACTGCTCTCCGAGATGCGTGACGCAGGCCTGGGTAGCTTGCCTGGCGGTGGAGCCGAAATTTTTCACCCCGAGATTCGCTCGAAAATCTGCGACTATAAGGCAGACGCCGAACAGTGGCTCCACGTTCACCGCACTTGGCATGAACTTGGTGGGAAATCAAACGCAACCATGCTGTATGGACACATTGAACGCCCGGAACATCGCATCGACCACCTCATGCGACTCCGCGGCTTACAGGACGAAACAGGCGGCTTTCAGACGTTCATCCCACTCGCGTTCCACCCCTCCAATAACGCACTGGGCAAGGGCATCCCCAAACCATCTGGAATTATGGATCTCAAGGTGATGGCGATCTCTCGCTTGATGCTCGACAACTTCCCGCACATCAAGGCTTATTGGCAGATGCTCGGAGTGAAGGTTGCCCAGGTGGCTCAGAGCTGGGGTGCAGACGACGTTGATGGCACCGTCGTTCACGAGAAGATCTACCATGCAGCGGGCAGCGACTCGCCGCAGGAAATGACCGTTGCTGAGCTGCGACGTTTGATTGAGGAAGCCGGCAGAGTGCCCGTCGAACGAGACACTCTCTATCACGAGGTGGTCCGTGAACGGCCCGTTGGACAACGGTGGCAAACGGGGCGGCATTTGGTCGCACTCAACTGATACCTTCGCATATGGTGGCCGTCGCCTCGTAAACTCGCATCTGGTACGATCGAAACCAGTGCTCGTTTGCTAACGTGAGGGCCACTGATGATGCGGTCGATTTTGGCGGCCCCGTTGTTCCTGCTGTTGGCCAGTTGCTCGCCTTCGACGGCCGAAGACAAGGCAGCTGCGTTGGTAGTAAAGATGGGAGGGATGGTGACCCGAGACGAAAAGCAACCTGGCGAACCCGTCGTGGGTGTGCATCTGCGAGACACACCGTTCTCGGACACGGACTTGTCAGCGCTGGCTCCGATGACCAATCTCGTGTCCCTAAATCTGTCCAAAACCCAGGTGACAGACGCAGGGATGAAGCAACTATCCCAGTTTAAGAACCTCAAATCGCTAGGACTTCGCGAGACTCAGATTACCGATGCTGGCTTGAAGGAACTCACGAAGGTGACCAGCCTGACGTCGCTTTACCTGGGCGGGGCACAGGTGAGCGACGCTGGCATCAACGATTTCCTCAAGCTGCTTCCGAGTTGTGAAGTCGCCAGGTGACGCCAGCCTCTCCGTCTCGTGGTCCACAACAATATGAGGATGGTCAGTGCGATCTGAAAAAGAGAAGATGCTCGCTGGCGAGCTCTACAACCCCCAAGACATCGAACTGGTTGGTGCTCGCGAAAGAGCCAGAAACCTCTGCAAAGTTTTGAACGGAACACGTGAAAGCGATCAGGACCTCCGACGCCAGGTGCTAATGGATTTGTTCGCGCAGGGTGGAGATACGGTCTGGTTACAACCGCCTTTCTATTGCGATTACGGTACCAACATCGTGCTGGGTAAGCAGGTTTTCTTCAACTTCAACTGCGTTGTGCTGGATGTGTGCACGATCATTGTCGGTGACTTCACCCTCTTCGGACCAGCTGTTCAGATCTATGCTGCCACTCACCCGATGGATGCCAGACTTCGTCGAAGCCAGGAGTTCGGAAAGCCTGTTGTGATTGGTTCTGATGTCTGGGTGGGAGGAAATGCGGTCATTTGCCCAGGGGTACGGATCGGGTCGAAAACCGTTATCGGAGCGGGGAGTGTTGTAACCAGGGATATCCCTGATGGAGTCTTTGCTGCCGGAAACCCGTGTCGCGTTGTTCGACAGCTTGGCGATGAACAAGTCTGAGACAGGATGTCGATTGGATCAAAATGTGAATTGATATGACGCTAGGCTGCAAACAAGGCTTGTCAGCGTTACGAAGAACGCTGACAAGAGGAGACGCGTGTCGGTCTCAGCTCAGGGGAGCGGGCATTGGGTTGGTTACCATGGCAGGCGGAGTCATTGCGGCTTTTTTGGCTCCACGGATCGGAGGATCACCCGCAGTGCCGCGAGCGAGTTTCTCTGCTTCTTGTTCCGTCTTGAGCCCCGAGTGAAGGAGGACGTGATAACCTGGACGCGCTAGTTCTAGCGCATCCCACTCAGTTTGTTCACAAACGACATTGCCACCAATTGCCTGTTTGGGGAGAGTCATCCGGTACACCACCCACGCCATGCAGGTTTCGGTACGCCTCATCTATCCCCCTTGGTCGGTGTAATCGAACTTACACCTATTGTACTCGCAACAACCCCAGACCCAAAGTCTTAACCCCGAGATCGAGGACTTTGTTGAAGTCTTGCGGAGGAGCAATCCTCCGCCCTGGGGGCAGTATCGTTTAACTCGGTCCATTTGCAGGCTTGAAATGAAGAAACCCCGGCGAAATTCGCCGGGGTTGTTTTTTCGTTGTCAGGCAATCAGTATCGACGACCACCACCGCCGCCTCCACCGCCGTAGCCACCGCCGCCACCACCGCCACCGTAACCGCCACGGCCTCCACCACCGCCACCGCCGCCGTAGCCGCCACGGCCACCGCCGCCACCGCCGCCGCCCTCACGTGGCTTGGCTTCGTTGACAGTCAACGCCCGGCCATCCAGTTGCGCGCCGTTCAATGCTGCAATGGCCTGGTCGCCGCCTTCGCTCATTTCGACGAATGCGAAGCCACGCGGGCGACCGGTTTCCCGGTCCATGATGACCTGGACTTTGGTCACGGTGCCGTACTGGGAGAACACCTCCCGCAGTTGGTCCTCGGTCGTCGAGAACGCCATGTTGCCGACATACAGATTCTTAGCCATCGCTGGTCTCTACGGAAAACTTGGGGAAGGCGGGCCTGCGGCCATCGTCTTCGGTGGCGGGCAATAGCCCGCTAACCACCCTCAGTGTATCGCAGGTTCGAGAAGTCGCGCCATGCAATCTTCAGATTATCCACAACTGTTGCGAAACTTGGCAACAGGCTGCTCAAAGCTACTTTTTGCCCCGAGGATCGTCTTCAGAGTTGATGTAGTCCACTGCCCACGGCCCCGTGCCATGTAGTTGAAGGATGGTTTCGCCCTTCACCCAGCCAAAGTGCTTCATCCCCGCGTCAGTTCGCCCATACGATCCTGCGGGCAAAGCCATGCCGACTTTTTCGTCGAATTTTGCGCCCATCCCAAGGTATAGCGTGCCGGTGATGACCGTCACACGCTCGTCCTTTGGGTGCGTGTGCGGCATGACACGAAACCCATCCGGCAATTTGATTCGGATTACGAATGGACCATCCTTGCTTGGGTCTCCTTCGAGAATCACATACTGCGCGCCTTTTTGCAGCGATGCAGGTCCGTCTTGCCATTTCATCTCTGCGGGGGTCACGACCTCGTGATCCTTCTTGTGTCCCGCCGGTGCCTTGTTGTCGGCGGCGGGTGCGGCGGAAATGAGGACAAGGGACAACATGGTAAGGCAAAGCGTATCACGGCGGGGTGATTGCATCATGTGCTCCAGGGGGATGGGTTGGAACCTTAACTATACCGCACTCGGCGAAGAATGATGCGTTACTCCGATCCACTCTTGGCGAGCCGCCCGTTATCACAGGCGGCTCACCAATACGCTTCATTCCCCACCGCGCGGAGTATATGTATGTCTTGCGTCATCCGGTCGACGTGTCGGGTGCGCCGGGGTCAGCTGATTTTGGCAGTAGTGAGTCGAACGCTTCTCGCATGACCCAAGCCTGGCGTGTCACGTTTTGCAGTGTGCTGGCCTGCTCCAACGCCGCGCGAAGCACTTCTTTGGTCGCGTCAGGAACGGACGCAGCGTTCACCAGCAACCGGGCCGCGCACGCATACGTTTCATAGCATCCACGGTGGTCGCCCGCGTTGTAAGCCGGTGCACCGAGTCGAATCGCCAGCGACAGATAAAGCTGAACCTCACGGCTACTCAAGGCAGGGCCACCCATCTCGCCGATTGCGTCGAATCCGTTGCGCATGACCCAGGCCTGTTCGTTCGGATCCGTCAGCTTCTCGGCGCTGTCGAGTGATTCGCGGAGCTTGGTTCTTGCCTCATCCGGCCCATTGGTGATTGTCGCGAGGATCATCCGGGCCGTGCAGGAGTAGACGTCGTAGCAACCTTGGTGGTCGCCAGTGTTGTAGGCAGGAGCACCAATCGAGATGGCCATCCCGATGTACGCTTGCATCGCAGCGAGAGGGTCCGCGAGGACAGCGGGTTCATTTTCAGGTTCATCCTCTTCCCCGAGCAATCCTTCGATGGCTGTTTGCAATTCCTCTGCTTGCTCTTCGGGACTACCGGCGTTCTCAGCTTCGTCGAGCGCTCGCTCCAATCGGAAGTCTGCGACCTCGCCAATCCCCTTAACTTTGCGTGCCAGCCGGGCGGCACACGCGAGAAGTTCGTAAACAGCCACGTGTGTCGTCTGCGCCGGCAGCTTTGTTCGCGAGGCGATGCGCAGTGACAAGGAGGAGGCGGGCCGGGCCAAGGGGGTCATCGTCATCATCAGGTGGCATTGTGCCCCCAAGGCTAGGGATAAGGATTGAGTTGATGTAGCTGATCCAGCCAGTCAATCCAGACCCCAAACTGCTAAGGGCCGACGCGAGCAACTACGTACTCAACCAGGGGGCGGGGTTCTCGATGCATTTCACGAGCGTCTGAAGGAATCGTGCGGAGGGTGCTCCGTCGATGATGCGGTGGTCGAAAGTCAGGCTCAATGTCATCAAATCCCGGCCGATGACGCGGTCGCCGTCCATGACGGGCCGACGTTCGATACGCCCGACTCCAAGAATCGCGGATTCTGGTGTGTTGATGATCGGTGTAAACGCATCAATCCCAAACGCCCCGAGGTTGGTGATGGTGAAGCAACCGCCTTGCATCTCACTTGTCGTAAGCAAGCCCTTCCTTGCACGCTCGATCAAGGTGAGTGACTGAGCCGTCACCTGTCGCAACCCCAGCGAAGTGACATCGCGAATCACTGGGACGAGCAACCCGGTGTCGGTCTCCACTGCAATACCGATGTCGATGCGTCGGGCTGGGACGATCCCGGCCTGAGTCCACGTTGCGGCAATCATCGGGTGCTTCGTAATCGCCACCGAGACGAGTTTGACCAGGAAATCCGTGTACGAAGGGATGTTGCTGGTCTCACTGTTCGCCTTGAATTGTCCGCGAAGGTTCACGAGATTCGAGCCATCCACCGACGTCGTCAGCGTAACGGGCGCAGTCGTCTCCCGGCTGTCGAGCATCTTGGCCGCGATGGCTTGCCTCATCGGGGTGATCGGAACAATGTTTCCCACCCCCTCAGGCGAATGCTGGGTTGGCACAATCACGTCGCGTTCGCGGATGCGCCCATCGCGGCCGCTTCCCTGAATATTCCCCAGATCGATGCTGTGCTGACTGGCAAGTCGCCGAGCACGTGGCGTGCTCGTTGGGGTTACTCGCTGATTGATGTCGTTTGCGGTGATTCTCCCACCCGGACCGCTACCCGCGACCACTTGAAGATCGACACCGTGTTCTCGGGCAAGGCGTCTTACTGCGGGACTGGCGGCCGGTTCTGTTCGTGGGATGAGTCGGATGTGCTCGGTCTGCTTTCCCTTGCCGGGCATCGATTCACCCGGTTGGAGGAGATAGCCGATCACAGCCCCGACCGCGATCCTGTCACCGGGTTTTGGAGCCGTGGCGGGAATGTGTAGAGTCCCCGCGTCGAGAGTCTCGATTTCTTCCGTCGCTTTCTCACCTTCAAGCCGAAACACGACATCACCCGGTTTCACCATATCGCCGTCTGCCTTCAGCCATTCCACGAAGGTCCCTTCTTCCATGTTCCAGCCGAGGCGGGGAATCGTCACGGGAATGGGCATTTGTCCTCACTCGCTCAGCAAGTCGCGGATTGCCCGCACCACGGTGTCGGTGTCAAGAACGACTGCCGCTTCAAGTGGTGGGCTATACGGTGTGGGTGTGTGGAGGCCATTGAGCCGACGAATTGGTGCATCAAGTTCATCAAAGTACCGATCCGCGATTTGTGCCGCGATCTCGGCCCCCACTCCGAAGGGGCCAAACGCCTCGTCAACGATCAACAGGCGACCCGTCTTTGCGACTGACTTCCCAATCGTCTCGACATCGAGTGGTGCGACGGTTCGTGGGTCGATCACTTCGATGTGCAACCCATCGTGTGCGAGCTTTGCAGCGGCATCAAGCGCCCGCGACACCATCCGTGTGAGAGCAACGACCGTCGCGTGCTTTCCTTCCCGCACGACGTTTGCCTGCCCGAACGGGATCTCGTATGGAGCCTCGGGCACTTCGCCCTTCATGGACAGGAGTTCGCGGTGTTCGAGGAACAGCACGGGGTCGTCGCCCCGTAGTGCATGGTGGAGAAGGCCCTTTGCATCGTAAGGCGTGGAAGGCAGAACGACTCTGAGGCCGGGAAAATGGGCAAACATCGGGTAGTAGTTGCCCGAGTGATGTGTCGCTGCTGAGTGGCCGATGCCGATGCACCCACGCAGCAGGATCGGCATCTTCAATCGGCCGCTGCTCATGTACTGCATCTTCGCGATCTGGTTTACGATCTCTCCGACGGCATCGAGAACGAAATCCGCGAACATGAAATCGATCACCGGGCGAGTGCCGGTCATAGCGGCACCGCAACCAAGGCCCACGAACCCACGTTCCGCGATCGGTGTGTCACGCAGCCGTGTGGGTCCAAACTTCTCGTATAGCCCGGCTGTTGTTTTGAAATTCCCGCCACGGATACCGATTCCTTCGCCCAGCACGAAGATACCTGGGTTGGCTGTCATTTCGTAACCAAGCGCCTCAAGAGTCGCTTGTGAGTAGCTGATCAGCCGCTCACCCGGTGGAGGTGGTGCGGGAACGTGTCTTGGTTCGGCGTAGATGTGCTCCGCAGCCGATGCCGGGGCGGGCCACGGGCTACTTTCCGCGGCACGGGCAGATTCGTCGATCAGCTGTTGGATCCCAGATTCGATCGACTCCAACTCACTTGCGGTGGCCACTCCCTGAGTGATGATTGTTCCGCGTAATCGCTCGATGGGGCACTTTGCCTTCCATGCATCTACTTCGGCGCGAGTGCGGTAGGTAAAGTCGCCCATTCCCTCGGCATGTGGGCGAGTACGGTATGTCTTGCACTCGAATAACGTCGGGCCGTCGCCTTTCCTCGCACGAGCGATTGCAACTCCTGCTGCCTCGTAGACTACCAATACGTCGTTGCCGTCCAACTCGATCCCGGGAATTCCGTACGCCGCTCCACGAGATGCTACGCTGGGGTTCCCAGTTGAATCCTTGAATGGCACCTCGGTTGCGAATTGATTGTTTTCACACACGAATAGCACTGGCAACTTCCAGATCGCCGCGAAGTTCAATCCCTCATGAAATGCGCCGTTGTTGGATGCTCCATCCCCGAAGAATGCGACCGCGATGTTGTCCTGCTTCATGAGCATGAACGTGTAACCTGCGCCGGCAGCCTGGAGAATGCACGGGCCAACGATGCCGCTGGTCCCCATCATGCCAACTTCCGGGGAGAAGAGATGCATGCTGCCGCCGCGGCCCTGTGAACATCCGTTGGAACGGCCGTAGAGTTCGGCGATCAATTGCAGCGGGGGGACACCCTTCGCCAGCGCGTGCCCATGCCCGCGGTGCGTGCTGAATACCACATCGCTGGATCGAAGGCGGCTACATACTCCGACGGCGATCGCCTCCTGACCGACGTAAGTGTGGCATGCTCCGTGGACGAGCCCGCGCTGATGTGATCGCGCCAGTTGCTCCTCGGCACGGCGAATCAGCGTCATCTGTCGAAAGAGTTGGAGCATCATGGCTGAACCGGGATCGTCATTGGGTTCGGAATCACGCGAGGAAGCCTCACCAACGCCACACAAACCGCTCCGAGTGTGAACGTCACGGCGACGAATCCCATCGCGGCTCGATCTCCGAAACCCGCGTCCTTGATTATGCCCACCACAGGTGAACCAATTGCTCCCGCCAGATTCCCAAACATGTTGATTGTCGCAATCGCGACCGCAGCAGCCGACGACGTGAGCGTCATCGTCGGCAATACCCAGAATGGCGAGAACCAGAACATTGCGAAGAACCCCGCGAGACATAACCATACGAAAACGACGATCCAGGGCTGATTCGGAACGACACACAAAGTCAGGAACAGCGCAGCCCCGAGTTGCCCCACGATGCAGTGGCCCTTCCGGTCACCTGTTCGATCCGAAGACCAACCCGACACAACCACACCAGCGACTCCGAACAGATAGACCAACCCCGTCCAGAGCAGCACGCTGGTGTCGTCGAATGCACCGCCTGTTACCCGAACCAACTCCTTGACCACAGTGGCTAGCCAGAACACGAATACGTATCCCCCGATGTTCGTGGCCAGCAACGCCAGTGCCAGTAACCAGACGTTCCACATGCCGAACACCTGCTTCAGTTGGATTGTCCCTCCTCCCGTCGTCGCCTGGCGTTCGGCTTCTAGCTCACCTTCAAGCCAATCTCGCTCCGCTGTCGTAAGCCATCTCGCGTCGCGTGGTCGGTCGGGAAGCAAAAACGGAATCGCGATGCCAATGAGCACAGCCGGCGCTCCCTCAACCAGAAAGACCCACTGCCAGCCCTGAAGGCCAAACCAGTCTTGGTGCAGCAAGATGGCTGAGACAGGTGCTCCCAGCGCGAGACTGAGTGGCACTCCGATGAGCATCGCTGACATGGCCCTTGCGCGGTCTTTCCGGGGGAACCAATGCGAGAAGTAGACGATCACACCAGGGAAGAAGCCCGCTTCGGCAAGACCGAGCAGGAACCGACAGAGATAGAACTCGGTTGGAGTGCGGACGAACGCCATGCTCATCGAAACGAATCCCCAGGTCACGAGGATTCGAGCAAACCACTTTCGTGCGCTCCAGTGCTCAACGAGCAACGCGCCTGGGATTTCGAGAAAGATGTATCCGATGAAGAAGAGCGCGATCCCAATCCCAAAAACCGTCTCGGAGAACTGGAGGTCCTCCTTCATCCGTAGCTTGGCGAACCCGACGTTCGCGCGATCGAGATATGCGATGACGTAGAGGAGAAATAGTAGCGGTAAAATGCGCCAAGCGACCTTCCCCCTCACACTGCGTGCAAGGTTACCGGTCTCGCTCAGATTCGGATCGATATCGGGCATCTGGTGCCGGTGGAGAGGGGGCCGGGCCGTTGATGTGTCTCAACGTACCATGACTCAGCCTCGTCGGCACCAGAAAAGCGACGAGGAGGGGTGTGCCACTGGTTTCTGGAGTCAACGTTTGCGGGAATGCAAGCGGATGTGTGCTTCTCATCGATTCCACGCAAAACTCCCACCCATCCGTGGAACCGTTCTGGAAGCGATGACCTGTCTGGAAGAAAGAATATCTGAATGAATCTGATCGCCGCATCACGCGATGACCAAATCGTCTGAGACGTTCCACGCCATTTCATGCCGCACAAAAGCGCCAGGCACACACCGGAACCCAGTGGCAGGAGCCGACGAGGAATTCCGCTCCAGCTAAGTGTTTCCCCGTTCCATTCTCAGACCCAATCAACCCGGCCGCGATTTGCGTAGAAGTAATGCGCTTCCGCCGTACAGCCAGATCATCAGAACCATTCCAAGGCCGATCATTGCGAGAGTTTCCACGATGGTTCTCCGTTGGTCCGTGAAAGCTTCGGACTCACCGACGCATAGTTGCGAAGTGCTCCGACGGCGCAATTATGCATATTAAGATCGAAAAGTCCAAAATCATTCTCTTCTTTTCTGTCGGCTGCACTTTCACTCCCGATCTGGGGCAAGGGTTATGGTTGTGTGCTGTTGGTATTGGCATTGGATCAACAGACCCCAACGTAACCTGCAGGGTGACCGATGGCGGCGGAGATGGTCGTGTGGTAGGGTGATGACGGCATGCGTTTCGCAATAGCCTGTCTGCCACAGTTGCTTTGACAATCAGTCACTCGATACTCGGGTCATCATGACGCGTACCTATCGCGAAATGCATGCCGGTATCAGGCCAGGAGCCAGAAAATGTTCCATCCTCGCTCGCTTGCATTTGGCATCGCCGCTGTCCTCGCGTTGACCGCGAGCCACGGCCGTAGTGAGAGTCCGAAACAGAAAGAGCCGCCCGTGTTGCCAAACGAGGCGCAGGTGATGCAGGTCAAACTCAAGCGTTCACAGGCGTTGCTCGAAGCGCTCACCAAAGAGGATTTCAAGCAGATTGAGGAGAGTGCGAACTCTCTCGTTCGAATCAGTAAGGCAACCGAGTTCCTCCGTGCTTACAAGACCGAAGAGTACGAGTTCCAGGCTCGAGTGTTCCAGCGAAGTGCAGAAACGCTCGCCGAGAAGGCCAAGGCCAAGAACCTCGACGGAGCCACGTTGGCATACCTTGATATGACAGTGAGCTGTGTTGCTTGCCACAGTCACTTCCGTGGCCGAAAGCGGGATTGATTCACATCACGGCTCGGTGAACCCGTA
This sequence comes from Planctomycetaceae bacterium, assembly GCA_013823135.1. Taxonomy (GTDB): domain Bacteria; phylum Planctomycetota; class Planctomycetia; order Gemmatales; family Gemmataceae; genus Gemmata. The sequence continues at coordinate 74,151 of PNLP01000029.1, forward strand.
CGCCTTGTGCGGGTTTCTCACGCCACTGCCCATCTTCGATCAACCCCCTCAACCCGCAAGTCTCTGTTCTGTATTGGCTCACGAGCGTGCCGTGTTTGCACACGGCGTGTCAGCCCCGCACAGCAGGCAGATGGCGAAGGGGAATCATTCCCCGGAACACTTGAGATTCCAAGGCCATTTCGACTTCGCATTCCATCTTCGCGTCACGGTACGCCAGTTGCTTATCCCGCAGATATCGGCATGGGTTGCGGAGTTGAAATCCGTGGTCGGAAGTAGCCTCTCGCCACCAGAGGGAACCTACTTCCAAATTCACCCGAGGTGGCGGGGAAACTCAATCATGAACTTTCTGCCTAGCATCGAACACATTGAAGTGATTCTCCTCTCCGGTATCCTCGCGACGACCGCCATGGTTACGGTCACAGCGTTCGTTCTCAGTGCCGTCTTTTTGGCCACTCGAGAACCTTCACACTCCCACCAGTTGGCCACCGCGCCTAAAGTCGTTCCTCCCTCTTCCACAACGGCTGGCGTGCCTTCTTCGCTTGCGACGGCGGGATAAGTTGCTACTCGCTACGAGATCCCACTGGAAACTCAGAGGGCAGTAAGCCGTACACGTTCTTTCGCTGACCTCTGTGACAGAATTTTCGTCACAGAGGTCGTTCATTTTGTGCGGGCTATCAATCTTGCGTAGTTTGGAGAAGAGACTGAGTTGTGGTTCGGTGTGGACGTTGTGAGATCGGAGGTAACGTGATTGGTCGCCTGGTCTGGATTGTCGGACTTGGCTCGGATCATGGCGACGACCGTGTCGGGTGGGAAGTGGCAGTTCGGCTTCAGGAAACGGCTGAGCGGGACTTTAAAGTCACTATCTCGGCCGACCCTCTATGCATTACAGAGTCGCCGACGGGTTGTGATTTGCTCCTCGTCATCGACGCGTGTCGCGGAGCGGGTTCCCCGGGCAGTATTCATCGGTTTGAATGGCCCGATCCAAAGTTTACCGCGATCCCCGACGTGTCAAGCCACGGAATAAGTCTCTCGATGGCACTCGAACTCGCGGCAACACTTGGGCGTTTGCCCCCAAGCGTTGTGGTCCTCGCAATCGAGGGAGAGGCTTACGAACCTGGCATGGGGTTGAGTCCAAGTGTCGAGGCAAAGATCCCTGCTCTGGTTGAATGTGTACTCACTGAGGTGCTCAACCCACCTCAGCAATCTTGAAACTGGAGGACTCACATGACCGAGACCATTACACCTGCTTTTCTGAAAACACTCGCGTTCCTTGCTCCTGCGACGGAGGATGAACTGCGGCTTCTGATGCCTGCGGCTCAGGTCGAACAATATCCTGCGGGAACTAGCGTATTCCGCGAGGGCGATCACCTCAGTCACATTTTCATCGTTACTACAGGAACTGTTGCCCTTGAAATCAGCGGACCAGATTACCGACCCCGAAGAATTCAGACGGTTGGTCCTGGCGAACTTCTTGGTTGGTCACCATTATTGGGGACGGGGGCGATGACTGCGGGTGCTCGCGCGACCACTCAAGTTCGGGTTGTTGCGATTGATGCAAAGGCGCTTCTTGAAGTGTGCGAGGCTGATCCAAGATTTGGCTATCAGTTCATGCGGCGAACCGCCGTCGCGATTGCTGCTCGATTGAATGCCACACGCCTTCAGTTGCTCGACGTTTACGGAACAGAACTTCCACACGCAGTCGTCGGAGGCAGACGGTGACGGACCCTATTGTTGGTGCACGCATCTGGCTTCCAGAAGCCGCTCTCCAGGGGTTGATTGACCAGTTGCGTGCATCAGGCTATGAGGTGGTTGGTCCACGAGTGGCCGATGGAGCCGTGACTCTTGTTGAAGTGACATCGATATCTGAAATGCCGCGCGGTGTGCGAGATGAACAGGAACCTGGGAAGTATCGACTTACCGTCATCGAAGGCGCTGGGTTGTTCGACCACGTCGTTGGTCCCCATTCGTTAAAACCCTATCTCTTCCCGCCACGCACTACAGTCCTTGAAGTCTTGAAAATCCGCGACTCGTGGGATGCTCGCGTGCCCGAACCCCCGCGACCGAAACGTGCGGTGATTGGCGTTCGCTCCTGCGACCTCCATGCGCTGGCAATTCAAGACCGCGTGTTCCTCGGAGGTCAGCACCGCGACCCCGAGTATGCAGCGCGACGTGAGGGATTATTCCTGATTGCAGTTAACTGCAGTCGTTCCGCGCCGACGTGCTTCTGCGTATCGATGAACACCGGCCCGAAAGTGGATGGTGGTGCGGACTTGGTGTTGACCGAGTTGAACACCGGTTTTGTTGTCGAGGTGGGGACAGAGAAGGGTGGTGAAGTTCTGCGCGGTCTGGACATCCGCGAGAGCACACTCGCGGAATTTGCTGAGGCGACTGAGGTGCCTCAGCGTGCCGCGAGCCAACAAACGCGGCGAATCAACCTTGCAACGGTTCATGACACACTGATAAACAACCTCGAACACCCGCGCTGGGAAGACGTGGCGAAGCGATGTCTGTCGTGCGCAAACTGCACGATGGTGTGCCCCACCTGCTTCTGCTCCACAGTGAATGAAGTAACCGATCTTGCGGGCGATGTGACAACTCGCGAGCGTGTGTGGGAGTCGTGCTTCAACGAAGAACACTCCTGGACCGGGTCGGGGGCTGCACATCCCACCACGAAGTCACGTTACCGCCAGTGGTTGACTCACAAACTGGCTACGTGGGTGGATCAATTCGGCTCGTCGGGTTGCGTCGGTTGCGGGCGGTGCATCACCTGGTGCCCGGTTGGCATTGATATCACCGAAGAAGTTGCCGCGATAGAAGCGAAAGGCGGTGTCGCATGACCGCCCTTCCTGTGTCCCCGTGGCGAGTGTCGATGACGACGATCCGAGCTGTCAAAGCCGAAACCCCCGGCGTGACCACCTACGACCTCTCGTTCGATGATCCGGCAGCCGGATACAGCTTTCTTCCGGGCCAGTTCAACATGCTGTATTTGCCTGGGATTGGAGAGTCTGCAATCTCCATGAGTTCCGATGCCGCCGAACCGGGGAAACTGCGTCATACGGTCCGAGCGGTGGGCAACGTCACCCGCGCGATGGAGCGATTGCTCACCGGCGACAAAATCGGTGTTCGTGGCCCCTTCGGTACTTCCTGGCCCGTCGAGCAGTCCCGCGGGAACGACGTGATTGTTGCGGCAGGCGGACTTGGCCTGGCACCACTGCGGCCCGCAATTTATCACCTGATTCGCCACCGTTCGAGCTACGGTCGCGTCACAGTGCTCTACGGTGCTCGCTCGCCAGCAGATTTGCTCTACACCGACGAATACGAGGCGTGGCACAGCGCTGGTCTGGACGTGCAAGTCACGGTGGATGTCGGCAGCGCCGATTGGCAAGGGTCCATCGGATTCGTTACAACGCTTCTCTCGCGGGTGCCACTTGAACCGACTCGCACCGATGTGTTTACATGTGGTCCCGAAGTGATGATGAGGTTCATCGCCAGTGGTGCGGTGAACCGCGGGATCGCAGCCGGTCGAGTCTTCGTCTCGCTGGAACGGAACATGAATTGCGCAGTTGGGCTGTGTGGTCACTGCCAATTCGGTTCGGAGTTCGTGTGCAAGGATGGTCCCGTCTTCCCATTCGATCGGGTACGGCGGCTCATGCATGTGGAGAACATCTGATGCCCCCACGCCTTGCAGTCTTCAAGTTCGCATCTTGCGACGGATGCCAGCTTTCGTTACTCGCCTGTGAGGACGAACTCCTCGCAGTCGCGGAGAAGGTAGAGATTGCTTATTTCCTCGAGGCTGGTCCGCGGGACACCACCGGGATGTACGACATCGGTCTTGTTGAAGGCTCGGTGACGACTCCACACGACGCGGAGCGAATTCGTGAAGTCCGTGCCCAGTGCAAGTACCTCGTGACCATCGGTGCCTGTGCCACGTCAGGCGGCATTCAGGCTCTTCGCAACTGGGGAGATGTGGATGAATTCGCGAGGCAGGTGTATGCCCACCCAGAGTATCTGAAGACGCTCGCCACCAGCACGGCGATTGCGGATCACGTGAAGGTCGATTTTGAGCTTCGTGGTTGCCCGGTGAACAAGCACCAACTCGTGGAATTAATCTCGGCACTCCTCTGGGGGCGGACACCGCGGGTAGCACGTTACAGCGTCTGCGTTGAGTGCAAACGACGACAGGTCGTATGCGTTGCAGTGGCTCGTGGGGTCGCGTGCCTTGGGCCGGTCACGCAAGCAGGTTGCGAGGTCATCTGCCCGGCATATGCCCGCGAGTGCTTTGGGTGTTTTGGCCCAAAGGAGCAGCCGAACCTTCTGAGTCTTGGAGTGCGCTACCGCGACGACGGCCACGATCCACAGCATCTCACGCGATTGGTTCGTAGCTTCAATGCCTACTCGGCCGAGTTTCGGAACTTCGATCCTGCCAATCAGAAGGAGTCGTGACGTGACAGCGCCGAGGACGATCAAGGTCTCTGCCATCGCCCGCGTGGAAGGTGAGGGTGCGCTGAACGTCACGGTTCGTGATGGCGTGGTTGTCGCGGCGGAACTCAACATTTACGAGCCGCCGAGGTTCTTTGAAGCCTTCCTGCGAGGCCGTGAAGTTCGCGAAGTCACGGACATTGTTGCTCGCATCTGCGGGATCTGTCCGGTCGCATATCAGATGAGCGCTGCACACGCGCTCGAGAAAGCGCTTGGTGTGACCGTCCCAGCGGGGGTGCGGGAACTCCGGCGTTTGCTTTACTGCGGCGAGTGGATCGAGAGCCACGCCTTGCACGTCTACATGCTCCACGCGCCGGACTTCATGGGCTTCGAAAGTGGCATTGCGATGGCCGCGAAACACCGCGACCTCGTCGAACGCGGTCTCCGGATGAAAAAGACCGGCAACCGCATCCTCGAAGTGCTCGGGGGGCGTGCCATCCATCCGATCAACGTGACGGTCGGCGGATTCTACAGGGCACCACGTGTGGGCGACTTGCGAGGATTACTCCCCGAGTTGCGATGGGGGCTTGCTGCTGCCGTCGAGACGTTCCGATGGGTGGCGACGTTTGACTTCCCGTCGCTTGATATGGACTACGACATGGTGAGCCTGCGGCACCCCACCGAGTACCCAATGAACGACGGTAATGTCGTTTCGTCAAGCGGTTTAGACGTACCACCCGAGGAGTATGAGAAGCACTTCCAAGAACGACATGAACCGCAAAGCACGGCACTTCACAGTGTGACGATCCCCGCAGCTAAGTCGTATCTGGTTGGTCCACTGGCTCGTGTGAATCTGTGTCGCGACCAACTCTCCGAGACGGCCAAACGAGAGGCCGACGCGGCCAAGCTGGAATGGCCCTGTCGCAACAACTTCAAAAGCATCCTGGCTCGCTCCCTGGAATTGATTACGGCTTTCGAGGAAGCAGTGCGTATTGTCGAGCAGTATCAAAATGAGTTGAACCCACCGAAGGTTGAGGTGGTTTTGCGATCCGGAGAAGGATGCCACGCAACTGAGGCACCGCGAGGTCTGATCTACCACCGGTATCGAATTGGCGAAAAAGGATTAATCGCCGAGGCGAAGATCGTCCCACCCACATCCCAAAATCAGGGGCAGGTGGAACGTGATCTTTCTGCTTTCCTGCCAGGTGTGCTGCACCTTGACGACTCAGAAGTCGGCCGAAGGTGTGAGCACCTCATACGCAATTATGACCCATGTATCAGTTGCGCGACTCACTTCCTGAAGGTCAAGATCGACCGCCGTTGAGGGCGTTTACTTTGACCAGCGGAATACGCGGAGTCCAGTAAGCTCCCGAATGTAGATCTCGTCGCCACAGACTGCGAGATGCGCCCAGCACTCGGAGTCCGCGATCTTCCGTTGATCAAGAAGCTCATACTCCACAGGGTTCGCTTTTAGCAGAAACAAGACCCCGCGATTGTCGAGGGCCAGAATCTTGTCTCCGTTTGCGACGACACTCCAGTACTCCCCGAACCGCTCGTCGGTCCGCCACTTCTCCTTTCCTGTCGCCACGTCAACGCATATTAGTCTGCGATCTTTGCCAAGGATGTACGCGTGGCCCTTCACGATCACGGGGCTCGTCATGTTTCCCTCGTACTTCAACGACCAGTCATCGCTCGTTTCGTACTTGCCGCCCTCACTGGTGACCTTGAGAAGCCGTGTGTTGCCTCCGTAGGTGCTGGTGAGGACTCCGCCATCGCCAATCGGGGTTGGAGTGAGAATGTTCATCCCGCGGAAGGATGGTATTTCCTTTACCCAGAGTTCTTTGCCCGTGTCACGCTCAACTCCCCCGAGCTTGGTACGGCTCTGCACAACAACTTGATCCTTCCCCGCGAGCCGTGCGAACACGGGAGACGAGAACGCAGAACCGTTCATACCACCACCATCATTCATCGTTTTCCAGAGCACCTTGCCGGTAGCTTTGTCGAGTTTGGCAAAGCATCCACCCGCCTGCACATACACACCGCTATCATCGACCAGCGGTGAACAGACGAATCCGAATGCTGGAGGCGACGCAGCGAATTCCTTGACGAAATCGAATCGCCACAATTCCTTGCCCGATTCGCCCTCAAGGGCAACGAGGAGATCCTTGATTCCAGCGACGAACAGAGTCTTTCCGTCGTATGCGGGCGTGGATCTGATCCAACTGCCATTCTTCGCGGCGAAAAATGGAACCGAGATTGAGCCTTCCCACTTGGTCTTCCAAAGTTCTTTGCCGCTTTTTCGGTCGTACGCGGTCACGACTTCAGTCTTTTTGTCAACCGTCTCGGTTGTAAACACGCGATCAGAGGCGACGATTGGACCCGAGTAACTCGGACCCAGATTCTCCACTTTCCAGAGCGGCTTGATTGCATCGCCCTTCAGGGTGTCAGGCCAGGCTGTTCCGGTTACTTGGCCATCGCGAGTCGGACCACGCCACTGCTGCCACACCGCAGGGTCGGCAGCCGAGGCGTTACCATACGCCATGAGTAGCAGAGACAGCACAGCGGAAGTAAGACGCACGCACATTGGTTCATCTCCCGGTTTCGCGACCCAACGCCTCGGAGTCGCCAGTCGCCACCCACATACATTGCGGTAATGGTAGGTGGGTTGAGTAAGCAATTTCTCCTCCTTCGAGGATGGTTCGCCAGGATTGCGCTGTCTTGGGTAACGCACAAAGTGGAGGAGGAGGGCAGTGTCAGCATTTGCCGACACCGTCCTCCTCCACTTCCGACTGAACTCCGGTCAAACGGTGTCACTTCCCAGGGAACTTGGCGGGATTGGCGATCAGCGGGTCGAGCGGGTCGCCGTTGAGAGCCTTCAAGAACAGGACGAGGTCGGCCTTCTCCTGTGCGGTCAGGTTCAACTTCAACGGAATGACCGGCTTCTTCGCTGGGCCATACACCTTCACTGCTGCATCCACCGGTTTGCCCTCGGCGCGAGCCTTGATGTAGGCTGCTTCCGCTGCGGTGTCGCGCATCTTCTCGCTCAGGTACGGATTCACATTCCCGCCGCGGTCGTAGAAGTCCACGACTGCTTCGAGCGTCTTGTCGTCACCGGAGTGCATGTACGGAGCCGTCTGGAGCAGACCGCGAAGCCCCGGCGTCTTGAACGCGCCTACCAGTGCCGTGTCCTTGTGGCCTGTCTGAAGGCGAGCGAAGCGCCCGAACTCGCTCAGTGGCAAGTCGCCGTCCTTCGCACCGATGCCGAGGTTGTGGAATCCGCCATCGGAGTAGGTGTCGCCCGTGTGGCAGTTCGAGCAGCGAGCCTTGTTGAAGAACAGCGTGCGACCGTTGAGCAACCGCTGCCCGAACTCTGCCGCCTTCGCGCCGTCCTTGTCGGGATCGAGGCCGAGGTCTTTGAGGGCGGCGCTCTTCGTGGCGAACTCGGCCTTAAGCGCGTTCGTGTAGTCGTCGGGCTTCAACTCGAACTTGCCGGATTCCTCATCGGTCACACGCTTCCGCATGACCGCTTCAGCCCGATCCTGAATCCCCGTCCCAAGTAACACGGTTCGCTCGTAAGTCGCAATCGCCTTCGCGGCAGCATCGCGGGTTGGGGCGTGGCCGAACACGGCGAGGAAAGCCTTCACGTACTCGGGGTTTGAACGAATACGTGCAATGGCTTCGGCCCATGCATCGTTCTTTCCACCAAACATTTCCAGGTTGTTGCCGACCGGACCTTGCGACTGATCTTCGAGTGTCACGGCACGGCCGTCCCAAAACTGTAGACGGTTATAAGCGGAGTTGAACACGGTCGGCGAGTTGATCGGCCCGAGGTTGCCGCCGATACCGGTGGAAGACTTTTTACCATCCCCAAATCCCTTATCCGGGCTGTGGCAACTCGCGCACGAAACGGTGCCATCGGTGGACAGAATGCCGTCGTAATAGAGCTTCTTGCCAAGCACCCACTTCTCGACGGTCATGGGGTTCTCGGCCGGAATCGGCGGCGCGGTGGTGAGCCCAAACGGCACCTTGATCTTAACGGCCTTGCGAGTAACCTTCGCCCCGGTGTCGGGGTCGATGGTGTCCTCGGTGGAGTCGTTCCAGAACGCGTTCAGCTTGTTCCATTCGGGCTGATTGCGGGTGACGAACAGGAGCGGCACCCGGTCCTTGAATGGGGTCATTTTCGTTTCGTCGGGAAGCAGATAATCCGCTGGTTCCGACTTGGGCTGAGCCGCAGCAGGACCAGCGGTTCCCAGCACGAGTAACAGTGGAAGATACCGAAGCAGCGTCATGAGCCGTTCCTTATTGGGAAGGCAAGGGGGGGGGTGGGAGATAACAGCGGTTAAGTCTTCCGGATCACTTCTTCGCGTGGAGTTCCGCTACGAAATTCCAGTTCACCACAGCGAACCAGGCTTCGAGGTACTTCGCTCGAAGATTGCGATACTTCAGGTAGTAGGCGTGCTCCCACACGTCACAGCCGAGCAACACCTTGCCACCATCCATCAGGGGGCTGTCCTGATTAGGCGTCTTGGCGATCGCAAGTGGCTTCTCTTTGCCGACCACAAGCCATGCCCAACCGCTGCCGAATTGTGTGAGCCCTGCGTTCAGGAACTCCTTTTTGAAGCCATCCAGTGTGCCGAAACTGGCGTCAATTGCCTTCAGGAGCTCGCCCTTTGGCTCGCCGCCCGTGCCCGGCTTTGCCATCATCTGCCAGAACCAGGAATGATTCAGGTGACCGCCGCCGTTGTTTCGCACTGCGGGTTGGATCGCTTCGGGGAGCTTTTTGTAGTTGGCGACCACTTCCTCGATCGGCTTCGACAACCACTCGGGTTGACCGACCAGTGCCTTGTTCAGGTTATCGACGTAGGCTTGGTGGTGTTTGGTGTGGTGGATGGTCATCGTCTCAGCGTCGATACTGGGCTCGAGAGCCTCGACCGCATAAGGCAGTTTGGGCAGGGTGAAACCCTTGGCTTCCTGTGCACCTGCGATTCGAGGAATTGCGATGGTAGTGGCAACGGCTGCGCTTGTGCGAAGCATTTCACGACGTGTCAGCATGATGGCATCTCCGAACAGGGTTGAGAACAAGAAGAGCGTGCCTGAGCAGGGCGAACCAAGACACAGGCATCATATGGGCAAAGTGTTGGAATGCACTCTGCCGGTCCAGAGTGATCTGAGAACTATCTCCGGCTCCGATGGAGTTCAATGAGGAGCGTTCGGTTCTCCGTGAATGGTGCCTCACCACGGTTCGCCCACACCACGCGGCCGCTGCGGTCGATGACGAATGTTCCGTGCATCAGGTCGCCATCTTCGCCCGGCTTCTTGCTTGGTGCAAATGTCCCGTACTTCGTCGCGACTGCGTTGGTGGGATCCGAGAGGACCGGGAAGCCGAACTCGCCGTATTGTTTGAATCGCTCGCGGGTCTGTTCACTGGGGTCGGCACTGACGGAAACCACCGTAGCTCCCAGTTCGCGGAATTTTTCGATGTCCTTGTTGAGAGCAAATAACTGGCTGACGCAGTGGTTGCAGTGATAGCCGTAGTAGAAAACAAGCACGACGGGACCGCTCTTCAATTTCTCTGTCAGATTCACGGGCTTGTCGGCTGTGTCCGACGGCGTGAAATCGGGAGCCGGTTGGCCAAGCAGTGGGTGGGCTTGCGTCGGGATCGGTTTGTAGGCTGGGTCGGCCAACAAGGCATCCAGTGATCCCGAGAGCGGGCGGAAGTTCCTGCGGTCGAGGTCATCGCGGGCTTCCTGTGCAAGGTCACGTGGACCTTGCTCGGTCGCTCGGCGGTCACGGAGGACGATCCCCGCAGTCAGGCAGATACCGGCGACCAGACAAATGACTCCGAGAGCGAGCATCCAGGAACGACGACGTCTTGGTATTTCCTGCACTGTTTCTGGTGCGGCTGGCTTTGGCTCGCTGGAGTCGTTCATTCTGTCTCCTTCGGCACTGTTCGATTCGATCTGCACGCAGTGACGATCACGGCCGCCCCGAGGAGCGTGAGGATAATGCCTCCGCCGGCTTTCACCCAGATGGAGGGTGGAATGAGCGTGGCATCTGCTGGGGTGCCTTGCCGGATCGTGCCATAGCCAGTGGCTTTTGTCTCAAATCGACAACAAGGCGCCAGTCCGAAACTTAACAGCACGGTGGATGGCACGACGCGATCTTCGACCTTGGTCAATGGGATCATGTCGGCAGTGCGGTCGCCGATCTTGATCTCGACGCGGAAGAGGTTGCCACGTGGCAGCGGGAATTCACCCCGACCTTCCGAACCGGTTTCGCCTTCGCCGAACATGCGACCTTGTTCATCGTAGACCCGGACCACGGCGTCGGGGACGGGTTTGTCATCGCGGGTCAGCGTGAACGATACCCAACCATCAGAGACGACGAATGCCGCTTGTGGTTCGACTGCTTTGGCGCTTGATGAAGCGATCAGAGCGAACCCGAGAAGGGTTGTCACGGAGATCATGATCTTCGAGCAACGCACGTTCTTTCTCCATCGACGACAGTCCCGATCTAATGATATCTGGCAAACAGGGCACGGGCTCTCCCGAGATTAGAATGTCGCCAGCCTTGCATCGTACAACGCGGACTTCCGAACGCGGAGGAGAAACCCGATCCAGGCAATTATCTGCTGAATATTGCTTGAATGTCGAGGTGGTGATAGCCACTCCCCCAGAGTGTATGCTGATCTTCAGCCACAATCTTCACTGCGGACTTGGTGTGATGCGAACTACACAGACCTTGGTCACGATTCTCGCACTGATCCTTGTTCATTCGCCGGCGCACAGCGCACCGCCTGCATTGCCGGGCGAGGTGATCACGATTTCGGGCGCCAACCTCGGTGGGCGGAATCCCGTGCCCGTTGATCCCGTCGCGGTCTCACTCGGCTCACCAGACTGGCAACCCCCGAAAGCAGGGGACAAGTTGACCATTCCTGGTGGTCCCGTGCGAACCTGGGCCGCCTTGCCGGTGAAAGACGGTGCATTTGGGATCCCACCCGGTGGGTATGCATATATGCCCGTGAAGTCGGAGGCGGCTCGGATCGTGATTCTGCACGCGACAGGGCACAGCATGGTTTACGTCAACGGTGAACCAAGGGTGGGTGACGTTTACGGTAATGGATACGTGCGCATACCTGTGCTTCTACGCGAAGGGGTGAATGATTTTTTGTTCGCCGCAGGACGCGGACCTGTGAAGGCTCAACTACATGAACCTAAGGCTGCAGCCGAGCTA
>PNLP01000030.1 GCA_013823135.1 Planctomycetaceae bacterium
TGTTTCCACGTAAGTCTCCACAACCTGGCGAACTGGGTGCGATTGCATCACCCGAAAGTGCCGGGCCAACTCTCGGAATGTGGCAGCGCGGGCACGGGTTGCGGCTGCTGTATCCCGTTCCTGAAGCGGCTTTTCAACCAACACGACAGTTCTGGTGGGCCGACTTGGGCTTCCCAAAATGAGGCGATGGTCCTTCCTCCACCTGCCATTGCTTCGTCTTGAAACCTCCTCACTCAGGTTTCTGAACAGTCACACGTTTTGTAATCTCGTAACACTGATCTTGCGTGCTTGTCTGGTTCCGTGATCGCGGTAGCTTGACGGCAATGCACCGCGAAGTCTCGCACACCGACGATCCGTTCCGCACCGAGTCCCCGCTCGGGCTTTATCTTCTCACTGCCATCGTCGGCGGGTTGCTCGCCGTCGATCTCTGGCTGCAACTCGCCGACTGGCTCGGCGGTCGCGGCATCAGCACGTACACCTGGAACCCGAAGCCGTTCGGGCTGCGTTACGCACTCGTTGCAGCCGTCATCGGGGGTGCTCGCGTTCTGTACGGCTCGCTCGAAGCGCTCTTCGAGGGGCGAGTCGGTGCCGATCTCGCGCTCGCCATCGCGTGCCTTGCGGCCATCCTCATCGACGAACCACTCGTCGCGGCCGAGGTCGTGTTCATCGGGCTCATCGGCGAATGCCTCGAAGCGTACACCTTCTCCCGCACGCAGAACGCGCTCGGCAAACTCGCGGAACTGTTCCCGATCCGCTGCTGGGTGCTGCGCGATGGTGTCGAGGTTCGCACCTTCACCGCGGACCTGCTCGTCGGCGACAAGGTTGTGGTGAAGGTTGGCGGTCGCATTCCCGTCGATGGCGTGGTAGTTGATGGCCGCTGTGCGATCGACACGAGCGCGATCACCGGCGAAAGCCTTCCCGCGGAGAAGGCACCCGGCGACGAGGTGCTCGCGGGTTGCATTGTGCTGAACGGTTCGCTGACGGTCGAAGCCCGCAAGGTGGCGAAGGAAACGGTCGCGGGGCGAGTAATCTCGCTGACGGCGCAAGCACTCAAGGACAAGGCTCCGCTTCAGCGGCACGCGGATCGCCTGGCGAAGTACTTCCTCCCGGCCGTACTGGGTCTTGCACTGCTCACGTTCCTCGCGAATGTCTACTTCCAGACAAACATCGCCCCGGCTCCGGGGCAGGCGAAGCCAACGCTGAAGGTGGCCGCGAAGCTCGCGACGTTCCCGGCGCTGGCGGTGCTGGTCGTGGCGTGCCCGTGTGCGCTGATCCTGGCGACGCCTGCCGCGATCATCGCTGCGCTCGGGCGGCTCGCGGGAACGGGGGTGCTCATCAAGGGCGGATCGGCACTGGAACGACTCGCGGGGGTCACCGCGTTCGCGTTCGACAAAACCGGCACGCTCACGGAAGGGAAGCTCGAACTCGGGGACGTGCTGCCGCTCGGGGACGCGACCGACGACGACGTGCTTGCGCTCGCCGCCGCGGCTGAGCAGGGAAGCGAACACCCGCTGGCCCGCGTGATTCTCACCGCGGCGAGTGACAGGGGATTGTCACTCGCTAGTGCCACCGACTTTCGCGCACACCCCGGTGCTGGCGTAACGGTGACGCTCGGCGGTCGCGTTGTCGTGGTCGGTACGCGGCGATTGCTGGAAGAACAGAGAATCGCCACCAGTCCCGAGGCAATCGCAGCACTGGAGAAACTCGATACGGCCGGGCAAACGGCACTTTTTGTCGCGGCGGATGGCGTGGTTCTCGGACTTATCGGCGCTCGGGACAAAGTTCGCCCGGAAGCCGCGGAAGTGCTCGCGGAACTGCGGGCACTCGGCATGGCACCCGTGGCATTACTCACCGGCGACCGCGCTGCCGTGGCGAAGGTCGTGGCCGAACAGGTGCCCGTGACGGAGGTTCACGCGGAACTGCTGCCGGCTGGTAAATCAGACTGGATTGGGCGAGCGGGGGACGTCAGTCCCCCGAGTGACACTGCTATCACGCCCGATTCAACTCGGGGGGCTGACGCCCCCCGCTCTCCAAGACAAATCGCCTTTGTTGGCGACGGCATCAACGACGCACCGGCGCTGGCTCGTGCCACTGTTGGCATCGCGGTCGGGTCGGGCACCGACATTGCGGCCGAGGCGGGCGACATCGTGCTGATGGGCGAACCGCTCCGACCGCTGCCGTTGCTCGTGCGCCTGTCTCGCGAAACCGTGCGGATCATCCATCAAAACATCATCGTGTTCGGGTTCGGCGTCAACATTGTCGGCGTCATCCTCACCGGCTGGCTGTGGCCGTTCCTGGGATCATCCGACGAGTGGAACAAGAAGGCTCCGCTGGCCGGTGTCCTGTATCACCAACTCGGCTCGCTGTTGGTGCTGCTGAACTCGATGCGATTGCTCGCATTCGAACGCACGGAACCTACCAGCACCGTTACGAAAGTTCGCGACCGCGCCAAACGATTCGACAACTGGCTCGGCCGCTTCTCGGTGGATGAGGCGCTGCACGGGTTGCTGCATCGCTGGAAAGCGATTTCGCTCGGGCTTGCGGCGCTGGGGTTGTTCGGCTGGCTCTCGACGAGCTTTGTTCAGGTAGAGAACGGCGAAGTCGGCATCGTGCAGCAGTTCGGCCGACCGGTTGCCGATCTCCCACCGGGGTTGCACGTTCGCTGGCCGTGGCCCATCGAGTCAGTCACGCGACTTCGCCCGGACGAAGTGCGCATGGTCGAGGTCGGGTTCCGCACGCTGTCCGAGGAACAATCGAAACGCATCGGGCGACCTGCTGGCGCGACTGGCAACACGTGGGCGAGCGGGCACGGCGACGAGATTGCTCGTCTCACGGATGAAGCCGTGATGATTACCGGCGACGACGATCTCGTCGAGGTGCTGGCAACAGTGCGGTATCACGTTGTGGATGCGCGACAGTTCCTGTTCGGTGTGCGGGATGCGGATGCACTCGTGCGGGCGTCGGCGGAATCGGTGCTTCGCGAAGTTGTTGCGGGCCGACGATTCTCGGATGTGCTCACCACCCGCCGGGCCGACGTGGAAACGGAATCGCTCGGACGGTTGCGGCGGCGGCTCGAACAGGTTGTGCCGGGTGGGGTGGGTGTCTCCATCGACGGGTTCACGCTGCACGACGTTCACCCACCGCCGGGCGTGGTCGAGTCGTACCACAAGGTCGCCAAGGCGATTCAGGAACGCGACCGCACGATCAACGAGGCCGAGGCCGACGCGATACGAACCCGCCGTCGGGCCGAGGAGAGCGCCAACCGCGTGCTGAAGACTGCCGAGGCGATGGCGTACGCCAAGGAAGAAGCCGCGAAGGCCGACCGCGACGCGTTCCTGGCGTGGCACACGGTCCGCAGCAAGCTCGCACCCGACGAGGAAGCGGCGCTCGTTGCCGAGCAAGCCCGCCGCGTGAAGGCCGGTGAAGATGCCGCCGTGGTGGAGAAGGATCTGACGGCACGGCGTGCGAAGACCCTGGCCGAGCGGCGATTCCTGATCGAGAACCACCTGGCGGTGCAGGCCGTCGTTGATGTGTTGCGGATGCGCGACAAGGTGCTGATCGACATGCCCGACATACCCGTTCGCCGAAACATCTTCCTCGTGGACCCCGCGTTGATGGGGATTCCCTCGTTGGTTGCGCCGCGGGTGGGGGAGAAGGAACCTTAGCAGGAGTCAGGAATCAGGAGTCGGGATTCAGGGAACACAGAAGTGTCAACCGAGCGGAGGAATATCCGAATCCTGAATCCCGTTGTGTATATCGCCTTCCTGAATCCTGACTCCCGAATCCCGACTCCTGGCCTGTGATGCGATCCACAACAGTTGTCGAGCCAATCCGTGCAGCATCCGCACTTCCGCCGGGTTGGGCATCGACCGGCCAATCAGTTGCCGCATCGCGTGCATCAGCGTGTCCTGCCGTGTGCCGAACAAGAACCCCACCGCCTGCAACCCTTCCCGCAAGTGCTCGTACATCCGCTCCTGGTCGGCATGCGGTGCCACGGTCGGGCCGGGTGCTGCCGAGTTGCGTTGCTCGTTGACCCGCTCCGACCACGTTTGCCGCAATTCGTAGCAGCACACTGCCACGGCCTGCGCGAGATTCAGCGACGAGAACTCCGGATCGACGGGAATGTGAATCATGCCGTGGCAGCGGCCGATTTCCTCGTTCGACAGGCCGTGCGGTTCCGGGCCGAACACGAGCGCGACCGGTCCGCGATCGATGGCCCCCAGAAGGTGCGGCATCATCTCAGTTGGCGTGCCGATCATGCCGCGACGCACGACCCCGGCCGTGAGCGCGGATGTGGCCAGCGTGAAAACGCAATCGGCGAGCGCCTCGCCCAGATCGGGCACGACGCGGGCGGAATCGAGTACCGGCAAGCCGTGGGTGGCCAGGCGACGAGCTTCGACGTCCGTCACGCGGGCATACGGCGCGACCAGCACGAGATCGGTGAGGCCGAAGTTCCGCATGACGCGGGCAGTCGAGCCGAGGTTCCCGGCATAGTGAGGGCGTACGAGGACGACCCGGCAGCGTGAAAGAGTGGTGTCCGACATGTCATCATCATATCGTTTAGCGTTTTCGCCGCTCGCGAGGCCGCAAGCGGCGAAAGCCCGAACCTAAACGAATCATTCCTTGCCGAGGATGCCGTCGAGCACCCAGCACCCGCGGAAGTGAGGTGCCTTCGTGTCGCGGCAGTGTTTCAGCACGGCTTCGTTGGTGCAGCCGGCTTTCTGGAGGAGGTCGGCAAGGGCGGGCATTTCGGAGAAGTCGCGGCTGTCGTACATCTTCGTCGCCAGCGCCATCACCTCGTTTGTGCGCCACGCCGGATCGAACGCCACGGGGCTAAACGGGTTCCCGAAGGCATCCCACACAACCGCCCGCAGGGTCGGCAGCATTTCCGGCGACACGACTGGTTCCGCCAACATCCCGGCTTCCGGGCCAGGTTGGGCCGAGGCTTCACCGATGCGGGTACCCACAGCCGACACCGGAAGTGGAGTCGTTCCGGCGAAGGCAACGGCCCAGGCCACCTGATGCTGAACCATCGGGTTGGCACCCTTGCGTTCCCCACTTTCGGACCAGCGGACGTACTCTTCGTAAGCCTGCACGGCGACGATCCGAGCGTGCGAGCGGGCTTTTTCCAGTTCTGCCGCGTTCACGACGCCGTCGGCGTATCGTTCGATCGAATCCACAGATGCGAGCAACTCGGGGTGGTCCAGAATACTCCCCGCTGCGCGGCAGAACCCCGCAGCCAGCAGCCGGAGCTTTCGGGCCGAGGCACGGGGTTCAACGTGTTGAACGTGCTGCACGAAGTTGGGTTCAGACAACCACTCGGCTTCTGTCATATGGCACGATCAGGCTTGTACTCGGGAAAGACTTTGACACCAGTATAGCATAAGGAGCGATAGTAAGAAGGGGGCGGGGAAGGGCAACGGGAATCGGATTGATGCGCAATTCATCCGAGGCCGAACGCCCGCCGTCCGAGCCCGAGCGCCAAGCGAGGGATTACGTAATCCCTCGCTTGGCGCTCGGGCTCGGACGGTCACGCTGCGGGTGCCGGTTCACCCTGGAGGGCCGTCTGGACCGCGGCCAGGAGTTCGTGAGCACGGTACGGTTTCCCGAGCAACCCAACCGAGCCATCGAGTTCGGCAATGTCTTCGGACGAGTAACCCGTCGAGAAGAGCACCTTCACCCCTGGGTCAATCTCCACCATGCGGCGGAACGCATCGCGGCCCGACATTCGCGGCATCGTCACGTCCAGGATAACAAGGGCCACTCTGGCATGTTCGCGCTCGAAAACCTCCACCGCCTCCGCTCCGTCCTCGGCTGTCAGGATGTTGAACCCGGCCCGTTCGAGCACAATCCGGCCGATGTCTCGGATCATCGACTCGTCGTCCACCAGCAGAATGGTTGTGCGTTCGCCGTTGGCGAGCGGCGTCACGGGTTCTGACAACGGGAGTGAAGGCGACGGGTTGGGAACCGCGTCCGGGAGGGAGACGGTGGGCCAGGATCGTTGGATCGCCCGCCGCCCCGCTTCGATTTCCGCCGGCGGGAAGAACAGATGGAGAGTGGTTCCCACGCCCACTGTGGATGTGAACGCCACCCAGCCACGGTGCTGCTTCATGATCCCATGCACCATCGGCAGTCCCAACCCCGTTCCCTTGCCGATCTCCTTGGTGGTAAAGAATGGCTCGAACATCCGGGCTTTCACCTCGTCCGTCATCCCGCTGCCAGTGTCCGAAACGCTGAGTCGCACGAACCGGCCAGGTCGAGCCTCGTCGGGTTGTGTCGCAGCCTCGTCCTCGGTCACATCAACCGTCGCGGCACTGAGCGTCAGCCTGCCCCCAGCAGGCATTGCGTCGCGGGCGTTCAGGCACAGGTTCAGCAGCACCTGCGACAGCAATGCCGGGTCGGCCTGGAACGGAACGCAGTCCGGCTCCACATCGACGACCATCTCGATTCGCGGGTCGAGCGTGTGCCGCAACAGGCTGACGGCTTCCTTGAACGCGTCCGCAGGCTGAACGGGAATGGACACGAGTTGATTCCGACGAGCATAGCCAAGGAGTTTGCCAGTCAGTTCCGCGGCGCGAACAACAGCCTGTTCAGCGGCCGCAAGGTGCGGAGCGTTGGGGTGATCTTCGGGAAGGCGGACCAGCGCGAGGTTGCAGAGCACGGCCGTGAGTAGGTTGTTGAAGTCGTGAGCGACACCACCGGCCATTTGCCCAACCGCCTCCATCTTCTGAGCGTGTCGGAGTTGTTCTTCCAGTTTTCGCCGCTCGGTCACGTTCAGCGCAACTCCCAGGCCATACTCGAACCGGCCGCCAGTGCCACGGATCGCCGCGAACGAGAATTCGACCCAGACCACCTCGCCGTCGGGCCGAACGTATCGTTTCGCGTGACTGTAGCGGTCCATCCTGCCTGCCAATACCTCGGCGGAGAAGCGGTTGTGCTCGGCCAAATCGTCGGGGTAGACGATGGCCTCGGGGGTGAGTTTCTGCAACTCCTCGGGGGTGCGGCCAACCATTGCGGCGAATGTCGGGTTGCACTCGACGTACCGCCCATCCGCGTTGGTGAGCGCGACACCCGCAGGGGCCGTCTCGAACACACCGCGGAACAGGGCCTCACTGCGTCGAACCGCGTCCACGGCCTTCTTTCGGTCCGTGATGTCACGCTGGATCATCACCCAGTGCGCCGCCTCTCCATTGGGATCGGGGACCGGGACAAGGCTGAGATCGACCCAGAACTCCGCACCGTCCTTGCGGTAGTTCCGTAACTCGATCTGAAGTGGCCGACCGGCGGCGAGCGTTTCGCGAATCGCGTCGAGTGTTTCGGGATCGGACCCCGGCCCGCGGAGAAAGTGGAGCGACCGGCCGATAACCTCGTCCCAGTTGTAGCCGGTCATGCGGCAGAACGCATCGTTGACGTAGAGGACGGCACGCCCAGCCCCCGGACGAGGCTGCGCTTCCAGAATTACCACCGCGTCGTGCGCGTGAACGACGGCGGATTCGAGCAACCGTAACCGGGCTGTCGATACGATGAGCGCGTCGGCTGGAGCCGAACTTCGTGGGATCGGCGAGACGACCGGAACCGGCCGCTGAAGCCAGAGAATCACCAGCGCAACCGCAAGCAAGCCGCCCACAAACGCGAACGTAACTGTGGGGACCAATACTTGCAGCATCACGCCGAGGAACACGGCCGCGGCGGGGAATACGACCCGGCTTAACAAGTGAGAGTTCAGGATTGGCCTACCGGAGAGGAAACTGAACGGGAATCCGTTCTCTCAATGTTACACACCCACCCACCGCTGCGGTGAAGAAAAGTATGGGCTATCGCAACCTCACAGCCTGCGTCGCGGACCTCGAACGGGCCGGCAAACTCGTTCGCATCGCGCAGGAGATCGACCCCCACCTCGAAGCCGCGGAGGTGCAGCGCCGCGTCTATCGTGCCGGCGGGCCAGCCGTGTTCTTCGAACGGGTGAAGGGGACTCCCTTTCCGATGGTGTCGAACCTGTTCGGCACCATGGAACGCACGCGGTTCATGTTCCGCGATGCGCTCGATGGCGTTCGCAAACTGGTCGAACTGAAAACCGACCCGTCGAACCTGATGCGCCGGCCTGGGCGATACTGGAACGTCCCGTTCCTCGCCTGGCGATTGCGACCGCAG
The DNA here is from genome assembly GCA_013823135.1 of Planctomycetaceae bacterium. Classification (GTDB taxonomy): domain Bacteria; phylum Planctomycetota; class Planctomycetia; order Gemmatales; family Gemmataceae; genus Gemmata. The sequence goes on from PNLP01000030.1 coordinate 8,152, forward strand.
TTCAGCCGATCTGGGCCAATCCTGGCACACCAGACGACTCTCTCGCAACTGCCGCAACTCAAGTGCTGGCCACTCGACGGCGGCGCATTCGTGACACTGCCCCAAGTGTACACCGAACACCCGGACCGCCCCGGTTGGATGAAGTCGAACCTCGGCATGTATCGCGTGCAATTCTCGGGGAACGACTTCGAGCCCGACCGCGAGTGTGGCCTGCACTATCAGATTCACCGCGGCATTGGCGTGCATCACGCCGCGGCCCGGCGACGTGGCGAACTGCTGCCCGTGAACGTGGTGGTTGGTGGCCCGCCAGCGCTGGCCGTCGCGGCCGTGATGCCCTTACCGGAAGGCTTGCCCGAACTCGCGTTCGCGGGTGCGCTCGGCGGCCGCCGGTTGCGCATGGTGGTTGGTCAACCGCATGGGCTGCCGGGGAGAGTGGGAGATGGGGAGACACGGAGAGGGGGAGACGAAAACAGGACGGGTCTTTCTCCCCCTCTCCCCCACTCCCCATCTCCCACTCTCTCCATGCCCGCTGATGCGGATTTCGTCATCTCGGGGTACATCGACCCAACGCGCACGAAGCCCGAAGGCCCGTTCGGCGATCACCTCGGTTACTACAGCCTGACGCACGATTTCCCGGTGATGACGGTCACGGGTGTGTATCACCGGCCCGGCGCGATCTGGCCGTTCACCGTCGTCGGGCGACCGCCGCAGGAAGACACATCCTTCGGCGAATTGATCCACGAACTGACCGGCCCGATCATCCCAACCGTGCTGCCGGGTTTGCACGCGGTTCACGCCGTGGACGCGGCCGGTGTTCACCCGCTGCTGCTCGCCATCGGTAGCGAGCGATACGTCCCGTATGCCGCGACTCGGCGACCGCAGGAACTCCTCACGCTGGCGAACGCCATTCTCGGGCAGGGGCAACTGTCGCTGGCCAAGTACCTGTTCATCGCGGCAAAGGAAGACGCCCCCGAACTCGATATCCACGACATCCCCGCGTTCCTGCGGCACATCTTGGAACGCTTCGACCCCGAAACGGATCTGCACTTCCAGACACGCACGACGATCGACACGCTGGATTACTCCGCGGGGATGGGGCTGAACGCGGGGAGCAAGGTGGTGATCGCCGCCGCCGGCCCAAAGCGCCGCGAGTTGGGCAAGGAAGTGCCAGCCGACTTGAAGCTACCAGAAGGCTTCAGCGATCCACGGATCGTGAAGCCGGGGGTGCTGGCCCTCACGGGACCGAAGTGCGGAATTCGGAACGCGGAACGCGGAACGGAAAGCGAAGACCCGGACACCCGCCGATTGCTGTCGGCTCTTGATTCCGCATTCCGCACTCCGCACTCCGCATTGAGCAACTTCCCGCTCATCACCGTTGTGGATGACAGCGAGTTCGTGGCCGGAAGCCTCAATAACTGGTTGTGGACAACCTTCACGCGGTCCGACCCGGCGAACGACATCCACGGCGTTGGGGCGTTCGTGGATCGCAAGCACTGGGGTTGTCGCGGCCCGGTGGTGATCGACGCACGGTTGAAACCGCACATGCCACCGCCCCTGGAAGAGGACGCCGCCGTGACGAGACGAGTGGATTCGCTCTTCGCACGCGGCGGCCCGCTGCACGGAATCGAGTGAGCGTTTTGGCACATTGGCGAGCGGGGGACGTAAGTCCCCTGTTGCCGTGAGGAAACAGAGACTGTCGCACCAACGGTGCCAGGATGCCCGAAAGACCAACCGAAATCGCTCGGTATTTGACCTCCCCCCTTGTGGGGGAGGTCGCTCCGAGTCTTCGAGGAGCGGGGGGGGGTGAAACCTTCGCAACTGATGAGGTCTTCCCCCCACCACCCGGCTCGCAAAGCCTCGCCACCCTCCCCCACAAGGGGGGAGGGCGATGAAACCCCAGCACTCAACATGCTACAGTCTCGGGAAACAGGGGACTTACGTCCCCCGCTCGCCAAAAAGGGGCACCCATCGAGAGGTTGGGGTTGACCTGTTTTCGGTGGATGGGCAACAATCCGCGCGGTCGGGGGAACAGGGTCACGGAACGACCCGCGAGCACTGCCCCGTGAGTTCGCCCTTTTCCAACAGGGACACGGATGTTGACCACCAAAGTGCCCACACCAGATACCGTCGTTTCTCCCCCCGCACGCATGCCTCTGTGGCCGCTCGCAGTCCTCAGCGCGTTGCTCGTCTGGGCCTACATGCCCATGCTCAGCGTGTTCGCCGACAAGTGGCTGAACGATCCTCAATACTCCCACGGGCTCCTCGTCCCGTTCTTCTCCGCGTTTCTTATCCGCCGTGCGTGGCGTTCCGGGACGTTCACCCCGAAGCCGCTGCCGATCATCGGTTGCCTGCTCCTGGTGGTCGCGCTTGCGATGCGTGTTGTCGCGGGGAGCATGTTGTTCCACCAACTCGATGCCGCATCGCTGTTGCTCGCACTCACCGCCGTGATCGTGGCCGCGGGCGGATGGCCACTGTTCAAGCGAACCGGCCCCGCCATCGCGTTCCTGATCTTCATGATCCCGCTGCCGTACGAACTCGAACGCAACGTCGGTCAGCCGTTGAAGACGGCCGCCACCGTTTGCAGCACGTTCCTGCTTCAGACGCTCGGACAGCCCGCCCTGCGTGACGGCAACCTCATCCTCATCGACGAGGTTCGCCTCGGTGTCGTGGATGCGTGCAGCGGCTTGAAAATGCTCATGACATTCGCGGCGTTCTCCATCGGCGCGGTTGTGCTGATGGATCGCACCAAGTTCGAGAAGTTCATGATTGTCCTGGGGATCGTGCCAATCGCGATCGCTTCAAACGTGTTGCGAATCACAGCAACGGGGATGAGCTACGTCATTTTCACGAACAAGGGAACGACGGAGTTCCTGCACGACTTACATGGCTGGCTGATGATGCCGGTCGGTCTCGCCCTGCTCGGGCTGGAACTGTGGGTTCTCACCCGATTGGTGGTCGCACCCGAACCGGCCAAGCGGCCGGTTGCTCCGGCGGAGTCGGTGCATGTTCACGGGTTGAGTCCCGTCCCTGCGTAACAAGTTGAGCGACCGCCGAAACGCTGCCCCGATGGGGCTGCGACGACACACGATTCGCAAACGTTTCGTTCCCTGAATGGACTCGGGTACGGATATGCCTCCACACACGACACCGACCGCACCAGCAACCGTCACCGCGGCACGACCGACCGCGGTTCGGCCGACGCCCGGTAAACCTGGCACCAAGCCCGACGAGGCCGCCAATGGCCTTCGCGTGCTGACGTACCTCCGCCTGCACTGGCTCATGATCGTTTTCTGCGGCACCCTCATTGGTGGAGGCGGTGCCTTCGCCGCGTGGGAACTGCTTTCCAGCAAGTTCGAGTCGTACGCACTGCTGCAGGTTCAGTCGGTCCCCCCAACCGTTGCGAATCAGAACAACCCGGGGCAAACCCGGACCGACTTCGTCACGTACCTCAAGACGACCTCGGCGCTCATCAAGTCCGAGTTCGTGCTGAACGCTGCCCTTCGCGATATCAAGGATCTCCCCACGATCAAATCGCAGAAGGATCCGATCAAGTTCCTCGATGAAGAACTGATCGTGAACTGGCAGGACGGCTCCGAGGTGATTCGCATCACGTTCAAGAGCCACGAACCCGCCGACGCCAAGAAAATCGTGGATGCGGTCCAGGCGGCGTTCATGAAGGAAGTCGTGCAGAAGGATGTGCAAGAGAAGCGAATCTTCGTGGACAAGATCGAAGAAGCGATGACGGACATGCGGAAGCACCTGGAGAAGTTCGCGACCGTGCGACCCGGCAGCCCGAAGGGGCCGGATCAGATCAAGCAGGCCGGAGGAATTGCCGACGCCACCGCGCCGAATGGGACTCCCGCTGGTGTAGGGCCGACCGCACCGGGCCAATTGCCCGCGATAGCACCGGAAGCGGCCATCGCGCCGCCGATCAATCCGAATCCTGTCGTGCAACCAGCTTCGTTCAACACGAAGATGGACCCCCGCACGTTGGTGAGCAAGATCGCGTCGTTGCAGGCAGAACTGGAACGGCTCCCGTTGTCGATCAACGACGGAAAACGCCGGCTCGCCGTCCTTCAGCAGAAGATGGAAGCGATCCGAAATGCACCGGTTCCGCAGGCGACTCTTGACGCCATCGAAAAGGATCACGACGTGATCGTCCAGATCCTCACGACCAAGAAGGCCCAACGCGACTACGAGTTCTACGCCAAGGCAGGCGACCCGAACGCCCCAACCGTGCTCCAGTTGAAGCAGGCGTGGGATGCCCACGAGACCAGGCTCAAGGAAATTCGCAAGGAGAAGTCCAACGGGATCGAAGGGACACGGCGGGTTGCCGAGGCTCAGAAAGTGGCAACCGAGATGGAAGAACTGATCCACAACCTGAACCGAATGCAGGAACAGTTCGACGTGGCCAAGGCGATCCTGGCGAAATCTGAAAAGCACCTCGCAGAACTGCCGCCGTCGGAAAAGATCATGACGATCGAGGGCCGCGAAGTGGCCGGTTACCGCCCTGGCGACAGCCAGACCGAGAGCACCGACAGCATCTACCGCCGACTCGTTCAACAGTACTACACGACGCAGATGGAACTGAACTCCCCGACCCGCGTGCGTGTGCTCCAACAGGGCTCGAGCCCGACCCAGAAGGAGATGAAGAAGCAGATCATGGCGACCGTGTTCGCCGCCTTCATGGGGTTTGGCATCATGGTGTTCGGTGTTGTCGCTTTCGAGACGTTCGCCAAACGGGTCAGTTCGCTGGCCGACGTGAAGACGGCAACGCCGCTGCCGGTCGTCGGTGTGATCCCCTGCAAGCCAAGCGAAGCGAACAGCCGCGACGCCGAGAAGCGAACCGCCGCGAATGAGTCGCTCGATCGACTCCGGGCCCACGTTTCTCAAGCATGGCTCGCCCGTGGTGCCACGACTGTGGCCGTCACAAGTCCGCTGGGCGAGGAAGGGAAAGCGTTCGTGGCATTCGGGCTGGCCAGCAGCCTGGCCCAGAGCGGCTACAAGACGTTGCTCGTGGACTTCGATTTGCGTGACCCCCAGTTGCACGACTTCGCCGGCGTGCCGAACTCGCCCGGCGTCTGCGAACATCTGCGGGCGGAAACCGACCTCGCCACGGCACTTCACCTGCTGCCGAGCGGCTTGCACTTCCTGTCCGCCGGGAAATGGTCGGACGAGGCTCGCAAGGCTGCGACCGGCGAGCAACTGGAGAACCTGCTGGAGCGGTTCCGTGCCCCTTACGATTGCGTCGTGATTCACGGCCACGCCCTGCTGACGGCAGCGGAGTCGGTCGAAGTGGCCCGCCGCTGCGAGGTGGTCCTGGTGTGTGCGCTCTACCGTGAAACGACCTCGCCGCTGCTGAAGCGGGCCGCAGAGCGGGTCACCACGATGGAGATCCCGTATTCCGGCGTCGTGTACGTCGGAGCAACCGGGCAAGAGGCGCTGTGCTGAGCACTGTTTAGCGGTGGTCCCAGCGGGGCCACCAGGAACCGCAGTGATCCCGATGGGATCACCGCTAAACATCAACGAGCACCCTGATGCTGAAGACCCCGATACTTGTTGTGATCGCAACTCTGATTGTGGGAGGCGCTCTGGTTCACGGAGCTGTGACCCAGCGGTGGTCCGTGTTCACCCCGAACCCGGCGCAGACCGAACGATTGCACGGCCTGGAAGTGCGTTACGCCGACTGGCAACCCACCCTTGTGCCAACCGATATGCCCACGAACGAGCGGAGCATCGCGACCTCGCGCCGCTATATCTCGACCGACGGTCATTCGGGCGTAACGACGATCATCAGCGGCATTCCCGGATCGGTATCGACACACACTCCCGATATCTGTTACGTCGGGAGCGGGTACAAGTGTCTCCGTGGACCGAAGCGGGAGACGCTTGACCTGCCTGGCGGTTCGACGGTGACCCACTACATCGCGGACTTCGAGAAGAAGACGCAGTCGAAGGTGGACCGCGTTCGCATTCGCTGGGCGTGGAGCACGGACGGCACCTGGATCGCTCCGGATAACCCCCGGTGGCAGTTCGCGAAGCAACTGAACACCGTGCCCGTGCTGTACAAGTTGTACGTCGCCACCCCGCTGGCCGAGGCGGAAGGCGACAGCGTTCCCGAAGACGATACTCCCACGAAGGCGTTCGTGACTGCCGCGTGGGTTCAGTTCTCCACGGCGTTTGGTGGTGGTAAGTGACAGGTGCGAGCTTGAGCGTTCACTCACACTCGAATTTCAGTTTTCGCCCCTGAGGATGGTTTCCGATGTCCCAACGCACGACCCGGTTCGCCGGGCTGGTGACCCCGAGGCCCGCGGTGCGAACTCATACCGTGACCCGACGCCGTCCTGCTTCGATGCCCCTTCCGGTCTCCAAGACCGCATCGGGCATTGGTGAACGCGCGCAAACGGTTGCAGATCTGGCATTCGCTGGGGCGTTATCCATCGTGGCTTTGCCCGTTGTATTGTGCTGCGTGTTGCTCGTGCGCCTGACCTCGCGTGGCCCTGCGATCTACTCGCAGACCCGCGTCGGCAAGGGCGGGCGAATCTTCACGCTCTACAAGATTCGCAGCATGTACTACGACTGCGAGCGTTTGTCCGGCCCGAAGTGGAGCACGCCGGGCGACCCGCGAATCACGCCGCTGGGCCGCATCTTCCGCAAGCTCCACCTCGACGAACTTCCGCAACTGTGGAACGTCCTTCGCGGCGACATGAGCCTGATTGGCCCGCGACCCGAGCGGCCCGAGATCGTCGCGAAGTTGCGAGAGTCCGTCCCAGGCTACAACCGCCGGCACACCGTGAAGCCGGGCATCACCGGGTTCGCCCAGATTCACTTGCCGCCCGACACCTGCCTGCGGAGCGTGAAGAATAAGCTCGCCTACGATCTGTTCTACATTCGGAACGCCTCGCTCACGCTGGGGTTGTCGATCCTGTTCGCCACGGGGTTGAAGCTGCTGGGTTTGAAGAAGCTGTATCAACGCAAGCCGCGTGTCCCAACGGAATGAGCAGGATCAAAACGGATTAACCACAGAGTCACAGAGAGCACAGAGAGAAAACCAACACCGAGAGAACACAGGGGTTTCAAACAACTCTTCTCTCTGCCTTTTGTTTTCCCTCTGTGCTCTCTGTGACTCTGTGGTTAGTTCTGTTTCGTGGAGCTACACCATGCCATCCATCAGCGTGATCGTCCCCGTGCGGAATGAAGCCAAGTCCATCGAGCACACCCTGCGGTTGCTCCTCACCCAGAACTTCCCACGCGAGCAGTACGAAGTGATCGTCGCGGACGGCGTGAGTACCGATGCCACGGTCACCATCGTTCGCCGGCTGCAGGGTGAGTTCGACAACCTCAAACTCGTGTACAACCCAGCGAGGTTCTCGTCGGCCGGGCGGAACACGGCCATCCGGCACTCGACGAAGGATGTCGTTGTCGTCGTCGATGGCCACTGCCACGTCCCGGATCGGAACTACCTGAAGAACCTCTCGACCGCGTTCGACGCCAGCGGCGCGGATTGCCTCGGCCGCCCGCAACCGCTCGACGTGCCCGAACCGTCGCCGTTCCAGCAAGCCGTTTCCGCGGCACGAAGCAGCCGGCTCGGCCACAACCCCGGCTCTGACATCTATTCCGATCAGCCGAAGTTCGTCACGCCGCAGAGCACCGCCGTGGCGTATAGCCGGACCGTGCTGCATCGCATCGGGATGTTCGACGAAGCGTTCGACGCCTGCGAGGATGTGGAGTTCAACGAGCGGGTTCACGCCGCGGGGCTGACGTGCTACTTCGCCCCGGCAGCGAAGATCGTTTACGAACCGCGGTCGAACTTCCGGGCGTTGTTCTACCAACTCTCGCGCTACGGCCTTGGCCGCGCTCGCCTCGCGTTCAAGCACCCGGACTCGCTGAGCCGGCCGGCACTGGTGCCGCCGCTGTGGGCTGTGTGGGCGATACTCGGCGGCTTGCTCGGGTTGGTGGTGCCGGAAATCGGTCTGATGTGGGCTGCGAGCCTGTGCCTGTACGCGGCCGTGCTGCTGGCTGCGGGCGTGCTGATTGGGCGCGGTCAGCCGCATGGTGTTGGCCGGCGGATTCCAATGGTGTTCGTGGCGATCCACTTCGGCTTCGCGTGGGGCTTCTGGAAGGAAGTGGCGAAACAGATGCGATCTGTGCGTTTTGGCGAGCGGGGGTGCGTAAGCCCCCCGAGATTTGAGTTAAGCAAACCCTCGGGGGGCTGACGCCGCCCCGCTCGCCAATGACTCACTTCTCTGCCTTCACCACGAGGCGGTAGCCGAAGTTGCCGCCGCCGAGGTCGTTGGCGTCGATCACGGAGAGGAAGAACGCGCCGTCCTTCGGCAGCGTGACCACCAGAACTGGGTCGGGGTTGCTCGCCGTGCCGCCCTCGGAAGCCACCACGGTTCGCCCGGCGTCGTAAAGCACGCACATCGCATCGACCGGCGACCCGAACCGTGCGGCTTGCACCTCGATCCGCAACTTGTCGCCCTTCTTCCCCTCGATCTTGAACACGTCCACATCACGTTCGTTCTTGATCGTCGCTTCCACGGCACCCGGCACGGCGATCGGTTGCGCCTGCTCGAAGCCGTCGTTCGGTTCCTTCTCCGCGATCACGGGCAGATCGTCCCGCACGAGGAGCGTGTAGGCGTTCGACTCACCGGCGGGACCGCTGGCCGTGAGTTTCACCTCGCCGGGCTTGGCGTCCTTGGGGAGTTCGAGTTCGATCTCGACCTCGGAATCGCCAATCCGTTCCGCCGGGTAGTTGTTCGGCACGCCGGCAGCTTTCGCGGCCAGAAACTTGACCTTCGCCGCCTCGGCACCGGTCACCTTCACTTCTTTGACAGTGGCGAGGAACCGGCCACGGAGTGCGATCTTCTGCTTCTCGCCGGGCTTGGCGATGAGCGGAATCGCGTACAGAACCCTGGGCAGGTCTTTCTTCTCGGGCGGCTTCTTGTCCTGCGATGTGGCGAACGGCGCGAACGCGAGAACCAGGAACAACGAGATGCGGGACATGGTGAACTCCAAACGTTTAGCCGCGGCCGAAAGGAGCGCTCGCACACGCTCCCTTCGGTCGCGGCTAAACGACCGCGGTGATTCTCACGCGAACATTTCCTTCACGGTTTCGCCCTGATCGAGAATCTCGATGGGGCGGCCGTCCGGCGTCTTGAGTTGCTTGCGGGGGTCGATCCCCATTGCGTCGAGGATCGTGTAAGCCACGTCGGCCGGGCTCACGGGGCGTTGCGTCGCGAATGCACCGTGTTTGTCGGTCTTGCCGAGCACGAAGCCGCGTTTCACCCCGGCACCGGCGAACAGCAGCGATGCGGCCTGACCCCAGTGATCGCGGCCCGCGTCCTTGTTGATCTTCGGGCCGCGGCCGAACTCACCCATCACGACCAGCAGCGTGTCGTCGAACATCCCGCGGCCGTCGAGGTCTTCGATCAGTGCCGACACGGCCTTGTCGAACTCGGGGAGCTTCTTGTCGAGCGCCTCGAAGATCTTCCCGTGGTGGTCCCAGCCGCCGTAGTTCACGGTCACGAATCGCACGCCATTCTCGACGAGCCGGCGTGCCAGCAGCATCGACTGCCCTGGCGTGGTGCGGCCGTAGCGGTCGCGGAGTTTCTCGGATTCCTGGTCGATGGCGAACGCCCGGCGGGCCTCGCTCGAAAGCACCATGTCGCGGGCACGGGCGTGGAACTCGTCGTACGTCGCGATCTGGTCGTTCCCCTCAACCCGCTTCGCGAGCCCGTCCACGGTTTGCAGCAACGTCTCGCGGCGTTCAGCTTGCTTGGCGCTGACGCCCCCGGCGGGCTGGAGGTCTTGCACGCGGTAGTTTGCCGAGTTCGGGTCGCCCGCCTTGAACGACTCGAAACGGCCGCCGAGGAACGCCGACTTGCCGAGTTCCCAGGTGAACGACGGGTTGCGGGGCACCGACACATACGGCGGCACGTTCCCCGTGAACCCGGCTTCGTGGGCGACGACGGCACCGATTGCGGGGTAATCGCCGAACGGCGTTCCGAAGCGGCCGGACATCACCCAGTTGGTGGCGGTTTCGTGGTGATCGTTGTTGTGCGCCCCGGAGCGAACCAGCGTGATGCGGTCCATCACCTTCGCCATGCCCGGCAGCTTCTCGCTGATTTGCAGGCCGGACACGTTGGTGCCGATGGTCGTGTACTTGCCGCGAATCTCTTCGCCCGCCTCGGGCTTGGGGTCGAAGCTATCGTGGTGCGAGAGGCCGCCACCCAGGTACACGAGAACCACTGATTTCGCCTTCGCACCCTTGCTAAGCGAACCACCGGCTCGCGCGGCGGCTTCCGCCCGCAGGAGGCCCGGTAGAGTCAGCCCGGCGAGGCCGAGCGATCCTACCTTGAGCACGTCGCGACGGGTCTTGCCATCGCAAGTGCGTGTGGAGGAACCCTTGAAGAAGATGTCGAGCATCGGTTGTGGCTCCGAACAGCGGGCATCAGCGGGATGAAGGTCGAGTGCTGTACTACTACCTTCGGCGAGGCGGGTGGGCAGTCTTGCGCGGCGGGGAGAAACTCTCTCAAGTCCTTATCTTACCGGCGTGATACTGTCGGGTAAACCGGAATCCCTGGCAGTGCTTGCGAAACCGGAACTGCGGAGTTTCGAGTTGATGAGGGGTTGGCAGGATTTAACTCGAAACTCGAAACTCGAAACTCACCAGAGTGGGCGGCGTTCGCTGTCGTAGTCGTCGCGGCCGAAGCCAATCAGCGGGTACAGGATGAACCCGAACACGGACATACCAACGCCGAACGCTTCCGTTTTGCCGAACCGCTTGGCGATCTCGACGTTCACGAGAATGGCCGCGATCAGATTCGCGGGCGGAAGCATGATGAGCACGAACCACAGCGGGCTGAGGCGGGCGACCTTTACCACGAGGACGTAGATGTTGTAGCCGGGGATGAGCGCGGCCCAGCGGGGTTGCCCGGCCTTGGGAAAAACGCCCAGCCAGCCAGCAACGACGGCAGGAATGGTGATTGCGGCCCACACCATGAGGTAGGGCAGCAGCCAGTCCAGGTCGGATGACGAGAACGACGACGATGTCAAAGTATGGTTATTCGGGATGGGTGGTTGCAACGCATATCTCCGCCAAGAGCGACCGTATCAAATGTACAGGCCGGTTGCCTCGTATGCAACGAGGCAACCGGGATTGTGTACCGGACGATGACGAGCAAATGAACGAGTGTCTAGGAATTACCTTGTTGGCGCACATACTGGCGGGTACGGTAGCACGAACTTATCCGCAATCGAAAGGTGCTCCATGCAGGTGATCCAAGGTGTGTTTCAGCCCGTATTGAGTGTTGACGAAATTGAATCCGACCCGGATGCGGGAGTATTCCAACTCCATGCCAGCGGTGGCGGATTTTTCGCCCGCCTCTTCGGTATGGGAACGAATGCGATCGTCACCATCGAACCCTCTGGGTTTCGCCTTCAGAAAACGACATTTGGGGCTGTTGAGAGCGTGTACGTTCCGCTATCACACATCGCCAGCACGGTTCGCATCATCTCGAAGCCACTGGAATTCCTTGTCCTCGGATTGTTCACCCTCCCCATCTGGGGGCTTGGGCTCATCTTCTTGATCGTGTATTTATTTTCAAAGAAACGGCTCATCATTGGAGTGGTGTCGAGTGGGGGAACCGTAGAGTCGCTGAAAGTCAAAGCGGACGACAAGACAATCAAGGACATCCGCAACGGTGGGAAGATTCTGGAAGCCTTAATCAATCAGAGGTCGTCGCAGATGTCGGCGGTTGCTGCCGAACCAGTTCCAGTTCCTCGGGCTGCCCCTGTTCGCGAAGAGGCCGCAGCGTCCCCGCCCTGGATGGAGAGCACGGTCGTCACGGTGTGCCCAAGTTGTGGTTCACGTCAAAGTGTCTCGGCGACATCCGTCGGAAGAAGGATTCGGTGCGCGAATTGTCGCGAAGCCTTTACTGCAGCCCAAGAAGGATAACGCTGCCTGCAGTGGATTGGTGACAGCTTGAGGAAGATGAGAGAGAATCCAGGCCGCGAATCGGCCTGGATTCATTCGGGTGTAACCGGTCAGGCTCGCGTGGCAGTTCCAGGGAAAGGTGGTTTCCCCTCACCCGCTGCTCGAAGACTCGCAGCGACCTCTCCCCGCAAAGCCGGGGCGAGGTGGGGCTTGTTGCTCTTCTCGACAACTCCCACCGCCATTCGCCTTCAGAGAAAACCAACTACACCCACCTCGCCCCGGCTTTGCGGGGAGAGGTCGCGAGGCTTTGCGAGCGGGTGAGGGGTCTTTTGCTTTCGCTAACCAATCACAGCAGAGCCCGACCGGTTACGCCCGATTCATTCCATTGCATTTCGGGGTTAGAAACCGAAGTACACACAGTCGGCCACCGTGCCCAGATCACCAGTTCTTGCGATCGGCATCGGACTCATCGTCGTCGTAACCGCGCTTGCCGCCACTGCGGGTGGTGGAACCGCCGCCCTGGTACTTGGCGTCGCTGAACGCGAGCATTGGGTAGAAGATAAACCCGAGGAACGCGAGGCCAACGCCGTAGAGTTCGCTCTTACCGAACTTCTTGGCTACTTCAATCGACACGAGCACGGATGCCACGATGTTTACCAGCGGAATGAACATCAGGATGAACCACAGGATTTCTTTCTTCGCGATCTCGCAAGTCAGGATGTAGAGGTTGTAGAAGGGCACGATCGCGGCCCAACCCGGTTGCCCCGCCTTCTCGAAAACTTTCCAAAGTGAGGCAATGATGATAACGACGAATGCCAGGGGAATCAGTAGCCCGAGGATAGCTCCGATAGCGGCCATCAGTCGACACTCCAGGTTATGGGTTAGTTTGGGTTTGAGTTGGAGATTTGGAAAAGGTAATCGGCCTTACGTGTGATTTCAACGGGCGTAGATGCGTTTTCACAATTCTTGCAGGAGCGTATCGCGTCACGTGCGGAAATCGCGCCGAGGTCGCATATCAAGCCGAAATCGCGCCGGTTGTGCCATCTGGCGCGGGTGGCGCGAATATGATGGGTGGCGCGGATGTGCGGGGCGGCGCGAGTCGCATACTGCCGGAAATCATTTCCAGGGTCTCCTCCCCTGTTGACCTTTCCTAAGTTCACTATTCCACTGCATATGTCCCAGACGGAGTAACCGTGCGTTGATCTGGGAATTCGCACGATTTTCGCTCAAGCCAGTGGGGGGATGTTCTTGAATGTGCCCTGTGGCCAACGTAGAGTTGTCGCGAACTGACTCGTTGGTCGCAGTCGGAACTCGACCGAACCTGGCCCACCCTCTGACTCCCGACCGAGCCAGTCATCAGGGTGCCCCGATACAACCGGATCACGGATTTCCCATGCCGGTGTCAACAACAACACGGCGACCCATTCGGCCCATGGAAGGGTTCGCCACCACCTGCCCGCGGTCTGCCCCGGACCGCCCGGTCAGGCTATTTCTTCCCTCGGATTACCAGGCGAAGTATGCGTACCCGCTGGTCATCCTCTTCCACGCCAACGGCGGCGACGAAGACTCGGCCGTTCGCCTCGCCCCGCTCCTGAGCCGCCGGAACTACATCGTGGCCTGCCCACGCGGCCCAGTGGCACTCGGCCCAGGTTCAACCGGTCGCACGGGCTATGCCTGGACCGACAAGCCCACCGATGGCTACCTGTCGAGCGTCCTGGCCTACGCCCGCGAGAAGTACAACATCCACTCGCAGCGGACATACCTCGTCGGAGTTGGTGAGGGGGCAGCGGCCGCTTACCGCTTCGGCCTGGAACTGCCCGAGGGTGTTGGCGGCGTGGTTGCACTCAATGGGGAGTTGCCAACGGTTCGCTCGAAGAAGGCGTCGGGCTTGCGAATGTTCGTGGGCCACGGGGAGAGCAACCCGGTGGTGCCGGTGTCGGAGGCACGGCGATCGTCTCGTCGGCTCGCGACCGCCGGTGTGGACGTGCGATTCCAGACCTACCCGACTACCGACCACGTTACCGCGGACATGCTTCGCGACGTGAACCGCTGGATCATGGGCACGGTGAACGCGGGCCCCGACTGGCTCACACCCCCCAACGGTTCCTGAATCCGCTTGCGCATTCGCACCCTGGGCCTGTTCCGCAAACGATGTCCTTGCCGTGTGATGTGGCGAATTGTGTTATTCTGATACTCTTTCTTCCAGACATGTCTACGCTTCCAGAACGGTTCCACGGATGGGTGGGACAATCGCGTGGAACCGATGAGAAGCACATCCAGTTCAAATACCCGCTCCCCATTGACTCCGGAAAACCGGTGGAACACCCTTCGCACCCCACAGGTGTGTTCGGGGTTGCCGTGACCGCCCGCCGCGGGCATAGTGGCACCCCGATCATCCGGTGGTTCCATGCCCTATAACGTCGCGCTCGACACCTTCCACGGCCCGCTCGATCTGCTCCTCTTCCTCGTCCGCCGCAACGAGGTGGACGTGCTCGATATTCCCATCGCCCAGCTCACCGACCAGTTCCTCGAATACCTTCGGCTCGTTCAGGCAATCGACGTGGAATTCGCTGGCGAATTCCTGGTCATGGCCGCGACGCTCATGGAGATCAAGAGCCGGATGCTGTTGCCGGACGAGACCCAGGCAAGCGAGGAACAGCAGGCCGACCCACGGCGAGAACTGGTGCGGCAACTCCTCGAATACCGCAAGTTCAAGGATGCCGCGTCGGCACTGGAAGAACGGGCCGAGGAGCAGGGTACGCGGATTTCGCGACAGGAATTGCCTGAACCGAGCGCGGCAACCGGGCCAATCGTGAAGCCAGTGGAGTTGTGGGATCTGGTCAGCGCGTTCGCCCGGCTCATGCGGGAAACGCAATCGCTCCAGACAGCGACCATCGCGGTGGACGACACGCCGCAGCACGTTTACGAGGAAATGATCAGTGAACGGGTACGCAACGAGGGGCGGGTGCGGTTCATCGACGTGTTCACGCAGCCGTTCTTCAAGGCGAAACTGATCGGCATCTTCCTGGCGGTGCTGGAACTGGTCCGCCACCACGGACTGGGGCTCGAACTTGGCGAAGTGGATACCGACATCTGGCTCGTGCAGCTGCCAGACCCAGTCCTTGAGGAAGACGGTGCGGATCAACCCGGCGGCACGACCTTGGGCGGTTCGGCTTCGTCGGAGGACGGCGTTCCTTCCTCCGGGCTTTCGTGATGGTGCCGGCCAGTGACCACTTCCACCGCCGACTCGAAAGCCGATTCAACCGCGTGACCGATGGCCTCGGCTGGCTTTGCGATGATCGCCGGTACGTGCGGCGGTTCACCGGTCGGAACGTGGCGAGACAGCAGGTATTTATAGACGAGCGCCCCGGCGACACCGGCCAGCAGGTGGCTCATGACCAGCGACTTGTAAGTATCGAGTTGGTTCACCAGAACCATGATCTGGTCGGTCGCCCAGTAGGCGGTCCAGAACATCAGGTTCACAATGGGGATGGCGTAAATCGCGTCGGCGAGGACGAACTGCCAGAACGGCAACCGCACGCTCCCGGCGATGACGAACACCCATCCGCGAATGCCGGGCAGCAGGCGGACACCAAGCAGGATCTTGACCCCGTGGTCGGCGAATCCCTTCTCGATCTTCGCCCGTTTTTCGGGAGCCAGAACCCGCCGCTCCACCCACTGTTTGTGCAGGAGCTTCTTTCCCCAGCGCCGGCCGATGCCGTACAGAACCACGTCGCCGATCACCGCACCCACGATCACCACCGGCAGCATGATCCACCAGCGGATGCGATCGGGATTGGTGCGATCCTCGGCGAAGTCTGAGTCCGAGTGGCCACACATGACCCCGGCACCGATCACCGGCAACTCTTCGGGAACGGGCAGAACGGTGGTCGACAGCACCAGCGCCAGGAAAATGTCAAGGTAGCTGTTAGATGTCACTATCGAGTCCGTGCGTGCGGTTCACGTCCCGCCTCGTGCCGGGCGGTTCTGTCAGCGTACAGTAAACCCTGACAGGGGGACAGGAGTCGGGATGCGGTTCGGGTCAACCCCGGCGGGGCTGACGCGAACCGCATCCACACGGACAACGCCCAACTCCAACGCGAGCGAATCATGAAACTCGGGCTCATCAACTCGGCGTGGGTGCAATCGGGTCGCGGTACTGCCTGGGGCATCCGCCAGACCAAGGCCATCGGGTTCGACACCATCGACATCTTCGCCGACCCGCTCGACATCGACGCCAGGGAACGGAAGCTCATCCGCACCGAGTGCGAGGCATCGGGCCTGCCCGTGGTGAGCGTGGCGTGCGTGGCCGTGGGGTTGATCGACTTCAACCCCAGCGTTCAGCGGTTTCACCTCGATCGCTGTCGGAAGTACCTCGATTTCTGCTACGAACTGGGAGCCAAGAACTTGCTCCTCGTCCTCGGCGAGTACATCTGGGAGCGAGAAGTGATCCCGCCCGCCGAGCAGTGGACGACCGGCGTGAACCACCTGAAGACGCTTGGCGATTACGCCGCCGGCCTCGGGTTGCAGGTCGCGCTGGAACTGGAACCGTTCAAGCTCTCGCTGCTGAACGACGTGCCGAACATGGTGCGGTTCATCGACGACGTGAATCATCCCGCCGTGCAGGCGAACATCGACATCAGCCACCTGCAACTCGCCGGCACCAAGCCCGACGAACTGCGTGCGTTGAAGGGGAAGGCGATTCACGTTCACATCAGCGATTGCGACGGGAAAGTCCACGGCGACCTGCCACCCGGTCGCGGCGTCGTGGACTTCGTGCCGTATCTGCGGGAGATCGCCGCTCTGGGAATTGACGGAGCGATCAGCATTGAACTGGAGTATTCACCTGAGCCCGACAAGATCGCGGAGTGGGTGACGGAAGCGTATACCGCGACGGATCGACTGATGCGAGAAGCGGGGATCAACCGGGAATAAGTACGAAATTCGAAAGGAAGACAATCGCTGTTAGCGGTGTCTTCCTTTCGAAGTTCGTACTTCGGATTTCGTGCTTTGAAGCTTAGTGGTTCAGGTAGGTGTCGTAGACACAGCCCTGGAACTTGGTGCCAAAGGGCTGTGCAAGCGGCCACGACGGGCAGCTTGCACAGCCGCCACAGCCTGCCCGGCCACAGCCAGCCCGGCCGCAGCTTGCGCTGCCGCAAGGATCGAAGAACGACTTGCAGCTTCCGAACACGAATTTCGTATCGGCGCAGAGACTGCCACAGCCGTTCCGGTCGCGTGGGCCGTACTGCGCGAAGGCTCCGTGTGTGGATGCGGCCGGCGCTGCGGCCGCGGTGCCACAACTGCTGCAACCGCCTGAGCCACGAACGTAGATCGCGCCGGAAACCGGGGTAATCTGGTTAGCGACAGCCTTGGCGGGAGCCGGTGCTGGCATCGCCTGGGGAACTTCCATTCGGTACGAGGCCGCAGGGGCAGGGTTCTGGGCCGAAGCCACACCGCTCAGAGCTACGACGCCGAGCACCGCGGCGAACAATTGACGCCACATCCGTTGCATTTTGATGACCCTTCCAAGGTTGGGAATGCGCCGCTTCCTCGCGGCTCTATTCGGATCGGAGGGCCAGGGGTCCGGACATCGTCCAAACGGCAACGGCAGCGAGAAGTGAGACGCCCGGCGTTCGCGTTGGAACGCAAGCGCCGCCAGAGCGGGATTGACCAGTGCGTGCGATGGGGAGAAAAGTAGCGATTGTGCCGATCAGAACCCCGCCTGGGCCAGTCGGCGAACAATCCGGCCGTAATCCGGAGCCAGGTTCGACCACTCACCCCGGCGGATCGCGTAACGGTTCGGCCAGTTCACGAGGTTCAAGTGGTCGCCGGCCCAAACGTCGCAGTGTTCGCCCCAGGCTGCGCTCGTCACGGAAACCACGCCGTCGTTCGCACCCTCGGCACGGGCCACGACACGATATGGGAGCAACCATTCCGGCCCCAGCATGGCACGGTCGCACTGCCCGGCCACGGAATAGTACCGCACGCCCGGCACATCCGGCACATCTTCGTTGAATCGCTGGCAAGCCTCTGTGGTCAGGTCGAAAACCCCTTCATGGGGAAACCCACAGAGCCGCAAAAGTGGACTCAGGAAGCGTGACAAACGCCTCACGCCCCAATCCGCGAACGAGGTTCCCCGGTGTGGTGTGCCGACGCTCGTCAGCGATAGCACCCGGCTTTCCATCCCCAGTTTCGCTGTCATGTAGCGTGAGTCGAGCCCGCCCATGCTGTGACCGATGAGGTGGAACGGGCCAGCTGGCAGTTCGCGCTCGATGAACCGTTTCAGGTCGGCCGCACGGCGTACCACACCCGCCGTCGGGCTGACGCGGGCAACCAGAACGCGGTTTCCGCCTGCTTCCAGCTGTTCGCGGATACCGGGGAAGTAATCCTTCAAGTTTTGGCCGCACGCCGAGATCCGATCGAACCCACACAATCCGTGAGCCAGGATAATCGGAGCGTTCAAGACGGGGATGGGCAACTCTGACACAGCGATTCCTTCCTCCCGACAATACCGCCGACCCGTTGCATCGAGTCAGCTTTCGCGTACACCGTTTCTGTGTGTCCGAGCGAGAACACGCTCGGGGCTTGAATCGAATCAACATATTCTCTTCATGGTACCCACGCAATGACGATTCCTGTCGCGCAACCCGGAAAAACCCGCATCGGCTGGATCGGCACCGGCGTCATGGGTCGCTGGATGTGCCAGCACGCCATGTCAAAAGGTTACACTGCAACGGTTTACAACCGCAGCGCGGACAAACTGGCTCCACTCCTCGAACTCGGGGCAAAGGCCGCGGCCACACCGAAGGCCGTCGCGGAGCAATCAGACATCGTGTTCGCCATCGTTGGCTTCCCCTCCGACGTGCGTGCCGTATTCCTTGGCTCAGACGGCGCACTGGCAGGGTCGAAGCCGGGCACGGTACTGGTGGACATGACCACGAGTGAGCCCTCGCTTGCGAAGGAGATTTACGAGGCAGCGAAGCCAAAGGGTGTGGCATCGCTCGACGCTCCGGTGTCGGGTGGCGACGTGGGTGCGAAGAACGCGGCGCTTTCGATCATGATTGGCGGCGACAAGGACGTGGTTGCGGCCGTGCAACCGGTGTTCGAGGCGATGGGGAAGACGATCGTTCACCAAGGTGCGGCCGGAGCAGGTCAGCACACGAAGATGGTGAACCAGATTCTCATCTCGTCGAACATGATCGCGGTTTGTGAGGGCTTGCTTTACGGTTACAAGGCCGGTCTGGACCTGGAAACAGTGTTCAAGAGCGTGAGCGTCGGCGCGGCCGGTAGCAAGGCGCTGGAAGTCCTCGGGCCACGAATGCTGGCGAGGAACTTCGAGCCGGGGTTCTACGTCGAGCACTTCATCAAGGACATGGGGATTGCGCTGGCAGAAGCCGAGAAGATGAACCTGAGCCTGCCGGGGTTGGGACTGGCGAAGCAACTCTACGAGGCCGTGCGGGCACAGGGCTACGGCCGCAAGGGGACGCACGCACTGTTGATGGCGCTGGAACACCTCAACAACGTGAAACGGTAGGACGACGCATCTGTGGTGGGTGCAGATTGGTGTGGTGGCACAGGCCTCTGGCCTGTGATTGCAAGACACAGGCCAGAGGCCTGTGCCACCAAATCCACAACCATTTCGCAAGCTGACGGTGGGGCTCGACCGCAAAGCCGGTCTCGACCCACCCTACCAAACTTGAACCTCTGCGTGGCCCTGATCAAAGCCATAGTCGCACTTGCACCCCGAAGAGTGGTTGCGGTATAGCGGCAGCATGATACGGCAACGGAACAGAACGTGTTGCAGAGCCGCGCGGGCCACCCTGATCTGGGCGGTAGTCGGGTTTGTCGCGTTTCAGATTGCGGTCGTGGTGGCGGCGGACGCGTTCGCGGCTGAGGTGTACGATTCCGAGTATGCCGCCCGCTTCGTCCGCATCAAAGCTCGACACGCCGAACACCCTGAGCGTCCACTCCTCGTGATGCTCGGCAGTTCACGGGTGTGCCAGCTTTTCCGTCCGGAACAAATGCCGCCATTGATCACGCCGGATGGCCGCACGGTCTTGCCGTTCAACTTCGCTCGTATCGGCGGCGGCCCCGTGTATTCCCGTCTCGCGTACTCCCGACTCTGTCAGGAAGGTCTCGCACCGGAGTGGGTCGTCGTCGAGATCATGCCAGCGCTCATGGTTCATCGCCACGAGCACTTCTTCTATCCCAGCGTTACGGCGAACGAACTGAACGAGATGAGGCGGTACATCTCGAGTCGTCGGCTTTTCGACAGTTACGCCAAGAACCGGATCCTCCCAGGTTACAAAAACCGAACGGGTTTGCTCCGCGTGCTGGCTCCATCTTGGGCATTGCCTGGCCAGGAAGACCCGGACCAGGTCATCGACGCACTGGGCGGCGAGGGCCAACGAATACGGTCTGTTCAGTCTGACGCAGACCGGCAAGCTAAAGAGACAAGAGTGTCTGCCGGATACGCAGAGATTCTCGCGAATTTCCGGGTCGATCCCGGATCGGATCGGGCGTTGCGTGACCTGATTCGGGAGTGTCGGGCGGACGGGGTGCGAGTGGCGTTTGTGCGAACGCCGGAATCGTCGACTTATCGAACGATCGCCTATCAACCAGAAACACTGGCGACGCTGGACGCGTACCTGGAAAACTTGAGACGGGAATTTGGCGTTGCGGTGATCGACTCGCGAGAGTGGTTACCAGACAGAGAAATTGACGATGGACATCATCCGCTGCTCAGCGGCCAGAAGACGTTCACCTCGCGATTGCACAGCGAGGTTTTGGTCCCACTCGTCAACGACCAGCTTCGCGCCACCAACGAACGAATTGACACCGCGAAGCGGTGAAGTGAACCTGATCATCGTTTTGGTGAGGTGGTGTGCCACATGAGCACATCACCCCACGAAATGCGCACTCATGTGCGTGGTCAGTTGTGACTAAATCGTTGTGGTGCCGCGTTTGCCGAAGATCAGCGAAACCACGAACAGGACGAGGAAGATAAAGAACAGGATCTGGGCGATACCCGCCGCTTCACCTGCAATTCCCCCGAAGCCAGCCGCGGCCGCGATCAAGGCGATGATCAGAAATACGACGGCGTAGTGTAACATGGGTTGTCTCGCTCGGGTGCAGGGAGTCATCGGAACGAGGTAATGTTTGGCATTTATCGGGCCAAGCCCTCGTTTTTGCCCCGATTTCGTCGAAAAACACCTCAACACTGCGAAGCGTGTCCGCTCGCGTTACCCAGGCAATTCCGGCATGTCGGACGAAGACGCACTCCTCTCGGCGATCGCAGCGCAACCAGCCGAGGATACCCCTCGCCTGGTCTACGCCGACTGGCTCGACGAGCACGACCAGCCCATCCGCGCGGAGTTCATCCGCCTGCAAATCGACATCGCCGACAAGCAGGAGCGAGAAACACTCTCGTGGCGATTCTTCTCCATGCAGTACCCCGCACTCGTCGAGCGACTGAGCGAGTTGCTCGTCAAACATCGCCAGGAGTTGCTTGGCTCGCTCGCGGGGTTGCCATTTGCTACAGATGTTGGCTTCGAGCGTGGCTTCGCCTCTCAGATCAAGCTCACCGTGAACGAGTTTCTGGTTCACGCCGCAACACTGGACGCGGCGCGGCCGGTCGTCAGCGTCGCGGTGTCTCAGGTCGCGGCTCGGTTGCATGAATTCCTCAACTCGCGATTTCTGCGCTGCGTTACAAGCATCTCGCTCTACTCGCCACAGATTGTCGAGAACCGACCCGCCGGACCGCTGGCCATGTTCGGGCCGATCAACTTGCTGACCCGACTCGAATCACTTGACCTGAGCGGGTGTGGCGTCGAGGACGCGGACATGGACCATTTCCGTGAATGGCTCGTCCCATCCGTCAAGGAACTCACCCTGGCGAACAACGCGATCACGAATGTGGGAATCGTCGCGTTCATGAGCAGCGAGTGGCCACGCACGCTGCGGGATCTTCACTTGAACCGCAACCCGATCAGCGACCTTGGCGCGATGGCGCTCGCTGGTGCGTGGCCAGTGGATAGCCCGCTCGACTGCCTGACCCTGCGGCACACGAACATCGGGCCACGCGGTCACGAGGCGTTGCTCGCCCGGTTCGGCCGAAAGGTCTATCTGAGTTTCGAGTGAGTGTTCACGTTACGCAAGCCCGCGGTGCAAGTTGTGAAGTTACGCTACTGGGCGTGGCTTTTTGGTTTTACCCCGAAGGGGTGGGACAACCTAGCTCAGGGCAAGCCGAAGACGCCGCCCTGGGAACTGCCGAACCCAATGATCCACCCTGAAGGGGTGGGACAACCACCTTCTCTGCACATGCCTGTCGCACCCCTTCGGGGTGCGCTCGCCTTGTGTCATCGAACCCAGGTCGGCGACAGCAAAGCTGTCTTGCCCTGGGCTACGTTGTCACAGCCTTTCAGGCTGAAACCCCGACAAATCCCACAAAGTGCAGCTTCAAAAAGGCGCGAGCAAGGGATCAACGCCTGTCCTCGCTTGCGCTGGGTCTGGCAAATCCTTCTGGCGGGTTCGTGTTGTTTGGGGACCAGGGGTTCCACTCGGTCCCTTCAGGACCATCGTTCCACCCCTGGCTATTGACGGTTGCCCCGTTGGGGCAAACAAGAGAATCGGCTCTCTGGCTTTTTGACCCCAACGGGGTCACCGTCAATAGCCAGGGGTGTCAACCCCTGGTCCCCCAACGAACAATACCCGCCAGAAAGTTTTGCCACCTCCCTTGCGCTGCGGGCTTGTGCTGCTTCGTTGCCTTTCGGCCCCATTTTGATACCCCATAACCTGTACCGATTCGCCTCACTGAGCCGCACAACCTCCGATGACTCACCCGGTTGGGACCACCTCGCCGTCAGCCAGCCCGTTTGGGTACTGGACCCCCGCCGGACACGGCCCCCTGCCGGACTCGCCCGCCGAGTTCCGCGCGGCCATCGGCGAACTGCGGCAACCCGTCGCCGTAGTGCAGACGGACCGCGGGTACGCCGTCGCGCAGGGCGGCTTTCTGGCGTTCACGCCCCCGCACTCCTGGGCATTCCCGGTTGCGGCGCATCTGGCACCACTCAGCCCCAACCAGCTTGGTGACCCCGCGTTCCTGCGTGACCACGGGCTGCGATACCCATACATGACCGGCGCAATGGCCAACGGCATCGGCTCTGCCGAGATCGCCGAAGCCATGAGCCTCGCGGGGATGCTCGGGAGTTTCGGGGCCGCCGGGCTTTCGCTCGATCGCATCGGGCAAGCCGTCGATCGACTCAAGGCCAATCTCGGCACATCGCCGTTCGCCGTGAACCTGATTCACAGCCCGAACGAACCCGCCCACGAGATGGCAACGGCCGAGTTGCTGCTGGCTAAGGGCGTGCGGTTGGTGGAAGCGTCGGCGTATCTCGACCTGACGCCGGCCATCGTGCGTTACCGTGCGGCCGGGTTCAAGGAAAGCGGCCCCGCGAACCGCGTGATCGCCAAGATTTCGCGAGTCGAAGTGGCGACAAAGTTCCTGTCGCCGCCGCCCGAGAAGATGCTCCGCGAGTTGGTCGCGGCCGGGCACATCACACAACAGGAAGCCACGTTCGCCGCACGCTACCCGGTCGCGGACGACATCACGGCCGAAGCCGACAGCGGCGGCCACACCGACAACCGCCCCGCGATCACGCTGCTGCCGACGATCATCGCACTGCGGGATCGCCTGCAACGGCAGTTCCAGTACGCCAGGCCGCCGCGTGTGGGGTTGGCCGGCGGCATCGCAACGCCGTCCTCGGTGGCCGGCGCGTTCGCGATGGGTGCGGCGTTCGTCGTCACGGGAAGCATCAACCAGGCGTGCGTGGAATCCGGTAGCTCCGACGCCGTGCGTAAGATGCTTGCGGAAGCGGGGCAGGCGGACGTGACGATGGCCCCGGCCGCGGACATGTTCGAGATGGGCGTGAAGGTGCAAGTGCTCAAGCGCGGCACCATGTTCCCGATGCGTGCCGCGAAGTTGTTCGAGCTTTACCGGGCGTATCCCAGTTGGGAAGCGATCCCGGAGGCCGAGCGAGTCCAGGTTGAGAAGACGTTGTTGCGCACGCCCTTCAACGACATCTGGGAACAAACCAAGGCGTTCTTCCTCCGCCGCGACCCCACGCAACTGCCGAAAGCTGAAGCAGACCCGAAGCACCGGATGGCTCTCGTGTTCCGGTGGTATCTGGGGCTATCGAGTCGCTGGGCCAACGCGGGCGAGACGGGCCGGCAACTCGACTACCAGGTGTGGTGCGGCCCGGCGATGGGCGCGTTCAACGAGTGGGTGAAGGGTTCGTCGCTCGAACCGCACGCGAACCGCAAGGTCGTGGGGGTTGCGCGGAACTTGCTGTACGGGGCGTGCGTCGTGCTGCGTCGGCAGTCGTTGCGGCAATGTGGCGTTCACCTGCCAGACGACTGCTTCCCGACCGGCCCGCTCTCGACAGACGAACTGATGCGGTGGGTTTCGTGACAGCTTGTGGATAGCGTTGTTTTGCCCTCCCCCCTTGTGGGGGAGGGTGGCGAGGCTTTGCGAGCCGGGTGGGGGGTAAGTCTTCGGAGATGTCGAGGCTCTACCCCCCACCCGCTCCTCGAAGACTCGGAGCGACCTCCCCCACAAGGGGGGAGGTTAGAAACGGCGTTCTGGCGAGCCGGGAGCGTAAGCGACCGGAGTTATTGCGGAACATCCGGTCGCTTACGCTCCCGGCTCGCCAAGCTTTTTCCGTTCGTTATCTGACTCATACAGGGTGCGATGCAGACTCCGGTAAACAACTCCCCACTGGCGATCGTTGGCATCGGGTGCCTGTTCCCGAAGGCTGCCGGTCCGGGTTTCTTTTGGGCGAACGTCAAGCAAGGCGTCGATTGCATCGGCGAGGTGCCAGCCACTCACTGGAACCCGGCCGAATACTTCGACGCCGACCCCAAAGCGCCGGACATGACCTACGCCCGCCGCGGCGGGTTCCTCGATGTGGTGGATTTCAACCCACTCGAATTCGGCATCGCGCCTCGCGACATCGAAGCCACCGACACCACACAACTCCTCGGTCTCGTCGCGGCGAAGCAGGCACTCACCGACGCCGGCATCCGCTTCGCGGACCGCAGGCCGGAGCCCGCAATCGGCGAGGGTGCGGTCACGCTGACCCCCGAACCACGCCAGGCGGTCCCCGGCATCGACCGTTCCCGCGTGTCGGTCATCCTCGGCGTCACGGGCACGCTCGAACTGGTCATCCCCCTCGGGGCACGCCTCGGCCACCCCAAGTGGAAGCAGGCCATGCGCGACGCCGGCATCCCGGCCGACCGCATCGACGACGCCGCAGCCCGGATCGCCGAGTCCTACGTTCCCTGGCAGGAAAACAGCTTCCCCGGTTTGCTGGGGAACGTCGTCGCCGGGCGAATCGCCAACCGCCTCGACCTGGGCGGCACCAACTGCGTGGTGGATGCGGCGTGCGCCAGTTCGCTGAGCGCCGTTCACCTCGCGGCGATGGAGTTGCAGACCGGTCGCGCGGATGTTGTCGTCACCGGCGGGTGCGACACGTTCAACGACATCTTCATGTACATGTGCTTCAGCAAGACTCCGGCGCTCTCGCCGTCGGGGAACGCCCGGCCGTTCGACGCCAACGGGGATGGCACCATCCTCGGCGAAGGGCTCGGGATGGTCGTGCTGAAGCGGCTCAAGGATGCCGAGGCCGCGGGCGACACGATCTACGCCGTGATCCGCGGGATCGGGTCGTCGAGCGACGGGAAAGGGAACGCGATCTACGCCCCGAGCGCCGAGGGGCAGCGGCGCTGTTTGCGGAACGCCTACGCCAACGCGGGGATCTCACCGGACACGATCGAACTGGTCGAGGCGCACGGCACCGGCACCCGAGTCGGCGATGCCACCGAGGTGACCGCGCTCACAGAGGTGTATTCCGCGGCGAGCGGGGGCGCGAACCGCAGCGCTCCGGGCCGCCCGTGGGCCGCGCTGGGGTCCGTGAAGTCGCAGATCGGGCACACGAAAGCCGCTGCCGGAGCCGCATCGCTCATCAAGGTCGCGCTGGCGTTGAACTTCAAGGTGCTGCCGCCGACGATCAAGGTGACGCAGCCCGTCGAGCCACTCGGGAACGCGGACTCGCCGTTCTACGTGAACACGGTGATGCGTCCGTGGCTGCCACGCAAGGAACACCCGCGGCGTGCGGCACTGTCGGCGTTCGGTTTCGGCGGGAGCAACTTCCACGCGGTCCTCGAAGAGTATGGCCCCGCGAAGACCGACCTCGACTGGGACGGGTCGGTCGAAATCGTCGCGATCGGAGCCGACACACCGCAGCAACTCGTCGCGGAACTGGAGAAGCTCGGGGCGAAGATTCACCCTTCGCCAATGCCGCTCGAAGGGCCGCCAGCCAGCACCAACTGGGCTTCGTTCGCCCGGTTCGCGGAGCGGTCGCGTTCGACCTTCGACGTGCTCTCCCCGTGTCGCCTCACATTCGCGGCACACCGCACGCTCACCGACCTACCGAAGCTCCTCAGCGGAGCGAAGGCCCGACTCGTTGCCGACACGGAATCCACGGGCTGGGACACTCCCGAAGGCGCGTATTACGGTCGCGGGCCAGAGGTCGGTTCCCTCGCCGTGCTGTTCCCTGGCCAGGGATCGCAAGCGGTCGGGATGCTCCGCGACCTGGCCTGCCTGTTCCCCGAGGTGCTGGATAGCCTCGCGGAAGCCAACCGCGCCTCCCAATCGCTCGACGAGTCCGACTCTCGCCGTCTTTCCGACCGGATCTACCCGCCGACGAGCTTCGACCCGGATGCGAGGAAGCGACAAGACGCTGAACTTCGCGACACAATGAACGCGCAACCCGCGCTTGGAGCCGTCAGTTTCGGCGCGTGGCAGGTGCTCTCTGACCGCTTCGGGGTGATGGCCGGAGCCTTCGCCGGACACAGCTACGGTGAACTCGTCGCGCTCGCTGCCGCCGGGAGGTACTCGCCGGCCGACCTGTTCAACCTGTCCCGCCTGCGTGGCCGATTGATGGGTGAACGCCGCCCCGGCGACCCCGGCACGATGCTCGCAGTGCTCGCGCCGCTGGCATCCATCGAAGCTGCGATTGCCGAGCACAAACTCGATGTGGTGATCGCCAACCGCAACGGCCCGAAACAGTCGGTGGTTTCCGGTTCCACCGCCGAGATCGAGCGGGCACAGCAAGCGTTCACGACCGCGAAGATGAAGTCCGTCCGGCTGCCGGTCGCGGCCGCGTTCCATAGCCCGTTCGTGGCCGACGCCGCCGCCCCGTTCCTCACTGCACTGGAGCGAGTCGAGTTCGGCCGGGGCACCGTGCCCGTGTTCTCGAACACGACCGCGTCGCCATACCCGGCGGACTCCGTGGCTGCCCAAACACTACTCGCGAACCAACTGGCCAAGCCTGTCGCGTTCGTGGAGCAAATTCGAGCGATGGCCGCGGCCGGCGTTCGCACGTTCCTGGAAGTCGGTCCGGGTTCGGTCCTCACGAAGCTCACCGAAGCCATCACCGAGGAAGCCAAAATCGCCGGGGTTGAGGCGTTCTCGCTCGATGCTTCTGGGGGCAAGCAACCCGGCGTGTTAGACTTGGGTCGTGTACTGGCCCGCCTCGCCGCCCGCGGGCACCGTGTCGAGTTGGCCGCATGGGAGGCCGGAAGCCGGTGCCGGCCGCCTCGACTCTCCACAGGCAAGCCCGGCATGACGATCCCGCTCACCGGAGCGAACTACGTCACGCCTCGTACTCCTCGCCCACCGATTGCGCCCGAGAATGGGCGAGCCGCGTCTGTCATGACGCGGGTTACAACCGAGTCCACCCGTGCCATCAATGGCACCGCTCGCCAAAATCCCGCCAGAGTTAACGGTATGAACGATTCCGATCCGAACGCGCTCGCACAGGCGTTACTGATGACGCAGCAAAGCCTTGCCTCGCTCCAGAGAATGCAGGAGCAGACCGCCTCGCTACACAAGCAATTCCTGGAATCGCAGGAAGCCGCCCAACGCACGCTTCAATCGTTAGTTGAGCAGCAGCAAACGCTCCTGCTCTCGGGTCTGGGTAACGGCGTTCCTCTGCCCACGCCCGCGGTTGTTCCTCAACGGGTCGCACCTCCGCCTCCGGCCGCCGTGGCCCCGCCGCCCCCACCGGCGCGAGTCGCCGCGCCTTCTCCGGCCAAGCCCGCGCCGGTAGCGATCATTCACGCCCCGGTCGTGGCAAAGCCCAAGCCGGCAGCCGACGATCGCATCGCCGCGACGCTTTTGGCGGTGGTGTCGGAGAAGACGGGTTACCCGGTGGAGAGTCTGGACCTGTCGCTGTCGCTGGACGCGGACCTCGGGGTCGATTCCATCAAGCGTGTCGAGATCCTCTCGACGCTTCAGGAACGCCTACCCGACGCTCCCCACGTGAAGCCCGAGCACCTCGGCACACTCCACACACTCCGCGATGTCGCCAACTTCATCGCCGGACCCGCAAACGGAGCAGCGTCTTTCACGGATTCCAAGGAAATGATGGCGTTGCCCAAGTCCGGTCCCGCCACAGGTTCGCCTCGTTCCTCGCCGCCAACGGTCGCGGAAACGAACCCGGTTCACACCGTCTCCGCGCAGGAGGTTGAAGCAGTACCAGGAAAAAAGCGGCAAACTGATGTGACCCGTAACCCCGGGGCAGGGTCGCTTCCGCCTCCGGCGAGCGTGATTGGGACGGATCGAGTCGATCGCAGCATCCTGCAAACGGTGGATCTCGACCCGAGCATTGCCCGCCCCCCGGTCTCGCTCACGCCTGGCAGCGACTTCTGGGTCGTGGGCGACCCCGATGCGCTGACCGAAACCGTGGTCGCCACATTGATCGAGCGTGGAGTCGTCCCCACCGCCTTCGCGTGGACCGACCCGCACTCGACGGAATTGCCAGCGGCGATTGCAGGATTGTTATTGCTCGCCCCCGCTGCACCTGGAGCCGAGTCGGGGCTGAACCGCAAGGCGTTCGAGTGGTTGAAACTGGCCGGGCCACGGTTGCGGCAATCGCTCCGTTCGGGGCCGGCGGTCTTTGTCACGGTGGCCCGGCTCGACGGCGCGTTCGGTCTCGCGAATCTTTCGCCTGACACCGACCCCACGGCCGGCGGACTGGCCGGGTTAGCCAAGACGGCCCGCCACGAGTGGCCCGAGTTGCACTGCAAGGCGATCGACCTCTCGCCGGAAGTGTCCGTTTCGCAGGGTGCCGCAGCAATTGCCGAGGAAGTGTTTTCCGTTGGGCCTACCGAGGTCGGTATCTCACCGACGCACCGGTGTAGCCTCGATCTGGCTCACACGGGCCGACGACCGGGAGCACAACTGATCAAACTCGGCAAGAAGGATGTCATCCTCGTCACCGGCGGAGCACGGGGCGTGACAGCCGAGGTCGCGGTTTCCCTGGCCGAGACGTATTCCGCCACCGTGATTCTCACGGGCCGTACCGCGATGCCCGGGGCAGAACCCGAGTGGCTCTCGGGGCTCACCGAAGAGGCGGAACTCAAGAAGGCGATTTCGGTCTATCTGGGATCGGAAGGCGGCCCCCGACAGGTGGGCGAATACTACGCGAAACTGATGGCGTTACGTGAGGTTCGTCACACTATTGAACGCATCGGGCAGACCGGAGCGAAGGTCGCGTACTTCTCGGTGAACATCACCGATCGGGCCGCAGTTACCGACATGATCCAGAAGGTGCGAGGAACGTACGGCCCGATCACGGCTGTCGTCCACGGTGCGGGCGTACTCGCCGACAAGCGGATCGAGGATCTCGCGGGCGAACAGTTCGACCGAGTTTACACGACGAAGGTGGACGGGCTTCGCAACGTGCTCGACAACCTCGCCGGGAACGATCTCAAGGCACTGGTGCTGTTCAGTTCGACGACAGCGAGGCTCGGCCGCACGGGTCAGGTTGCCTACGCGTGTGCCAACGAAGTGTTGAACAAGACGGCTCAGGTCGAATCGCGCCGCCGGCCAAACTGCCGCGTGGTTGCGATCAACTGGGGACCGTGGGAAGGGGGAATGGTAACCCCGGGGCTCAAGAAGGTATTCGAGTCGGAAGGCGTGGGGCTCATTCCGTTGCTGGAAGGGGCTGTCTTCCTGGTGCAAGAACTCAGTGCCGGGAAGTCGGTCGAGGTGGTCGCGCTGGGCAAGCCACGCACGGGTGGTAGTGGTTCGGGAAGCGTGAAGATGCCTCCGCTCATTTCGGCATCGGCCACACCCGCACGCGGTTCACCTGCCCTGGGGGCCGCCAGCAGCACCTCGACGCCCGAGATGACGGTCGCGTTCGAGCGAACGGTGGACTCGACAACGCATCCGATCTTGAAGTCGCACGTCATCGACGGCAAGGCCGTGCTTCCGATGGCTCTCCATCTGGAGTGGCTGGCTCACGCTGCACTTCATGGCAACCCCGGTCTGGTCTTCCACGGGTTCAACGATCTGCGTGTGACGAGTGGCGTGCAGATTGAACCATCCGCCTCGATCCAACTCCGGGCGTTCGCGGGCAAGGGCGTGAAACACGACAAGACACTCGTTGTTCCTGTCCAGCTTCGCAGCAAGCGGAAGGATGGCCGCGAGGCAGTTCACTCGCGGGCCGAGATCGTGCTGGTGGCGGGCCTTCCCTCGGCTCCGCCGGCCGATGCCCCACCAAGCGTGAAACCCGTCTCGTACCCCGTCGCGCAGGCCTACCGCGAACTGCTGTTCCACGGGAACGCCATGCGTGGAATCGAGCGGATCGACGGAGTCTCGGAATCGGCGTTCATCGGAACTGCCACACGCGCTCCTTCGCCAGCCGACTGGTTCCTGTCGCCAGTGCGTTCGTCGTGGTTAGCCGACCCGCTGGTGCTGGACGCGAGCTTCCAGATGATGATCCTCTGGACGCAGGCCCAGCACGAGACCGGCTCACTGCCGTGTTTCGCGGCGCGTTACCGCCAGTTTCGCAAGACGTTCCCGACGAGCTCGACAAAGATCGTCATCCGCGTGCGGCGCGACGATGGCACCTTCGCCCGTGCGGACATCGACTACCTCGACGCGGACGGCCGCGTGATCGCCCAGATGCAGGATTACGAGTGCATCATGGAGAAGAACCTGA
Source organism: Planctomycetaceae bacterium (assembly GCA_013823135.1). Classification (GTDB taxonomy): domain Bacteria; phylum Planctomycetota; class Planctomycetia; order Gemmatales; family Gemmataceae; genus Gemmata. The sequence continues at coordinate 39,157 of PNLP01000030.1, forward strand.
ACGAGGCGTTCCGCAAGAACCAACTCGCGCGGTCGTAATCATTCCACGTTTAGCGTCAGCCCCAGCGGGGCTGCGCCAACTGCGCAGCCCCGCTGGGGCTGACGCTAAACCCTACATTCCACGCTGATGACCGATCGTATTGCCATCGTGTCCGTTGCTGGTCGGTTCCCTGGGTGCGGGGCCGACCTCGGCCGGTTTTGGGAGAACGTCGCCGGGGCCGCGGATTGCTCGCGCGAAGTGCCACCCGATCGCTGGATTCTTCCGCCGGGGCGTTGCACCGATCCACGCATCGCCAACCCGGACACGGTCTACTCCACCCGAGGCTACTACCTCGACCAGTTCCTCCCGGACCTGACCGACCTCGATCTCGACCTCGGGCTCGTCGGGCAACTCGACCCGCTCTTTCAGCTCGTCCTCGACACCGGCAACCGGGCGTGGCGTGAAGCCCGCACCGACAAGCTCGATCGCTCCCGCGTCGGCATCGTCCTCGGCAACATCTGCCTGCCGACCGACGGGTCGTCCGACCTGTGCCGGGAAATCCTCGGGCAGAAGGTGGGGTTGCACGCAAGTGCCGGGACGCATCCGCTGAACCGCTACGTCGCGGGGTTGCCGGCCGGGTTGCTCGCCCGCGGGCTTCGCCTGGGGCTCGGAAGTTACACCCTCGACGCGGCGTGTGCCTCCTCGCTGTACGCGATCAAACTCGCGGCCGACGAACTGATTGCCGGGCGGGCCGATGCCATGCTCGCCGGCGGGTGCTCGCGGCCCGACTGCCAGTACACGCAGATGGGGTTCGCACAACTTCGCGCGCTCTCCGTGTCCGGGCGATGCGGGCCGTTCGACACGCGGGCCGATGGCCTGATGGTCGGCGAGGGTGCGGGCGTCTTCGTGCTGAAGCGGCTCACGGATGCTCTGCGGCAAGGCGACCGGGTTCTCGGCGTCATCGCGAGCGTAGGGCTCTCGAACGACATGCACGGAAACCTCCTTGCTCCCGCGAAGGAAGGCCAACTCCGCGCGATGCGTCGGGCGTATCAGCTCGCCGAGTGGGAACCGACCGACGTGGACATGATCGAATGCCACGCGACGGGAACGCCCGTCGGCGATGCGATCGAGTTCGATAGCCTGCGTGAACTCTGGGGCGAATCGGGCTGGGTTCCGGGACAGTGCCCCATCGGGTCCGTCAAGTCCACGGTCGGGCACTTGCTCACCGGCGCTGGCGCTGCGGCGCTCACCAAGGTGTTGCTCGCGATTCGGGCCGAGATGCTTCCCCCGCAAGCGAACTTCGCAACGCCGGCTCACGGACTGCGCTACGCCAACGGCCCTTTCAAGGTGCTGACAAAGCCGGAGAAGTGGGAGCGGCGGGTCGCCCACGAGCCACGGCGTGCGGCGGTCAGCGGCTTCGGCTTCGGCGGCGTGAACGCTCACCTCTTGCTGGAAGAGTGGACGCGCATTCCGAGCAGGAAGGTCAGCACATCGACGGACTCGCAGATCGTCGCGATGGCCCACAGGGCAAGGTGGAAGCCCCCAACGCACCCCGGGACTTCTCCGGTTGCCGCGATCCCGGTTGCGATCGTCGGAATTGGGTCGCATTTCGGTTCGGCCGACTCCACGCGGGCGTTTCAGGAACGCACGCTCTCCGGCGATCCCGGCACGCCCACTCCCAAAGTGAACGGCTGGAAACTGGCGAACGCGTCATCGCCCGCGGGTTTCGGCATCGAGGAACTGCAACTCCCGACCGACCGGTTCCGAATTCCACCGAAGGAACTGGAAGAGACGCTGCCGCAACAATTGCTGATGCTGAAGGTCGCAGCCGCGGCCCTCGACGATTGCCGGGCACGGGTCGCGTTCCCGGCTGGCGACGCCCCCACCACGGGCGTCTTCGTTGGCCTCGGACTCGATCCCAACACGACGAACTACCACCTGCGCTGGGCGGTTCTGGCTCAGGAGTCAGGAGTCGGGAGTCAGTCATCCGCTTCGATCTGTCCGCCGCTTTCCGCGAACCGCACGATGGGGGCACTCGGGAGTGTCGCCGCGAGCCGAATCGCCCGGACGTTCCACGTGGGTGGGCCGAGCCACACCGTCTGTAGCGAGGAAGCATCGGCCGCGCGAGCGGTCGAACTCGGCGTGCGGGCGTTGCAAAGCGGCGAGCTAGACCGCGTGATTGTCGGCGGGGTCGATCTGGCGTGCGATCCGCGAACGGTGTTGCCGGGCAAGGTGAAGACGCCGGGCGAAGGCGCTGCCGCGTTCGTGATGAAGCGACTCGAAGACGCCGAACGGGACGGGGATCGCATCTACGCGACCATTCGCGGCATCGGCGTGGCAACCGACGCGCGAACGGCCCTGGAGCGGGCCGAGCACGACGCGGCCGACCTGTACGAAACCGCCGTCCGGTTCAACGCGGTTCACGACATCGGCGAAGCGGGTGCAGCATCGGCCGCGGCATCGCTGGTCAAGGCGTGCGTGGGACTGTGGCAGGAAGTGCAGCCCGACCCGGCGCGATTCTGGTTGCGTGATCGCGACGAGAAGCCCCGCCGGGCCAAGGTGACCGCCAGCGGAGCCGATGGCACGCACTTCGCCATTCTGCTCGAAGAACAACCCAAGAAGCCCGGCGAGATCACGCCCAACCCGGAATTCTCGCAGCCGCTGGGGGCACGGCTCGAAGGCGTGTTCCTCGTCGATGGCGACTCGCCGGCCACGTTGCTCGCAGCGATTGAGCGGTTGGCGGCGTTCGTGAAGCGGGCCATCCCCGAGCCGCAAGTCACGACGCCGGGCCGGTCGAGCCTCGACACGAGTTTCGTGCTGGGGAAGCCACTTCAGCAGCCGAAGAACATCGAATCGCTCGCACGGGAGTGGTTCCGCGAAACGCCCCCGAACCGCGTTCAGAAACTCGCCGTTTCGTTCGTCGCCCGCACCACCGACGAACTGACCGAGCAAATCGCCTTCGCCAAAGATTCGCTGACGGCGAATCCCGGCTCGCCGTTCCCGCCCACGGCGAAGCCCGCACTCCGCGACCGCGTCTTCTACTCGCCGCACCCGCTTGGGCCAAAGGGGAAGGTCGCGTTCGTCTTCCCCGGTTCGGGGAACCACTTCGACGGAATGGGTCGCGATCTCTCGGCGCAATGGCCCGACGTCCTGCGTCGGCAGCAGTCTGAGAACGAACTCCTGCGGAGCCAGTTCGCGCCGGACCACTTCTGGACCGGTCGCGCAGCAGAGGCACCACCTCGCGAGATGATGTTCGGGCAGGTGACGGTCGGCTCCCTCGTCAGTGACATCGCGGTATCACTGGGGATCCGCTGCGACGCGATGATCGGCCTGAGCCTGGGTGAATCGGCGGGGCTGTTCGGCATCCGTGCCTGGCAGACGCGAGATCGCATGTTCCGTCGGATGCAGCAATCCACGCTGTTCGTTTCGGACCTGGCCCCGCCCTACGACGCAGCCCGGAAGCACTGGGGAATCTCGGCCGACGACGACGTGGAATGGGTGATCGGAGTCGTGGCCGTTTCGCCCGACGACGTGCTCGCCGTGCTGCGGCCGGGACTTCGTGCGTACCTCCTCATCGTGAACACGCCGACGGAATGCGTGATCGGCGGCTTGCGGTCGGACGTAACGAAACTGGCCGTCGTTCTCGGAAAGTCTGTCACCGCGCTGACCGGCGTCACGCTCGCACACTGCGAGGCCGGGCGTACCGTGGAGATCCCGTACCGGGAGTTGCACACACTCCCAGTCACGGCCCCGAGTGGCACCACGATCTACAGCGGGGCGTGGGGCAAGAGCTACAAGCCTGGCGAGAAGACATGCGCCGAGTCCATCACCGCGGGGCTCCTGGCAACGATCGACGTGCCAGCGGTCATCGAGACCGCGTACCGCGATGGCGTGCGTGCGTTCATCGAGGTGGGGCCGGGGAACTCGTGCGTCCGGATGATCGATGCGATTCTGGGCGATCGACCACACATGGCCCGCGCTGCTCACGCGGCGAAGCAGGATGCGGTTTCGCAAATCTTGCGGCTCGTCGCGAACCTCGCGGCCGAGCGCTTGCCGGTCAACCTTGCCGCGCTCTACGGCACGGAATCGCGCTGCGTCGCTCATCAGGAGAAGGCCGACTCCACCCGCAATTTCGTCGTCATCCCCGTGGGCGGCACCGCGAGCGTGACCCCGGTGGTTCACGTGCCGGCTTCCGTCACGACGCCCGACCCGAATCTGATCGCGACGCCGATGCCGATCGTGATGCCGACCCCCGTGCCGGTGTTCGTACCGACGCCGGCACCGGTCCCGATCTTCGATCCGGCGTTGATCGCGACTCCGATGCCACCCGCCGAATCGGCCCCCGCCTCGTCACCTGCATACCAGGAGGTCGGCGAATGGTATTCGCCAGCGGAAACGGCCGCGAATGTACAGACGCTCGCCATGGAGGCCCAGGCCGCGTTCCTCCGGGTGAACCAGAGCTACATCGAAACGGCCGCGGGGATCATTCGATTCCAGACGCAGTTGATCGAGGCCATGTCCTGGCGAGCGGGGGACGTGAGTCCCCTGTTCTCACTTCCAAACAGGGGACTCACGTCCCCCGCTCGCCAGGATGTGCCCCGTTCGCTCACATACGAGGAGTGCTGTGCGTTCGCTGCGGGGAAGGTCGCGGATGCCCTCGGTGAGCGGTTCGCGGAAGTGGACACCTTCCCCACGCGCGTTCGCCTGCCGGATGGCCCGCTGCAACTCGTCGATTGCATCACGCTGATCGAAGGCGAGCCGCTCTCGATGACCAAGGGCCGCGTGGTCACGGAACACACCGTGCGTTCGGATCGGTGGTATCTCGAAGCCGGTCGCATCCCGACCGCGATCTCGGTCGAAGCCGGACAAGCCGACCTGTTCCTTTCCGGATACCTCGGCATCGACTTCCAGACTCGCGGGCTGGCGGTCTACCGCTTGCTCGATGCGGTCGTCAGCTTCCAGCGAGGCCTGCCGAAGCTCGGCGAAAAGATCGTGTACGACATCCACATCGACGAGTTCGTGAAGCAGGGCGACTCGTGGATCTTCCGGTTCTGGTTCGATGGCACGATCAACGGTGAACCGTTCATCCGGATGCGGAACGGCGTGGCTGGTTTCTTCACCGCTGCGGCGCTCGCCGCGGGCAAGGGGATCGTTCAGACGACGCTCGACAAGAAGCAACTGCCGGGCAAGCGGCCGAGCGACTGGCGCGATCTCGTGCCGCAACGCGAATGCTCGCTCTCCCCGGAACAAGTGGATGCACTCCGCGCCGGCGACCTCGCCACCGCATTCGGCCCCGCGTTCGCGGCGCTGCGATTGCGAACCCCTGCGACGCTTCCGAGCGGAATGCTCAGGCTCGTCGATCGCGTGCCGCTCATCGACCCGAACGGCGGTCGTTTCGGCATCGGCTTCGTGCGGGCCGAGTTCGACATTCACCCCGACGACTGGTTCCTGACGTGCCACTTCGTGGACGACATGGTGATGCCCGGCACGCTCATGTACGAGTGCTGCCTGCACACGCTTCGCGTTCTGCTGATGCGAATGGGCTGGGTCGGCGAGGCGGGCGAGGTGGTGTGCGAGCCGGTGCCGGGGATCGATAGCCGCCTGAAGTGCCGCGGGCAAGTGCTCGCCAGCACGAAGACCGTGACCTACGAAGTGACGGTGAAGGAAGTGGGTTACCGCCCCGAACCCTATTGCATTGCCGACGCGCTGATGTACGCCGACGGCAAGCCGATCGTCGAAATCACGAACATGACGCTTCGCATGTCGGGGCTGTCGCGCGAAAAGCTGGAGGGGTATTGGACCACGGTTAGCCGCGACCCGAAGGGGAGCGTGCCAGCGCCAGCCGCGCTCGCCTCCGGCTCGCGGCTAAACAAAGTTCTTTACGACAAGGCCAAGATCCTCGCGTACTCGAACGGCAAGCCATCGGAAGCGTTCGGCGAGCCGTACACGATCTTCGACAACGATAGCATCATCGCGCGGTTGCCCGGTCCGCCGTTCCAGTTCCTGGATTGCGTCACGGATGTCACGGGCGAGCCGTTCGTGATGAAAGCCGGCGCGGCGTGCGAGACGCAGTACCAGGTGCCGCCGGATGAATGGTACTTCCAAGAGAATCGCGGCGAGCGAATGCCGTTCGCTGTCCTGTTGGAGATAGCCCTTCAGCCGTGCGGTTGGCTCGCTGCGTATTGCGGGTCGGCACTCACCAGCCCGGAAGATCTGTCGTTCCGAAACCTCGGTGGCAAGGCAATTCAACACCGCATCGTGACGCCGAGCACGGGCCTGCTGACCGTGAACGTCAAGATGACGAGCGTGTCCCGTTCCGCAGGGATGGTGATTCAGCATTACGAAATGCGTGTGCGGGACAGCGTTGGCCTCGTGTACGAAGGCACGACCTACTTCGGGTTCTTCTCGAAGCCCGCGCTGGCGAATCAGGTCGGCATTCGCGACGCGAAGATTCCGTGGCCGACCGACGGCGAACGCCTGCTGGCCGAGAAGGGAACGCTCCCCGACACGGTGCCCTTCCCTGGCCCGATGCTCCGCATGGTCGATCGCATCGACGCATTCCTTCCCAAAGGCGGGGCTGCGGGTCTGGGTCTGATTGTCGGCAAGATCGCGGTCGATCCCGAGTTCTGGTTCTTCAAGGCCCACTTCTACCAGGACCCGGTTTGGCCCGGATCGCTCGGCGTGGAGTCGTTCCTGCAACTGCTCAAGTACGTCGCGTGGCAGCGCTGGCGGTGTGCCCCGCCGGACGGTTACCAGACCGTGGCGATCAACAAGCCGCACTCGTGGGTCTACCGCGGGCAGGTGCTTCCGACCGACAAGGAAGTGACCGTGGTGCTGGAAGTGACCGCAGCGGACGACGACGCCCAGCGCTTGACCGCAAACGGATTTCTGATTGTCGATGAACGTGTCATCTACCAGATGACGGACTTTACCCTAGAGTAGTACCGCTAACCCGGGATCCCTCCTGGCCGCTGTCGCCCGACCCACAGCAAGCGCATGAGATACAACCAAGTTCATCTCGAAGCCATCGGGTACGAACTCGCACCCGTGGTGGTCTCGACTGCCGAACTGGAATCGCGGCTCGCGCCGGTGTACCAGGCGCTCAACATGAGTCCGGGGCAACTCGAGTTGCTCACCGGAATCAGTGAGCGGCGCTGGTGGGAGCCGGGGTTTTCGCTGTCGCAAGGCGCGACGGCGGCAGCCAGGAAAGCGCTGGCCACGGCCGACATCTCCGGGTCAGACATCGACGTATTGATCTACGCCGGGGTGTGCCGCGAGCAGTTCGAACCGGCGACCGCGTGTGCCGTGGCCAACGAACTGAAGATCAGCCCCGATGCCGCGATCTTCGACCTGAGCAACGCTTGCCTTGGTGTGCTCAACGGGATCGTGGATATCGCCAACCGCATCGAGTTGGGTCAAGCGCGTGCGGGGCTCGTGGTCTCCGCCGAGACGGCTCGCGAGATCAACGAGAACGTCATCGACCACATGATTCGCTCGAAGTCGGTCGAGTTCTTCCGCGAGTCGATCGCGACGCTCACGGGCGGTTCCGGTGCGGTTGCGGTGCTGGTCGTGGGCGAGGAACTGTCCCGCGAGAAGCGACGCAAGTTGCTCGGCGGTGTGACCCAAAACGCTCCGCAGCACCACTCGCTGTGCCGCTGGGGAATCAAGTCGCTGCTGCCGTCGGGTGTGCAGGCTGTGGAACGGGTGTTCGGTCAGCAGGCGAAGTCGATCGTGCAACGCGGCATCGACCTGGGCTTGCGGCACGTGATGGTCCCGTTCATGGAGACCCACGCAGGCGAAGTGCTCAAGTACGGCGTCGATGTCGGCTTCCGGACGTGGAAGAAGTTCCTGACCCAGATTGGCTGGCAGAACGGCGAACTCGACAAGGTGATCTGCCATCAAGTTGGGGCGGGGCACCAGGACGCGATGCTGAAGGCGTTCGGCATCATGCCGGAGAAGAACTTCAGCACGTTCGAGTTTCTGGGGAACATGGGCACGGTGTCGCTGCCGATGACGGCGGCCCTCGCGGAGGAACGTGAGTTCCTCAAGCCTGGCGACAACGTCGGCTTCCTCGGCATCGGAAGCGGCCTGAACTGCCTCATGCTCGGGATCGAATGGTGAACCCAATTCGGAATGCGGAATTCGGAATGCGGAATGAAACCCCTGCCAGTGCTCCCTCTTCAATTCCGAGTTCCGAATTCCGCATTCCGAACTCGGCCGGGTATCCCTTCACGCCGCAATCGTTCCCGCGATCAGCCGGGCGCATGAGCTACCTCGATGAAGGTAGCGGCGATCCGGTCGTGATGGTCCACGGCAACCCAACGTGGAGCTTCTACTACCGCAACCTCATTCTCGCGCTCCGCGACTCGCACCGCTGCATCGCCCCCGACCACATCGGCTGCGGCCTCTCCGACAAGCCGCCGGTCACCGCCTACGACTACTCGCTGAAGTCGCGCGTCGATGATCTCGAAGCGTTGCTCGATCATCTTGGCGTGAAGGAAAACATCACGCTTGTCGTTCAGGACTGGGGCGGCATGATCGGGATGGCATACGCCGCACGGCATCCCGAGCGGATCAAGCGAGTCGTGGCGACCAATACGGGAGCGTTCCCGCTGCCGAAGTCGAAGCCGTTCCCGTGGTCGCTGTGGCTGGGCCGCAACACCCGCCTCGGCGCGTGGCTGATCCTGAAGCGGAACGCATTCTGTCGAATCGCGGCGCGGTGGTGCGTCACGCGGAAGAAGCTGCCCGCCGAAGTTCGCGAGATGTACCTGAAGCCTTACGACACGCCCGAGCACCGCGTGGCGGTGCTCAAGTTCGTGCAGACGATTCCGCTGAGTGAAAGCGACCCCGGCTACGACATCGTGAGTGACACCGCGTTGTCACTGTCGCGGTTCGCAGCCGTTCCAACACTCTTGCTGTGGGGGATGCGGGACTTCGTGTTCGACCGCCACTTCCTCGCGGACTGGCAGCGTTACTTCCCGCACGCCGAAACGCACACCTGGCCCGACTGCGGCCACTACCTGCTCGAAGACGCGGGCGAGGAAGCGATTCCGATGATTCGCGAGTTCCTGGCGAAACACCCCATCACCCCGTGAAGCGGCCGCCCCGGCGGGGCGGCGGCTAAACAATGCCCAACACTTCTCTTAATGTGGCCTCGCACTTAGCGCGGATGGCGGCCGACCACCCGACGCAGGTGGCCGTTCACTTCCCGCGGCGTGGCGTGAAACCCACGGGCACTTCCGAACACATCGCCATCACGTTCGCCGAACTGAACGCTGACGCCGACGCCATCGCTCACGGGTTGGTCGCTGCGGGGATCACTCGCGGCACACGCACGGCGCTCATGGTGCCGCCAAGTCCGGACTTCTTCGCGCTCACGTTTGCCCTCTTCAAGGTCGCGGCCGTGCCCGTGCTCATCGACCCCGGCATGGGCGTTCGCAATCTCGGCCGCTGCATCGCGGATGCTGAACCGCAAGCGTTCGTCGGCATCGCGAAGGCAAATGCCGCACGCCGCGTGCTGGGTTGGGGCAAGAAGACGATTCGCGCAACCGTGAACGCCGGCCGCTGGCGATTCCTGTGCAACACGTCGCTGGCGCGGTTGCGTCTGCTTGGTCAGTCACGCGGTGCGTATCCGATTCCCGATGTGGCACGCGACGAACCCGCCGCGGTGCTATTCACGAGTGGAAGCACGGGTATCGCGAAGGGTGCGGAGTACACGCACGGCATCTTCGCGGCACAGGTCGATTCGCTGAAGGCGACCTATGGCATCGAGCCGGGCGAGATCGACCTCTGCACGTTCCCGCTGTTCGCGCTCTTCGGCCCCGCGCTCGGTATGACGTGCGTGATCCCGGATATGAACCCGACGCGGCCGGCACAACTCGACCCACGCAAGGCGGTGGCGCAGATCCGGCAGTTCGGCGTCACGAATATGTTCGGCTCGCCCGCCGTCATCAGGCGATTGGGCGATTGGGCTGCAAGCCTTGAGAACCCTGCGATGGGGATTTACGCGGCTCGACTGCCCACGCTGCGTCGTGTCATCTCCGCCGGTGCTCCAGCGTCGGCCGCATCGCTTGAGCGATTCGTCAAGCTGCTGTGCGAGTCCGCTCAGGTGTTCACGCCGTATGGTGCAACGGAAGCATTGCCGGTTGCAAACATCGGCAGCCGCGAGATACTGGGCGAAACCCGTCGGTTGACCGAACAGGGCAAGGGCGTCTGCATCGGTCGCCCGGTTGCCGGAATGGAAGTGGCCGTGATTCCGATCTCCGATGAGCCGATACCGGAATGGTCCGACGCGCTGCGGTTGCCAGCGGGCGAAATCGGCGAGTTCGTGGTTCGCGGGCCGGTCGTGACGCAGCGATACTTCAACCGCCCGGAATCGACCGCACTCGCGAAGATACGCGACCCGAATACCGGCGAGGTTCTGCACCGCATGGGCGACGTGGGCTACATCGACGACACCGGCCGAATGTGGTTCTGCGGCCGCAAGTCGCACCGCGTCGTGACCCCACACGGCACACTCTTCACGGACATGGTCGAGCCGATCTTTAACACCGTACCCGGCGTATTGCGAACGGCGCTGGTAGGTGTGACGCGAGATGGGGCGACGCATCCAGTCTTATGCGTTGAATATGTGCGAGTGCCCGGTGTAGTCATCTTCGACGGCACCGAACACGACTTTCACGAAGATGATTTGCGTGCGGTGGGGCAACAGTTCAATCTCACTCGCGAAATCATCACCTTCCTCGAACACCCTGGTTTCCCCGTGGATGTGCGGCACAACTCGAAGATCTTCCGCGAGAAACTGGCTGTGTGGGCCGACAAGCAGTTGGGTAAAAACTGGAGCCCGACGAAAGCCCACGGACAGGAGTCTGTGGGCGTGGAGGGCTCCACATGAAAGCCCTGGTTACCGGTGGCGGGGGGTTCCTCGGCGGCGAGGTCGTGCGGCTCCTGCGGCAGCGCGGCGACACCGTGCGTTCATTCACTCGCTCCGCGTACCCGTGGCTCGATGAACTCGGCGTCGAGCAAACTCTCGGCGACCTCGCCAACCTGCAAGATGTCGAAAACGCCGTTGCGGGCTGCGACATCGTGTTCCACGTGGCCGCCAAGGCCGGCGCGTGGGGGCGATACGCCGACTTCCACAACACGAACGTCGTCGGCACCAACAACGTGATCGCGGCGTGCAAGAAGCACGGCGTTCGCAAGCTCGTGTACACCAGCACGCCGAGCGTCGTTCACGGCGGCGGCGACATCGAGAACGGGAACGAATCGCTGCCGTACCCGAAGCACTTCGACGCACACTATCAGGCGACGAAAGCCGCAGCCGAGAAGGCGGTCGTCGCCGCGAACGGTCCCGAACTCGCCACGGTCACGCTTCGCCCGCACCTCATCTTCGGCCCCGGCGATCCGCACCTGATTCCGCGAATTCTCGCAGCGGCACGTGCCGGGAAACTCCGCCGCATCGGCTCGCGACCGGTGAAGGTAGACGCCACTTACATCGACAACGCCGCTGCGGCACACATCAACGCCGCTGACAAACTCGCGATCGGTTCGCCGTGTGCCGGCAAGGCGTACTTCATCTCCAACGACGAACCCGTGGAACTGTGGGGTTTCATCGACCGCATCCTGGCGGAGGCCGGGTTGCCGCCGGTCTCGCGACGCATCAGTGCGTGGAAGGCACGGTTCGCGGGGCGGATGCTCGAATGGATGTACTGGATGTTCCGCCTGTCGGGTGAGCCGCCGATGACGCGGTTCGTCGCAGTTCAGATGTCCACAGCGCACTGGTACGACATCTCGGCCGCGAAACGCGATCTGGGCTATGCGCCAACCGTGTCGGTGGACGAAGGGGTGAAGCGTCTCGGCGAACGCCTGCGAGCCACCGGCCACACCTGATGCGAACCTCGGGACCGCCGGCGCACTCAGTTCAGATGTTTAGCCGCTACTCCGGCGGAATCGCCCATGAACCTCCGGCTCGATCACCTCCTCGATGAACTCCGCGATCGCGGTTCTGCCATCCTTACCGCGATTGATGCCGACCCGCTCCTCGTGCGTCGGCAAGCCGGTTCGCTCGTGCTCACGAACGCCGGGGGAGCGCTGTTCACGCCGCAAGAAGCGCATCAGCTTTTCGCCAAGGGGCTGGTGTATTGCCGCGATCCGTTCCGGGTCGTGTCGCTGCCGCTGGTGAAGATCTACAACCTCGGCGAACGGTCCGTGTCCGTTGCTGACATCGCCGGGCTCGCGGCCGAACCCGACGCTCGCCTGCACTTCCTCCACAAGCTCGACGGAACGTTGATCCAGCGATTCCAGCACGATGGCCGCGTGTACTTCACCACCCGCGGCATGATCGAAGGCGGCCCCGTGGTTGGCGTGCAGGACGAAGACGCCCCGGAGAGCGCGAAGAACTTCGACTTCCTCGGCACGGCCCGCCAGGTCGCGGCACGGCTGTACCCAGCGCTGTGCGAAGCGCGACCCGAGCTCGATGGCCTCACGCTGGTGTTTGAGTTCCTCCACCCCGAGACGCGGGTCATCACGAACTACGGCGAGCGCGAAGACCTCGTGTTGCTCGGGTGCTTCGACCGGCACGACTTCCGCTACCGCACGTACCGCGAGGTGCGTGAACTGGCCGCGGCGCACAACCTCACGGTTGTGGATGAGTTCTCGCCCGCCGGCAGCACGCTCGCGGAGCAGATCGATTCGCTCCTCGCGGCGATTGCCGGCACCGATCAGGAAGGGACGGTCATCACCATCGAGCACGGGCACCGCGTGGTGTACCGCGTGAAGGTGAAGTCGCCGGATTACCTGCGTGTGCTGAAACTGGTGGTCACCTGCACCTACCCACGCACCGCCGAGTTGATCGACGCGAACCCGCTGTTCTGCGACTGGTCGAACTTCGAGACTCACCTGCGTGGCCTGGGTCGCGAGCAGGTGCCCGAGGAAGTGCTGGGCTTCTACCGCGAGCACTTCGACGCGCACGCCGCGTACCTCGCCGATTGCGAACGGCTGCGGGCGTGGGGGGCCGAGACCGCGGCCCGAGTGCTTGCAGAAGCGCGGGCCGAAGCCGGCGATGCGGACCGGCGCTTGTTGCGGAAGTGCTTTGCGGCCCGTGCGGTGAAGTTGCCGTTGCGGCCGCTGCTGTTCGCGGCGTTCGATGGCTCGCTCGATGTGCCGACCGTGCGGAAGATCGCGAGCACCCCGGCCGAGGCGAAGGAAGCACTCGCGAAGATCACCGACTGACCGAGATCGCGGTTGCACCCCGAAGGGGTGGGACAACATAGCCCAGGGCAACGCCCCGGGGCGGGGTCGCAGGGATTTTGCACCCTGAAGGGGTGCGACAACTACCACTGATGATCCTCTTGTCTTGTCGCACCCCTTCAGGGTGCTGCGGGTTCTCGATACGCTCCCGGGGCGTTGCCCCGGGCTATGTTGTCCCACCCCTTCGGGGTGAAAACCACCTCCGCCAAGAACCACAAGAAACCGCGAACCCGCCGCGAACCGGCCGCGTCTATCCCGCATGACGTTGCCCGGTGGGCCGGTAGGTTGCCTGCAAAGCGCCAACTGTGGGTTCGATTCCCACCAACGTCTCTCAACCATTTGGAATGCTGACGGGATCGATCCCACCACCGATTTCAGCATTGTTCGCGAACGCCGTTGCCAGAAAGGTGACAGATCGATCACACGCCCGAACACATCCAGCTAATCAGTTGCGAGACGGACTCAAGCAGAGAAGATGAAACTGATCCCAGCTATGATCAAGATTATTCCTCCCCACCAGATTTGTTCGACTAAATACGACCGGCTTCGTCGGTGATCATCCCCGTCGCCAGTCAACTTTTCATTCATCGTGACGTCATAATTCTGAATTCGAGATCCATATCCAATCATGAGACATCCAGAGACAATTAGTGGAAGACCTACGCATATCACTCGATCATCTCCCGTCAGTCCAGCGGCGGACGATGTCACTCACACTAGGTCAGTGTCCCACTTTCGGCACGGTGGCGTCCTGGCTGGCGCGGTAGAGGTTCAGCGTGAGGTGGGCCTGGCCGTGGTGGTGGGCCTCGTGCCACGCCAGCAGGCGGAACCACTCCTCGTACACCCACTGTGCCGCGTCGTTCGGCTTCTTCGCCATGTCGGCGTCGGTCAGTGTGCAAAGGTGATCGAGCAAGTCGGCACGGCGATCCGTCAGATACTTGATGATGTCGGCGAGCGGCGGAATGTCGTCGTCGGGGGTGCTGCCACCGGCGAAGCGACGCACCAACTCGGGTGAGTGGGCGATGCCAGTCTTCATGCGGGTGTTCAGGTGGCGGTCGTCGGTCGCGGCGATGTGCATGAGTTGCCAGGCGAGGTGAGCACGCCCCGGACCCGGTCGCCAGCTCAGCGCCTTCGCGGGGTCGGGCAACGCGGCGAGTGCTTCGACCAGCCCACGGGTTTTACCGCGAGCGAACTCCAGCAAGCCGACGAGATCGGATGGGGTCATGGGAGAGACTCCGAGATGTGATTTGAGGCGAGCGAGGGACGTGAGTCCCCCGAGTGTGCGAGAAGACAAAGACAAGACTCGGGGGGCTTACGCACCCCCGCTCGCCAGGACAGCACAATCACTTCAGGGCGGCGCGCTTCTCGGCGATCAGCTTCAGCAGAGCCTTCTGCGGGTCGGCGAACTTCGAGAGCCCTTCGCTCATCAGCGTCTCTTCGAGCTTCTTCATGTCCACTTTCTTGGCGATATCTTCCAGCACTTCCTTGGGCGGAAGCTGGTCGATCTGCTTCGTGAAGGTTTGGCCGCTGGCCTGCACAGCCTTGTTCGTTCCGGGCGGGTTCGTCTCGATGTCGCTCCCCGCGAAGGCGGCCACATACTTCCACGCCGCGTCGGTCGGCTTCTTGGTGCCGGTGCTGGCGAAGATCATTTCCTGTTGCAGCTTCGTTCCCTTGCCCGCCCAGAAATCGCAGTTCATCTTCCAGATGTACTTGGCGTTCACGATGCCGACCTGACCCTGTGCCGCGGGAATGAGGTCGGCACAGTGTTTCTCGGTGTACACGTCGAGGCGGCTCACGAAGATGCTGTACACGGTCTTCACAGTGTCCAGGTTCTTCAGGCGTTGCATCCCCTTCCACGTGGCGGCGATCGCTTCCTTGTACTGCCGTTCGCTGAAGATCAGCGTAATGTTCAGGTTCACGCCCGCGGCGATGAGTTCTTCGAGTGCGCCGAGGCCGCCCGGAGTCGCGGGAACCTTGATGAGGCGGTTCGTGTGCCCGGCCGACCACTTCTTGCCCAGTTCGATGTACAGCTTGGTGCGTTCGGCGACTGGCAGGTTGCGGGCGTTGTCTTCGATCAGCGGATCGAGTTCGAAGCTGACCCAGCCGTCGTTGCAACCGGTTTCCTTGGAGACGGGGGCGAACACGTCCTGCGCTTCCTTCACGAGCTTATCGGTCATGGCCCAGGCGATGGCGGAGTCGTCGTGGCCGGCCTTCATGAGTGCCAGCATGTCGGCGTCGAAGCGGCCGGTCATGAGCAGGTCGGAGATGATGATTGGGTTCGAGGTCGCGCCGGTGGCACCGTTCGCGCGGTTGGTGGCGATCTCGACTGGGTCAACGGAATCGAGCCACAGTTTCGTGCCGGTGGCGACGAGCGATTGCAACGGTGTCATGGCGAGTGCCTCATGGTTAGTGGAACGGTAAGGTTGATGATACGGGGTTGCAGCTTCGTGGATGCGAGGAACAGAAGAGTATTATCCGCAGATTACACAGATAGACGCAGATTTGAAAGACAAATGCCGTTCTAACCACAGAGGCACCGAGACACAGAGAAGACAAGAGAGTTCTTCAAAACAACGTTCTCTCTTGTCTTCTCTGTGTCTCGGTGCCTCTGTGGTTAGGTTCTTGCCTTCAGTGCTACGCCCATCTGCGGAATCTGTGGAGCACACTTCTCCTCCATCACCAGTGGGCAATCGGCCCAGCGGGGACCGCGACGTGGGCTTGCTGCGTGTCCCATTCGCTCCAGCCTTCGGGCACGCCATCCGCGAACGGGGCGATGATCTCCTCGAACTCCTGCAGGTTCGTCAGCATCACGAGGCGTTGTTGCACCTTCTTCGGGAACCGCAGCGCCTTCGTGTACCACGTCGCCACCTTGCGGAAGTGAACGCAGCCGCGGTTCTCGGTGCCGCGCCACGCGACGAGCCGCCGCAGGTGAAGCCGCATGAACTCGATTCGCTCGGCATACGTGCCACGCGGGCCGGGGTCGCCGGTCCGCACCCAGTTATCGAGCTGCCGGAAGATCCACGGATCGGCGAGCGCCCCGCGACCGATCGCGATGCCGTGGCAACCGGTGTCCACGATCATCCGCATCGCATCGGCAACATTCCGCACGTCGCCGTTGCCGAAGACGGGCATCTTGTCCACCGCTTCGACCACCCGCTTGATGCCGTCGTGGTTCACGCCGCCGGCGAAGCCCTGTTCGCGCGTTCGCCCGTGGATGGTGACCGCCGCCACGCCGACCCGCTCGAACTCGCGGGCGAAGTGCGGGGCGGTCAGGTTGTCGTCGTCCCAGCCGAGCCGCATCTTCACTGTGACGGGCACCGGCACCGATTCGACCACTTGTCGCACGAGATCGACCGTCGCGCCGGTGGTGTCGCACATCATGGACGAGCCGCCGCCGACCGCAACGACCTTGCGAACGGGGCAGCCCATGTTGATGTCGATGCCATCGGCGATGCCGCGTTCCACGAGCCACCTGGCGGCACCGGCCATCTCGTGGGGTTTGCTGCCGAAGATTTGCACGAACAGCGGTCGCTCGGCGGGGTCGTAGGCAAGCAGTTCGTGCGTCTTCTTGAGGCTTTCGAGAATGGCGCGAGCGTTGATGAGATCGGTGGTGCAAAGCCCGACGCCGCCGATTTCGCGAATCGACAGACGGAACGGCAGGTTGGTGTACCCGGCGAGCGGCGCGAGGTTGAACCGCGACACGAGGCGATGTGTCCCGATGGTGAGCGGTTCGCGATACCACGCGGGTGGCGACGGGATCTCAGCATTCGCGTTCGTCATGGAATTACTTTACAACAGAACCACCGCACCGTTTAGCCGCGACCCGAAGGGGAGCGCGGCTTGGTCTTTACCCTGAAGGGGTTGTATTCCACAGCCCAGGGTCGCCGCTTCGGCGCACCCTGGGTACGCGGAGAGGTTCCCAATCACGGTAGGTTTCCCAGGGTGGCGCTGCGCTGACCCTGGGCTATGGAGTACAACCCCTGCGGGGTAAAGCCAAAACCCACGACGACGAGGAACGGACCATGACGGAAGAAGAATGGTTCGCATCACGTGAAACACGCGAGTTGGTCGAGGCATTGGATCCTGAACGATACGATCGGAAGTTGCGTTTGTTCGCCGTCGCATGTTGTCGCAGAGTTTGGTATTTACTCCCTGAGGAAGCAACTCGGAGAGTGATCGAACTGTCTGAAGCCTTCGCTGATGGATCACAGGTTCATGGTGCCCTGCGAACAGCGGTCGAATCGCTCGAATGGAGTTGGGGAGCCGAAGCGGTGCGGTGTGCGGCTGCCTTGAACTGTGCGAGTTGGCGGGCATCAGCCGCCTCCTATTTGCAGGCATCGCACCACGCCACTCAGGTCGATATCCAAACGATGTCGAGATCTCACGACGCAAGCTACGCCAACTGGCGGATCGAACGACGGCGTTGGAACGAAACTTGGCATCAGTTGCAATTCCTCCGCGATATCGTCGGCAATCCGTTTCGCCCCGTAACCTTCTCGCCCGAGTGGCGCACGTCCACGGCGGTGGCCATCGCACAGGGGATGTACGAGTCACGCGATTTCTCCGCGATGCCGATTCTCGCCGACGCCCTCCAAGATGCCGGCTGCGACAACGACGACGTGCTGAACCACTGTCGCGACGCGAACGGCGTTCACGTCCGCGGGTGCTGGGTGGTCGATCACGTGCTGGGCAAGTCGTGACACCGCCTTTTTCTTCACGGTCGCGTTTCCGATGGCACGCACGCCAACCCGGTTCTAAACTTGGGTATCCCGTTTCGCTCAACCGCACGGAGTCGTTGCCGTGGACAAACTCGCCCTGCCTGCCGTGATCCTTCTGGCCTTCGTGGGCTACGCCCTCATTGGCGACCAGTTCAAGAAAATCCGAGAGGCTCCCCCGGCACAACTTCAGATGAACCCGGTCGTGATCCCCAAGCCCGTGATCCCGACGATGCCGCAGTTCAAGCCGTTCAACCCGTTTGGGCAGTCGGCACCACCACCCGAACCCGCGGCCGACGACTTCACCCCGACGGCGTTCGAAGACTCGAACAAGGTGTTCCGTGCGAAGTTCCCGGGCCGCAAGCCAACCCCGGTGTCGTTCCCGATAGTGAAGGTCAAGGTCACGCGGTACACCGTTCCCAAGCCGAACCTGATGTTCGAGATCGACGAGTACGACAGCGGCTGGAAGGCAGCCCAGAAGACGGGGACCGCCCGCGAATGGCTCAAGAAGTGTCACCAAAGCCAGCTCGCCGGGATGCACGCCCGGGAAGAGTTCTCGAAGGAACTCACCGTGACCGAGGACGTGCCCGGCATCGCGTTTGAGGCGTTGTACATCAAGGACAACAAGCCGCAGGCGTGGTTCGGCCGCGTGTACCTGGTCGATTCGCAACTGTACACGGCGTCGGTCTACGGCGACGCCGCGACGGTGAACCTGCGAGCGCCGGCGTTCCTCGATTCGTTCGCGTTCATGTCCAGGGTGACCGGCAAACCCGACCCCGACCCGAACATCGACTGACCACGGTAGAATATGAGCATCCTCGGAGGGCTGATATGAACACGGTAATCCTGGATGACGAGCTGAAATCCCGGTTGAACGGGTTGGACAAGCACATGGAGATTCGCGACACGGCGGGGAAGTTGGTCGGGCATTTCCTGCCGGACGCCGTGTACATGCGGTTCCTGTACGATCTGGCGAAGGCGGAATTCGCTCGTGAAGAGTCGGAAAAAGCCGCGAAGGGGATCGTCCGCAAGTGGGACGGCACCAACGGCAAAACCACCGCGGAAGCGATCGCCTATGTGAAGAAGATGGCCGAGCAGATTGCGGAGGCCAGATGAACTGGAAAGTGATCCACGCCAACTGGAGAACAGGATGAGCGAAACCGCGACGAAGTTGTTGCAACAGTTACTCGCGCTTCCCGAGGCAGATCGCCTCGAACTTGTTGATCGTCTTCACGAGAGCATTGACGACCAAGCCGAGGAAGAACCCGATCCCGCATTCTTGGCGGAGTTGAACCGGCGACTGCGGGAAGTTGAAGAACACCCCGAGCGATTATTGGATGGCGAGCAAGTAATGGCCGAAACGCGCGAACGCCTTCGCAGGAAGCGCGAGCAATGAACTACCGGTTTGCTCCCGGCGCTCGACTCGACTCGACTTGTTCGATTTGGTTGACTGGTACGACCAACTGAACGCGGGTTCCGGCGACACTTTCTTCGCGGCATTTGAGGCAGCCTTGCAGCGCATTCTCGTGCAGCCGCGCGGATACGGTCGAGTATCGCGTGCTCCAACCGGTCGCGAGGTGCGAGAAGCCCTGATCCGTGGTTACCTTGTCCTCATCACGTTTGAGGTCACGGCAACCGAGGTGGTGATCCTGTCGGTGACGCACGCTCGCGCTGCCCGGCGTCCGTGGAGGCAACGGCTGCTCTGATTCCACATCCTGGAAACGCACTCCGATGAGTGACGAAGACGCACTGCTTGCGGCGATCATCGCCAACCCCGACGAGGACACGCCGCGGCTCGTCTACGCCGACTGGCTTGACGAGAACGGGCAGGAGGAGCGGGCGGAGTTTATCCGAATCCAATGCCGAATGGCTCGGGCAATCGAATTGGACTGCTCCGATGACAAACGACTCGGTGAGTTGGAGATGGAAGGGCACCTCGAGAACTGGCTTGGCACGATGCCGGAGTTTGCAAGCGGACAGTGGGAGTTCACCCGTGGAATGCCAGAACGGTTGTCGATTCGCTGCGATTCCTTTTTTGCCCACTATGAACAGTTGAAATGCATCTCGTGGCTGCGAGAAGTGTGCCTCTTCGACGTAATGGACTGGGATGTTGAGGAGTTGTCCCGGCGGGACTGGAACCCTCGCTGGGACGGGTTATACATCGGGGAACACCCGATGAGCGGCATTATTGTCTACCAATACGACAACACCCCAACGGTCTTGGCGATTGCAGGCTGCCCCAAAACTTCGCAACTCAAGCGACTCGAATTCTCATTGTTTGGGTACGCATCCAGAGCGATCGAGGCTCTCATCAGTTCGCCTTACCTGCGCCAACTTCAAAAGCTCAGTCTCGGTTGCGATCTTAGCGGGCCGGAGTTCGGTTCGCTCCGTGAGCGATTTGGAGGGCGACTCACGAGCGAAGGCCTATTTGTTTAATGAGCTTGTCACCCCGCCTTTCCCAGGATGTAGCGGCCGGGGTCGACCTCCGTGCGCAAGATACGCAACTGCTCGTCGGTCGGTTCCGCGGTTGTCGTGAGAGGGTCGCACGCCTCCAGTTCGAAGCCGGTCGCGGCGCGAACTTGTTCCAGTGTCTTGCCGGGGTGCAGGCTCTTCACTCGCATTCGCTTCGTGTCCGGTGCGAAGTCGAGCACGCACAAATCCGTGATGACGCGGTGTGGTCCGGTGCCGGCTGGCAAGCCCGCCGCTTCGCGTGCTCCGGGGCCAGTCAGATAGCCGGGCGTGGTCAGGAAGTCGAGCTTCGGTGAGAACTTCTTCGCGTCGTGCTTCATCACGATCAGCGTGCGCCAGCAGAACGACGCCAGGTCGTTCGCGCCGCCACTCCCCGGCAACCGCACCTTCGGCTTGTCGTGCGTCCCGCCAATGAACGTGCTGTTCAGGTTGCCATACGGGTCGATCTGTGCGCCGCTCAGGAAGGTGTAATCGACCATGCCGCGCTGGCAGAACTGCATCACGTCAGCCATCGAGGTTGCCATCACGGCCCGGTGAAACGTGGTGCTGTCGCCGACGCTCACGGGCATCGTCGGGAGTTGCGGAGCAACTCCGCCCGCTTCGAACATGATGACCAGATTCGGGGCGTGCGTCCGCTGGGCGAGCATCGCCGCGGCGCACGGTAAGCCGGTCCCCACGGCGACGGTCTTGCCGTCTTCGAGTTCCCGCGCCGCACAGCAGATCATCAATTCCATCGACGTAAACGACATGGAGAGACTCCGAAATTCTGGCGAGCGGGGGACGTAAGTCCCCTGTTGTGGTGAACAGGGGACTTACGTCCCCCGCTCGCCAAGACTCAATCGGCGCTGACACACGCCATCCGATTGCTTATTCTTGACTAAGTACCGCCCTCATTACAACCGCCGAGACGAGACACGTGAGTACCGTTCCTGCTGTTGTGTCGATGACATCGACCTTCCCCCGCCCGAAACTCGTGGTGTGGTTCCTCGCCACGCTGATCGCGATCCACATACTCGCGCTCACCGCGTTCTTGCCATACGTCTTTGTGTGGTGGGGACTTCCGGTCATTATCGTCGGAAACTTCATCTTCGGCTCGATGGGGATCAACCTCGGCTACCACCGAATGTTGACGCACAAGGCCGCGTCGTTCCCGAAATTCCTGGAACGTCTGTGGGTGCTCTGCGGCGTGTGTAGCCTGGAAGGTTCGCCACTGTGGTGGGTCTGCGTGCATCGCATTCACCACCAGCACAGCGACGAAAATGGCGACCCGCACAGCCCGCGTGAAAGTTTCTACTGGGGGCACATGCAGTGGATTTACACCGCCGACCCCCGGCAACGGTCGCTCTCGACGTTCGAGAAATACATCCCCGACCTCATGACCGATCCGTTCCTTCGCTGGCTGCATCGCGGCAATAAGTGGATTGTCGTGTACGTGGTTCACGCCCTGCTCATCGCGGCGATCGGCTTCGGTCTCGGTTTCCTGATCGAAGATACCACCGAGGCCGCGGTGCAACTGGGGAC
This sequence comes from Planctomycetaceae bacterium, assembly GCA_013823135.1. Taxonomy (GTDB): domain Bacteria; phylum Planctomycetota; class Planctomycetia; order Gemmatales; family Gemmataceae; genus Gemmata. The sequence goes on from PNLP01000030.1 coordinate 61,089, forward strand.
CCAGATCTTCGTGTGGGCGGTGCTGGTTCGCACAGTGTACGTCTGGCACATCACCTGGCTGGTGAACTCGGCCGCACACCGCTGGGGCTACCGCAACTATCAGACCTCGGACCGCAGCCGGAACAACGCCGTGGTCGCACTGCTGACGAACGGCGAAGGCTGGCACAACAACCACCACGCCACGCCGCGAGCCTGTTCGCAGGGTCACCGCTGGTGGGAGATCGACCTGACCTTCACCGCCGTGCGAATGCTGCAACTGGTTGGCCTCGCCTGGGACGTGGTGCCGGTGAAGGTGCCGAAGCACATCGCCGAGAAGAAGGAGTTGGGAATCGGGAGTCGGGAATCGGGGCAGACAGAATAGCCCGGTATTGGGAAGCAGCCATGTTGCCCCCAGACTTCGAGGAGCGAAAACGAGCGGCCCAGAAGAAATCAGCGTATATGCGCGCGATCAAGCGACTATGTGCGAACGGAATTGACCCGGATCAGTTTCCGTATCGGTTCCTCACAGCAGTAGAAACGGAGATCCTCTGGAAAGCACCACCTGCCGACGTACGAGAGGAACTGGTTACGAGTTGGGAGACCGTAGTTGACGAAATTGCGGTGTGGGCGAGGGGATTCTCAGAAGTAGCTGTGTATTTGTACGACGCAGGCTCCTATTTCGTGGTGCCAGGTTTGGTCGTCGCAGCTTCAATCGACGCCTTCCGTCAGTCCGCTATGAACGGTTGTGACTTCTACATCACAACCCCAGACGGACGATCCGGCCGCTTGTACGACAAGGGCGAGAACAGGAACAGCATTCGGCGTTGGGACGGTTGCGATCCTCATCTCGTAAACACGCCATGAGTGCCACCGTAATCGAAGCGCCGCAGGAATACGACGGCACCGGGCCGAGCGTGTTCCTCGCGGGCGGCATTAGCGGCACTCTCGACTGGCAAACGGTCGTGATTGATACCCTGAGCGACCTGCCAATCACCCTGCTCAACCCGCGCCGCAAGAACTACCCCTGGAACGAACCCAGCGCCGCAGCGGCGCAGATCGAATGGGAGTTCCGTCATCTGCGACGAGCAACGGCCGTGCTGTTCTGGTTCCCGCCGGAAACGCTCTGCCCCATCGCTCTGTTCGAACTCGGCGGTCGGATTCAGGTTCGTGAGCAGGCACTGTTCGTGGGCACCGACCCCGGCTACGCCCGCAAACTCGACGTCGAGATTCAGTTGCGGCTCGCACGACCCGAGGTTCAGCTCGTCGCGAGTCTCGGCGATCTCAGCCAGCAAGTTCGCGATTGGTTCGCCTCGACCAATGCAGCGTAAGCGAACCCCAGAAAAAGAGTTGACCGTTCCCCCTTTCGTCACGAGACTGACCCGAGACGAAACCCACCCGCGTCCGCACCCTCCCCAGAAGGATTCCGTCATGCTCCGCACGCTCTCTCGCGTCTCATTCGCCGTTGCGCTCTGTTTCGCGGTCCCCGTGTTCGCGGCCGACGAGCCCAAACTGGAACCCGGCACCATTGAGCTGTTCAACGGCAAAGACCTCACCGGCTGGGGCTACAAGTCCAAGGACAAGTTCGAATCGTTCGACGGCAAAACCGAGGCTTCCGACAAGCGATACTCGGCAAAAGACGGCGTGCTGACCGTGAACCCCGGCAAGGGCACCGCACAACTCTGGACGAAGGAAGCATTCCCGAAAGACTTCGAACTGCGACTGGAGTTCCGGGCCGCGGTCAACGCGGATAGCGGACTGTTCGTCCGCGGGCCACAGTTGCAAGTTCGGGACTATCTCGTCGCCGGCCCGTACAAGGAACTGAAGAAGTACAAGCCACAGGACTGGAACGAGATCGTCGTCATCGTGAAGGGCGAAGTCGCACACTGCACCTGCAATGGCGAGATTCTCAACGCGACGATGAAGGTGCCGGCCACTGGCCCGATCGGTCTCGAAGCTGACCGCGACACGATGGAATACCGCAAGATTCGCCTCAAAGAGATCAAGTAACTCGCATTTGGCGAGCCACGGAGTTCACCTCCGTGGGTATTGATGATGTCAAATCAAGACCACGGGGATGAACCCCGTGGCTCGCCAAAACACACTCGTTTCCTCACCACGAAAGGCTCTCTCATGCGTCTCCGTAATTTGCTCCTCGCGGCGATCACGCTCGCGATTCCCGCGGCCTGCTCGGCCGCCGACGAACCCCTGAAGAAGGGCGAGAAGATCGTCTTCTTCGGCGACTCCATCACCCAGGGTGGCGTCGGTCCAAAGGGCTACGTCACGGTCATCAAGAACACGCTCGCCGAGAAGCACAAGGATCTGGCCATCGAGATCGTCGGGGCCGGCATCAGCGGCAACAAAGTCCCGAACCTGCAAGCACGCCTCGAAAAGGATGTGCTGGCGAAGAAGCCGACCGTCGTCGTGATCTACATCGGCATCAACGACGTGTGGCACGGCGAGAAGAACCCCGCCAACGGCACCTCGAAGGAGAAGTTCGAGGCGGGCTTGAAGGAGATCATCGGCAAAATCAAGGACTCGGGAGCACGCGTGATCCTGTGCACGCCGAGCGTGATCGGCGAGAAGAAAGGCGGCGCAAACAAGCTGGACGCACAACTCGACGAGTACTCCGAGATCAGCCGAAAGGTCGCGAAGGACACAGGCTCGAAGTTGTGCGACCTGCGGAAGGCGTTCGCCGATTACCTCGCCAAGAACAACGCCGATGATAAGGAATCGGGCATCCTGACCAGCGACCGCGTTCACCTGAACGAAGCTGGCAACAAGTTCGTCGCCGAGACGATCCTGGCCTCGCTAGAGAAGTGAGCAAGCAGTAAAACCAGCGGAGGACTCGCGTCCTCCGCTGACCAGGAATGCCTCACCTCTGAATGATCGACTGCCGACCGGGGACAACTTCGACGATGTGCCCCACGGAGTTGCCTCGATGGATCATTTCACGTTGACTGGCCGCGTTGTCGATATCCACGCTGGCCGTGTGTTCTCGGGGGTCGTCGAGATTGCAAACGGCCGGATCGCGGCGATCCGTGAAACGTCAGATGCCGTCGAAGCCTCGTTTCTGCTTCCGGGGTTCGTTGACGCACACGTCCACATCGAAAGTTCGATGATGGTTCCGTCGGAGTTCGCGCGGTTCGCAGCCCCGCACGGGACCGTCGCAACCGTGTCCGACCCACACGAGATCGCCAACGTGCTCGGCGCTGACGGCGTCCGATTCATGGTTGAGAATGCCCGGCGTGTGCCATTCAAGTTCCACTTCGGGGTGCCGTCGTGCGTCCCTGCCACGGCATTCGAGACAGCAGGCGCCACGCTCGACGCATCGGCCGTCGCGCGATTGTTCGACGAGTTGCAACTCGGCTACCTCGCCGAAGTGATGAACTTTCCGGGCGTCCTCGCTGGCGATGCCGACCTGCTCGCGAAAATCGCAGCGGCCCGGTGTCGCGGGCTGCCGATCGACGGGCACGCTCCGGGGCTGCGAGGAACGGACGCCGCCCGGTATGCGACTGCGGGGCCAAGCACCGATCACGAGTGCGTGACGCTGGACGAGGCGCTCGACAAAATCGCTGCCGGAATGAAGATCCTCATTCGCGAGGGATCGGCCGCGAAGAACTTTGCTGCCCTTCACCCGCTCCTCGCGACGCACCCGGCCGCGTGCATGTTCTGCTCGGACGACCTCCACCCGGACAACCTCGTTCGCGGCCACATCGATCGCCTCGTCGCCCGTGCCGTGCGAGAAGGCCACGAGCTCATGGCCGTGCTCCGTGCGGCGTCCACGAACCCGGTTCAGCACTATGGATTACCCGTCGGCCTGCTCCGCGTCGGCGACCCGGCCGATCTCATCGCCGTCAACAATCTCCACGATTTTCGTGTGCGGCGAACGTACATTGACGGCCGACTCGTTGCCGAGGATGAGGTTCCGAGGTTCGATCGGGTCGCGGTCACGCCACAGAACCAGTTCAACGCGACCACGAAGACCATGGAAGAGTTCGCCGTGCCACTCCGGGGTTCGACCCTCCGAGTGATCGATGCGTTCGACGGGAAACTTGTCACGGGCGAACTCCACCTACCTGCGAAGAACGTCGCGGGCCAAGCAGTCGCGGACCCGGCTGCGGATGTGCTGAAAATTGTCGTCGTGAACCGCTATGCGGATGCGCCGCCGGCCATCGGGTTCATCCGTGGGTTTGGCCTGAAACGTGGGGCGATCGCATCCAGTGTTGCGCACGATTCGCACAACGTCGTCGCCGTTGGGACCACCGACCAGGATCTCTGCGCGGCGGTGAACGCGATCATCGTCGCAAAGGGTGGGTTGGCCGTTGCAGACACGGGCCGCGTGGACGTACTGGAATTGCCAGTTGCGGGACTGATGAGCGCCGATGGTGAGAAAGTCGCTGCCGACTACGCACGGCTCGATACCGCGGCCCGCGAGTTGGGGTCGTCGCTCACAGCGCCATTCATGACGCTGTCGTTCATGGCGCTGCTGGTGATTCCCGCCCTGAAGTTGAGCGACCGCGGCCTGTTCGATGGCGGGGCGTTCCGGTTCGCGTCGGTGTTCGTCTCGGATCCGGAATCCGAGTAGCCCGCTGGGTCGCACAAGTTGCAAGCAAGCCGGACTGGCGACCCGCCCCCGAATGCCCTATCTTCAACCGTGTAAACTCCATTGGTCCTGTCGCCACCCCACCTTCAGGGGCAACGGCGACAGGGGGACGACTCCGGTTCCGCGCCGACCTTCCGGCGACCCGGCGGAACCGCCAACACCATCTCTACCGGGTGCATCCTGCCATGACTAGCTGGCATCGCAACGAGTACATTCTCAAAGGCGTGTTCCTGGGGTTGTGGGTCTTCTTCGCCCTGCAAGTTCCGGGGAACCCCGCCGACGCCTGGATCGACATCGCGTGGGTTGTGGGCTGGGTCTGCGCCGGTCTCAGTGTCGGCCTCATCGCCGGCACCGCATTGCAAGTGTCGCGTGGCCTGCGACCCTGGCACAACTGGTTCGCGTTCCCGCTGCTGGTTCTCCTCGAAAGCCCCACGTTCATCTACGGCGGAATCATCGCCGGGCTGGTCGTAGGTGTGCTGTCGGGCACGGCTGGCGCGGAACCGTGGGCGTCGCAACTCGCCGGGTTCTTCGGACTGACATTCGACGACATTAAACACGCCACATCTGCAGCGCTCGCCAAAGACGACCCGCTGAAGGGCCGACTCCCCGGCGACTGGCTCGGCTACTGTGCCGTCGGTGGTGCGGTGCTCGGCTTCGCGCTGTACCGCTTCCGGCAAGTGCCCGACCAAACGCGGCGCTTCTGGATGGGGCTGGCGATTGCCGCGTTCATGGTTTACCTCGCCAGCGAATACATCAACCGCGTGCCGGGCCTGGATATCGCCGCGGCTCGCTTCAACCTGGGCGTGTACATCCTACTTGGCTTGCCGTTCTTCTACCTGCTCACGTTCTGCGGTGAGTCGGAAGAATCGGAAGTCGAGATCATGACGCTGTGTGCCTCGCTCGGCGTCGGCCTTCACCTCATGGGGTTCGCGAGCAAGATGCCCGGCCTGGGAGCCGCGGCACCGTTCCTCATTCCGGTCACGCTGTACTTCGTGTACGCCACCCGCATCATGCCGGAACTGCGTGTGTTCAAGCACGTTCTGCGCGGCTACAGCTACATGAACCTGGGCCGGCTCGTGCTGGCGATTCAGTTCTTCCGCCGGGCGCTGGAACTCGATCCGCAAAGCCCGCTGGCGAACCAAGGGATCATCGCCCTCCACAACGGGCTGACGCTGACGCAGATCGACAGCGATCCGGGGCTCGTGGAATCACTCGACTTCACGCTGTGCCTCGATCGCGCGACTGCTTTGCTGATGCCTGCCGGCACGGTTCCCACGCCGAACCAGCGAGCCGAGGCCGAACGGTTCCTCTCGCTCGTCGAACAGAAGAAGCCCGCGTACCTCGCACAGATCGACTACCTGCGGATCATCTCCCACATGCACGCGAAGCAGTACGATGTGGCGTCGGACACGCTCTCGCGGTTGCTGAGCCCCGAAACGCCTGGCTACCACCCGGTCGTCCGCAAGCGGGTGCTATTCGATGCGTGGGATCTCGCCTTGCGGTTACACCCGCGACTGGTCGAACGCCTGGGATGGGATGAATTGAACAAGCCCGGCCGACGGATGGAAGCGATCGCGGCCACGGAGCGCAAGCTCGCGGCCGAGCCGAACAACCCCGCCGCGATGGAATACCGCACGGTGCTGTATTCGCAACTTGCCGAGGGCGAGTTCATCTCCGCAACGTCCGGCGGGCTGCCGAAGGATTTCTCGTTCGAGTATGTCGAACAACTCGGGCTGGCGCTGGTCGATGACACGGACCCGGATCGCCGCGAGCGGGGCATGGGGTACATGCGAATCGCCGGGCGTGGGCTTCCTGATCGCGGGCCAGGAATCTACTTCAAGCTCGCGCAGGTGTACGAGAAGCACGGCGACGCCGAGAACGCACGGAAGTCTTACGAGTCGGCCAAGCAGGTCGGGCAGGCGGTCGGGCCGCGGAACCTGTACCGCGACCAGAAGCAGTTCTACCACGACGCCCTGCGGAAACTCGCGGCCATCTCCGAGGCCAAGGGGAACGCACTCGTCGCCGACGCCGAGGAAGCGAAGGGTCGCGGCGACGAGGCCGGCGCTGCCGGTCGCATGGCCGAGGCTCAGACGCACTTCGAGACCGCCATCAACGAACTGCGGCAGTACCAGGAAGACGGCGGCTCGGCGGCCCTGGAAACGTACCGCAAACTCGCCGAGCTTTACGGCAAGACCGGCGACCCACTGAACGCCCTACTCATGACGGAAACTGGGCTCACGTACAGCAGCACCGACGCCGATTTGCTCAAGAAGAAGGACACGTACTACTACTCCGTGCCACCGGAACGGCTGGAGAAGGTGAAGGACAAACTCACCCGGTGGTTCGACGTGAGTTACTGCGTCAAGAAGGCGATGTCGGTGTTGAACGCGAAGGATGGCGAGGCCGAGCTGCTGGACTGGGCGGCGCACCTGGCGACGCTCGCGCGGATCGTGAAGCCGACGAGCAACGGCGTTCGGCTGGTCGAAGCCCGAGTGCTGATGCGGAAGGGTGAACGCGACGCGGGGATGAAGATCCTCGAAGACATCCGCGAGGGCGACAAGGGTTCGGGCGAGGAACAGGACGCGTGGTACTCGACGACGAAACTCCTCGGGCAACTGTATCTGGATGAGTTCGCACGGCCGGATCTTGCGTTGAAGTGCTACACCGACTTCAAGGACTACCACAAGAGCGGGGCTGACACGGTGTACCAGATTGCCCGCTGCTACGAGGCCCAGGGCGACACCGGAAACGCGATCAAGTTCTACACCGCAGTGACGGCCTACGAAGGCCACACACTCTACTGGGACGCCAAGGAAGCACTGCGGCGACTGGGCAAGGAGTGAAGTAGATTTTGTCCGAGCCCGAGCGCCAAGCGAGGATCAACGCAAACCCTCGCTTGGCGCTCGGGCTCGGACAACACCACGCATCACTCACCGCGGGACCACTTCAACGGCGTTCGCATCGAGCAGTAGCGGCGTCGGTGCCTGATCCGAGTACGTCAGCGTGCCGAAGACGCGGATGCGGTCGCCCCGCACGGCCGTTGGCTTCCCGTGGCAAGTGATCGCCACTCCTGCCGAGATACGCACGGAATAGCGGACGTCGCCGTTGAACTCGATGGCTTCGGGCGAGTTCCGGAGCACGCCTTCGATCACGATCAACTTCCCGTCGAACTTCCTGGGCTCCTCGCGCAACTCCCCGGCCGTTACCGGAATGGCGGACTCGTTTCCGATGATCCGTTCGACGTTCGTGGCGAGTATTTTGAGCTTGGATGGGCTGCCGCGGTACTCACAAACCGCCGTGACCTGCACGCGATCGCCCGTTACCACGTCGGGCTTGCTCTCGCACACGATCGCGAGCAGTGATCGCTCGAGTCGCAACACCCCGCCGCTTCGCGTCGGCGTCTCCTCGACGATCCCCTCGAACTGAACGGTTCGCCCTGCGAACTTCTCGGGTTCGCGGCTCAGGTCAGCGAGTTGAACCTTCGTTGCGGCTTCTTTCTTGTCGTCGCCGTGGACCATCGCCGGGAGGGCGAAGAATGCCAAGAGTATCGCGAGTGTTGGTCGCATGTCGTGCTCGGGCTGAAATTTGTGGCTCGCGGACGGCCAGGCTCAGGTCCCGTGATCGGGCCTGCTACCGAATCGCTGTAACAAGCAGACGAATCACGCGGGATATCTCAACGGGGGCACGGAAGACCAAATTCTGGCCATTCTTGTTCACATCCTGAACCCTTGTAGTTTGGAGTGGGGAGTAGGTCGCGAAATCGTTAAGCCAAAGAAGGGATTCGCGACCGGCGCAACAATTGCCCAAAATGCTCCCACTCGGATTTCACGGAGAGAGCGACGTGACTTTGCACGGAGAATCGGCAAGTGAGCACAGCAAGGATGCCAGCCCGGCTGCGAACTTGCCCCGACGACCCGTCGAGCGACTGCTGACCCCGGTTCGCCGGTTCCTGCATGTCGAGTCTGCCAGCGGCATTTTCCTGCTCGTCTGCACGGTGACGGCGTTGGTTCTCGCGAACTCACCGCTCGCCGGTTGGTTCTCTTCCATCTGGAAGACCAAGGTTGAACTCAGCATCGGAACCTTCCGGCTGGCGGGCGACCTTGGTCACCTCGTCATCAACGACGGGTTGATGACGATCTTCTTCTTCGTGGTCGGGCTGGAGATCAAGCGAGAGATCGTGTCCGGGGAACTGCGCGAGTTGCGAAAGGCACTGCTTCCCGTGTTCGCCGCGCTGGGCGGGATGATTGCCCCGGCCCTCATCTACCTCGCGCTTCAGTGGGGTGAACCCGGCCAAAGGGGTTGGGCCATCCCCATGGCCACGGACATCGCGTTCGTGGTCGGGTTCCTCGCCTTGTTCGGCCCGCGTGTGCCGTTCTCGCTCAAAATCCTGCTGCTCACGCTCGCAATTGTGGACGACCTCGGCGCAGTTCTCATCATCGCCATCGTGTTCACGTCCTCACTGGCCTGGGAAGCGCTCGCCGTGGCTGCTCTCGGATTTGCCCTGACATACGGATTGAACCGGATCGGTGTTCGGCGGGTAGGCGTGTACATGCTGGTGGGCATGGTGATCTGGGCTGCGATGTACAAGTCCGGCATCCATCCCACCATGGCCGGGGTATTGCTCGGGTTGCTGACACCGGCCACGGCCTGGGTTGGGGACAAGACGTTCTTCTCGGTGATGAGCGAACTGTGGGAGCGACTTCGGGGCTACGAGCCGAAGGACGATCGGCGATACGCGGTGCTCGATGAACTCCAGTTCGCTGCGAGGGAATCCGTCTCGCCGCTTCACCGTCTGGAATTGGCCCTGCATCCGTGGGTGGCGTTTCTGATCATGCCGTTGTTTGCCCTCGCCAACGCCGGCGTGCCTCTTGAGGTATCCGGTCTCCGCGATCCCGTGGCGCTGTCCGTCGCCGCGGGACTGGCGATCGGGAAGCCGGTTGGCATTCTGCTCTTCTGCTGGCTGGCCGTGCGACTCGGATTGAGCAAGTTGCCGCATGGCGTGAGTTGGTCGTTGCTGGTCGGCGGGGCGTGCCTGGCAGGGATCGGCTTCACGATGTCGCTGTTCATCAACGGGCTTGCGTTTCCCGTGGCCGAGTTTCCGCAGAGGGAGGCGGCAGGCAAGGTCGGGACCCTGCTCGGATCCGCAATTAGCGTGATCCTGGGAGCGAGCATCCTGCTGTTCGTGCTCCGCCGACGCGGGGCGAAACACGCCAGGGGATAGATGTTCCCCGTCAACGGCCATTACTTCGCCGAGAACTGGTTCCGTCAGCGGCCAGCCCACAAACGTTCTCGCAATATTTCGAGAGCCCGAAGTGTCGTTGAACTCTCACACATTGATGTTAAAATCAATAGCGTTGTGCCGGGAGTACAGCGATGGATGCGACCATCATCTGGGACGACGAGCCAGGCGGAAACGTCGAACACATTGCCCTAAATGGGTTGACCCCGGATGAGGTCGATTCGGTTTTACTCGATCCGGATATCCCCACCGTCGCAAGCCGTTCGACGGGCCGCCCGTGTAAGTTTGGCTGGACCGATTCTGGCAAACACATCATCGTTGTCTGGGACGAGGAGTCCGACAATCCGCGGGTGATTTACCCGGTGACCGCCTACGAAGTGTCGCCCCCGTGAGGATGATCCCATGCCGACTGAACAAACCAAGCCGATTATTTCGGACGTCGAACTCGCTCGCTTGCGGGCGCGGGCTGCCGAGACGCGAGCACAACTGGCTCACAAACCCGGTGTCTCCGAACTGCTCAGCCCGGAGGAATTGGCCGATGCCGCTCCGTTCTATTTTGCCTTGCGGACGTGTGTGGCCGAGTTGAAGAAAGCCCGAGAAGCCGTTGGATTGACGCTCGCGCAAGTCGCGGAGAAGACCGGCCTCGCCACCGAGACGCTGTGTCGACTCGAAACGGGAATGGCCACAAACCCCACATGGCAAACGCTCGGCCTGTATGCCGCGGCCGTGGGACGGAAGTTGAACCTGACGGCAAGTGTGTGAGTCAGCAAAGCTATTCGGTGGGATCGAACGCCGAGAGTTGTTCGTCCCACCTGATCTCGTGGTCATCGATGTGGACATGCCAATCCGCGTCGTCCAGCAAATGGCGGATTTCTGACAGTGCTCTGCACCAATGTTGGATCGCTTCCCAAAACACGTCTTCGGAATTCATAGGGAGTTTGGTGGCTCCTTCGAGAATCGTCTCGGGTGAGTCGAACGGCGGAACATATAGGCAGAGGTCTTCGCCGTCCCAACCAATCCCGGTTCTGTGATGTTCCTCAAATTGATCGCCCGCAGAGTACCGTGCGGCGACAGCCTGAACCGCTTCCCGTTCCTGCTCGGTGAGTGGTGTGGAGCGTGTCTCGCTGTAATAGATCGAGATTCCCATCGGTTCACTCCAGCGGGGGCAGGATGTCGGGTTCGATCTGGTAGGCGTCGGCCAGCGCGTTGGTGCTGTTGAACAGCCCGACGACGGCCATCACCTCGCCGAGCGCTTCCACGTCCAGGCCGAGCTTCCGCACCGCGGTCGTGTGCGAGTTCACGCAGTATGCACAGCCGTTCGTGGCACTCACCGCCAGCGCGATGATCTCACGTGTCAGCGGGTCCAGCTTCGACACGCGGCCAGTCGCCTCGGGGTGCATGATCGCCTTGAGGCGCGACCACACCAGTTCGAGGTGGTCCGCGTTTGTGGCCAGCACGCGCCACATGTTCGGCACGAAGTTGATCTTCTTCGTCGCCTTGATGTCAGCGTAAATCGCGGCCACCTTCCCCGTCGCGGATTCTTCGGAAATCGGGGCCACGGTGGCGATTCGTTCTGTGGACATGGCGAAGCCCTGGGAAACTGGTCAGAGTTTTCTTGCGTCCGCTCGTGGGGCGCGGTAGTCTCTTCATACGAATCACACCTGCCGCCGATTGACTGTTCACACCGCCCACCTGAGTTAGCCTCCCGCCTGTAGACTCCGCTCCGGAGATCACGATGGAACAGAAATTCGACGCCACCCCCAAGGCTGAATTGCGTCTGAATGGGCGCAAGGTCACGCGCTCCACCGTGCTGAACGACTGGGGCATGCAACTCCTCTGGGTCGTGAAGAAGGACGGCAAAGAAGTCGCCACCGCCCCCGCTCGCGCCGACGACTCTTACCAACACCCCGACACCACGCCCGGCACTTACGCCATCTCGCTGAAGACGTGGAAGTACGTGAGTTACGCCAAGGACGCCAAGGGCGAGTTCACCGCCAGCAAGTTCGTCGAAATCTCGAACGTGGTGACGTACACGATTTGATTCACCAACGGTTAGCCGCGACCGAAGGGAGCGCGTGAGACTCACTCGCTCCCTTCGGTCGCGGCTAACTGGAACACGGAGTCTCCGCTCATGCTGAACATCGGCTCCGAACGCATCCCGCTCTGCTCCGGGCCAAGTCGCCGGAGTTTCCTCACGGTCGGCGCGACTGCGATGGCGGGCCTGTCGCTGCCCACCCTCGAACGCCTCACGGCGGCAGGGAAGGTGAACGAGGACAAGGCGAAGATCCGCAACGTCATCACGATCTTCCTCGTCGGGTCGCCGGGGCAGAACGACACCTGGGACATGAAGCCGGACGCGCCCGAGAACGTTCGCGGGAAGTTCAAGCCGATCAAGACGAACGTGACCGGCATCAACATCTGCGAGCACTTCCCTTTGATGGCCCGCATGATGGACAAGGTCGCGCTCATCCGCAGCCTGCACTACAACACCGGCGCGTCGCACGAGAACGGCCAGCGCTGGATGATGACGGGCCACGACTTCAACGCCGACAACATGAAGCCGCACTTCGGGAGCGTGATCTCCAAGGTGTTCGGCTCCAAGGGCGACCTGCCCGCAAACGTGATTCTTCCCGGCCCCATTGGCAACACCGGTGCCGGCCCGCTGCACGGCCAAACCGCCGCCCACCTCGGCAGCGCCCACGAGCCGTTCTTCCTGAACGCCGACCCGGCCCGGCCCGACTTCAAGGTGACCGACCTCGAAGTGCCGCAGGGAGAATCCGCGTCTCGCCTCGACGCCCGCAAGCGACTTCTCGAACAGGTCGACGACCTGCAACGCCGCACCGAAACGAAGACGACCACAGCACACGATGCGGCGTATCAGCGAGCGTTCCGGCTGCTGACTTCCCCCGAGGCCAAGCGCGCGTTCAACATCAGCGACGAACCCGTGAGCGTGCGTGACCGCTACGGCCGCAATACGTTCGGCCAGAGTTGCCTCATGGCGAGGCGACTCGTCGAAAGCGGCGTGCGGTGTGTGACCGTGAACCACTTCGACACCGTGTTCAACCTGTCATGCTGGGACATGCACGCGGACGGCGGTGGCCTGAACAACACGTACCTCGACTACGAGCGGATGCTCTGCCCGCAGTTCGACTGGGCGTTCACGGCACTGCTGCAAGACCTCCAGGACCGCGGCTTGCTCGAAGACACGGTCGTGGCGGTACTGAGTGAGTTCGGCCGCACGCCTCAGGTGAACGGCAAGGGTGGCCGCGACCACTACCCCGCGGCGTGGACGAACTTCCTCGCGGGCGGCAACATCCGCGGCGGGCAAGTCATCGGTGCCACCGATAAGATCGGCGCACGACCCATCGACACGCCGATCGACCCGCGGCAGATGCTGGCGAGCATCTATCACGCGATGGGGATCAATCTCGACGCGACGATGATGCCCGGCCCGGGCGACCGCCCGATCCGCATGGTCGAAGCCGAACCGATCCGCCAGTTGTTCGCGTGAGAGGAAAGACGGATGGCCACAAAAAGGCACAAAAAGACACAAAAAGCAAAGACGGAAAACCACCGCGGCTGCCGCCACACTGTTTTCCTTTTTGTGCCTCTTCGTGCCTTTTTGTGGCCATTCCTCTTCTTGATTCTCTGTTCATCTCTCACTGCCGCAGAGCCGAGCGTTCGCAGCGTGAACGTGCGCGGGTTGCAGGTCGAGGGCACTACCACCATCACAATCGACGGCGATTCGTTCGGCCACCCGCCGCGGTTCCTCGCCCCCATCAGCAAGCCGCCGCGGTTACTGCTTCCGTTCACCGCGAAGCAAACCCTCAAACCCGGATTCACCGACAAGCGGGCCGAGTTCGAGGTCACGCTCGACGACGCGATCACGCCCGGGTTGTATCACCTACGTGTCGTCACCGAGGGCGGCGCGAGCCTGCCCGTGGTTGTGGGTGTGGATCGCCTCGCACAGAAGCCGTTCGGCCCGACCATCGAAGCGTTGCCCTCTGCGCTGCACGGCACAGTTTCGGGGGCGACCGTCGCGGAGACCGCGTTCACCGGCAAGGCGAACGAGAAGATTACCATCGAAGTTGAAGCCCAGCGGATCGGCAGCAAGTTGCGACCCGTGGTTCATCTCTACGATGCCAAGAAACGGCAACTCGCGTGGGCATGGGGCACGCCGACACTCGATGGCGACGCACGCCTCGAAGCGACGCTCCCTACCGATGGCACTTACACAATCACGCTTCACGATGCCGAGTATGCTGGGCCGGCACCGGGATACTTCCGGCTGAAGGTCGGGCAACTGCTGTATGTCGATCAAGTGTTCCCGCCGATCGTTGGCAAAGGTGCGAAGAGGGTGGAACTGATCGGCTCGGCGATCACGCGGGTTGAACTGCCTACTGCAACGGGGAACGTGCTTATGCTGGAGTGGCCTAAGGAACGCAACTGGAGCGGGCCGCGGCCGTGGGTGCGCATCAGTTCGCGACCTGAGTTCGACGAGTCGAGCGAGGCCGGGAAGGTTCTCGAACTGCCGGCCGGAGCGGTTGGTGTCTCTGGCAAGCTCGGCACGCCGCACGAGGAAGATCGCTACAAGGTTGCCGTGGTGCCGAACACACGGGTGCGGTTCGAGGTGTTCGCCGAGCGGATCGGGTCGCCGGTCGATGCGAGTCTTGTCATTCGCAACGAGGCCGGCGCTGTGCTCGCTCAGGCAGAGGATTCGCCCAAGACACTCGACCCCGCGCTCGAATACAAGGTGCCGGACAAGGTCACGTCGGTGATCGTCGGCGTTGTCGATGCCTCGGGCCGTGGCGGGCCGCGCGCAACCTATCGGCTCGCGATCAACCCCGTGAAGGGTGAAGGGCTCGGCGACTTCACGCTGACGACGCCCGTGCAGCGACTCACGCTCCCCGCCAGTGGAAAGACTGTGGTGCCCGTGTTCGCGGATCGTCGCGGATACGTCGGCAAGATCGACGTGAGTGCGGACGGCCTTCCCGCTGGCGTGAAACTCGAAGGCACCATCATTCCGCCCGACGCTGATGGAACGCTCGTCACGGTCACGGCGGGGCAGATCGCGGTGCCTGGCATCTCGGCGTGGAAGGGTGTCGGCAGCGATTACACGGCCGATGTTGTGCTCAAGAATCACCCGCTCGAACGCCTCCAGCCGTGGCTCGCGACCGAGCTTTCCGTCGCGGGAACGAACTTGAAAGCGGCCGACTTCACCATCGACTGGAAGAACCTCCCCGCCGACGCCGGGCTTTCGCCGGGCGGCAAGCTCGCGTTGCCCATTACGGTGAAGCGGCTCGACCCGGTCGCACCCGTGCGGTTCGTGCTGTTCACCAGCCAGGCACCCCCGACGAACCTCGCCGGCCAACCCGATCCTAATTCCGCGATCCGGGTCGAGAAGCCTGTCGAACTTGGAGCCAAGGTGAGTGACAGCGAGTTGTCACTGCTTATCCCCGCCGATTTGCCCGCGAACTCGTATCAGATCGCGGTGCAGGCGGAATTGCTCAGTGCCGACAAGACGCGGGTGCTGGCGACCACCGTCACGCCCGTGCGGAGTTTCGCGGTAAAGCTACCCGTTGCGATCAAAACCAATGTCGCGAGTCTGGAGGCCAAACTCGACGGCAAGTCTGGCGCAATGATCGAAGTGAAGGGGACCGTCGAACGGCTCAACGGGTTCGCCGGTGACATCGCGGTGTCACTCACGGGCGTGCCCGCGGGTGTTGCTGTGCCCGCACCGATCACCGTGAAGGCCGGTGAGACGACGTTCGCAATCAAGTTGACCCTGCCCGTAGCCACAGTGCCAGGCGAGGCGAAGCTCAAGCTATCTGCGTCAGGAGCGCCCGACGCAAAGCAACCGAATGTTCGAGTGAAGGGCCGCGAGATCGAGGTTGTGTTGAATGTGATCGCGGCCCCACCGCCTAAATGATCCACACGTTTAGCCGCGACCGAAGGGAGCGCTCCCTTCGGTCGCGGCTAAACAGGAGCAGGATATGTTCCGATTCATAATTGTCGCGCTGTTTGCTTTCATCGCCGCGCCTGCGTTCGCGGCCGATCCCGTTGCCGTTTCGCCGACATCGATCGACATCAATCACCACCGAAAGCCGCACGCGATCCAAATTCTCGCCACGAGCCCCGAGGGGTTCTCGGTCGATCTGCGAGATATCGCCAAGTTCACGGTCGCGGACCCGAAAGTTGCAGTGATTGAGGCGGGTTGGGTGAAGCCGCTCGGCACGGGGCAAACCACGGTCACCGTTGCTGTGAGCGGCCAGACATTCAACATCCCCGTGAAGGTGACGCTGCCGGCCACGGAGCCTGCGATCAGCTTCCGCCACGAGGTCATGCCCGTGCTGTCGCGTGCGGGTTGCAACATGGGCGCGTGCCACGGGTACTCACTCGGTAAGAACGGCTTCAAGCTCTCGTTGCGTGGTGCCGACCCCGCACCCGATTACGCAGGCATCGTGCGGGAATCAGCCGGTCGTCGCATCAGCTTCCAGAACCCCGCGGCAAGCCTCATCGTCACCAAGGGTCGCGGCGAAGCCCCGCACGAAGGCGGCAGCCGATTCAATCGGGGCAGCCTCGCCGACACCATCTTCGTGAACTGGGTTACACAAGGTGTGCCATCCGATGTGAAGGACACACTCGAGGTCGTCGGCGTCCGGATGGTCCCCGACAAGTTGCTGCTGAAGCCGGGTGACAAGCACCGCATCCAGTTGATCGCCGATTACAGCGACGGAACGAAACGCGACGTGACCCGCCTCGGCATCTTCGCCGTGAACAACGATCAATTCGCGAAGGTGGACGACGACGGCATGGTCACCGCTGTCGCCGCGGGCGAGACAGCCATCGTGGGCCGCTTCGAGCGGATGTTCGCCGCGACCGGTGCCACAGTGCTCGATCCCGCAGCGATCGCCAAATTCACACCCACGCCAGTGCCGACGAACCTCGTCGATAAGCCGGTGATCGAGAAGTTGAACCGGCTCAAGATCGCGCCATCCGCGATCTGCACGGACGAAGAGTTCTTGCGGCGCGTGTACATCGACATGATCGGCGTGCAACCCAAGCCCGACGAAGTGCGAGTGTTCCTGAAGGATGCCGACCCGAAGAAGCGCGAGAAGGTGGTCGAGGCACTCTTCGAGCGGCCCGAGTTCGTGGATCAGTGGTCGCTGAAATGGGGCGACTTGCTCCAGAACTCGCGGAACGCGGTGTCGTCGCCGTCGGTGTTCCAGTTCCGCGAGTTCATCCGCGGTGCGATCTCTGCGAACACGCCGCTCGATGAGTTCGCCCGCAAGTTGCTCACCGCGAAAGGCGGCATCACCGATGATCCCGCATCCGTCTACTTCGCAATCAGCAAGGACACGAACGACACGCTGGAACGGGTCACTCAGGTTTTCTGCGGCGTGCGGATGCTGTGTGCCCGCTGCCATGCCCACCCGATGGAGAACTGGACGCAGGCCGATTACTACGGGCTCGCGAGCTTCTTCAATCAGGTCACGGCACGCGCCGACACCCGCTTCCCCGCCGCACCCACCACGAAGTTCGTCAGCGTGAATCGCACGGCCGGGTTCGCCACGAATCCGCGATCGGGTCAGGCCCAACCGCCACGCTTCCTCGGTGCCGATGCTCCCAAACTCGCAGCGAATGCAGATCGCCGCGACTCTTACGCAAACTGGCTCACCGACGCGAAGAATCCGTTCTTCGCCCGCGGCCTCGTGAACCGCTACTGGAGCTACTTCTTCTTCCGCGGCATCATCGATCCGGTGGACGACATCCGTAGCACGAACCCGCCGATCAACCCCGCCCTCCTTGATGCTCTCACAGAAGACTTCGTAAAGGCCAAGTTCGACGCGCGGCATCTCATCCGGCGAATCGTGCTGTCCGACACTTACCAGCGCAGCAGCACGCCGAACGCCTCGAACGCGAAGGACGAACAGAACTTCTCGCGTGCCATTCCGAGGCGAGTGCAGGCCGAGGCGTTGCTCGATTCGCTCGTGCAGGCCACCGGGGTTTCCGAGTCGTTGCCCAACGGCTTCCGGGCAGCTCAGCTACCCGACGCGAGTAGTGAGAACGTGTTCCTGCGGATGTTCGGCAAGCCGCAACGAATGGACGCCTGTGAATGTGAACGGGATAACGGCTCGAACATGCTCCAGGCGTTGCACTTCATCAACGGCAAGAGCATCCTCGGCCGCGTTCGCAACGCATCGGCACGGCCGACGCTGCTCGCGAACCAGAAGCTCACCGACGAGCAAGTCATCGCTGAGATTTATCTGTGGAGCGTGGCCCGGAATCCGTCCGTGAAGGAACTCGCAGTGGGTTTGGAGTTCTTCAAGTTGCACGACGCCAAGGAACGCCCAGCGGCAGCACAAGACCTGATGTGGGCGCTCCTCAACAGCCGCGATTTCATGATGGTCCACTGACGTGCCTTGCAATCACTTTCGTTCATCTTTGCCACTCGCGCCGGCATTGAACACGTCGGTGGGAACGTGACCGTGGACCGCCGTTCGTTCACCAGCGACAGCCCCCTGTTCGACCCGTTGTCCAACGCGGAACTGGCCAGCGGTCACCGCCGGTCGCGAGTTGACTGCGGGTGTCACAACAACGGGGCGGTACACCGCAGGCGGCACGTGAACGGCCTGCCGCATTGCGGGTGCCGCGGCACGGCCCGCCCCCTGGCCAACAGCTCGCACGGCGGCCGCACCAGCGCCACCGCACCCGGCTCCGATCACAACCGCCACGACCGACAGCCCGATCAGCCATGCCCGCACTGCTCGCGTCCGCTTCATGGTGTCATCCTCGACAGAGAACTGGCACAAGGATCTGACACTACAGAGTAAGGCACCCGCATCCAGGTTCGCAAGAACGTGCGGCTCAATTTTGGCGTGAGGGTTGGATTCAGCCATTTCCCGTTGATTGCCCCCCCCGCCTGCCCGATATCATTGAACAGGTAGTTTTTGCATTCAGCACGCATTATCTCTCCCAGACCCCCAGGTTCTTATGCGTTCCCCTCGCAATCGAGCGTTCACGCTCATCGAACTTCTTGTCGTGATCGCCATCATCGCAATCCTCATCGGCTTGCTACTCCCCGCCGTGCAGAAGGTCCGCGAGGCCGCGGCACGGTCCACATGCCAGAACAAGATGAAGCAGATCGCCCTTGCAATGCACGCCGCCCACGACGTGAAGAACCGGTTCCCCGCCGGGCAAGAAGTCGTCAACCTCACCGGCCCGTGCCCCGCTCAGGGCAGCCCCTGGACCGACGCCCGCACTCCCTGGAGCGTCGCGATGCTGCCGTACATCGAGCAAGGCGCACTCTTCGCGAAGTTCAACGAGAACGCGAGCTTCGCGATCAACCGCGAACACAGTACCGGAGCCACGAACTACGCCGCACAAACGACAGTCATGCCGACCTTTCACTGCCCATCCGACCCACGGATGGCGGGCACGAACTTCTCCAGCTACATGGTCGTGGCCGGCGGCGGAAGCCCCACGGCCAGCGGGTGTGTTTCGGACAGCTATGCCGAGTTCATCATTTACTCGAACGGCGTGTTCTTCATCAACTCCCGGACCCGACTCACGGACATTACCGATGGCACAACGAACACGTACATGCTGGCAGAAAGCAAATACATGGTGATTGACACCTGGTCTGGTGGGCAAACCAAGCAGGGCTTCTGGTCCGCCGGCACGTACCTTCAGTCCACATGGCGGTACTACTGCAACCTCACCGCGGCGGTCGAACCGATTAACAAACCGTGTTGTGGCATCACGGATTACACGGCCAGCACCCTCCGTCAGCACGAGGCTCCTGTCGGGCGCAGCTTCGGGAGTTTTCACACCGGTGGATGCAACGCGGCAATGGCCGACGGAAGCGTTCGATTCCTGCCCAATTCGCTGGATCTGAACGTCCACCGCCAGCTCGGTGCCGCCTCGGACGGCTTGCCAGTCGGAGGTGCGCCGTGACCGCACTTCGCAACATCTGCGCCGTCGGATGTGTCGTGGTGGTGCTGGCTGGCTGCGGGGCAAAACCGATCCCGGTTTCCGGAACCGTGACGCGGGAGGGGCGACCGCTGCCCGCCGGCTACGTCACATTCGAGCCGGACGCGGCGAGCGGCACCACCGGCCCCGGTGCAACCGCAGCGGTTGATGACGGTGTCTTCTCGCTTCCGGCCGATCACACCCTGACGCCGGGAAAGTACCTCGTGCGAATCGGGCCGCCACTGTTGGGGTCCGGCGCGGATAAAAAGCTCGCAGCCACGACCTTCAAGCCCTGGGAAACGACGGTCGAGATACCAGCCGGTGGCGGCTCGCTTACGTTCGATGTCCCGGTCACGCCATGACGACGACACGCGGCCAATTCGCGTCAATCACCGAACTGCTACACTGACCCCTTGCCGCGACCCACTGGGTCGCGGCTCACCAACACAAGGGAGCTCGTGATGCGCACGTTCGTCATCCTCTCAGCATTCCTGCCGATTGCACTCGTCAGCGTTTCGGCCGATGAGCCGAAGAAGGACGCCGATTGGGTGGCCCTGTTCGACGGCAAGACCCTCGACGGCTGGACGCCCAAGATCAAGGGGTACGAGTTTGGCGACAACCACGCCGACACGTTCCGCGCCGAGGACGGCGTCATCAAGGTGAACTACGACAAGTACAAGGAGTTCGAGGGGAAGTTCGGCCACCTGTTCTACAAGGATAAGTTCTCGCACTACCGGTTGCGGGTCGAGTACCGTTTCGTCGGCGATCAGTGCAAGGGCGGGCCGGGCTGGGCCACGCGAAACAGCGGCGTGATGTTTCACTGCCAGGATCCGAAGTCGATGCGTAAGGATCAAGATTTCCCCGTTTCGATCGAGGCCCAGTTCCTCGGCGGGCTCGGCAAGGGGAAGCGCTCCACGAACAACATGTGCTCGCCCGGCACGAACATCGTGCTCGATGGCAAGCTGTTCACGACCCACTGCACCAACTCGAAGTCGAAGACCTACGACGGGGACGTGTGGGTCACGGCCGAGATCGAAGTGAACGGTTCAGGCACAGTGAAGCACTTCGTGGAAGGCGAGTTGGTGATGGAGTACGAGAAGCCGCAACTCGACGAGAAGGACGCCGACGCAGCGAAACTCGTCAAGGAACGCGACGGCAAGTTGCTGCTGGAAGAAGGCTACATCGCGTTGCAGGCCGAAAGCCATCCGTGCGAGTTCCGCAAGGTTGAGGTGAAGGTGTTGAAGAAGTGATTCGGGCGTGGCAGGTCGTACTCGCCGGAACGCCTTCAGGAAGCCAAAGCCCACACGGCACGGACCGACTCGAGGACGTGCCACCCGACCCGCCCAAGGCCGCACACCACAACTGGCTGGTTCACGCTTGCCCCTTCCCATTG
>PNLP01000031.1 GCA_013823135.1 Planctomycetaceae bacterium
TGTGTCCAGTCCAAGGGGCGCAGTACAGCCACTTGCGGCTTCGCACACTCCTCTGACGTGTCCGTCCGCACTCCTCACTACTACGTTAGTTGGCGTCGGCTTCGCTCCTCGCTTGCGGACGCACCATGTCACTTTTCGCGCTCTCGCTCTACCACACCGACCCGGTCAATGGCCGTGTGCTTCTGCACGCCATGCCGGTGATGATCCTGGTGCTGGTCTGCCTCGCACTCGCCTACCGCTACTACTCCGCCTTCCTCGCCGCGAAAGTCGCGGCACTGGACGATAGCCGCCCCACTCCGGCACACCGCCTACACGATGGCCAGAACTACCACCCCACGAACAAGTGGGTGCTGTTCGGTCACCACTTTGCGGCCATCTCCGGTGCTGGGCCACTGATCGGCCCCGTGCTCGCCATCCAGTACGGCTACGCCCCGGGTCTCATCTGGCTGGTGATCGGTGTGTGCTTGGCCGGTGCGGTGCAGGACATGCTCGTGCTGGCCGCGAGCGTTCGGCGCGATGGGAAATCGCTGGCCGAGATCGCGCGAGCCGAACTGGGGCCAACGGCCTCGATCGTGGCTTCCGTGGCGATTCTGTTCATCGTCATCATCGCCCTTGCTGGCCTGGGCTTCGTGGTGGTGAAAGCCCTCGGCGGTGAGGAGGTGAAGTTGCCCAAGGGGATGGAGATTACATACCCGGCGGGGCAGCATGACGATGCGGCCAGCTTCCTTCCGGGTGTCGTGGGAGAAAATGAAACAAGCACGGTGTATGCCATCCCTGCCGGGTGCAAGGTCCGATATGCCGCTGGCGAGCAGGAGAGCCTGCGACCTGAATCGTTCACGATTCGAGTTCCCAAGGGAGCAGAAGGAGGCATCACCCAGAAGCCCGGAAAGCCCGTCGGCCTGATCCTTCCCGCAGGCTGTATGCAGGTGGTGCCCGGCAGCTCGTGGGGCACGTTCACCATCGCGGCAACGATCCCGATTGCGTTGTTTGTGGGGTTGTGGATGTACCGAATTCGTCCGGGGCGTGTGGTCGAAGCGTCACTCATGGGTGGTGCGATGACGCTCGCCGCGGTGGTCGTCGGTGGTGCGATCCCTGGTTCGTCGCTGGAGAAGTTTTTCTCACTCACCCGCGAGCAGACCATCTGGACGCTGTGCATTTACGGCTTCATCGCGGCCGTACTGCCGGTGTGGTTGCTACTCGGGCCACGCGACTATCTCAGCAGTTTCCTCAAGATCGGCACCGTGATCTTGCTTGTGATCGGCGTGATCGTGGCGAACCCGACACTGCAAGCCCCGCCACTCAACGAGGTGTTCATCAACGGCGGCCCGACGTTCCCCGGTAGCCTGTTCCCGTTCGTGTTCATCTGCGTGATGTGCGGGGCAATCAGCGGGTTCCACTCGCTCGTGTCGTCGGGCACCACGCCGAAGATGATTGATAAAGAGTCGCACGTTCGGCCCATCGGTTACGGTGCCATGTTGATCGAAGGGCTGGTCGGAACGGTCGCGCTGATCGCGGCCGCGAGCCTGCCATCGGACCTGTACTACGACATCAACGTGGCCATCGACCGTGCCCCGCAGTTCCAAGGGCAGGTGAACGAAGTGCAGGCGAAGTATGGCATCAGTCGCGAGACGTTGCCGCCGGAATCGAAAGACCCGACACACGCCACGAACGTCGATTCGCCGCAGCACTTGAACCTCGGGCAAGTCGAGGAACTGGTCGGCGGTGAGTCGCTCCGCGGGCGGACCGGCGGAGCCGTGACGCTGGCCGTCGGCATGGCGATGATTTTCCAGCAGGCGTTCGCGTTCACGGGCCTCGCAGTCGGCACGCTGCTGAAGTACTGGTATCACTTCGCGATCATGTTCGAGGCGTTGTTCATCCTCACCACGATCGACGCGGGGACTCGCATCGCGCGGTTCCTGCTGCAAGAAACGGCCGGGCGTGTCTACAAACCCCTCGCCCGCCCCGACTGGCTACCGGGAGCGTTGCTCGCGAGTGGCGTTGTCACCGGCGGGTACGGCTGGCTGATCTCGACCGGCAGCATCGAAACCATCTGGCCGATGTTCGGCATCGCGAACCAACTTCTCGCGGTGATGGCACTCGCGCTGGTCACGACGTGGATGGTGAACCAGGGTCGCGGGCGTTATGCCTGGGTAACGGTCCTTCCGATGCTGTTCGTGACGACCACGACGCTGAGCGCCGGTACAAAGGTGGTCGCGGCACAGTCGTCCCGCGGGAACACGATTGGGTACGTGAACGCTGGGCTAACGATCTTCGTGATCGCGTGCGTCTGCACGATCCTGTTGTGGGCGACCGCACGGTGCCTGTCGGTATGGCTGGGCAAGAACGCCGTGGCCGCGAAGTGAGCCGCAGGTGTTTCCGGAGGTTGCAAAGCCGCTTGCGGCTTCGCGGGAACTCCAAACTCCCAAATCCTGTTGTTGTCTCGCATGATTCTGACGCGGACTCGGAGACGAACTCCGGTTCGCGGCCACCTTACCCGCTCGCAACCGAATGTTGGGGAGTCACTTACCGCGTTTCTGCGAAGGCTGAAATTGTTCTGATGAACTTTCTTCCGGACAGGTCAACGGTTCCAGAATGGTTCCAGGCATGGGTGTGCATATCGCGTGGAATCACTATCCACCCGGTTAGCGACCCGTTCCTGCCCTGCGTGAATACAGCGTCCACCGACCTTGATTCTCGACTACTTCAAACGACTCCGCCAGCAGCGGAGCGACGGCGTTGTGTGCCGACGGATGGAGCTTCGCCAGAGTCGTGAGCGCGTTCTGATCCACGAACACGCGGTCGGAGTTTCGCAGGTCTTCAGTGCAGCGATCGAGCAACACCGGCGAGTGAACCAGGAAGAACGGCTGCCAGGAGAGTCGCGGCGCGCGACCGGCTGCCGCGAGGAAACTCCAGTCGTTCCGTGAGATGACTGCGACACGCTCCGTCGGTGCCGTGCGATTCCGCAGATACGCAACGTCGTCATCCGTGAACGGGTCCGGCGACGGTGTTGTGGGCGTCGTCACGCGCCGCATCGCGTTGATGGGGTTCCCGAAGGTGTCGAGGCGATCGACAATGCGAACCAGCGGCGACGTGGTCCGCAGCAACGGGTGAGGTTGAGCCGTGCGTGCGTCGTATCGCACCGCGAACACGAGCAGTCCCGACAGTGACAAGCCCAGACCGAGTCGCGTGGCAACTCCCCGATTCGCGGTCGCACTTCGCCAGGCCGTCCACGCACACCAACCCGCGACGGCCAGCACCAACCCGCCGTTGAGCGCCCACAGAATGTCGATGGAGCGGTTCACCCACTTCGTCAACATCGCCAGCCCCAGCAGCGATGCGACCGCGGCGTACACCACTCCTCGCGGCGGGACAATTCCCCGACCATAGCTGATGAACGCACCCACCGACGCAATCGCCAGGCCAGGGCCGATGAGGTTGTACCAGTAGCCCCAGTCGCCGCGCCAACCCATGAGCGTGGTGCCGAACCCGTTGGCGTACAGCAGCAGCGGTTCCAGCAATCGTTCGGCGAAGGTGATCGAGAGCACGCGCGGCCCAAACAAGCCAAGACAGATCATCAGGAAGCCACCGAGCCCCGTTGCAAGGAACACGCCCGGCTTCCACCACGCTCCGCCAAGGAACACGGCACTCGCGAGGTACAGTGCCGCACCGGCCGCGAGTGTGAATAGCCCGATATCGGTTTGCCAGAACAGCGACAGACCAGCCACCGCACCGGCCACGACACACCAGCGGGCGTGAGGCACTCCACGCACAGCGCAGAACAGGAACGCAAACGCGAATGGGTAGCGGACCGGCCAGCAGGAAGGCATCTGGTAGGCGAGCCCTTCGACCGACAGCGCAGCTAGCGCGAGCGTCACGGCGAACGCCGCCCACGGGTTCCCGAACCAGTCGGTGAGCACGAGTTGGGCCGACAGGAAGTACGCGATGGTGACGACCAGCACGAACAGCACGAACCGTTCGAGCACGCTGTGGTAGCCATTGCTTCCCATGACGAGTGAGAAGGCGTAGGCGTGACCGATGCCGTAGTGCGACTCGAAGTCCAGACCGGGAACCACTTCGAGTGCGCGGTAGTACTGTGCCGGCGCGACGAGGTACGATGCGACGTGCGCTTCGACGTTGCACTCCCAGGCAGTCGCGGCAATGTCCGCGGGTGCGAAGACGCCATAGAGCACAACCGCGAGCGGAACACACAACAGACCCGAGGTGAACCATGTGAGCTTTGACAAACCCGGAGCGCCATCTACAGGAGCAGCATTGGTTTGTGAGCTACTGCGGCCACGCCAGAGCAGGCTCAGCAGAGGCACCGCGAGAATCCAGGCGCAGGTGAACATTCGCCCAAAGAGAAGTTTCCCCATGAACACGCCACGACACAAGTTCGTGGCCGCGGGAATGAAGGCGATCACGGCGATTGCGACCAACCACGGAGCGGGCCGCGAGAAGCGAGTCGCGGCCCATGCCCCGAGCGCACCCGCGACACAGACGAGAACGTACCACGACTGCTCATACCGCTCTTGCCACGGCACCACTTCATACGGCTGGAGATACTCACATCGCAGGAGTGCCGGGTGTGAACGATCCTGTGTGTCCCCATTGAGGGCGATTGTTGCAGCCGTTGCGATAGTGGCGATCAGCACTCCCCAACAGACGCCCCACGAGGCGATTGTGAGTCGGGTCAGGAGCGGAATCACGGGCGTGGTGTCGCAGCGCATCAGGTTACCGTTTCGCGAAGTCACCGGGTTTCCGATGGTACAACACCCACTCGCACGGGGTCCACATGGGACCCCCGAACCCCTCCGCCAGCGCCCGGGAAACCTGCTCATATGCGGTCGGGTTCACCTTGCTGAGCGAGACCAGCGCATCGCAGTGGACGAACACGCGATCCGAGGTGCGGATGTCCTCAACACAGCGGTCGAGGAGTACGGGAGAGTGGACCAGGAAGAGTTGCACCCAGTGCAATTTGGGTGCACGACCCGCTGCCGCGAGGTATTCCCAATCGAGTGTCGCGACGACGGCGACCCGTTCTGTCTTCTGGGTGTATGCACGCAGGAAGGTGACGGTGTTCGTGTCAAGTTGGAGGGGGGCTTGCTTCGCAACGAGCCCCTTTCGGGCCGCGTTGATGGGGTTTGCTGCCGTGTCGATCCGGTCGGCGATCCGAACGAGCGGCGACGAACTCCCGCCCTGATACTCCGCTGTCGCTGCCGCTCGGTCTTCCCGCGCCCAAATCATCCCCAGCCATATGAGCACAGTGGCCGCTACAAACTGTCGGGCGTAGCCAAGGAGCGGCCGTGAGTTGCTCGCGAGTTGCTGACACACCACGTGCCACGCGAACCACGCCCAGCATCCCGCCACCGCGATCACGAGACCGCCGTTCAACGCCCACACGACATCAATCGACCGGTTCACCCACTTGACGAGCATGGCGAGACCGAGAAGCGACGCCACCGCCGCGTACAGCATAGCTCGTGGCGGCGACTCACCCCGACGATACCCCAGCCACGCACCAACCGAGGCCACGGCGATTCCAGGACCGGCGAGGTTGTACCAACAGCCCCAAGACGATTGCCAGTTGAACAACTGATTCCCGAAGCCCGTGCCGTAGAGCAGCAAGGGTTCCAGCAGCCGTTGACAGAACTCCACCGAGAACACCCGCGGCCCGAACAGCACCAGGCAGATACCCATGAACGTGCCGAACCCGCTGGCAACGAACGTGAGCGGTCGCGACGCGGAGCCTCGCAGGAAAATGGCGTTCGCGATGTAGAAGCCCACACCAGCAACGAGGGTGTAAATGCCGATGTCCGTCTGCCAGAACAGCGAGAGTCCAGCGACTGCACCTGCGATCGCACACCACCTCGTACTGCTCACGCCGCGCACCGCACAGAACAGGAACGCGAACACGAACGGGTGCCGAACCGGCCAGTTCGAGGGGTATCGGTAGCTCGCGCCCTCGAGAACAGCGCCGAGCAACAATAGCGTGACACCGAACGCGGCCCACGGGTTTCGCAGCCAGTCGGTGAGCACGAGCATGGTCGAGAGGAGATACAGGCTGGTGACGACCATCACGAAGAGCACGTACCTCTGCATCGTCCTTTCGAAACCGTGGTTCCCCATCACGAACGAGAAGGCGTAAGCGTGTCCGATGCCGTAGTGCGATTCAAAGTCGAGACCGGGAACCGCGCCAGGTGCCCGGTAGTAAAGCGCTGGACCAATGAGATACGAAGCGACGTGCGATTCGTCGTAACATTCTCCTGCCGCCGTCGCGAGGTCGTACGGAGCCAGTAACCCATAGAGCAACCCGGACATGAGCAAGCACAACACTCCAGTGGTCACCCAGATACTTCGACCCTGCGATTCCTGATAAGACAGATGCGGCGGTATTGTGGTGGCTGTCGTCGCGGGTCGGCGAAGAAGTGGGATGGTTAGTAGGACACCACACATCAATAACCGCAGAACATTGCTGTGCTCCGTGAAGACCGATGCACAGGCCGTCTGAGCGACCGGAACAAACACGATTGCAGCCAACGCAGCCAAAGCAGGCGAAGGCCGCACAAAACGGACAGCGGCGAATCCTCCCAACCCTCCGCTGACACACACCAGCGCATACCAAACCCGTTCATATCGCTCCTGCCAGGGAACTCGCACGTACGATTGCATCGAGTCGGACTGAATGATGCCCGGATGCATCCGATCCTGGGTATCGCCGTTGACCGCGACGAGACCTGCGACTGTGACCGACGCAAAGAGTATGCCCCAGCACACACCCCAGGCGGCCATCGCAAGTCGGCCGAGCATATGAGCGGGAGTTGGTGTGAGATCGGTCGGAGAATCGGTCATGATCGGCTCACGCTGCAATCGGTTGTGTGCGAACGATGGACGGTGCAGGCACGCTCGCAAAGCGAACCTGTTCGCGAAGCACGACGAAGCGGAAGAATTGCCGCGTCATCGTTGCCATCAAGCGAGCCAGCACGCCAAGCCGCATGACCTTCGAGGAACTGTCCGGGCGCGGGTTCAACTGTACCGCGACTTCGGTGTACTCCACCCCGCCACGAAGAAGCGTTGAAAGTGTCTCGATGTGGTAGCCGTAGCCGGTGTTTCGCCGCACTTGCCGGGCCTGTGCCACGGGAAACACATACAGGCTGTGGGCATCGCGGATCGGCTTCCCCGTCACGACTCGCATGGCCTGCGTGCAACAGATCGAAAGCAGTCGCCGCATCGGTGATCGTGCTCGGGGATTCGCCCGATAGGTCACAACCATTTCCACCTTCCCCACGAGCGAGAAGACAGCATCGAGGCCGCTCTCGTGGAAGGCGTTGTCACCCGGAACCAGCGTGAGGGAGGGGAATCTCGCCCTCGTGAGACCACTGTGGAACGCAGCGCCAACCCCGAGATTTGTGGTGTGTCGAATGACCGAGACGCACGAAAACCGTGCTGCCAATTGAGCGGCAACCTTGGACGTGCCGTCGGTACTGCCGTCATCAATGATGATGACTTCGAAGTCGGAAAGGTGCCGACGAGCGGCGGCGATCACAGTGGCGACGGTGACCGCCAAGCGACGCTCTTCGTTCCACGCTGGCACCAATACCGTCAACCCGGTTGCCATTCGCATCCTCCGTGCAAGTGACACCTGATACCCGCAATCGGGAGATGTGGGCAAGGCGAAGTGGTTGGCGAAGCGATCTCGCCTTGCGGCAACCGGGCAAACCGGGGTACGACGAACGTCCGTGTCAGGAGACTATCGGAATGACCGTAGACTTCATGCCGTCGGCTGCCATCGCGATGTCGCTTGTTGCGTGTGGGTTACTGCCCGTGTTCCTCGTGTCGCTATCGCATGGGGTACTCAAAGTATCCTCGCCGGGTCGGCGTTTCATACTGGCTACTGCGTTGACATGGGGAGCCTGGCTCGCCACGCTGCCAGCCACAGTTCCCGACGCGATTGATCTCGTGTCCTCCGTGTTGCTCCTCGCCACCGCGACACTGGCGGGCTTCACGCTCTGGACGCTCGTTGCCTGGGGTTTCACCGTTTCGATGCTCCTCGCATTGAACCGTGCTGATGAACCGCTCACGGTTGAAGAATGGGCACTGGAATACACCCGTGGGAAGCCGATGGAAGCCTTCGCACGCGACCGTCTTGGCGTGCTGTTCAAACTGGGATTGGCTGAGAGTCGCGGCGGTAATGTCGTGATGACTCCGCTGCGTGGACGACTCTTCGCAAAAGGTGCCGGAGCACTTCGCAACCTGTTTGGAATCCACTGATGATCGCACTTCTCGTCGGGCTGTGTTGCTTCGTCGCGCACGTCGCCGTCACGCTGGTCTGGCTGCGGGTTCGTCGTGGGCCGTCGCCCGTGGCACGGCACGCCGTGTCCGCTTTGAGTGCTCACATCCTTGGGGTGATCGCGGCAGCAAATCTCGTAGGACCGTTTGCGTACTGGCCGGTCGCCGCCGTGAGCGGGTTCGGAGCAGTGTGCTGGCTGTTCGCGTTCAGTGCTGTCTACAAATCCGTTTCCCTTCGCATCCTCACACAACTGAACCGCACCCCGGAGAACACACTCACCTTCGAGGCGATCACACAGGATTACGTTCGCCCCGAATTCGAGGCTCGCGTTGCGGTGTTGATGAAGATGAACTGTGCCAATGAGGTGGACGGATGCTACACGGCAACGGAGACAGGAAACGCAACCGCCCGCCGAATCGGAGTGATTCAGCGGGCGTGCGGCATTGATGGCAGCGGGTTGTATTCCGACTCGGCGAGCGGTGCCAGTTATGGTACGGGTGAATCGCCGCAACCCGTGCCATAACTGGCACGACTTGCCTTAACTAATCATTTCCTTGATGACGGTTGCCTTCTCAACGCCCGTGAGCTTCTGATCGAGGCCGAGGTAGCGGTACGAGAAGCGGTCGTGGTCGATCCCCATGAGGTGCAGTACGGTCGCGTGGAAGTCCCGGATGTGAACCGGGTCCTTCACGATGTTGTAGCTGTAGTCGTCGGTCTCGCCGTAGATCGTGCCACCCTTGGTGCCGCCGCCGGCCATCCACATCGTGAAGCAACGCGGGTGGTGGTCCCGACCGTAGTTCGTCTTCGAGACCCCGCCCTGGCTGTAGATCGTGCGGCCGAACTCGCCGCCCCAGATCACGAGCGTGCTGTCGAAGAGTCCCTTCCGCTTCAAATCCTGGATGAGCGCCCAACACGGTTGGTCCACGTCCTTGCACTGATCCGGCATCCGACCCGCGAGGTTGCCGTGATGGTCCCAGTTGTTGTGATACACCTGCACGAACCGAACGCCGCGTTCCACGAGCCTACGCGCCGTGAGAGCCGTATTCGCGAACGAACCGGGCTTCCTCACATCTGGCCCATACATATCCAGCACCTTCGCGCTCTCGGTACTGATGTCGGCGAGTTCCGGCACGCTGGCCTGCATCCGATACGCCATCTCGTACTGAGCCATGCGGGTCTTCGTCTCGGGGTCACCAAACTCATCGGCGGTGATGCCGTTGAGCTTGTTCAGGCCGTCGAGCGTGGTGCGGCGCACTTCCGGAGTGACGCCCGGCGGGTTGTTGATGAACAAGATCGGATCGCCCGCGGCTCGGAACGACACGGCCGCGTGTTCGCCGGGGAGGTAGCCCGATTGCCACAGCCGCGCGGAGATTGCCTGTACCTGTTCCTGGTTGCTCGGCTTCGCGACCATGACCACGAACGTCGGCAGGTTCTGGTTCAGGCTGCCGAGCCCGTAACTTGTCCACGCCCCGAGGCACGGCCGACCCGTGACCTGGTTGCCGGTCTGCATGTAGGTAATGGCCGGTTCGTGGTTGATGGCTTCGGTGTTCATCGAGCGGATGAACACCATGTCGTCGGCCATCTTGGCGGTATATGGGAGTAACTCGTCGTTCATCCACATCCCACACTGGCCCTTTTGCTTGAACCGATACTTGCTCGGCGCGACGGGGAACTTCGCCTGCCCGCTGGTCATTGTGGTGAGCCGCTGGCCCTTCCGGATGCTCTCGGGAAGGTCTTCGCCGTAGTGCTTCTCCATCTCCGGCTTGTAGTCGTAAAGGTCCATCTGGGCAGGACCGCCGACCATGTGCAGGTAGATGATGTTCTTGCACTTCCCGGGGAAGTGCGTCTCGGGCAGCGCGGCGTCGATACCGGTCTTGTTGCCCTTGGGGGTCTCGGCCGCCTGGAGGTTCGCGAGTGCCGTGGCACCGAGCGAGAAGCCCGTGGACTGGAAGAAGTGCCGCCGGGTGAGGTTCAAGGCACGGGGGTTATTGAACAAATTCATTGGTGTCTCCTGGCGAGCGGCCGGCGTGAGCCGGCTGTTAGTGTTTTGGGAAGGTTGGGAACAGCCGGCTCACGCCGGCCGCTCGCCCGATCACTTATTCAACACTTCGTCCAAATTGAGTAACTCGTTCACGAGCATCGTCCACGCGGCGAGTTCGCTCACGTCGAGGGTTGCGTCGGCCTTCGATTCGCCAAACGCAATCAGTTGCTTCGCCGCGTCGGGCTTCGCCTTGTAGTTCGCGCGAAGATCGCTGAGCGAACTCTTCACGATCGCGAGTTCTTGCGGCTTGAACGGACGAGACAGCAGTTTCGCCGAGATGAAGCCGATGCGGGCGTCGTCCTCGGCAGCACCCTTGATCGCCTTCTCGGCCAGCACGCGAGCAGCTTCCACGAACTGGATATCGTTCAGCGTTAGCAGTGCTGCGATCGGCGTGTTTGTACGATCGCGGCGAACGGCACACGTCTCGCGGTTCGGAGCGTTCAGCACCTCCATCGAGGCCGGCGGCGCGGCCCGCTTCCAGAACGTGTACATGCTCCGGCGATACAACCCCTCGCCCGAATCCTTCGTGTAGTTGCGTGTGTTGCTGCCAATCATCGCGACCGCTTCCCACACGCCCTCTGGCTGGTATGGCTTCACGCTCGGGCCACCGAGTTTGCGAACCAACAACCCGCTCGTGGCGAGGGCGTTGTCGCGGATCATCTCGGCATCCATGCGGAAGCGCGGGCCGCGGCTCAGCAACCGGTTCTCGCGGTCCTTTTCCAGCTTTTCCTTGGTCGTGATCGCTGCCTGGCGGTAAGTGGCCGAGGTCACGATCAGCTTGAAGAAGCGTTTCACGTCCCACGGGGTGCCGTCCTCGCAGCACAGCCCGGCGGTCGGTTCACGGAACTCGACAGCCATCCAATCGAGCAGTTCGGGGTGGCTCGGAAGATCGCCTGCAATGCCGAAGTCACCGCTCGTGCGAACGAGGCCGTTGCCGAAGATTTCCTGCCAGAAGCGGTTCACGGTCACGCGGGTCGTCAGTGGGTGATCCTTCGCGAGCAGCCACTTTGCGAGCCCGAGGCGGTTGCGGGGCAGGTCGGCAGCCATTGGCGGCATCGCCTTCGGCGTGTCGGCCTTCACGGGGTCGCGGCGCTTGTCGTAGTCACCGCGGAACAGCAGGAACGCACCCGGCTCGCCCGGCTTCTCGTTCATGACGTGAGCGATGGTGCCACGGCCACGGATCGCGACTTCCTCCTCTTGCAACTTGCGGTAAGCAGTCCCGAGCGCACGGGATTCGGCATCCTGCGAGACGAACCACCAGTTGAACAGTTCTTCGGTTTCTTGCGGAGTGCGTTTGTCGGCGGGCTTGGCAAGGATATCAACCGTGTGTCGTGAACCTGACAGTTGTTGGGCATCGACACCCGTGAGTTGCCGATCGTAGATTCGCAGGTCTTCGAGGGCGACGTTGTTCACCCGCGATGTTGTGTTTCGTTGCCCGATCTTGAGTGGGGCAGTGGTGCGAGTCGTGGACTTCAGGTTATCGTTCTCGACATCGAAAGGTTGCGGTTCGCCGTTGTAGTAGATCTTGATGCCACCAGACTTGCCAGTGCCGTCGTATGCCACGGTGACGTGAGTCCACTTCCCGGGTTGTAGCAGCGTCTTCGCAACCACCTTCACGGCGTCCTGTGGGTAGCTGTTAATGACGTGCATCCCGATCTTGTCCGCCTGGACCCAAACGTCCCAGCCGCGGAAGCCACTTCCCTCGTCCATCCGGGCGATAATGGCCCCGTTTGTGTTGCGGCCACCAATCGAGACCCACATGGACACGGCAAACGGCTGCGTGCGATCGAAGTCGCCCACATCCTTCAGTTCAATCGCCTTACCCGCACGAATCGTGAACGCAGGGTGCGTCTTGTCGTTCTTGAGCGCGGCCCAGTCGTAGCCACCCTCAAAGGCGATCTGACGTTCCTTCTCGTTCACGGTCGTCGCGATCGTCTTCCCTTTGCCTTCCTTGAGCGGTGCGTGAAACACCAAGCCCTGCGTGGGGATCTTCCCGGCAAAGTCTTCGGCCTTCGCGGTCTTCAACCACTCGGTGAAGTCGGCACGCGCGGCCTTCTTGCGAGCATCGACCTTCTCCTTCGCGGCAGCCAGTTCCTTCACGACGGCATCGAACCGTGGGCGATCCTCGAGCTTCGGTACGTTGATGATTGGCGGTGTATTCGGGATGTTTCCGTCCATCGCGCCTTGCGTGGTGTTGTTGAAGAACGCCGAGAGCGAGTAGAAGTCTTTCTGCGTAAATGGGTCATACTTGTGATCGTGGCACACCGCGCAACCGGCGGTGAGGCCCATCCACACGGCAGCGGTCGTCTCGGTGCGGTCGCGGGCGTACAGAACGAGGTATTCCTCGCTGATCGCACCACCTTCATTGGTTGTGATGTTGCAGCGGTTGAACCCAGTGGCAACTCGCTGATCGACCGTCGCGTTCGGAAGTAAGTCGCCGGCGAGTTGGTCGATGGTGAACTGATCGAACGGTTGGTTCTTGTTCAAGGCGTTGATAACCCACTCACGATACGACCACACTTCGCGGAAGTTATCGAAGTGAATGCCGTGCGTGTCCGCGTAACGGGCGTAATCGAGCCAGTAGCGGCCACGGTGCTCACCCCAGTGCGGCGAGGCCATGAGCTTGTCGACGTACTTTTCGTACCACATCTCGGTCTTGTCATTGACGAATGCCTCGACATCGGCCGGTTCTGGTGGCAATCCGGTGAGGTCGAAGGAGAGTCGGCGAGCAAGCGTGCGGCGATCGGCTTCCGGAGCGGGCTTCAGACCAGCGGCTTCCAGCTTGGCCAGTACAAACGCGTCGATGGGATTGCGAACCCACGCCTTGTCTTGCACGGCGGGAACTTTGGGCCGCGTCGGCGACAGAAACGACCAGTGTGGCTGGTATTCCGCACCCTCCGCGACCCACCGCTTCAGCGTCTCTCTCTGGGTAGGAGTGAGCTTCTTGTGCGACTTCGCGGGAGGCATCAACTCCTTCGGATCAGCCGTGAAGATGCGCGTGATCAGTTCGCTCTTTTCGGGTTTGCCGGGCTCGATCGCCTTGCCTTCGATGGCTGCCTCACGCTGGTCGAGCCGCAGACCAGCCTTGCGAGCGGCGCTATCCGCACCGTGGCAGGCGAAGCAGTTCTCAGCCAGGATCGGCCGGATGTCGCGGTTGTATTCGAGCTTGCCTGCGGGTGCGGGTACAGGTGCCGCGGCCGCGACCGGCGCAGGTGTCGTGTCCGCCGCAACGGTCGACTGTGGCTGGTGCCATGACGCCAGGCCCGCGACGAGCGCCACGGGCAGGAGGAAGGAGAGCGTTCGGATCATCGGCAGTATCCTCATTGCGGTAAATCATTGATCGTTGATCGCCCGAAAGCGGTGTGTTGTATTTTCCACCCGCTGCTGACCACTGTCTTGTCCGGCGGCCGCAGTAATTTGTACGCTTGCCGCATAATGGCGTGAGCCTCACAACCGGTTCGCATCATCTCCTGGGAGTCTCGTCAGATTCGCTGTCACCTGAACCCAGTACGTGAGCCCGGATCGCATGTGTACAGTCATGGCAGTCACGGCAGCGCGAACGTCGCCAGTCAACAAAGCATCGGTGATTGCCAGGTGTTCGGCGGCCTCGACCGCGATGCGGTGATAGTCTTGGCGGGCAACCTCAAGCTCCCACGTCACATCGCGGAACGTGCGGAACAGCGTTCGCATCCGTTCAAGTTCGGCGGCGAGGAACGAATTCCCACAACCTTCGCGGATCAAGTCGTGCAGTTGGTTATCGAGTGCCTGGGCACGTGCCACCGCTTTCGGATCAGCGGGTGCCGCCGCGAGTTGGCGAATCTCCGCGGCTAGCGTCGCCACGTCCTTCCGGTCAACTACGCGAACCGCCCCGCGAATCGCCTCGCATTCCAGCACCTTCCGGACCTGGCACACCTCTCGCACGTTCTGCGGGGTGATCTTTCGCACCACCGCGCCACGGTTCGGCAGCAGATCGACCACACCCAACCCTTGAAGCTCGATCAACGCCTCTCGGATGGGTGTGTGGCTAACGCCGAAGCGGGTCGCGAGGGATTCCGTGACGAGCCGTTGCCCGGCCCGCAGATTCCCCTGAAAGATGTCCGTGAGCACTCCACGGACAATCGATTGTCGGCGTAATCCGTGATCGAACGGGGTTTCAACAGGCATGCACTTCGGCATCGTGGGAGGGATCAACGCGTGTGGGCGGCGGGATGAACGTGTGATGATTCTACAGAACCGGGCGAAGACACATCAACAAGATTCTGTAGAATTCGCGGCACGATACGAAGCTATCGAGCCGGAAAACGAAAACGGCGACCGAGTGGTCGCCGTTCGCCAGTGTTGAAACCCATGCGTCATTTCTCGGGTTTCCGCAACTTCTCGGCTTGTTTTCGAACGTCGTCGGTCCAGGGGTAGATCAGCGGTTTGCCGACCCCTGAGATATCGTTCCCGGGAGATCGCTGCTGGCCAACGATCAGCCAGGCACCGTGTCGCGGTTCCAGATACAGCAGATACTTCCCGGCATTTGCAAACCCGCGTGTCTCCGCAAGGTTCAGCACCTCGACGACTCCCTCAGGGCCATCTTTCGAGAGCTTTTCGCTGACCGTTACCTTCGCATCAAGCGCGGTCACTTCCGCGACGACTGCCGTGGGTGCCGCAGCCGCCTGAATATGCGACACGATCGGATCACGGCTTTTCATCGCCGCCGCGTAGCCGAGGTACACGATCCAACTCAGAAATGCGAATGCCGCAAGAATCAACCGCCAGCGTGGGCTCATCGGTCACTCCGCTTCACACTGGGTCGGTCTTCGATGGTCAGTTCAAACCCATCCGCCATCGTCTGGTACAAGTCGAACAGATCGTGGAAGTCTTCAGGGGTATCGCGATCTGACTTACTTAGGCGGCCAACGCGAATCAGGTCGAACACCATTCGGCCAACATCGTCCGTGGTTCGCACGTTCCACTGCTTGAACACGACCGGTGCCATCATGCCAAAGGTCGTGACCGCCAGGTCGCACACACCCAGAAGCAGTTCCGCGCCGCTGACGTGATGATCGACGGGTTCGTCTTCCTCGTCGGGAGCATCGCGACCAAGCCGTTCCTGCGTAAACGTGACCGCGTCACAAACGAAGTCGTACGCTTCGTAGGCGAAATGCGGAGACTCACGACAAAGTTCCAGAAGCCTTGGGTCCACAATCTGCCCTCTCGGGTTAGCCGCGACAGAAGGGAGCGACCATGATCGACGCTCCCTCCGGTCGCGGCTAATCGTGCGGATACGTTACAACCGCGTCAACACTTCATCAACCGACACCGGCAACCTTCGACCATCTTCGAACTCGACCAACAGCCGTCGTGCGAGGATCTCGTGGTGCAGCACGCGACCCTGCCCCTTCCCCGTCAGCACGCGCGAGCCGATGGGTGGCAACTCTTTCTGAAACTCCTCATACACGTCCTGCTCGAAGCGTAAACAGCACTTCAGTCGCCCACAGCGGCCGGAGATCTTCGTCGGGTCGAGCGTGGACTTCTGAAGTTTCGCCATCCTCATGCTCACGGGTGGCATCACCGCCATGTGCGTGTTGCAGCATACCGGCTTGCCACAGTCGCCATAATCGGCGAGGAGTTTGGCCTCGTCGCGGACGCCGATTTGCCGCAGTTCGATGCGTGTGTGGAACTCGCGGGCCATGCTCTTCACAAGGTCGCGGAAATCCACGCGGCTCTCGGAGAGGAAGTAGAACACGACTCGCTCGTTGCCGAAAAGCCGCTCGACATCCACAAGTTGCATGGGCAGTTTGTGGTGATTGATGAGGCGAACACCAGCCGAGTAATCCATGTCCCGCGATTCGCGAAACTGGCGGAGCTTGTCGAGATCGGTTACAGAGGCGACGCGAAGAATCTCGCCGAAGGTTGGGTCGGGAACGACCGCGAGAACCTGCGGAGTCGTGGGGCAGAGCACTTCGCCAAATTCGGTTCCGCGTTCAGTACGCAGAATCACCGTGTCGCCGCGTGTCGTGGTGACGCCGGCAACCGGGGTGAACTCCCCCAGGAAGCGCATCACCCCGTGCCTGACGAGGTATTTCGTGATGACTGGTGGTTTGATGTCGTTCATTCGCTGTCTGCGATCCGATCCGTTCGCCGCGTCGTTCCCGAGGTCGCTTTCACGAGGATGCTCCACATCATTGCGGGTTTGCGCTGCGGATGCAACGCGATCATTGCTGGGTCGCGAGTAATTCCACCGCCCAGTCTCGCCACCCATCGATCTGGGTTTGCCGGCAGTGTTCGAGAAGCGTTGTGTCGTTGCAGCCCGCGTCTTCCAGTGCATCCGCGAGTATTGGCATCAGGCCGAACTCACGAGTCTCGCGAATGTGCCGGGCAAGTCGGCGAACGGTTTGGTCGTTCCACGTCAACCATTCCGGATTCGCCGGTAGTGATGCGAACGCCCGCTCGGAACCGGGATGCGGATCGACCACAATCAACACAACCTGCACGGAATCCTTGAGCGAGAGAGACCGTGCCCGATCGGAATCCACAGTCTCGTCGAAACGGAGGGATGCGAGGATCGTGGGTGACCTCCCGGGTGCGATGAGCGTGAGATCCAGGTTGAGTAGCAAAACAGACTCTCCGACAGCGATAACCCTTGCCGGGTATCTCATTCCAACCTTTGCGGCGTGCCAGGCAGGAATGTGTTCCATCGGTCACCTCGGATCTGCGAAGCCGCAAGCGGCTCATGTGTGCAACTCGACAATATCCTTGTCGTGCAGGATGTGATCCCGACCCACGGTCTGGCCGTCGTGAACCGAGGTGCCCCACACGCGAGCGGATTTCACCGTGTCCTCCAGATCGCGGTGAACGCGGCCGGCGAGTTCCGACACCGTACTGCCGATCAGCGGCGTGAACGGGCTCGTCATATCCGCGGGCTTGCCGGGCTGCTTCGTGTAAATCCGCATCACGCCGAGCAGGTCGTACAGCGTCTTCCGCAACTCCGGGAGCCCGTCGCCGCGTTCCGCGGAGATGATGTGAAGCGGGAACCGCGTCCCGAACGATTCGCGGGCAATTTCCAGGCGAATGTCGGCGGCCTCGTCGTCGCTCTTGGTCGCCAACAGAATGGTGGGCAGCGCGTAGACGGCGGGGTCGTCGATTGGCGGCGTGCCCGGCGGCACGAGTTCGCGGCGAGCGAGTTTCAGCCGATCGAGCACTGCCTGAGTCGCAGTGGGGCCGTCGTCGTCGGAGAGATCGAGGAACAGCACAGCAGCGTCGGCAGCGCGGGTGACATCCGTGATGAAGGGCTCAAACTGATCGGCCGTGATCGGTGGCAGGTCGATCAACTGAACGCGGGTGTCTTCGTAATCCATCATTCCGGGGATGGGCTCTCGCGTGGTGAACGGGTACGGTGCGACGGTGGGTGTGGCCTTGGTGAGTTTCGTGAGAAGCTGCGACTTCCCAGCGTTCGGCGGCCCCACGAACGCGATCTGCCCGGCACCCTGGCGTGGGAATTTGTACGACCCCGGCGCGGCTTTCTTGGGGCCGGACTTCGCCTGCTCGATCTGATCGGTCAGTTCCGAAATCTTCGTCTTGAGTTCGGCCTGAACCTTCTCGCTCGCCTTGTGCTTCGGCAGAAGCACCCACATTTCCTTGAGCGCGACGAGCTTGTCCTCGGGCGTCTGGGCCTTCTTGTATCGGGCGTCGGCGTCGTGATAATGCGGAGGAAGATTGACGGCCATCGATGTACTCCTGATGGTTTAGCCGCGACCCGAAGGGGAGCGTGCTCGCGTGGCTCGCTCCCCTTCGGGTCGCGGCTAAACGACCGTCGTGATTGTACAACATCCGAGACATACCACTCGACAGGAACCACACATGCAGACGACGTCCCCGCTGTTTGACCAGATTCAGGAAGCCAGCGCGGCCATCCGAGCCAAGTGGTCCGCTAAACCCGCGGCGGGGATCATCCTCGGAACGGGGCTGGGCAAACTCACCGAAGACATCGCGGCGGAAGCGGTGATTCCTTACGAGCAGATTCCGCACTTCCCTCGCAGCACGGCACCGAGCCACAAGGGGCAACTGGTTTGCGGGATGCTCGGCGGCAAACCGGTGATCGCGATGGAAGGGCGCTTCCACTTTTACGAAGGGTGGACGCTTCAGCAGGTCACGTTCCCGGTGCGGGTGATGAAATCGCTCGGTGCCGAAGTGTTGATCGTGTCGAACGCCTGCGGCGGCATGAACCCGCAGTGGGATAAGGGCGATCTGATGCTGATCCAGGATCACATCAACCTGCTGGGCGACAATCCACTCATCGGTCCGAACGACGACCGCCTTGGCGAGCGTTTCCCGGACATGTGCAACTGCTACGACCGCGAGTTACTGAAACTCGGCAAGCGGGTCGCGATGGAAGAGAAGATCGTTTGCCATCAAGGGGTCTTCGTGGCGGTATCCGGCCCGAACCTGGAAACGCGAGCGGAATATCGTTTCCTCCGCACCATCGGCGCGGATGTCGTCGGCATGTCCACGGTGCCCGAAGTGATCGTGGCGATCCATTCCAAGATGCGAGTAATGGGCGTCTCGGTCATCACCGATCAGTGTCTGCCGGACGCCCTGGAACCCGCAAGCCTTCCCGAGATCATCAAGACCGCGAACGAGGCCGAGAAGAAACTCCGTGTCCTCGTTCGGCGTGTCGTCTCCGAACTGTGACTACCGAATGGCCCCGGTTTGGATGATCGTTGGGCTTGTCTGAAGCCCCGAGGGAACGACCGCTGCTGGCATTGGTGTCGGGGCGGCTGGAAGTGGCCGCAGCGTTACCTTCGTCTGGTCGGGGCTCAGCGAGTGCGTCGAGTCGGATATGACGTCGATCACGAGCCCAATCGGCCCACCAAGCACGAGGTTCCCGAAGACCCATGGGTTCAGCCGCCGGCGCACCGTAACCTGGGCCGTCTCGTATCCCGGCGCAACCACTTCCACTTTGTGTTCCGTCTTGCGTGTCAGCGAGACCGTTCCGGGTGCCGTTCCCGTTGGCTGGCCGTCCACGACAAGCGTGGCCCCCGGCGTGTCGCTCAGGATGGTCACTTTCTGATCCTGGCCACCCCGGGTTACCACGGTTGCGCAGCCTGAGCCAACGACCATCAACCCCAGAACTGCCACGAGCGGATTGCACACGCAGATTCGCTTCATCTCAATGCCCCCTGCTTGAATCACCCCCGTGATGGGGCGACTAATAGCGGGGAGGAATTACCTTTGCAACCGTACTTGGACGGCAGTCATAGCAAGCCGTCCAGCGGTTCCGAGTGAGTGACGAGGGTGGAGCACTCAGCCTGACTGGGGTGGAATTTCCGGACGTTGCCCGGATCATTCCGGACTCGCCCCCGGCCATCGTGAGAGATGAATTCGGTCGCAACTGTATTAATAAAATATTCTTAAAGCACGATATTATACATGTCATTCCGGACGAATAAGGTCATTCTGGGCTCAAATAACGGTTCCGGCTGTGGTGTCCCCCCTATCAGCCGGAATGATGGATCAGGCCGCTTCACGGCTGCTGCACCTACCTCCCGATGTGAAACACGGAACGACCCTGATAGCAACCGCCAGGGCCATTACTCTGCTCGCGGGTCGGAGTTGTCGAGCACGGTCTGGGTTTGGTTCGCGCGGAAGGCTTTGAGAGCTTCGCGGATTGCCGGAGACTTCCCAGCAAGAATTGCCGCAGCGAAGAGGCCCGCGTTGATCGCTCCCGCCTTCCCGATGGCAAGCGTGCCGACCGGAATCCCGGCAGGCATCTGCACGATGGAGAGCAGCGAATCGACGCCCCGTAGAACCGCCGATTCGACGGGCACGCCCAGCACCGGCAGGCACGTCTTCGCGGCACACATCCCCGGCAAGTGGGCCGCGCCGCCGGCACCGGCAATGATGACCTCGATGCCGCGGCCTTCAGCCTGTTCGGCGTAGGT
Source organism: Planctomycetaceae bacterium (assembly GCA_013823135.1). GTDB lineage: Bacteria > Planctomycetota > Planctomycetia > Gemmatales > Gemmataceae > Gemmata. The sequence continues at coordinate 20,258 of PNLP01000031.1, forward strand.
GAACAGCAGGTCGGGGGTCCGGTGTGCCGACACCACGCGAACCTCGTGTGGCACGCCCAACTGGGTGAGCGTTTCGGCCGCGTGCTGCATGGTCGCCCAGTCGCTCCGCGAACCCATGATGATCCCGACACGCGGTTGTTCAGCGGACATGCCCTGTTCCTGAGTAAACGACTGAGTTGAGGTGCGACGCAGCAAGCGGCCGAACCGTTTTTCGCCGCTTGCTGCGTCGCAGGATCTACTTTCTCACCCAATCGGCTGCCACTTGCGGCCTTCGGCAGCGAGCAAGTCCTCGGAGCACTGCGGCCCTTCCGAACCGACCTCGTACTCCTGTGGTTGCGGTGCATCGTCGCGTTCCGTTGCCCCGATGATCGGGTCCATGATTTCCCAGGCTCGCTCGATTTCATCGGCTCGCATGAACAGTGCGGCATCGCCCGTGATCGCGTCGAGCAAGAGTCGCTCGTAGGCTTCGGGCAGTGCCTTCTCCTTGTAAGCGTCCTTGTAGTCGAACGCGAGGTCGCGAGGTTGCAGGTCCACGCCATCCACGTTGGGCACCTTGGTCTGGAAGTTCAGTTTGATCCCCTCATTCGGCTGAATCATCACAGTCAGGTGGTTGCAACGCAGCACCTGCCCCGGCGGCAGCGGGAACATCAGGTGCGACGGACAACGGAACTGGATCATCACCTCGCTGTAGCGGTTCTTGAGCCCCTTGCCCGATCGCAGGTAGAACGGCACGCCGTGCCAGCGGCGGTTTTCGATCTCCAGTTTGACGGCGGCGAACGTCGGCGTCTTGGAAGTTGCAGGCACGCCCGGTTCCGAGTGGTAGCCCTTGTACTGACCAAGCGCGACAGCCTTGCGGGCCTTCTCCAGGGTCGGCACGGGGATCGCGGAGAGCACCTTCATCTTCTCGTTGCGGAGGTTCTCGGCCGTGAACCGCGTCGGGTCTTCCATCGTCACCATCGTCATGATCTGCAGGATGTGGTTCTGGAGCATATCCCGCATCACACCGCTACCGTCGTAGTACCCGCCACGGCGACCGACCGTCACTTTCTCGGCGACGGTGATCTGCACGTGGTCGATGTACTGGTAGTTCCACAGTGGCTCGAACATCGTGTTCGCGAACCGGAACACGAGGATGTTCTGAACCGTGTCCTTGCCCAGATAGTGGTCGATGCGGTAAAGCTGATCTTCACGCCAGTGCTTGTGTAGAGCTTCGTTCAGAGCAACCGCTGTCGCTCGGTTGTGACCGAACGGCTTTTCGATGATCAATCGTCGGAAGCCGGTGTCTTCCTTGTTCATCCCAGCAGCGCCGAGGTGGCCAGCAAGTTGCGGGTAGATGTCAGGGGACACCGACAGGTAAAACAACCGGCGGCCACCACCAACCCCTTCGTTAATAGTAAACCAATCTTGCAGCGGCTTCAGGCCTTCGGCCTTGGTAGCGTCTGCCGAAACGTAATGGATTCGCTTGGCGAACTCGGCCCACTTCGCCGGGTCGAACAGATCGCCAGCCCCGGTGATGGCCTCTTGCACCTTCGGGGTGAGGTGGTCACGGAATCCATCATCGGAATACGGGCTGCGAGCCACACCGAGAACCTTCGCCTCGGCCGGCAACCGACCCTTCAAGGCGAGGTTGTACAACGCGGGGATCAGTTTCCGGGAAGTGAGATCCCCGGATGCTCCGAAAATCACGACCGTGAGCGGCGATGGCATGTGTGTGACCCTGTGGAGGTGGAGGTTCTACGGGATCATGGTATGGTAATTGTTTAGCCGCGACCCGCAGGGGAGCGAGCATCCGCGTGCGTGCCCCATCCGGGTCGCTGCGAAACAACGGGGCACTCATGCGTGTTGGCATTCTCGGTGGTGGGCAACTTGGGCGGATGATCGCGCTGGCGGGCTACCCGCTCGGGCTGCGATTCACGGTGCTCGAGCCCGGCGAGGAATCGTCGGCTGGGCAAGTTTGCACTCAGATTTCTGGTGAATTCGACGACTACCGTGCCCTTTATGAACTTGCGAAGGTGTCCGATGTCATCACCTTCGAGTTCGAGAACGTGCCCGTGGAAAGCGCCCGCTGGCTGGCCGAGCGGGTGCCGGTGTTCCCACCACCCCGGGCGTTGGAGGTGTCGCAGGAGCGGCTGACCGAGAAACAATTCTTCGCGTCTTTGGGAATCCCCACGCCGGAATTCGCTGCCGTCAACTCCCGCGAGGAGTTCGACGCTGCTGTGCGGAAAATCGGGCTGCCTTCTGTTCTGAAGACCCGGCGATTCGGCTACGACGGCAAGGGGCAAGCCGTGCTGCGGACCCCGGCTGACTGCGAGGCAGCGTGGACGAAACTCGGCGGCCGCCCACTGATTCTCGAAGCATTCGTCTCATTCGACCGCGAGCTCTCGATCATCGCCGTGCGGAGTCGCTGTGGGGAAATTGCGTCGTACCCGCTCATCGAAAACGTCCATCGCGACGGCATTCTGCACCGCTCTGTCGTCCCGGCCGGCAATCTGGGCGAAGAACTCACTGAACGTGCCGCGGAGTATGCATCACGCGTGCTCACCGAGTTGGATTACGTCGGGGTGCTGACGATCGAATGGTTCCAGGACGGGCCGCGACTCCTGGCGAACGAGATGGCCCCGCGGGTTCACAACTCCGGACACTGGACTATCGACTCCGCCTTCACGAGTCAGTTCGAGAATCACCTGCGTGCGGTGTGTGGGTTGCCACTGGGCCGGTGCGACGCAGTCGGCCACACGGCGATGTACAACTTCATCGGCGCAGTGCCCGAAATCGCGGGGGTGCTCGCTAACCCGGATGCGCGACTGCACACATACGGCAAGAGCTTCCGGGCCGGTCGCAAGGTTGGGCACGTTACAATGCGGGCCGCGAACGCGGAAGAGTTGGCGGAAAAGCTGCCCGAGTGGGATCGGCAATTCGAGCGGCCCCAAGACGTGAACGGATCGTGAGACGATTCGTCACCGTCGCTTGCCTCCGACACTCGCTTCGGTCACAATGCTGGTGAGCGAGTGGGCCGACCATCTCTCCCAGCGAACCCGGCCGAGCCCGTCCCCACTTCCTATCCGGAGGCGACCCATGAAGTCCGGCCGCCGTCGTGCCTTGCTGTCAGCAGGTTTTCTTGGCCTTGCGGTGTCGATCACCAACAGCCCTGCTCGCGCTCAGGAAGGTTCCCACACCCTCTGGAAAAGCAACCTGACCCCGGATCAGGTCCGTGCGGCCCTGGCGCAGATGGGAGCGGGCGAGAGCGGCCTCGACCCGTTTCAGGATATGGTCAAGGATTATCTCCTCAAAAACAACCCAACCATCAACCCGCAACAGGCCGAAGACCTGATCAAGAAGTTGACAGGTGACAAACAGTTAATGGATCAGTTGAAAAAGTACGCGAAGCAGAAGCAAACCGACCCCGGCCGCCCCGGCAAACTCGCCCCGGAAGACTTTACCAAACTGTTCGACCCCAAGCAGGGCGGCAAGTTGCCCGTCCTCCCACCTGACCTGAACCTTAAGGGATTCGGCCCGCCCAAGAAAGATCCGTTCACCGATCCGAAACTCGACCCGTTTATCGAACCCAAGGTCGAGCCCGTCCAACCATTCAATCCCAAGGGCGATCCCGGACCCAAGGGCGATCCCGAACCAAACCCAATACAACCGGGTACCGGGACCAAACAACCTGAGAAAGAGAAAATCTCGATCGACAAGAATCCGTTTCCCGAGCCGGAAGAACCGAACGACGCACGGACGAAATCCTTGCAGGCTTTCGCCGCGTTGTGGGAACGGAACGTCGGCCCCCTGAGCGAGACACCCGAGGTGCAACGCGCACTCTTCGAAGCGATCGGCGAGAACGGCTTCGACTTCGACATGAAGGACGACAAGGGGAACAGCATCTGGGATCTATTAAAGCGCGGTGAGGGGAGCGATTCCAATCTCGATGATTTCCTGAAGGGTTCCGGGGGGAGCGGCTCAAACTGGGGGCTCGGCAACTGGGAACTACCCAAACTCGGAGACTGGTTTGGTTCGCGCCGCTCGAGCGGAGGCAACTCACCAAGTTGGCTCGGTTCGAGTTCGCCATCTCCGCGACCCACCCCGTCTGGCTCCGGCTGGAGTTTTGGCGGCGGTGGCGGATTGATCGCACTCAGTGGTAAGCAAATTCTTATCGTGGTGCTCCTGCTGGCACTGATCGTCATGGTGTTTTACCAGCTAAAGAAGAGGGTTGGTCAGGAGAGTTCGTTAGCATTCGCGGGGGTGGGTGTCGGTGCGTGGCCAGTGGACCCGCGATCCATCAGCACACGGGAAGACGTGGTGAAAGCGTTCGAGTACTTGAGCGTCTTGATCTGTGGGCCTTCCGCGAAGAACTGGACGCACAGCACGATCGCAACCACCCTCGCCGACCTCGCAACGACTCACGAGAGGACCGCGATGATGCTGGCCCGACTCTACGAACTCGCTCGCTACGCCCCGCTCGACGAGGCGTTGACGCACAACGAACTGGTCGAATCCCGCAAGCTCGTCTGTTCACTCGCGGGGGTGTCCTACTGATGCGCCCCAGACACCTGCTACTCGTTGTCGTGCTCGTGGCGGTCCCGACGACCGCGTTCGGGCAAGCCCGACGAACGACAACTACCAACGAACCGACTGCGAAGCAGTTCGAAATCTCCGCGGACGGGACCGATCTCTTTCGCGCCCTCCTCGATCGTGCCGGAATCAAGCCAGTCCGCGAGCAGGATATCTGGAACCTTCATCAGGGTGCCGAAGATGTGATCGTGATTGTGATGGGCACATCCCGTCACGGTCATCATCGTGGCGGCGTGGGGATTGGGTTGAGTGCCGCCCAGCAGGTCACGTTCAGCGGTGGCGCGGCCTTCATTGCCACGGATTCGCCAGTTGACCTGGAAGCGTTCAACCAGGGCCACCGTGCATGGGTCTCCCCGTTTCGGGTTCGGTGCAACGACAAGACATCGGTCCACGGTGTGCTCGATACTGATGGAAGCGTGGAATGGAAATACGACTGCCCGTATGTTCTCCCGATTCCGCCGTCGCGCGTCGCCCTGCAAGACCCCGACAACCCCCTGACCCGTGTGTTTCATGGCAACGGGGCGGAACTCAAGCCACTCACCAAGGTCGCGACCAATTCCAGTTCGTACTTCGCCATGGACACGTTCCGCGGGCTGATGAGTCAGCCCGTCGCGCAGTTCCCCAAGGGTTGTATCGCCTATCACCCTGATGGTCAGTTCGGCGAATCCGTAAGGATCGACGATGCCGTGTTCGCTGTGGGTGGCTACGGTTTCGGCGGCGATCAGGACACTACTTATCGTTTCCTGGCAATGGCCGATCAGAGCGTCTTTATCAATCAGATGCTCATCGAACCCGGAACGCAGAACCTGGAACTGACCTACCGCGTCATCGAGTATCTGCAGGGGCCGGACAAACGGAAGCGATGCCTGTTCATCGAGAATGGCCGTGTGATCGAGAGGTTCGACGAATTGCGGCAAGCGTTCGCCACACCGAAGCCGCCACTGCCCATGCCGAACCTTGGGGCGATGCAGGACAAACTCGTCGATCTGGGAAACAAGCTGGTCGGCGACATGCAGGAACGCGACGTGTTCAACAAACTCCTGATGCGTGCCTTCGGCCTCCCCGCGATCGTTCGGCTGTTGCTCCTCCTTGGCGCGCTCTATGGGATGTGGTTCCTGCTCCGACGAATGTTCACCGCACGCAAGCCAACGGACATCCCACATCCACCCGCAGTGGCGGGCGTTCCATCGGGGCCGCCGGGTGTGTTCGACCGCCGTCAGAAGGAACTCGTTCGCAGGAACAACATCTACGAACCGGTGCGGGACATGGTCCGCGAGTTCTTCACCTCGCTTGGCGTTCACGGCGAACAGGGACCGAAACTCCCGACACTCGTGATCTCGAAGGTCGTTCGGAAGCCCGACTCGCTGCGTGCCGCGATCAAGGACTTCTGGAAGCTGGCATACGGACCGCCGCAAGAGGTGAGCGTGAACCGCTGGCGAGAACTGGACGTTTATTTCGAGCGGGTTCAAATTGCCCACGCGGACGGCAAATGGCACTTCGTTCTGGATGCTACTACCGTAAGTTGAGGCGAGGGATTGCAGCCAGTCTGTACAGCGACGCAGTGACTGATTACCAGGAAACGACAGCAGGGAGTGTGGCATGAGTTTGGCTCCGCCGACCGGCACGCAGGCAACGAACGATGCCCCTCCTCCCGACGGACGGCCCGCTCACGAATTGGCCCAGCAAGCGAAACAACTCAACCAGAAGGTCACCACCGAGATCGCTCGCGTGGTCGTTGGCGTTGAGGCTGTCACACAACAACTCCTGATCGCACTCCTGGCTGGTGGGCACGTCCTGCTCGAAGGCGTTCCGGGTGTCGCCAAGACGACTCTATCGAAGGTCTTCGCCCGCATCCTGGGTTGCCAGTATCAGCGTGTTCAGTTCACGCCCGACCTGCTTCCGTCCGACGTCACCGGCACCTCGATCTTTGACCGGAACGCGAACGATTTCGTGCTCCGCAAGGGGCCGATCTTCACCCAGGTTCTGCTCGCCGACGAGATTAACCGAGCCCCCGCGAAGACGCAGGCCGCGCTCCTGGAAGCGATGCAGGAATACCAGGTGACCGTTGACGGGGCGTCCCTTCCGCTGACGCCGCCGTTCATCGTGCTGGCGACCCAGAACCCCGTTGAGCAGGAAGGCGTATACCGGCTGCCCGAGGCACAACTCGACCGCTTTCTGCTCCGCATCGAGATGGGCTACCCCGGCTTCAAGCACGAGGTGAACCTGCTCCGACTCCACAGCAAGCCAACGGCCGACGTCGAAACGCTGTTCACCCCGGAGTTGATCCTGTCACTCCAGCGGAAGCTCCCGTTCGTGTACGGGCACGACTCGCTCTACGAGTACATCGTGCAACTCGCGGATGCCAGCCGACGACACCCGGATGTGGCACTGGGAGCGAGCCCACGAGCTGCGTTGAACCTTCTCCGCTGTGCTCGTGCCCGAGCCGTGCTCGAAGGCCGCCATTTCTTCACCCACGAGGATGTGCAGGCGATCGCGTATGGCGTGCTGGGCCACCGCCTCATCCTGCGGCCCGAAGCCGAGATCGAGGGGAAGCACGTCGCCGACATCGTCCGCGACATTCTCCACGCCGTTCCCGTACTGCAAACGGTTTAGATTTTGGATTTCAATCATCAGAAAGGCTGGCGGAATGAGATTGTGTCAGGGTTTGGTGAAGGTGTTTCCCCCTCACCCGGCTCGCAAAGCCTCGCCGACCTCTCCCCCCGAAACCGGGGGCGAGGTGGGTGCGCAGAGTCTTCTCATCAGCTTCCCCAAAATCAACACCTTCAGACCAGACGAATCACCCCCACCTCGCCCCCGGTTTCGGGGGAGAGGTCGCGACGAGTCTTCGAGTCGCGGGTGAGGGGGCGAAACCTTAACCATCACCAGTAAACAGTCCGATCATTCCGCTACCGTGTCTCAATCATCAATCTGAAATGCTCCCATGCTGACTTCACGCGGAATGTGGTTCCTGATCGTCGTCAGCCTCGTGCTGACCGTCGGTGCGTTCCTCATCCCGTACTACTCGGTCGTGCCCGCTCTCGTTTCTCTCACACTGCTCATCTGGTTCGTCATTGAGTGGACGCTGTTCCACGTACGGTCGAACGCGGCTGTGTCTCGCCTGAACGTCACACGGCACGTTCTGCAAGGCGGTCGTGAGGTGCCGATGGTCTGGGCCGGGCTGGCGTTCGAGGTGCGAGTCGCGATCGAGAATCCCTCTCTCGTGGATATCCCGTTCGCGGTGCTCGAGGACCGAGCCGCGGTGGCCACGGAACGAACCGCGGGAACGGCCAAGCGATTCGCCACCATCCCGGCGGGTAGCACAATCGAGATCGTCTACACCCTGAAAGCTCCGTCGCCTGGCCTGCTGCGGTTCGAAGGTGTGGGAGTACGGGTCGCGGACCTGCACGGGTTCTTCTACCGCCGCGTGTTCATTCGCGATGCGGTCGAGTTCCTGGTGTTGCCGCCGCTGGTTGACGACGAGGGGAAGCAGCGGGCCACGAAGCGCTTCAACACCCTGCCGCCGCCGGGTATCCACCGATTGCGTCGTGCGGGTTCTGGAAGCGAACTCCTCGACCTGCGGGACTACCGCCCCGGCGACCCGCCCAAGATGATCGCGTGGAAGGCATCGGCACGCCGCGACCGGCTCATCACGAAGGAGTTCGAGAACGACGTGCCCGTGCGGGCGATGCTGTTCCTCGACACCAGTGAAGGCGTGCGACTCGGGCCACCCGGAAACACGCTGCTCACGCGAATGGCGGGTGTGGCTGCGGCTGTCGCGCAGGCATCGGCGGGGAACCGCGACCTCGTTGGCCTGACCACGTTCGACGAATCGGGTTCGAAAGCCACTTCCCCGGCGCGAACCAAGATTCACATGATTAACGTACTCCGCAAACTCGCGGAGGTGTCGGCGTTGCAACCGGGTGTCACCGGCGTGCCGATGGAACAACTCACGCGACGAGCGTATCCGCTAGCCCAGGATTTGTACCCGGATTTGATGGCGAAGCGGGTGAACTCCATGCCGCTGAGCCGGCTGTGGATTCCGCTACTCGATCGGAAGTGGGGGTTCCTCGCACTCTTGGTGATTGCGGTGAATCTCTTGCTGGTGTACTACTCGCGAGACTGGCGGCTCGACTCCTTCGACAGCGCCGGGTATCGAACCCGCAGGCTTGTTCCCGGTTGGCCGTTCTTCCCCAAGTTGCTGATGTTCGGACTTTTCTCGTTGTGGGCGCTTTTCTGGCCGTCAACACTCACGCTGATCTTCTGGTTCTTCCACGGCTGGCGGGGTTGGTTCGGTGACCGGAAAACGGAACTGACGCGAAGGAAGCAACTGGCCTCCCTATTCACCCTGCAAGACGGCACGGGCTCCGGAGCGATCGAGCGGTATGTTGCCGACGACGAGGTCTTCGCCTCACGAATCGCGCGGTTCCTCCAACTGCACCTGCTGCGGTGCCCGGTTCCGCTTTATGACGACCACGGGCGTTACCGCTTCCGATGCCTAGGGAAAGCGCCTGTGCTTGCCGATGCGATTATTCGTGCGGTAAGTCGGGCACGCGATAACGAGTTGTACGTGATCCTGGCCGATCTCGCGGAACTCGGCGAGGAACTTGGCCCGGTCATCAAGGCATGCCGGGTCGCCCGTGCTCGGCACCACCACATTCTGGTCATCGTGCCGTGGCCGGCCGACGTCCCCTCTCCCGACGATCCCGAGGGTGCAACGACTGCTTCCAGTGCGACTGACGATGATTCGCTGGGCCTGAAGCCGTGGGGTCCGAAGCCAACCAAGACACCGCTGGCGAAGGACAAGAAGGCTCGCGACGCTGCCGAGGCGAAACGGAACAGCCTCGTGAAGTTCGTTCGCGATCGGCTCACGAAGCAGTATCACGAGTCGTTCAAAACGCTCCGTCGGGAGCTGGGGAAATCCGGTGCGACCGTGATGCGAGTGAACGACGGCGACCCCGTGCAGTTGGTGCTGGACCGCCTCGATCGCCTGCGTGGTCTCCGAAGCCGACGGTGAGATTGTCGCTCCGCTGGGACGACCGCTATCCATGAGTTGACACGTGCCGCAATCCCTGTGAGCTGGTATGAGTTCCCCCGCTCCAAAATACGAGATCGCCGCCACCGCCGACGAAGCCGCGCCGGCCGACCCCGCGTACCACGACGGCTCGATCGATCTGACGCAGCGTGCCCGATTGCAGTTGTTGTTCAACGAACCCGCCGTGCGGAACTATGTGATCGCCGCGTTCTCGGCGCTGGCGATGATCTTCCTGGTCCTCTTCCAGCAAGGGAGCGACCTCGGCGGGTTGCTGATCGTCATCATCGGCGTCTCCGGCGTCGTACTCCGCTGGACCGCTGCCCCCGCCTTTGTGCTTTTCGTGCTGACTTACTTCATGGTGTTCCCGTTTGGCATCCCCGGGGAGGCGTTTGAGAACCGGTGGGAGATCGAGGACGGACGCTTCCGGCCGACCGACCTCGTGCTAGCGATGGCTGTGATGGTCTACATGGCGGCACAGTTCCGGATCTTTGGCTTTGTCCATCAGGCCATCGCGGTTGAAGGAGCGGTTCGCAGGCAAGACGAACCCGTGACCCGGCGACCACCAGGGGCGATTTCCAACGGTGAAATCGGCACACTGCTGCTTGTCTCGTTCGTGATCGTGATCGGAGCCCAACTTCTGTGGTGGGTCATCAACTCGCTCGAAGTCACGCCGACAGATGACGTCCCATTCCGCTGGTCGACAAATAGCCGTTCCTTTCGAAGGACAGTCGAGTCGGGTGGGTTGACGCCGGGCCTGACGCGGTTCGTCGTGATGATCGGGCTAATGGGATTCGGAGTGATGCTGGGCAGGTTGGTGTTCGGGTACTGGAGACTGCGAAATCTGCGGGCAGACGAAGGAGCGATGATCCTACTCGACGACAGTTGGCTCGAGACGAAGCGAGAGCGATCGCGGCAGGAGAAGTGGCGGCGTTGGGGGATGGAACAGGCGAAGGCGCGGGCAGCAGAAGAAGCGGGACCAGCCAAAAAGGGGAGCAAGGCATGAGGTTCGCGTACTGGAGCCGGGAAATCGCCGGGTGGGCACTCGTGCTTGCCGGGCTGTTCTTCTTCTGGCAGTCGTACACCCTGCTGCTGAACAAGCGGGTGTTCGAGGCCGCACCACTGTCGTTCATCGGGTTCATCGTGTTCCGCGGGGGGATTCACATCATGAAGGTCGCGGTCGCGGCACAGGCGGCGCGCAACTTTCCGGAGGCAGCGCCATCCGCCGGTCGCCGTGTCACGGTCATGCCGGCGCGAGCCATCGGCCCGACGCCAACAAGCAGCGTCCTCCCCGGTCCATCGAGCGGACGTGGCACTGCGACCAACAACCCCGCGTGATCGGATGGCGGCACAACTCCACCCCAGCACCCGCGCAGTGTTCTTCGACGCGGTTGGAACACTCCTCTTTCCGAACCCATCGGCACTGGTCGTTTACGCCGACGTGGCTCGCACGATGGGCATGGAACTGAGTTCAGGCGAAGTTCGTACTCGCTTCCTCACAGCATTCCGGAAACAAGAGGCAGCCGACCGCGTGACGGGTTGGGTTACCTCCGAGGAGCGTGAACGCGAACGCTGGCGTGTCATCGTCCACGAGACACTTCAGGGCGTACCCAACCCCGATGCTTGCTTTGCTGAACTCTACGATCACTTCGCGAAACCCACCGCGTGGCAAGTGTGTCCCCACGCCGCGGCCGTGTTGAAGGAACTGAACACACGCGGTCTCGTCGTGGGGATGGGCTCGAACTACGACGCCCGGTTGTGGTCGGTGCTCGACGGCTTCCCCGAACTTGCTCCGTTGCGTGACCGCACGGTGGTGAGCGCCGCGGTCGGTTTTCGCAAGCCAGCAGCGGAGTTCTTCCGTGAAGTGACGCGAGTCGCGGGCTGTGTCCCCGGTGAAATCCTGTTCGCCGGCGACGACATCGACAACGATTACCAGGGCGCGACCGCAGCGGGGCTGAACGCAGTTCTGCTCGACGACCAACATCGCGAACCGGGAATCACCAATCGCATCACTTCGCTACGGGAACTGGTTGGGTAGAAGGTCGATTCACTTGGTAGGCATGCCGGAGAATCAGCAGGAACGGAACCCACCAGACCAGGTCGTTGGGAATCGTCGTGGCAAGGGCGGCAGGTTGCGTCTCCCCGGTAAAGATGCCCATGGCGAAGCCAATGGGGCCGAAGAACTTCCCGAGAAACCCGACGAACACAATCTCCCATTTCGCAGCAGGATCGCGCGCCGCGAGGATGTATGCGATCCCGTAAACCCCCACGATCATGCCGATCCCCTGCCAGAGTTGCGGGTAATACATCGGCTTGTCGGGGAACTGCATCCCGGAATACGCGAACGACATCGTCGGGAACAGCACGGTCCACGTGCCCCATGAGAGGTTATAAATCCCGGCGAGAACGAGAGCGACCGACATCCAGCGAGGCGATTGGGCTTGCGTCATGGGCTTTCCACGTCGTTGGAACTTGAACGAATCTCACTAACGGAGTGAATTCCGTAACCGGAACGGACGATACATCTGATACAGATTGTCTTCCGCGACTATCCGGGGATCGGGTTATGAATTTCGCCGTCGTTGCCCTCGTCGGGGCCAGCTTGGCACAACCCCCGGCCACCGCCCCTGCGCCAGATTACTACCCGATGAATTCGCGGAAGATCGCGTTGCCGATCAAATACGACAAGGATCGCAAAACGATCCGTCAGGTGAAACTGTACGTTGCACGCAACGGCGAGAACACTTGGTATCAGGAAGCCGCCGTGACGCCGGACCGCGACTCATTCACGTTCATGGCCAAGGAAGACGGCCTGTACTGGTTCACGATGATGGAGGAAGACCTCCAGGGGAAGAACATCCCCGCGGACCTCACCCGCACGCCGCCGGACCTCAAGGTTCTGGTGGATACAGTGCAACCGCGTGTGCAGTTCACCAACGCACGCAAGAACGGTGACGATGTGGTTGTGGAGTGGTTCATCGAGGACAAGAACCCGGACGAGAACAAGACCCAGGTACACTTCCGACCCGCGTCGGGTGAAGGTTACTGGCAGGAAGTTACGCTACCCACTTCCTCGAAGTCGGGCGTGCGGTTCCCGGCTGGTGCTGGTGCGGTGACGGTCCGCGTGACAGCTTACGACATTGCGGGAAACAAGACCGAACTCACCCGCGAACTCGGTGGCAACAACGGCACCACGACGGCACTGTCCCCACCCGCTGCCGGCCTGGCACCTGTCGTGCCACCCGCTGGTCCGGGAAACACCGCAGCGATGCCGGCCCCAGATTTCGGCCCAGTTGCGCCAGCGGGTCCGGTGAGCCCGCCCGCTCCCACGGCACCGGTCACGCCACCCGCGAATACCGTGGCGACGCAACCGCCCGCAGCTACCCCGCAGGTGCCGGTCAACCCGGCCCCGGCTTCACCCAGTGTTGCGGCAGGTAACGGTTTCGGCCAGCCACTGGCAACAGTCGATCCGCGACAGACCGTTGTGTCCGCTGGCACACCGGCAAATGGGGCCACCGGCGGGCCGACCCCCGTTGCCGTGTGGACGGCCGGTAACGCCGTCGCCGCGCCAACCGTCGAAGTGAGCCGCGCCCAGTACCTCAACTACCTCACGTTCGACATGGGGTATGAGGTCGAATCCCGTGGCCCATCGGGCATCAGCCGGCTCGACTTGTGGGTAACCCGCGACGATGGCCGCAGCTGGATGAAGTGGAGCCAGCACGATGGGAAGCAGTCCACCGTCCGCGTTAACCTGAACGTGCCAGCGAACCCGATTCCCGAGGGGGCTTACGGCTTCCGGGTCGTACCTGTTAGCGGCGCCGGCCTGAGCGAACGCGAACCGGCGGGCGGCGACGCACCTGACCTTCGCGTGGTGGTCGATGTCACCGCCCCGACGCTGGACCTATTCCCGCCCACGGGTGACCCGACCAGCCCGGACACGCTCGTGGTGCAGTGGAAGGCAACAGATAAGAACTTCGGCGAAGACCCGATCATGATCGAGTGGAGCGACAAGCCGACTGGTCCCTGGCAGCCAGCAGCAGCGGCTGAACTGGCACAGACAGCCAACGGACAACCCGCCCAGGCTCGACGGTTGCCGAACACGGGACAGTTCGCGTGGCGAGTTCCAGCAGGGCTTCCCCCGCGTGTGTACCTCAAGGTTTCCGCACGCGACGCGGCTGGGAACGTCAAGGAAGTGGTCACCCGCGAGCCGATCCTGGTCGATCTGGTGAAGCCTCGTGCCAAGATCAGCGGCATAGTGACTCCGGCCGGTGGTATCGTTCGGCCGTAAATTTGTGTTGAATGTCGGAACGAGAAATGATGAGATTATCGTGAACAGGCTGGATGAAGGGTCGTTCCGACCCTTCATCCAGCAAACCTCTCCCTCTGGCAGATTTTTCACATACAAGGCGAATGGTTTTCAACTCTCAAAGGTTCGCCCATTGTCCCTGCCCATTTTCGTAACCTAAACTACCGAAAGCCTGTCGGAGGAGTGAACCGTCGCCTTCACAGCATCTGAGCGGGGCCAATGGTCGAAAAGCTCACTCAAACCTGGATCACTTCGCCCAAACGGCTTTTTTCCGAGGTCGCTCGGGAAGCCTGTCTGGTTCACATCTACCCCACCGGCACAAGCATGGGGTGCCGATACACACTTTCGGAACGTTCACTGATGCTGGGGCGTGGCGAGGACTGCGACATCCGCCTGCAAGACCATTCCGTATCTCGACGACACGCCAAGATCGAGCCAACGCCTGACGGGTTCTACGTTCACGACCAACAAAGCACGAATGGGACATTCGTCAACGACCGACAGCTCGAAAGCGCATGGCTATTGCAGGACGGGGACTACCTGCGTGTCGGCAACTGCATCTACCGATACCTGGCTGGCGGCAACATCGAGGCCGAGTACCACGAGGAAATCTACCGCCTCACAATCCTCGACGGCCTGACGCAGATCCACAACCAGCGTTATCTCAGCGAGTTTCTGGATCGCGAGGTAGTTCGCTCGCAGCGGCACAACCGCCCCTTGTCGGTGTTGATGATCGACATCGACAAGTTCAAATTGGTCAACGACACCTACGGTCACCTATGTGGCGACTTCGTCCTCCGCGAACTCGCGGATATCGTCCGCACCACCATGCGGAAGGAAGACCTGTTTGCTCGCTACGGTGGCGAGGAGTTCGCAATCGTTCTCGTTGAGGCTGACAACGCTGAAGCAATGGTCGTGGCCGAACGTATTCGGAAGGCAGTCGCCTCGCATCAGTTCCGCTTTGAATCGAATCCGCTGAACTTGACCATCAGCATTGGGGTGGCAACAACAAGCGGCGACATGGAGATGAACGCCGCGAACCTGCTGAGGATTGCGGACGAGAACATGTATAACGCAAAGCGAAATGGACGCGACAAGGTGGTGGGTTAATTCGTAACAGCGCGTTCGCTCTACAACACCGGTGAAAACAGCCTGGCCGCATTCTCAGCCAGGCGGCCGACCAGCGGACGGGCTGCAAACACCTCGGGATCGAGTCGCACTGAAACCTCCAGATCGTCCAGAAACGCACGCTCCATTTCTGCCACCAATCCCTCATCGAAGAACTGGCAGTTCGCCTCGAAGTTCAGCGCCAGGCTGCGGTTGTCCATATTCGCGCTGCCAACCGATGCCCACTCACCGTCCACCAAAACATACTTGGAATGCATCATGCCGGGGGTGTACTGGTAGACCTTCACGCCCGCGGCCATGACGTCCGCCCAGTAGAACCGGGCCGCGAGGTACGGCATCCACTTGTCGGGGCGAAATAACCCTAGGAATCGAACATCTACCCCGGAACGAGCCGCGAGCATCATGGCGTCCTTGAGCCCGGCATCGGGTACGAAATACGGGCTGGCGATCCAGACACGCTTGCGGGCATTCAGGATGCCCGCGAAATACGTCTCACGGATGGCCTTGTACTCGTCATCAGGACCGGAGTGGACGACCTGCACCAGCGACTTCCCAGGCTTTCCAGCCTTCGGGTAATACCGGCTGCCATGCGGCGATTCCTCAGTCGCGAAGAACCAGTCTTCGAGAAAGATCCGTTGCAGACCATGTGTCGCTGGCCCCTCAACCCGCAGAAACGTGTCTCTCCAGGGGCCGAACTTGCGGTGTTTCCCGAGGTACTCGTCACCAATGTTCAGCCCGCCGGTAAACGCGATCCGGCCATCGATCACGAGGATCTTCCGGTGGTTCCGCAGGTTCACTCGCAGACGGTACATGGGGCCAAACAGTGGGAGAAACGCGGCAACCTTCCCGCCCGCATCGCGGAGACGTCCGAGCATCCGCGACGAAATGTTGTAACTTCCAACTGAGTCGTACAGGAAACGCACCTCGACCTTACGGCGGGCACACTCGCAAAGTGCCTCGATGAATCGCTGTCCTGATTCGTCGTTCCGGAAGATGAAGAACTGGATGTGAACGTGGCGTTCGGCGCTGCGAATGGCCGCGAGCATCGCATCGTATGCGGGGTGGCCATCGTGGTACAGCGTGACCGCGTTCCCACCGGTGACGGCAAAGCCGCCACTGTGGTGGCCAAGTCGGGCGAGCGTATCCCACCGAGCAGGGACATCGGCCTTGGGTTCGCCATCTTCCGTTTCCAGCCTCTTGTAAGCCGATTTCTTCCGTTGCTTGCGTTTGATCGGGCGGGTAATCGACTGCGCTCCGAACAGGAAGAACAGAACCGCTCCGAGGAACGGGACGAGGAGCACCGTGAGGCTCCACGCGATCGCGGACATCGATTCTCGCTTGATGTGGAGCACCCATACCAGCGTGCCCGCGACGAGCAGAAAGTCCAGAACAACAAGTGTGCCCGCGATGTCCGATGCGAACCGCGAGGCAAAATCCATGAGGGACATAGTGGTGTCGTTCGGTTTGATCGCCGCGACTGTGGCCGGGCCGCTTCAAAGGCTACCGCGTCACAATACGCATCTGTTCCCATAATCAACAACGGCGAACCACGCCACAACACCGCGTTCTGAGGTTTCCCGTGAAGCGAGTCGTATTCGAACATCCCGGACCGGCTGCCGAAGTTCTCCGCATTCAGGAGGACGTTCCCGCACCGCAACCGGCTCGCGGCGAGGTGCTCGTGCGGATGCTTGCCAGTCCCATCAACCCATCCGACCTGATGTACATTGGCGGGAAATACGGGATTACCCCGAAACTGCCTGCGACGCCGGGGTTCGAAGGGGTCGGAATCGTTGAGGCCAGTGGTGGCGGAATCCTCGGCTGGCTGCGAAAAGGAAAGCGAGTCGCGGTCATCAACGATCGCGTCGGGAACTGGGCGGAATACACGGTGACGAAAGCCCGGCAAGTTGTGCCAGTGCCCGACGAACTGAGTGACGAGCAGGCCGCGACCTTCTTCGTCAACCCCGCGACGGCTCTGGTCATGACCAAAGCTGTGCTGGGGCTTCAACCCGGCGACTGGCTGTTGCAGTCCGCAGCCGGCGGTGAGTTGGGGAAGATGATTATTCGCCTCGGGAAGGTCGCCGGGTTCCGCACGCTGAACGTCGTTCGCCGCTGTGAGCAAGTCGAGGAACTGAAGAAACTCGGTGCCGACGTGGTGATCGTGGAATCGGATGGCCCGTTGCCAGAACAGGTGAAGACCGTCGCACCGGCTGGCGTGCGGTTCGCGATTGACCCAGTTGGTGGCAAGACCGGCTCCGAGGTGATTGCGTCGCTGGGGTACGGCGGCCGTTGCCTTCTGTATGGCTCGCTCACCGATGAACCGCTGTCGATTCACCCACGATTCCTGCTGTCGAACAACGTCCGCGTGGAAGGATTCTGGCTGGCGTCGTGGGCGAAGCAGCAGGGCATCCGGACGATGTTGAAGTTGTTCCGACAGGTGCGAGCGATGATGCGGGAAGGTGTACTTCAATCGACCTTCGCGGCAACGTATCCACTGGAGGAGGTGCGGAAAGCCGTGGAGCACGCCGCGACCCCAGGCAAGGGCGGGAAGGTGCTTCTGAGGATCGGGACACGCTAATCCTTCGCGTCCCACAAGGGGCCGCGGAGATACACGGTTGCCGGTACGCAGTCAGGATGTGTGCTTCTCATCGATTCCACGCGATTCTCCCACCCATCCGTGGAACCGTTCTGGAAGCGTAGACCTGTCTGGAAGAAAGAATATTAGAACGAATCGATTCACCGCATCATACGACAAGCACGTCGTTTGCGATTTCCAAGAGCCGGGGTTGTCGACTTTTCGGATTTGGTAGGGGTGACGACTCACACCATGAGTCGCGTCCCGGCCTGTGGAGAATCGGGTTGGGGTCACTCTCGTAGAGAGTCGATGAGAGTGACCGACCCGAGCTACCGTGCTTTTATCTCTGCCACCCAGACGTTACAACTTATTCCCGTAACCTTCATGACTGCGCCTCACGGGATGCACTCGCGATGACCGGTCGGTTTACAGTTCTGGCCAGCGGGAGCAGCGGGAACGCCGCGTTGCTCGAAGCCAATGGCTTTGGCCTCCTCATTGATTGCGGACTGCACCCCAAAGCGTTGACGGCCCGGCTCGCGGAGATCTCGGCTTCGTGGGACTCGATTCACGCAGTCATCCTCACGCACACTCACAGCGACCACTGGAAAGACCTGACGCTCGCGGACCTACGAAGCCGGAAAATCCCACTGTGGGCACACCCCGCGCAGTTCGACTACCTCGCAACCGCGGCACCCTCTTTCGAAACCCTCGACCGCGCGGGTCTCACCCGCGCGTACCAGTCTGACCATCCGCACACCATCGCGCCGGGGTTGGTCGTGCGGCCCGTGCGTGTCTCGCACGACTCGGACCCGACGTTCGCATTCCGAATCGATTGGTACGACGGACCGAACCTCGCGTGGTCGGTGGGGTATGCATCCGACCTGGGGTGTTTCACCACGGAACTGATCGAGGCTTTCACCGGGGTGGATGTCCTGGCTCTGGAGTACAACCACGACCTGAAACTGGAACGGGGAAGCAAGCGACCAAGGTATCTTGTCGATCGGGTTCTGGGTGACTGTGGGCACCTCTCGAACGATCAGGCAGCGGAACTGACTACTGCCATCGCGACTCGCTCGGGCGACGGATTCCCCAGTCACCTCGTGCAGTTACACCTTAGCAGAGATTGCAACAGACCCGAGTTGGCGTCCGCGAGCGGTCGGGCAGCGCTGGCACAATTGAACCCACGAAGCGAGGTCATCACAGCCCGGCAAGACAGCGTTGCGAAGAGCATCCCGCTCATGCGACGCGAGGATAGTGTCCGCAGGGACGAGTGTCGCACCCGCACGCGTGTTGTGCCTCCTCTTCTGACCCGAGTCGGAAGGGTCATTCAACCCATGCTGCCGGGCTTCGAGAGCTAGCTCGCAATCTGGGTGCTTTAGGTAGCTTGTGCGACCTTTGCGGCGCAGTCCGCCTATCCTTCTCGCAACACCCATCCTTTCAACCTCTCCAAACCTCACATGCGGTGCCGATGCTTTTGGCAATCCCAGGAAGGGACCGAACTTGCCGGAGGTGCCGATCATGAGGCGATTCGCCGCGTTCTTGTTGCTCGTTGGCCTGACGCAGATTCCCGTGTGGGCAGGCGACTACTTCATGGCCCCACGATCGGTCTTCCCGACGAACAGTGAAACCACCGTCAGGCCCGACAACGCGATGCTGCCAACCCCGGTAACATCGGTTCCTGTTCAGAAGAAAAAAACGACCAAGGCCACAACGGCCACGCAAGTTCCTGTTCAACGTGTCGAACAACTCGGAGCGACCCAGCCGACGAGTTCTTCCGTTATCGTGAAGACGCAGTACAACGCCTCGATGCCTCTCCCCGGCACGACTGTACCTGCCTCGATACCTCAGTCCGTGTCGGGAGAGACTGCGGCTCCGGTTCCGGGGTACACCCTCCCAGCACCCGTTTCCGTGACGGCCCCACAGTCGAGCCGCGAAATGGTGCTCCCCACGGGCATGTCGGGTGGATCGGTCGCGCCGACCCGGGCGACCAGTTCGTCCAAGCGGACGGTTGCCACGCAAGCGGTTGCCACGCAACCGGTGCTGACCAGTAGCGAAGAAGCCCTGAAGGCCCAGGCCGCGACGTTCGCGAAGATGAATTACACGGCATACACCCCTGCGGTCACACCGACCGCGAAACCGGCCACCCGTGCGGTGGAAGCGAAGGGGCTCGTGATCCCGATGTACACGACTCCGCAAGTCGCAGCGCCACAAGTCGCCGCCCCCATCCGCCAGACGGATTACACGCCAGCGGCAGTGTACTCAGGAACGCCTGGCACCACTGGCTACTCCGCATCGACAGTTTTCGCACCCGGCACGGTCCCCCTTCCGCCTCCGACGGGGCTCCGGGTGGTCAGTGGCGATTATCCTGGCTGGTGTTCGTCGGGTTGTAGCTCGGGTCTTTGCGACTCTGATCGAATGTTCGGCAGTCGCCTTCTGGCATGGGCCTTCTACCAACCAACAACTCGCGGTGCGTTGCCGATTCTGAAACCACTCCCCTATGTGGGGCCAATTCTCGCATTCCGGTGCGATTCGCCGAATGGCTGTTCGGGTAGTTATGGCGGTGGGTGCGGAACGAGTGGTTGCAGCACTGGGGCGTGCGCGACTGGTGGCAACAGTGCGGGAACCGGGACGGGATTGGCAGCGCGATTCGGGTTGGGTACTTCAGGCCGTGCTTGCAAGACGGGGTGCGTTTCACCTTCGGACAACGTCTTCACCGGCTACCGCTTCGCGAACAACAGTGTGCCGAGTCAATCGGCGAGTGTCGTTCAGGGAGGCGTGACACACACGAGCTACAAGCCAGTCGCCGAGCCAGTTCCGCCGACCGCGATGACCCCGCCGCCGTCCAAATATTACAAGCCAATTTACGCAACCGACCCGATGGTGCAGCCTGCGAGCGGAGATGTGTTGACTCGTCCCTTCACGCGACCGTGATGAAACGAACTACGGGCCGGCGGACTTCCTGCCGCCGACCCGTCGTGGGGTTCACCCTCCAGGGTGACTTCACTGTTTTGGGTTCGCCTTCACCGGCGTGGTCGTCCCCTTGGGAGTCAGGCTTGAGCCCTCGAAGCTGGGGGCCGGCATCGGCGGGGCGTAAGGAACGCCGGGCCGCGGAATGTTGTCACTGGGGGACGGAAACGGGAGTTCATCCGGCCGGGTAGCTCCGCTGTTCGGCGGTGGGAAACTTCCCCCAGGAATCACGCTCCCTGGTCCCGGAACGAGCATGGTGCTCGGTGGGCACGGCACTGGCCGTCCCGTGATCGCGTCGTAGCACCCTTCAGTCATTCGGCTCCCACCGCTGGTGAGAGTGTAAGGCATGCCAGAAGTGGAATTGGACGAGGTCAGTGCCTGACGGCTCGCGCAATTGCTCCGGCAACTTGTCGCCGAGATGGATAAGGCTCCCACAAGCATGGCGATCGAATAACGCGACATCGGATGAACCCTCGCGAACCGGCACAGTGAAACTCACCGCGACCGGACTTGAGGGAATTCTTACCGATTGCGGCCGCCAAGCAATCGCGGGCCTTGCACAAATCACACAACTCGGCAAGTTGCGGCACGCTCGACTGATACACCAAGCACTTCGCGGAGAACTGGCGCGGGTTCGCGCACTGTTACAGTCCCCCTAATCGAACCAGTTTCACGGCTTCTTCACCTTGGCGGCTTCGGCAATGTACTTCTCGGGTTCATCCTTGAAGGCGTCGCGGCAACCGGTGCAGCAAACCCAGTAGTCCACACCCTTGTACGACACCTTCATTGTGCCGACACCACCGCTCACGATGCACTCTGGCCCCTTGGCCACCTCGGCGAACGGAACGCCCTCCTTGGTCGCCCCGACCTGCCACCGCTTCGTGTAGGCGATCGCGGTTCCCATCGGTCGCGATTCCAGCCGAACCAGATGTCGGTTGTGGTGCAGCAGGGTGAAGACGAGTCGCTGATCTTCGCCCGCGGCATCGGTCCGGTCGAGGGTCAGCACCTTGTCCTTGTAGGTTCCGACGAACGTGGCGGTCGATTTGCTCGGCGTGGTCAGTTTGAGCGTGTAGCGTGTCTCGTCTTTTCCCTTCTCGGGGGTGTATCGGAGTTCGCCGGTTGAGAAGTGCTTCCCCTTGTCGAAGGTAACCCCCAACCAGGCATCGGCCCCCTTGAAGTGCCATGTCCACGACACGGTTTCGGTCCAGGCACCAGCGGCACGTTCTTCCTTGGTCCCTTCGGGTGCCCCAGACCCTTTCCAGGAGCCGACGAGGACGTTAAACGGTTGCAGGGCTTCTTTTTGGGTGGCGGGTTTTGGTGAGACTGGCGGTGTGGGTGATTCGGGGACAGCCCCGATCGACAGGAGCAGGAACAGAGCGGTGGGATACATGCGTGGCACCTCGGGAAGTGTGGAGTCCCGGGATGGTTCTCCGAAAAGACGACGCACACGGCCACTGTTTTCAAACAGTGATCTTGAGAAAAGGGCGTTGGAGCATCTGCGCGTAAGTCGAGCGGCGACCAAGTGGGTCGCCGCTCAGCAAGGGGGAGAGCAATCAACCAACGGCGTTAGCGAGGCTTGCGGGGAGCACGGTACTGGCTGAGCCTGTTCACCGAGCCCGCACCAGTAGCTGGGGCGGGGGTCGTAACCGCAACGGGTTGCGGGAGTTCGGGCAGTTGCTCGGCAACGCGGTTCGGAAGAACGTGCGTCTCGGAACCCGTGATGATCGTAGGCTGATCGCCCGAATTCGTGTGTGCAGAGACGGCTGCCAGAACGTCAGTTGCCTGCTCGTGCAGGATGCGATCATGAATCTCCGATCGGTCCACACGGACCGATGGAGGAGCTTCCACGCCGATTTTAACACGGCCGGGGCCGATGTTTACGACTGTGATTTTGATTCCGTTGCCGATGACGATGGATTCGCCTGCCCGTCGAGTGAGAACTAGCATGGGAGATGTCCCTCCTGGATGGAATTGGCGTGCGAGGCGGGAGATGCCTGATCGCCAACTGTCCTACTTCTGATGGATTCTACGTCACTTTTGAAGGAATCTTTCGAGTCAATTCTTTTTTTCTCAAGTTCCTTCTTCCAACTCAGACGATACCCAGTAGTGGAATGTTTGCGAAACTCAGTTGCGTCTGATTTTTCGACTTCCACTTCGCGGGATCGCGTCGGAAACTTGAGAAATAGTTTGCAAAAACTGGGCCAGATCCAATTTTCTTGTTGGCGTTCCTGTCCTGTAGAAAAATTCACACGCACATCAAACGAAAACTCGGGTTTCGACCCCCGAGAAAGTTGCTAGAGTGGCGACTCGCAAAACTGCTGTGCCGAAATCGCCCACCATGCCTCTGGAATTGAACAACATCTGGCTCCATCACGCACCCCAGTGCGCAACCCGCCGGATGGTTTTGGCATGACCATACCGCGGACTAGGGTGATTTCCTGACACGGTTTCTGCCGAACTGAGGGATATCGGACAGTAGACAATGGCGCGGTCGCCAACGCGATCTTCGGCGGTGGTAGGATGCCGAGTTGCCGGATTCGTGCGCTGTTCGTCATAACGGGAGTAGGCATGGAGCCTTCGTCGGTCCGCGTGCGCATCAGCCTGCCAGGATCTGGGTGGATCGATTCTCTCAAAGACCAGATCACGCCCCGACGGATGCTCGCAGCATTCCTGTTGATGACGATTTCGTTCTCCGTGCCACCGTCGCTCAATCACATCCTGAGGGGCGGGCCGAAAGACTACCCGCTGTGGTACGAGACTGGCCAGAAGGTTCTGCACGGGGAGGTCATCTACCCTGTAGGCCAGGTCTTCCCGTTCATGTACCCTCCGATCGCCGCGATTCTGCTCGCACCGCTCAGCGTGTTCGGCCAACTTCCGATGATGCTGGCACTGGCGGTCATCAACTCGGCCGTGTGGCTCGCGTGCATCCTGATGTCGGTCTACCTGGTCACGGGCAGGCCGTTGCGTCAGCACCCGCTCCTTTACCTGATACCAACCGCTTGCTCGGCCCCGTTTGCGTTCGACACCTATCACCTGGGTCAGGTGAACCTGCTTTTGCTGGGGGTGATGCTCGGGTCGTTCGTCTGTCTGCGAAACGGGCGTGAGTGGGGGGCGGGTGCGCTGGTCGCGCTCGCGGTCGGCATCAAGGCCTTCCCGCTGATGGCCGTGGGCTACTTCGTGTACCGCCGGCACTGGGTCGCGTGCGTTTCGCTCGTCGTCTCACTTGTCATGTTCTTCGCGCTGGTGCCGTTCGCCGTGCGTGGCTACGAGCAGGGGAAGCAAGATGTCACGGTCTGGGCGAAGGGGATGCTGCTGAACTACGACGAGGGCTCCATCGGTCAGCGGACCGAGCGGGCCTACAGTTGGAAGAACCAATCGCTGGTGGGCATGTCGAATCGGTTGCTCCGGCACAAGATGGCAGACGAGAACCCCGCCAGCAACTTCTACGTGAACGTGGTGGACCTCGACTTCCGAACAACGAACGCGATCATCGTGGGGGTCGCGCTATCGTTGTGCCTGTTCTACATCGGTGTGATGCCCAGCCATCGCCACCGTACCCGGCAGAGCGACGCCATCGAATTCGCGATGTTGTTGCTGATGATCCTGCTGTTCTCGCCGTACTCGTTCGGATACTTCTTCGTGTGGCTGCTGTACCCGTTCGCGGTCCTGATTAATCTCTGGCTCACCGCTCCGAAGGCGTCGCTCGATTCGCGGCGGTTGGGGACAGTGTTCTGCGTGTCGGTCGCGCTGTTATCATTGACACTGGTGAACCAGCGCACCGCCGAGGCCTACGGGAACTTCTTCCTGACGACTCTACTGCTACTCCTCACGCTTGGCTGGCAACTCAACAAGCAGAAACTCGCCTCCGCGAGTGCTGGTCCCGTTGCCGTTTAGTCGTGCAGAAACTGCCGGAGGATCCCGAGGTTCACGGGGTCCATCTCGTTCCCGGCGTCGTCTTCCTTGGGCGTTTCGAGGATCATCGGCAACTCCGCGAAGCGGGCGTCCGTCACCAACCTGCGGAAGAAGTCGATGCCGATCTGCCCGAGGCCCAAGCCGGCGTGGCGATCCACCCGGCTCCCGAATCCGGGCACGCTGTCGTTCAAGTGGAACAACTTCAGGTGCGCAAAGCCGATCACCTGATCGAACTGGGTGAAGGTCGCGGCGTAATCCTCGGCGCTGCTGATGGGATAACCTGCCGCGAAAATGTGGCAGGTGTCGACGCAGACTCCGAGCCAACTCGGATCCTTCACTCCACTGAGAATCTGCTGGAAGTGCTCGAAGCGGGCACCGAGGCAACTCCCCTGCCCTGCCGTGGTTTCGAGAAGCACTTTCACCTTCACCTTGGGACAGCGAGCACGAACCGCATCCAGTCCCGCAATCACACGAGCGATTCCGGCATCCTCACCGGTCCCGTTGTGTGCCCCAGGGTGCGACACGAGGTAACTCAACCCCAGCGTCTCCGCCCGCTCCACTTCGATGGTGAACGCATCAATCGACTTCTGGAACAGTTTCTCGTCAGGGGTAGCAAGGTTGATCAGGTACGAGTCGTGCGCGGTTGGGAACTGCAACCCGGCAGCGTTCACGGCTCGTCGGAACTGAGCCACATCCTCGGGTGCGAGCGGCTTCGCAGCCCAGGCGTTTGGGTTCTTGGTGAAGAGTTGAAGCGTCGAACACCCCAACTTTGTCGCGGCCGATACCGCGTTGTGAAACCCACCCGCGATGGATAAGTGTGCGCCCAGTAGTGGCATCCCGAACCTCCCTGTGAGGACCAGCGTCCAAAGGGAGAATATTGTGCCACAGGCTGTCGCGTTCCACACCGTCAGTTGACGGACGCCCGATCTGCCGTAAGATTCTTCTCAGACATACTCCGGGAACGAGCCCGTGAATCCGTTCAAGTCACACACCCCGAACATCATCGCGATTACCACTGCGCAGGGAGTGCGCACCATCGTAGCCGTCACCGTTGTGGTGGTTACCACGGGCTGAATGGGGTCGCATCGCAGGTACAGAAACCTTGCCGACCCCGGAGCCAACGCTTCGGGGTTTTTTCGTGCATCTACCAAACACAAAAAACGGATATCACACATGAGCCGCGTTTCCATCTACGACACCACCCTTCGCGACGGCAGTCAGGGCGAGGGCGTGAACTTCTCGCTCCAAGACAAATTGCTCCTCACACGCCGGCTCGACGAGCTTGGTGTGGATTACGTCGAGGGCGGCTACCCGCTCTCGAATCCCAAGGATTTCGAGTACTTCCAGGCCGTGCGCGACTTGCCACTGAAGCACACCAAGGTGTGCGCGTTCGGTATGACACGCCGCAAGAACAGCCCACCGGAAACCGACACATGTCTGAAGGCGTTGCTCGACGCCCAGACGCCGGTGGTCACCATCGTGGGGAAGACGTGGGACTTCCACGTCACTGACGTGCTCGGCACCACTCTTGAAGAGAACCTCAAGATGATCGCCGATTCCGTTGGCTTCTGCAAAAGCCAGGGGCGCGAGGTGTTCTACGACGCGGAACACTTCTTCGACGGCTACCGTGCGAATCCCGATTACGCGCTGCAAACCCTGAAGGCCGCGGCGGGTGCGGGTGCGAACGTCGTGATCCTGTGCGACACGAACGGCGGCACGATGCCCGAACGTGTTGCGGAAGTCGTCCAGATCGCGAAGCGTGAACTTCCCTGCGAAATCGGCATCCACTGCCACAACGATTGTGAACTGGCCGTGGCGAACACGCTCGCCGCTGTGCGCAGCGGAGCAACGCAAGTTCAGGGGACCATGAACGGCATCGGCGAACGGTGCGGCAACGTCGATCTCGTGAGCACGATCGCCAACCTGGCCCTCAAGTACGGTTATGAGGTCTTGAAGCCGGAGAGCCTCAAGCGGCTCACCGAGTCGTCACGGTACGTCTACGAACTGGCGAACCTGAACTTCCGCCCCGGTCAGCCATTCGTAGGACAGAGCGCGTTCGCCCACAAGGGCGGAATGCACACGCACGCCGTTGCGAAAGACCCGACGAGCTATGAGCACATCCGGCCAGAACAGGTCGGGAACGAACGCCGTATCCTGGTGTCGGAGCTGTCGGGGCAAGCGACGATCCTGGCGAAGACCGCGAAGTATCAGTTGAGCAATAACAAACCGCTGATGACGAAGATCCTGGCGGCCGTGCAGAACCTTGAGAACCAGGGTTACGAGTTCGAGGCGGCCGAGGCGTCGTTCGACTTGCTCGTTCGCAAGACCGCCAAGGAACACAAACCCTGGGAGGTGGACAAGACCTTCAAACTGTACAAGCCGTGGTTCGAGCGGATCACGTACCGCGTCAACATCGAGGCCCGCGAGGAGGCCACGCCAGTGACCGAGGCCACGGTGCGGCTCAAGGTCGCGGGTCAGATCGAGCACACCGCGAGCGAAGGCGACGGCCCCGTGAATGCGCTCGATGCTGCGTTACGGAAAGCGCTCGTGCGCTTCTACCCCCGGCTCAGCGAGATGCAACTGGTCGACTACAAGGTCCGCGTCGTGAACCCGCGTGCCGGCACCGCGGCTCGCGTCCGTGTGGTCATCGAATCACGCGATGGCACCGACGTGTGGGGGACCGTGGGCGTGAGCGAGAACGTCATCGAGGCAAGCTGGTTGGCGTTGGTCGATGCTCTTGAGTACAAACTGTTCAAGGACGAAGAACAGGGGAAATAACGATCATGGCGACTGAACTTCCGAAGGCATACGACCCGAAGGCCGCGCAAGAAAAGTGGCTGACGTTCTGGGAGGAACGCGGCTACTTCCACAGCAAGCCCGACGCGACCAAGAAGCCATTCACGATCGTCATTCCGCCGCCGAACGTGACGGGTGCCCTGCACATGGGGCACGCGCTCAACAACACGCTTCAGGATGTGCTCATTCGCTGGCGACGGATGCAAGGCTACAACGCGCTTTGGATGCCCGGCACGGACCACGCCGGCATCGCCACGCAATCCGTGGTGGAACGGCTCGTGATGCAGACCGAGAAGAAGACACGCCACGACCTCGGTCGCGAGGAACTGGTGCGGCGTATCTGGGATTGGAAGGACAAGTACGAGACTCGCATTCTCGGGCAACTCCGCGAGATGGGCGCGAGTTGCGACTGGAAGCGAACTCGCTTCACGCTCGACCCAGTGTGCGCCCGAGCGGTGCGCGAGACCTTCCTCCGCATGTTCCGCGACGGGTACATCTATCGCGGCAAACGGCTCGTGAACTGGGACACGCACCTCCAGACGAGCGTGGCCGACGACGAGACGGACACGGTGCCGACCAAGAGCGGGTTCTGGACGTTCAAGTACGCCGTGGACGGCGCCCCCGACACGTTCATCTCGTTCAGCACCACGCGGCCCGAGACGATGCTCGGCGACACCGCCGTGTGCGTCCACCCCAGCGACGAGCGGTACAAGGCACTCGTCGGCAAGACGGTGACGCAGCCGCACACCGGCCGCAAGATCCCGATCATCGCCGACGGCCAGCTCGCGGACCCCAAGCTCGGCACCGGTTGCGTGAAGGTGACGCCCGCGCACGACCCGAACGACTACGCCTGTTGGGTGCGTCATCCGGAGATTGGGATCATCAACATCCTGAACCCGGACGGCACGATCAACGACGCGGGCGGCGAGTACAAGGGCCTCGACCGCTACAAGGCGCGCGAGGCCGTGACGAAGAAGATGGAGGAACTCGGGCTGTACGTGGGCAAGGAAGACCGCGAGGTGCCGCTGAAGATCAGCGACCGGAGCAAGACGCCGATTGAGCCGTTGCTGTCGGATCAGTGGTTCGTGCGGATGGCTGACAGGGACGACGGAAAGCCCGGTCTGGCGCAAATCGCGATGGACGCCGTGTCGTCAGGGAAGGTGAAGTTTCACCCCGAGCGCTACAAGGACGGCTACCTCGCGTGGCTCGGCGAAAAGCGCGACTGGTGCATCTCGCGGCAATTGTGGTGGGGCCACCGCATCGCCGTGTGGAGCCGGACGTTCACGGACCGCAAGACTTACGAGGACACCCTGGCCCTGGAAGCCGGCGGGTGGGCGTCCGTCTCACACGTGGCGTGGACCACGCAGGACGAGATCATGGCCATCCACGTGTGCTTGGGTCACGATGACCCGGACCTGATTGCCGCTCTCCAAGCCGATGGCTTCACCCAATCCGACGACGTGCTCGACACGTGGTTCTCGTCCGCGTTGTGGCCACACAGCACGCTCGGCTGGCCTGGGCCATCCATCCCCGAAACGAATGCCGATCGCACCGCTCCCGACTGGGCTGCGATGCGGTCGTACTACCCCACCAGCACGCTGGTGACGAGCCGCGACATTATCTCGCTGTGGGTGGCGCGAATGGTGCTCACGGGGCTATACAACGTGGGCGAAATTCCGTTCAGCGACGTGGTCATTCACCCGCAATTGCAGGACGCGTTCGGCGAGCGGATGAGCAAGACCACGGGCAACGGCATCGACCCGCTCGACATCGTGGAACGCTATGGAGCCGACGCCCTGCGCTATCAGATGGTGTCGCTTGCTGGCGATACGCAGGATAGCCGAATGCCGGTGGCGAACGTGTGTCCGCACTGTGACACGCTGGTGCCGATCAAGCAAGAGCACCTTCGCGGGCGCACAAAGAAGCTGATCTGTCCCGGCGACAAGGTGAAGGGCATCACATGTGGCAAGCCGTTCCGACCGGGTGGTCCGTGGACGAGCGAAGACCCGGAACTGATCACGGCGAAGCAGGCGTCCGAGCGGTTCGACATGGGCCGCAACTTCGCGAACAAGATGTGGAACGCCACGAGGTTCATCATGATGAACCTCGAAGGCTACACGCCCGGCCCCGTGGATGTGGCGGCGCTCCCCACCGAGGATCGCTGGCTGTTGTCGCGGCTCGCCACCACCACGAAGGCGGTGACCGCAGCGCTCGAAGGCTACCACTTCGCGGAGGTGGCCCGACTCGTGTACGACTTCGTGTGGTCCGAGTTCTGCGACTGGTACATCGAGATGTCGAAGGGGCGGCTGAAAGACTCCGCGGCGCGTGCGACCGCACAACGGGTGCTCACCGGCGTACTCGATGGCATCTTGCGACTCGTGCAACCGGTGATGCCTTTCGTGGCCGAGTCGCTGTGGCACGCGCTCGCGGAAGTGGCTCCCGAACGCGGATTGCCGACTCCCACGAAGGCCGAGGAAAGCGTGGTGATCGCCGCGTGGCCGACGTATCCCGAATCGTGGATCGACGCCGCAGTGGAAGCTCGCTTCGCCCGGATGCAAGACCTCGTTCGCAGCGTGCGTGAAGTGCGGAACCGTTATCAGGTCGAGGACAAGACGAAGCTCGACGTGTCGGTGAAATGTTCCGACGCTGTGGCGACCGACTTCAACGCACTCGCGGCGTTCATCGGTCCGCTGGCCGGGATCGCGAACCTCACCGCAGGGCCGAACGCTGCGAAACCGAAGCAGGCGGGCGGCATCGTGCGGCCCGAGTTCGAGGCGTATGTGTCGCTCGCAGGGTTGATCGACCCCGCGGCCGAGATCAAGCGACTCGAAAAGCAGATCGGCGACAAGCGGAAGTCGCTCGACGGCATCAAGGCAAAGCTGTCGAACGAGAAGTTCGTCGCTGGTGCGCCGCCCGAAGTGGTGCAGCAGCAACGCGAGTTGGTGGTCGATCTCGAAAAGCAAATCGCGGCGATGGAAGAGAACATGCGCGACTTGCAAACGGCGTAACGTTTTGAACAAGCCCGCAGCGCAAACAAGGGGACGGCATTCCCTTGCTCGCGCTGCGGGCTTGTACATCACACTGGGAACACGATCTGCGGCTTCACTCGCTGATTCTCGAGGGTCGTCCCAATCCCAACGAAGCCTTCGAGCCAGCCCAGAACGCAAACCTCAACGCCGGCGGCTTGCTCGGCCGAGTGCGTGTACTCGACCACTTGACCGCACCGAAATCGTGCTTCGTTATCGCCCCATACACGCACCGTCGGAAGTAACGAGACGGCGGACGACATCGGAACGAGATCCTCCCCGACACGCGAAGGGTCCAAATCGAGCCCCACAGCATCTTCTGCAAGGTATGGCCCGACGCGTGTGCGGCGCAGCGTTTGTACCATCCCACCGACGCCGAGTCGTTCGCCCGCATCCCGCGCGATCGAGCGAATGTACGTCCCCTTGCCGCAATCCACTTCCACGTCTGCAAATGGCCACTCGTAGCTCACGAGGCGGATCGCGTCGATGCGGACACGGCGGGCCGCGAGGGGCACGTCCTTCCCTGCTCGGGCGAGTTTATGAGCACGCTTCCCGTCGATTTTCAACGCCGAGAACGCTGGCGGCATCTGCTCGATTGTGCCGACGAATGAGGCGAGGGCGGCTTCGACTTGTTCCCGTGTTGGGGGCACTGCGTCGGGCGTTTCGGTCACGCTACCATCGGCGTCGTCGGTGGTGCTGGTCGCCCCGAAACGGAAACGCGAAGCGTAGCTCTTGCCCATCGCCTGCACGTAGTCTGCGAGTCGCGTCGCGGCACCGATGCACACAACGAGCACGCCCGTTGCGAGCGGGTCGAGAGTCCCCGTGTGGCCGATCTTCGTCTTGCGCGGGAACCACTTTTGGACACGGTTCACCACGTCTCGCGAGGTCATGCCACTCGGTTTGTCGATTACCAGAAGACCGTTCATATGCAAACTCCGGTCGCTTACGCACCCGGCTCGCCATGTCATGCGTTCGGATTGTCCGTCAGTGCGATGGACACAACCACGAGGTCGGTGCGTTCGCGCCCACCCACGCGATTCCAAAATGCCATCGCATCGGCGTTGCCTGCCTTCACCCAGAAGTTAACTTTCTCGATACCTTCACACTTCAACGCCGCGAGGCAATGCTGCACCAATTTTCGCCCGAGTCCCTGCTTGCGAATCGTCGGGGCCACCGCGACATGATGCAGGTAACCCCGCCGCCCATCATGGCCTGCGAGGCTCACGCCAACCAACTCGTTCGCATCATTCATCGCCACGAAACTGCACCCGGGGTTGCGGGCCAGGTACTTCGCGATCGCTGTCGGAGTGTCGGCATCGCGAAGCCCGATCCCCGGCAACCCTTGCCAGAGTGCGAGCGCCGCCGGTATGTCAGCCTCCACCATCGGCCGAATTGTGAACATTGCCGCAACCCAGAGGTCGGGATGAGAGTCGCCACCTGTGTGATCTACAACCCGGCGGCCGGTCGCGGGAAGGCGGAAAAGCTCCTGAACGAACTTCGGGCCGAGTTGGGGGGTGAAATCGAGTTACGACCGTCACGCGAACCGGGCCACGCGGTCGAGTTGGCTCGCATCGCGGCACAGGAGGGATTCGCACGCGTCGTGGCTGCCGGGGGCGATGGCACGGTTCACGAGGTTGCGAATGGCGTGCTGCAAAGCGAGCGGCGCGACGTGGTGTTCTCGGTGTGGCCCATCGGCTCGGCAAACGACTACGCGTACTCCCTTGGGATGGATGTCTGGTGGAAGCGCCGCCATGAACGCTTACCGACCGAAATCCTAGCGGTCGATGTGGGTCGTGTCGTCGCAGGTGGTCGCGAGCGGTTCATGATCTGTTGCCTCGGCGTCGGCTTCAACGGCATGGTCACCATCGAGGCCCGCAAGACGCACTGGCTCGCGGGAATGCCTCTGTATGCCTGGGCGTTCCTCAAGGCGATGGTGAAGCACTTCGCCACACCCACCATGACCGTCCGCTTCGATGATCGCGAAGTGACGACGCCTACGCTCGCACTCTCTGTACTGAACGGCCAGCGTGAAGGGAACTTCCCGCTTCGCCCTGCTGCGAGGCTCGACGATGGCCTGTTCGACTACATGCACGCCACCCGGTTACGCCGCGGGCATCTGATTCGCTACCTCCCCGCGATGGCCACGGGGCGACTTCCGGAGAACCACCGGCTCATTCAGCTTGGTTACGCACGGCGAATCGAAGTTCGCAGCGAAGCCCCGCTGTGCGTTCATGCCGATGGCGAGTTCGTCTGCGCTCCCGAGGATGGGATCACGCAGATCGTTCTCGAAGTCATCCCACAGCGGTTGCGTGTCGAGGTGTTTCCGCCCGCGTTGTATGGTGCCCGATGAAGGCACGAGAGTAGCGAAACATCCCGGTTATGGCGTAGTATCAACCTGGGCGGTCGTTCGCCTCATACCGGAGCACACCATGCGGTCACTCGCGTTCGCACTCGTACTGCTGGCTCTGGCGACACAAGCCCCGGCAGGCCAGGCGCCCGCATCGAAAGGCAAGTTAGCCCCCAAGCCAAAGACCGATCCGGAACTGATCGAGGGAACCTGGCTGATCGTTGGGTTGGAGGCAGGTGGGAAAGCCGAGCCGGAACAAAACTACCGGGGGAACACTTTCGCGATCAGTAAAGATAAGGCCGTGCTGCGAGAAGGGAAGCACGCCCCAATCGAGTTCACCTGGGCACTCGACCCCACCAAAACCCCGAAAGCCATCGACCTGACAGCCAGGAACGTCTCGATCCGAGGCATCTATAAGTTCGAGGGCGACGAACTCACACTGTGCCTGAGCATCGGGCCGAATCGCCCCACCGAGTTCGCCACCAAAGCCGGTGGCGATATGGAAACCTTCAGCCTAAAGCGTAGCCTCTGGGAACGCTATTCCGACAAGACGTTCGGTTTCGTTGTAGAACTGCCGGGTAAGCCCGAGGAACGCAAGCGAGGCGACACGAAGTTTCAGATCGTTCGCAGTGAAGCCGAGCGAGCATCGTATCTGATTTCGGTAACTCCCCTGCCCGGTCCGGTCACCGACAAGGAACTCGATGCCGCGTTGGAGGCCGCGAAAAATGCCCTCCTCGCCGAGGTCGACAGCGACGCGAAGGCCACGATCGAAACGGAGAAAACCTTCAGGGCAGGCCCGCACGGTGGGAAAGAACTCACGATCAGCTTGGAAGTGAGGGATTCCAAGGACAGGGGTGCGGCCCGAGTGCGGTTGTTCGTCTCGGGAGATCGAGTCTACGGCTTGATGGTGGCGGGCACGGAAGAAGGCGTGAAGTCCGCGAACACGGGTCGATTCTGGAACTCGTTCCGTGTCGCCGGCGAGAAGAAAAAGAACTGACCCTCCGCAATTCTTGGGGACGTTCTTGTTTTGGTTGGGAGGGCGAGGCTCCTGCCGAGCCGTTGGCCTGTGGCTCGGCAGGAGCCTCGCCCTCCCAAACCCAATTGCTCCCCATGATTGGCGGAGAACCGAAGACCCGACCCGCGGCGAGATTACTCACGGCGACTTCCCAGCCCAACTCACGCCAGGACATCGCGAAGCAGTTGTCCGCCAGGGACGATCGGAACCGGGCGGTTGGCACGATCAGTTAGCATCGTTTCGAGATCGTAGCCGAGCAAGTGATACGCGGTCGCCAGCACATCCTTCGGCGAAACCGGGCGATCCGCCACGGTGCCGCCGATGCTGTCCGTCTTTCCGATCACACGACCGCGTGCGATGCCGCCACCCGCCAGCATCACCGAGTACGCCTGCGACCAGTGATCGCGGCCGCCACCCTTCGCGGAACTGATCTTCGGCGTTCGGCCGTGTTCGCTGAGCACCATCACGAGGGTTTCGTCGAGCATTCCACGCTGATCCAGGTCGGAAATCAGCCCCGAGAACCCACGGTCGAAGCCAGGCATCAGTTCGTTCCGCATTCGCGGGTAGTGCTCCCAGTGCGTATCCCAGCCGGAACCCGCCAGGCCGAACTCGTCCCAGAAGACCGTGGCGAACTTGCTGCCGGCTTCCACGAGTCGCCGGGCCGCGAGGCAACTCTGGCCGAACAGCATGTGCCCGTAGCTTTCGCGCGTCTTCGCCGACTCTCGTCGCACGTCGAGCGCCTGCCGTACTTTCTCGGAGCCGATGATCGAATACGCCAGTTCTCGGAATGGGTCTTCGGTGTCGATCTTGTCACGCGACCGCCGGGAATCTTCCATCTGGTCGAGGAGCGATTTGCGGCTGGTCACGCGGTCGAGCGTGATGTCCGCGGCCCCTTCCCCGCCGAGCGAAAAATACGCGTCCGGAGAGATGCCCGCGTAGGGTTCGTCGAACTCCACGGTGTTGGGGTTCAGCGTCTTGGTGATCTTGGCCGTGGCCTTGCCGTGGAAGTTCGTGAAGTGCGGGCTGAACTGCCGGCCCAGGAACGCGGGGTACGGACCTGCCCGCTGCACCTCGCCCGTGCGCTGACTGCTGAATGGGAACGGTAGCGCGATGTTATCGGGCACCGGCTTGCGGGCCGAGGCAGGTTTCGCTCGCTGTTCCAGGTGCGAGACGACCGAACCAATGAACGGCCAGTGTCGGGCGTCATGCGGGCTCAGTTCCATCGACACGTCGATGTTCTCGACGGATGTCGTGGCGTAGGCGACGCCGTGAATCGGGTACTTGTGCGTGACCGATCGAACCACGGTGACGTTATGCATCACCTTGCTGGTGTATGGCAGCAGTTCGCACACATCACAACCGGGGAGCGTGGACCTGATCCCCTTCAGTTCGCCTCGCACCTCGACAGGCGCATCGGGCTTCATATCGGCGAGTTCAAGCTGACTTGGGGAACCGTAGAGGAACAACAAGATGCAGGATTTCGCCCGGCCGAAGTGTGCGTCGTGCTTGGGCTGTTCCGTTGCAGCCGTGGCTTGCTGGCGAAGGAACGCAGGCAGCGTCATCCCCAGAGCCGCTCCGGCGCTGAGCAGATCGCGGCGGGTGATTCCGTTACACAGCGTTTTGCGATTACCTAAAACGCGGAGCATTGGCAGCGGCTCCAGATCTATGCGGGCGATCGCCCGGTGCGGGTGGGACAGTCAATCATCGCCGGGAACTCGCGACCATGCAAGAGATAATGCCGCCTCGGTGAGGGTCCGTGTCGGATGATTTCTCAAGGGATTTTCTGACTGACGTGGGAGTACAATCGCTTGCTCGCCGACGGGCGCGGTTGTGTCGGTCGCAGGGGGGCAAGTATAATACTCGTAAAAGAACTCGCACTCTGAGCATTGAGTGAGCGAAAGGCACACGCTACACTCATCCTAACCACTTCGACCCACTCTCCTCCCCAGGGGCTGTGATCGTGGACCCGAATCCATTCACCGCGGTAGACCGCGAGCTCCTGAAGCGGTGCCTTGGCCGCGCTCCTGGCTCGTGGAACGACTTCGTCGATCGCTTTCTCAGCCTGATCTACCACGTCATCGGGTATACGGCTCACCTTCGCAGCACCCACATCGGGCCGGAAGATGTGGAAGACATCGCCGCCGAGGTGCTCCTGAAGATCGTCGGGAACGACTTCCGTGTCTTGCGAGAGTTTCGCGGCCACTCCAGCCTGGCAACGTACCTCACGGTGGTCTCACGCCGGATCTGTATTCAGGAACTCGCACGCCGACAAAAGAACCGCTCCGGGGCTGCGAAGCGGGACGACTTCGACGCCCCAGACACGGCCCCCGCGGCTCTCAAGGGCATGGAGAGCCTGGACGAAGTCGAACAGTTGCTCAAGTCGCTTTCTGGGAAAGAACGCGAAATCGTCCGACTGTACTACCTCGAAGGCCGAACCTACGAGGAAATCAGCACCGAAACCGAAGTGCCTGTCAACACGATCGGTGCAGTCCTTTCGCGTGCCCGGAAGAAACTCCGCGAATCGGCCGCCGCCCAGGAAGCGGCAAACCCTAAGAAGTCGCCACCTCGGTCGGGTGCTCACCCACGAAGCGGCGCGCTCCGCAAACCACCGCCCCAGCCGGTTTCCGACGAGGACGAAGACGCTCCCACTCCGGCTTCCAAACCCGCGATGCCACCGGTCACACCGCGGAGCGGGGCGGTTCGGAAGGTCGCCACTCCGCCGACGGCTGAAGCCGGCACACCCTCGAAACCGACCAAGCCTGTGAAACCCGTCAAACCCGTACCTGAAGACGCTGACGACGAGTAATGCGAGAGGCCCATCAACTCAACCAAGCAACAGGCACCCTTTGGGTGCCTGTTGCTGTTCACGATCCCACGGCGAGCAACTGGTGACGTTGAGTTTCAAATCGCCTCTGTCTCGCGGCTGTTTGCAAGTCCTGAACGGCCGCACGGAGAACCGATAGCGCCAGGGACACCTCGACCGAACAGGCCCAACCGATGAGATCCGGGTCGGTCTGCCCCCAACCTAATCTTGGCGAACAACCCAGCCAGAAATCCCCCGCTTGGGGTGTCGCCTGTTCGTTGGCCATTTCCAGTTCCGCAGCATCGGCGATCGATCTCACGATTGCGACAATCACAGGCCCATCGCTCGTGCGAAAGACGATCCGCCGGACCGTCAACTTCACTTTCCGTTCCGTCGTCAACAGGCGATCTTGCCACTGAATCTGGATCACAATCCTCACTCCTGATCTGGGTTGCGAGCGGGTGATTCCACTCTTCTCTGCGTTCATCGAGCCGCCCCACTGTGTGACTGGCGGCGATGCAAACCGGCAGAACACCAATATTATCGACCATATTGATCAAAATTGTGATGAATAACCAGATGGATTCGCTGAATTGGCCAAGACCTCCTCATAACTTTGTCAGATTGGCGTGAGACATCCGGGAGTCGAGTTCGATCCGACGACCATATGAGGGGATGTTGCTACAACGAGATTGCGAATACCGACCCGTGTCGCCCGACGGTGTCCAACCCCTGAACCGATCCGGAGCACGTTCAGATGTCTGAAGCAAACGAGACCGATACCGTCGTCTCTGTTCAGGAGACACGCTGCTGCATCGTGGGCGGCGGTCCATCTGGGGCGGTTCTGGCGTTGCTCCTGGCTCGAGCGGGGGTCGCCGTGACGCTCCTCGAATCGCACGCCGACTTCGACCGCGACTTCCGAGGCGATACGGTTCACCCCTCGACTCTCGAACTCCTCGCACAGATCGGATTGTCCGAACGACTCCATGCCATTCCGCACGGCAAGATTCGCCACATGATGTTGAAGACCAGGGAGCGAACTTACACCATCGCCGACCTGAGTAGGCTCTCCACGCCGTTCCCGTATGTGCTGACGTGCCCACAAGTCAAGTTGCTGGAACTGCTCACCGAGGAGGCCAAGCGATACCCGAACTTCCGGCTCGTGATGCAGGCCAACGTCCAGCGGCTGGTGGAGACCGACGGAGCGATTCGCGGCGTGCGTTACCGCGACCAGGCGAACCAGTGGCACGAAGTGCGAGCGCAACTCACGGTCGCCGCCGACGGCCGGTTCTCGAAGATCCGCCACCTCGCCGGGTTTGAGCCGGTGAAGACATCGCCGCCGATGGATGTGGTCTGGTTGCGGCTGCCGAAGAAACCCACAGATGCGTCCGACAACGCCGAGATCTACGTCGGCGGGGGTCGGTTCGCGGTCATCCTCGACCGGGGCGACCAGTGGCAACTGGGTTACGCCATCCTCAAAGGTGGATTCGCGGCACTCAAAGCCGCCGGCATCGAGGCGCTGCGCCAGGGGATCGCGGAACAGGTGCCGTGGCTGGCCGACCGCGTGGATAACATTCACGACTGGAAGGACGTGACGGTTCTCAACGTGGAGTCGAGCCGGGTGCCGGTGTGGCACAAGCCTGGCCTGTTGTTGATCGGTGACGCGGCACACGTCATGTCGCCCGTTGGGGGCGTGGGTATCAACGTGGCAATTCAGGATTCCATCGCAACGGCGAACCTGCTGACGGAACCGCTTCTGCGTGGAACAGTGACCGACGCGGATCTGGCAAGCGTTCAGAAGTTGCGAGAGCCAGGGGTCAAGGCGGTTCAGAAGCTCCAGAGCACGTTGCAAGACCGCATCGCGAGGCCAGGGCTGACGGGGAATGAGTTCAACTTGCCGTGGTTCATGCGGTTGGTTCTGGCAACGCCTATCCTGCGGAACATCCCCGCGAAGATGATGGCATTTGGCCCGCACCGTGTGCGGTACAAAGAGGCGAAGACTGTGGCCGCCGCACCTCGTTGAGCGAATAAAGCCGCAAAGCCGCGCAAGCCGTTGCCCTGTCGTCGTTCCTCTTTCGCAGGGGGTAATTTGTGACGTGGAGTGTGCGGACCGTGGGTGAGGAATACCCCCATCCGCGCACCTTACCGCATCAAATCGTCCTGCGTCTTTCGCCGGGTCGGATTGCGGGGTTGGGGAACAGCCGCTATACCGCCGGCCGGGGGACATCACATCTCTGCGCTGTCAGGGGATGACGCGCCCAGTTGGGGGTAGGAAGCCGTGTCGCAAAAGCGATTCGAACAGGATTTGGGTGCGGAGCACGAACAGAACCTGAACGCTCTGGTGATGACGGAACTCGCACGCACGAGTTCGGAGTCGGCAGTTCACAAAACACCGCCGAAACACGAAGATGAGCAAGTGTCGGTGTTCTGGCGGGTGTTCGGCGGCACCCTCCTGAGCATGGTCGCGATCGGTGTTTTCACGCTCTACAACAGCATTTCCTCAAGCATCGCAGAACTGCGCAGCGAACTGAGCCGCGAGCGAGAAGCACGCTCGGAACTCGTCAAAAAGGATGAATTCAACACCCGCACGAGCAGCCAGTATGAGCGGCTTCGTTCGTTTGAGGGGTTGCGAGCGGAACACGAGGGGATGAAGGAGCGACTAAACTCGGCGTCGGCAACGGTTGATGCTTTGAAAAAAGACACTGGCCTGAATATGGATGCGCTCAAAAAGGATGTCGTGGTCGCAGTCGATGCGGTCAAGAAGGACGCCGCCACAATCGAGGTTCTCAAGGAGAAGATTGTCGCTCTCGAGTTGCTCAAAAAGGATCTGGTGGGTTTGGAAATCCTCAAGGAAAAGCTCACGACTGCGGCTGCGGAACTGAAACTCGTGCGCGAAGACTTGGGGAAGACTCAGCAGGAACAGGAACGGAACCGGATCGCCGATCTTGAGCGGAAGACGAGCCGCGACGTTCAGGCGAAGCACGTCGAGGACTCGTTGAAGGAACTGCAACGAGGGTTGCAAGATTGTCGCGAAAAACTCGCTCGCCTGGAAGGTCTGCGGGGCACCGGTAACAGCGCGGAGACCACACCGACTCCCGCTCGCTCCACACCAGCCGATACGAAGGGACCGGGCGACCAGGGCACCGGAAGCAAACCGGGTGCGGGCGAGAAACCGGGCGGGATGTGATTGCGAGGGGTAAACGGGGGCAGTAGCCCCTGTTTCCGTTCCCGGCCTGCGGCTACAATCATCTGTTATGGAACGTCTCAACAAATTTCTCGCCCATGCGGGCGTCGGCTCTCGCCGGTTCTGCGACACACTCATCGCCTCCGGGCGTGTGAAAGTCGATGGCGTCCGCGTCGTCGACCTTGGGCTGAAGATCGACCCCGTTGCACACCAGGTCGCGGTCGACGACCAACCCGTGAAGGCCGAGAAACTCGTCTACTGGGCTGTCAATAAGCCCGTTGGCCACATCTGCACGAACGACGACCCGGCAGGGCGGCCGCGGGCCATCGACTTACTTCCGCACGTCGAACAGCGGGTGTACACCGTCGGCCGCCTCGACGAAGGCAGCGAGGGTCTTTTGCTGATGACCAACGACGGCGACCTCGCCATGTCGTTGATGCACCCGCGGTACGGCATCCCCAAGATGTACTTCGTGCTCGTCGCCGGGAAGCCGGGTCCGGACGATCTTCAGAAGTTGCTCGACGGCGTTTGGCTGAGCGACGGCAAGGTCAAGGCCCGCAGCGTGAAGCGACTGAAGGCACAGGGGAATAGTACCTGGCTGCGTGTCGTCCTCACGGAAGGAAAGAACCGCGAGATTCGCCGGATGCTCGCAAAGCTCGGGCACAAGGTGATGAAACTCCGCCGCGTGGCGATCGGGCCGATCAAGCTCGACAAGCTGCCGAAGGGGAAAGCTCGCCGCATCAACGAAACCGAAATGGTAGACCTGCGAAAGTTCGTCGCGAGTTCCAAGGAAAAGATCGAGAAGGCTCGCCTTCGCATCAACGAAAAGCGACCCGACCAGGCTGGAACGCCACCGCGAAAACCGCCATTCGACCGTCGAAGACCAGACAGGACCGAAGGCCGAGACGACAGTTGAACTCCTTGGGTTCGCCTTCTCTCGGTTTCAATCGTGCGGCTTTTTGCTCTCTGGGTTTTCCATGTTCCATCGCACCGCTCGCGTTATCGAACACGTCAAGCTCGCCGAACGCACGCACCGCGTTCGGCTCGAATGCCCTGAGATCGCCGCTGCCATTCGGCCAGGGCAGTTTGTCATGCTCCGACTTCCGGGCACCACTGACCCACTCCTCGGTCGGCCGTTCGCGCTCTACGACACCGTGCTCGACGCCTCGAACAAACCCATCGGCCTCGACGTGGTTTATCTCGTCGTCGGGAAGATGACGGGTCGGTTGCAGTCCGTCGAAGCGGGCAAATCGCTGGAAGTCTGGGGTCCGCTCGGCAAGCCGTTCCTCGACGTGGGGACGCCGGAACAGGTGACGTTCGTCGCCGGCGGGATCGGGCAGACGCCGTTCCTGGCGTTCGCCCGCGAACTCCTCGGCACCCGCGGCTTCGGTGGCGACGCACCCCGAAAACGCACCGATACGGTTTCCCTCTACTACGGCGTTCGCTCGGCTTCGCTTGCTGCTGGGGTCGATGACTTCCGCGCGGCGGGAGTGGAAGTTCACCTCGCGAGCGACGACGGCAGCATTGGAACGAAGGGCTTCGTCACGCAGTTGCTCGCATCGCACGGCAAGACCGGGCCGTTGGTGGGTTGCGGACCCGAGCCGATGCTGCATGCGCTGGCAAAGGTAGCCAGTGCGTGGGGGGTGTCGTGTCAGGTGTCGTTGGAAACGCCGATGGCGTGCGGCGTGGGGATTTGCTTCAGTTGCGTCGCGAAGGTGAACACGCCGGATGGCTGGGATTACAAGCGGGTCTGTATGGATGGCCCGGCGTTCGACGCCTCGCAGCTTGTCTGGGGATAACGTCCTACACACCTTTCCTGACAGGGGCACACGGTGTGTGCCCATACCGCTAGAAAGCAAGTCAGTTCGAGGCCTTTCGCTTGGACTTCGCCTTACCGTTGGTGGGTTCGTCTGAAGCTCGGATCACCACGCGGAATGGCCCGACGTTCAGGGTACCAAGCGACTCGACTCCATCGCCCGAAGTGAACACATCCGGGCGAAAGCGATAAACCACGCGCCGACCATCCTTCTCGTCTTCGAGAATCCCCGCCGTCCGCATGACCCCGAGGTGGTGGGACATGTTGACCATCGGCGTGCCGACCAGTTCGGCGAGTTGGCTGACGTGATGGGGACCGCGTGTGAGGTGGTAAACGATTCGTAGCCGGGTGGGTTCAGCAAGGGCAGCGAGAACCACGGCCGCCCTTCGGGCGTCGGCGAACTGCATCATTGTTCATCACCTGTACAGAACGGCTGGGTAGGCGTTGGGCAGCAGAAACGAGTCGTTAGTTTACCGGAATAGGCACATCAGCGTCTCATGAATTCTGGTGATTCTTGAAGGGCTGAGACTGTGTAGAGAGCGAAAGATCGGAATATCGTGACCGACCTGCCAACGGTCTGGAAATCTGAAGGTTTGGTGAAGGGAATGAGAGCCGGTGGCGGGTTTCGCACCCGCATGATCCGAGGTACGAGCTCGGTGCCTTTCTGGGTCGCGCCACACCGGCGATTCACGTTTCGTGTTTCGCGTTCAATGTTTCTCGTTCAAAGAAGCGCCAGGCTGAAACTCGAAACTTGGAACGCGAAACTCGAAACGTCGAGGAGGGCGGCGCGGGGGGAATCGAACCCCTCACCTCGGCTTTCACAGAGCCGCGTGCGAACCACTACACCACATGCCGCATCGAACCCAACCGGGTGGTTGGAGTGATCCCGGGCGGACTCGAACCGCCGATCTCCTCCGTGTCAGATAGGAACCCAGACCTATAAACATCCTTGTTTTATAGTCGATTGTTAATTCTAGGATTCCAAAAGTCCTAGAAATCGTCCTAGAAATCAACCCTTCTTCGGCCTCAACACTGCTTGCATCTCCCGCAGTGCTTCGCGTCCGTTCAACGCCTGTGCTGCTACATAGTGCTTTCTCGCGGTCGCCGGGTTCACGTTAAAAGCCTCACGAATTCCATCTACTGACCCCGTAGCTTGTGCAAACCGCGTGATTGCTCGCTTGCGGAAGTCGTGACTCTTCAAGCTCACACCAGTCTGGAGCGTGAACCGATAGAGGAGTTTTGCCATCGCACCTTTCATCAGCTTCGGCGTGAATGTGTGTTCAACCTGCTTCGCGTGCGGTCTTCGATGCCTGGTCTGTTCCGTTGTGTAAGCCTCGAACAAGTACGTCTTGCCCTTCGCCTTGTTGAGTTCCTTCACCAGATCGGCAGGCAGTGGGACGATTCGTTCTGTGTTCGTCTTCTCGTCGTCGGGGTTGATGGTCAGCGTGTTGTCGAGCGTGTTCAGATGGTGGGAACGCACGCTGCACAAATCGAGCAAGCGACAACCCGCAACTGCCTTCGTCTCGAAGAACAACGCAGGCAGTCGCCAACCTGGATACCGTGTTTCAAGCCACTTGAAGAACTTGGTAAGGGTTTCGTCGCTGGTCACGCGAATTGCCATCGTCGGGATTTGGGGAAGGTCAAGCCGCTCGAACGGGTTGTCACTGCCGACGAACCCCAACTTGCGGAACTGTTTCGAGAACAACCCCTTTAACTTGGTGACGTGAATATGCACGGTCTGCGGTGTGCGTCGGTAGAACGTCGCGTCCTTGTGTTCTGATCGCTTGTAAGGCGTCTTGAAGTACAGGTTGACGAATTGTTGGGCTTCGGCCTGCGTGACGGCTGACGGCCCTTTGGTGGCGATTGTGTCCGTGAATGCCTTGATCGCACCTAACCATGCTTCAAGGGTCTTCGGCCGCACCCTCAACGCCTTCAACTCTGTGATCGCTTCCGCCCAAGTTACCTTGCGGGGGTCAACGCTTCCTGCTGTGTACGCCTTCAAGATGATCTTCTCCACTTCGCTGTACGCATCGGCTTTCGAGGAACACGAAGTGGACAACTCGCAATACTTATCCTCGGTTGGGTGACGGAAGACAACACGCCACACTCGCCCCTCTTTCGTCGTGCGTTCCTTCAGCGAGTACCCCACTTCACGACCGTCACGCAGTTCAAACACTTCTTCACTCTTGCGACCCCGTGCCATGTTGCTCCCCCATTTCTAGGACTCGATTTCTAGGACTTACAGAGGAGTCTAGACGAAAGCACCCCGCCGAGCAAGGACGGGGTGTTGAAATGGGAAGGGTGTTCAACGTCTTGTCTTTAACCAGTCATCGAGGTCTTCGCGTCTGAACACCAGCTTCTTGATACCGGGCATTCGCTTCGGCCTGCCTGTCGTGCATCGGCTGTTGTAGATCGTCTGCTTCGAGACTCTGGCATAGGCTGCCGCTTCCTCGATGTCGAGATAAGGGCTGTCGATCTTCGGCAGCGTGATGTACTCTTGCCCGGCTACCATTTGGGCCAAACCCGTTAGCTGCTCGTCCAGGCCGGCGAGCCATGCTTGCTGCTGACGCAGCAGACGCACGCTCTCGATGAGTGCCGCTTCCTGCACTTGCAAGTCTCGCAATTCGTCGTCGTCATCGTCATCGTCATCATTGACGGTGACGGTCTGGCTCAGAATCCAATCCCCGAGCGGCATGGGGCGGCGGGATACCGGCAGGCCGGGACCGGTCGCCGTAACCACCTCGATCTCATCGTTGGTTCGTTCACCAGCCATCGCTGACCCCCGAGCTTGTCCCCGACACATGGTATGCGAGCTAATTGAAATCCG
Source organism: Planctomycetaceae bacterium (assembly GCA_013823135.1). Classification (GTDB taxonomy): domain Bacteria; phylum Planctomycetota; class Planctomycetia; order Gemmatales; family Gemmataceae; genus Gemmata. The sequence continues at coordinate 64,555 of PNLP01000031.1, forward strand.
GAAACGCCGGCCAGCGATTCTCCTGGATCGTCGGACGGCCGGAATCCCGCCAGCCAGCCCCCAGACTGACGGCAGCCGGCGTCGCTTCTGGAGCGGCGGAATTCCAGCAACCGCCAGAAACGGCCCCAACTCGCTCGCAAGCGGCCGTCGCTACCAACGCGACACCCGGCACCCGCCGGGTGTTTCCGTCTAACGACCGAGTCAGTTAACGAGCCGTCCGGGCCGTTGCCGGGCCGTCGGCGCAATTGCAATTCCGTTGGCAAGCCGTCGGGACGACGCCGAGCCGTCGCCAACGTGAAGGCGGTGGGCCTGCCAACGACGGAAACGGCCCCACCTCACTTCTCCAGCAGCCGACGCCACCAAACCGCCCAAAGTCGCCGATGCGGCTTGGCGGCTGGTTTAACCGGCGGCAGCAGGGGGAGAGCTGGGAGAATGAATCGTGAACGCGGGCGTACTCGCCGAAGTGACGCACGCCCCCGACGCTAGCCCGACGCCAGAAAATCGGCCGCCAGACTCCGGCCCGTTTTTTTACCCCAGATAATCGGCCGCCAGCCCGCCAGGCCGTCGGCCGGCCCCCAGATATTGGCCCCAGGCCGCCGGCCGTCGTGAAGGAAGCCGGCCGCCGGCCGATCCCACTCCGCCGGCCGTCCGCCAGCCGGTCAACCCCTCCATTTGAGTCCACGCCTCAAATTATGCTCCTCTTCAGTATCTGTACAGAATCTGTTCGTCAACCCCGGCCAAATCACCCCCAAACGACCGACCACAGGAAACGGCCCTGGCTGCTTCTACAGCGGCATCGGCCCGGAAATCGATACAATCCCACCCACGCCGGCCGACGCGATTCTAGGACCCATTTTGGCGATTTGGCGAGTTGTTGGTTGTCGGCCAGTTTGGCAAGAGGGGGCGGCGGCGGCACGTTGGAGGCTCTCTGCTTGACTGCCAGACGCCCAGCAATTCGCCAAGCAGGCCAAAACCCTAGGATTCCTAGGCGATGAGGGCTGTCTGCTTAACTCCCTGCCGTTTTGGCCAAAAAAAACCTACTGGCCGGCAGAGATGCAGGGGGCCGACCGGAGGGAGAGGCTCTCCAGTTTTTTTGGGAGGCTCTTTCCACTGAGCAGTTAAGTTAACTCTATATCTCTCTATCTCTCTCTCTCTCTCTTCTCTTGTATTGTAGGGTTTCGTGACGGCTTTGGGTTCTCTCCGATCTGCTCAGTTGCCTACTCAGTCCAATCTTACTGCTTGTCAGTCACTGCCTCTTTCGTCTCACTATCCGTCCTTTAAGTGTATCGCCCAAAAATTCCCATTTTTTATCTGAACACTTTCCTGATCGGAGCGTTTCTGTTGCCGTGACGAACCGATTCCCCAACATCCGGAGATTCTCATGGCCAGGCCCTGCGGTGGCGACGAAGCAAAACTGATGGCCGCGATTCTCGACTCGACGCTCCCCAGCCACACCGAACCCATTTCGGTGCGTGCGGTGATATCGGATAGCGATCTCTACGCCCTGCACCGAGCAGCCCTTGAGAGCTACGGCGTCGTCCTTCTCGAAGGCGGACCTGGTGCCCGACGCTCCGACTTGTCGCGGAAGCGATACCTCTTCCTCGAACAGTACCGTATCAGGCTCACGCTCCTTCGCGGCACGCCCTGGTCTGACCTGGACTGCGATCAGTTGCTCCGCCGTCTCCCCTGCGCAAAATCGGCCACGAAGTGCCTGTCTGGCGGAATGGCCTGCGGTGTGCAATTGCCGCTCAGCGACTGGGCCACCCCAGCCTGACCCAAGGGGCGCGCCCACGCCCCAATCTGGTCGCCACTTCGCCCCCTTTTCCGAAGAACACTTTTCCCTGGCCGACGTTTCTCACTGTGGAGAAAAACAACCACAGTCAGGAACGCCACCATGAAAGCACTCAAGCGGCCGACGCCCACCACCACAACTCTCACGCACGCCAGCGACGGCACCATCGTCGCCACCGACGTTTACTGTGGCGCGGCACTCGCCAAGCGTGCGAAGGCTTACGCCGACCCGGTTGACGTTGGCCCGTCGGTCGAAGACATCAGCGAATTGTCGCCCGAGCGCATTTGGCGAGTTTACACCAGCCCTGAAATTGGCGGTATTCGGCGTTCTGCTCGCCAGCCGTTAGTGGATAAACGGGCACTATCCGAGGTCGCGCCTTGATCGCAAAGGGAACCTCGATTCAGACGTTTCCTATCGAGGTTCGTGTGGATTCAACGTCTGCCAACCCCTTTCTGGCGGTCATTAACCCAAGATGAGACCGGGGCGCAACCACGGCGCGATGCCAGCCGACAGACGACCATCCTTCGTGTCCGATTGCCCCACCCATAGGGCGACTTCGGCAATGCACTCTTCGACTCCGTCGCCAGACAAACCTTCAACGGGTCCAGGAAGCGACCCGGCCAATCGGGCGCTTCCCGCTGCGTGATGTGTTCCGGCGTGACGGGCAGTGGCAACCAAACTCGCAAAATCCAACAATTGCCCCCTGAACACTTCGTCTCGCCGAGCGTTTCTACTGCCATCGCAGGTGACGATCATCGCCGCCGCGGCCCGTCAGCCACGAGCCTGAACCCGCTTGAATTTTCCAAAAGGAGATCGAATTGGTCGAGTCACAACCCGAGGCACCACAGCCGCTTCAGCCTGCCATTGATCCTGTGAATTTCCGCGTGAACGAGGACGATCTGCTCATCCTCGCCCGACACTGGATGGGGGTCATCCACGACTACCAGCAGTTCCTGTTCTACTACCAGCAGTCCTGGTCCAGTGGCAGGCGGCGTGCCGATCATGCTTATGACCAACTGGATCGGATCGCGGAGGTGATTGGCGGTGACGCCATGAAGAAGGCCTGGGGCGAAGTGAATTCGGAATTGCGCCAGCGTATGGGTGAGGACGTTTGGCAAATTTACAAGTACGGCGACGCAGAGGCTCGGAAGCGATACTCGGATGAGACGTACGGCGCACTCTTGAGTGGCGAAGTTGAGGGACAATTCGCTGAGAGTTGGGGCGACGGCGGCGACGACCCACCTCCGAGCGAATCCCAACCAGCCCTCGATTGACAACGCAGAACGCAGGTCGCCGACCGAGCCTCGGGCGACCTGCCAGCCGAAACGGACGGTTGCCCCGATGCCGGCCCTCGCTCGTGTCCCCGTGGGTTCGTCACCGCCGGTGTTTGGCGAGGATGTCGAGGAACTCACTGACGACCTCGCCTGGCCGCTGGTAACACCGCTCGGCCGTACAGTGCTGAACACAAAGTACGCCGGATTTCTTGAACCAACTGTCCTTTTCGGCGTCCTTCTCGAACCGGTCTGGGTGGTACGAAACCTCCAGAATGCCCCACGTCCCGTCGAGGCAAACCAGGAAATCGACCTCCCGGTGGTCCTGGTAGCTGTTCCCCGTCTCGGCCCGGACCGCCAGGGCCAGCGGTAAGAATAGCACCTTCCGGTTTTCCAACTCTTGGGCGATGCGGATTTCGGACTGTGAGGCGAACTTCATCTCGTTGTAAACGTAAAGGGTGCGGCCTTCCCGCTTGAACACCTTCTCCGAGACGAGTGCCTGGTTGGCGTCCTTGTAGTTCACGATGAGGTCGCGGGCGACAGCCTTCCACCCGTCTTCCGGGTCGAGCAGCTTCATCCGAAACTCGATTTCGGGGTCGGGTACGTCGTTCCCGTTCTGGTCCGAAACGTAACCCGCAGCGACCGTTTTCAGAGTCACGGTCAGGGCGTCCCGGATCGCCGGGTTGCCGTGGACGAGTGGGAACGCGGACGGCGGCAGGTCGATGGACAGGCCGTAGGCGTTGAAGCCCGAGACGAGGGTCGTCACGTCGGCGTCGAGCACCGCCGCCGCGAGTTCCCGGTGTCCGGCTTCCAAAAGCACCTGCACCCACGTCCGATGCAATCGTGATTCGTGGTCGTTCATTCTCGGCCCTCATCGTGCCTCAGCGGTCTGCCTTTTCTTACGGAGTAGCCACTCGTTCCCGAATTCTGCGGGTGTGCATCTCGAACCACGGCACGCCAGTTGTGAACTCGTCACTCTCTCACAACAGCATTTCGAGTCTCATTCTTCCAGAATCTTCACTTCGATTCGGCCTTGGTTATCTGGGTGAAACCTGCGTGCGGGGAGTCGGTTACGGTCGTCACCACAACCTCATCATTTGTTCACGCAATCTGAACGAATGTACCCGAACCTGCTCACGCTTGCCACTCTCCCTTTCTTCAACGCCAGCCCCGTGTCCGGGGCGGCGAACACAAACGCCCTGCACGGGCAAAAGGATCGGTGGACCGTGAAGACTTTCATTCTTTCCGTGGCCCTTCTCGGGTTCTGCGGTGTCGCGGGTGCGGACGAGCAGACCGTGGTTGTCCCGCAGGACAACAAGCCGTTCGCCGTCGAGAAGGCCGACCTCGTGCGGCTGACCGGAAAGGGCATCGCCGGCTCGAAGATCGAGGCCAAGGTGGAAGGCCCGGCGAAGGTTGCCGCCACCAGCGACGTGCGGGCACTGGTTCAGGGTCGCGTCGTCATCGGCAACTCCGTCAAGGAGTTCGACCTGAAACCGACCGACAAGGGCAAGGTCACGGTGACGATCACCGTCACCCCGCCGCAACCGGATGCCGCCGCGACCGTAACAAAGTACGAGTTTGAAGTGAAGTGAGCGTGACCGACCCGGCGAGGCCAGGGCGGCACTCCGCTCTGCTTCGCCGGCCGTCAGGAGGCGACTTTGTTGACGACAGTCGGCACCGGTGACTTCGAGTTCAGAATCGTCTGGTACTGCCCCGGCTTCTTCATCTCCTACATCAAGAATGTCACCCACTGCTCGCTGAACGCATAGTCCTTGTGGGCGGCGTCATAGTGGCAATACTCGATCCGGGTCTTCTCCGGGTGCGGGTCGCCCTTCCTCGGTCGCACCGCGTAGAACGCACACGCATTGGCGTGATGGTAGCTGGCGGCAAAGCAGCACGCCTTTCCGCACGACTGCTTGACCACCGGTTCGACCCGCTTGCAAACGTCGCTCGCCTTCAGCCGTCCGGCGTTGGCGACCTGGGCGATGGCGGGTTTGAGGAGAGCCGCCAACTTCTCGTACTGAACCAACTCGTCCGGCTTGGCCGGGTCGAACTTGACGAACTCGACGGAGACATCGGCCTGCCCCTGGTGGTTCGACACCTTCGGGATCAGGAACACCTTGTAGCTGAACCGCAGGTCGTCGGTCATTCGATGCGAGAGGGACAAACGGAAGGTGTCGAGGTACTGCTGGACGCTGGCCTGGAGCGGCTTGTGCAGGCGGGACACGACCTTGCTCTGCTCCTCGTTGTGCTACCGCGAAAGGGACATACCTCAGTCTACCAACCCACAGTGCAAGAGCGGTCGATGATCTGAAATCGGAGGCGGTCGGCAATCGTTATGGCGAGATTCTGCACGAAAGCTGCTTCACGCGGTTGCGAAGTTCCGCTACGCCGACAAACTGAAGCGCGAAGTGGAACTCGAAATCGCCGAGTGATCTCGCTGAACTCGCCGAAATCAAGAACGCCCCGAGATGAGATGCTCGTGGCATTCACGTTTTCCCAGGCGTCCTGGCTTGGCAGGCTCGTAGTCAGATGCCCTGTCAAGCCCCGAGTAGAAAGCCGAAATCAATATCCGTAGATTGCTTGGCGCTTTTTAAAGGCAAGCTCCCCGCCCTCCAGAATCTTCTGTGCTGATTCCTTCGTGTCGATCTTGTCGATGGACCCCCGGCAGATCGCCTTGCCTTTGTCATTTTCTCGCTTCATCGGGAAAATCATCTCCGAATCGCCCAGAATGGCGATGTTCGCATTGTGGGTGACGAGAATCACCTGTCGCTTCTCCTTGATCGTCCGGAGCGTGGCGACAATGCTTGAGAAGATAAACCCGCTGTCCAAATCATCCTCGGGTTGGTCGATCACCAATGGCAGATTCGATTCCGCAAGCATGGCAATGGTGAGTAGGATCGTGTGTCGCTGACCGTCGGAAAGTTGGATCACCGGAATTTCGCAGGAGGGCGTGCTTTTGGTCTTCACCACGATCACGGGACATGGTGGCTTTGCCATCGCTTGGAGGTCGAAAGCATTCTTCCAAGTAAAAAACCGCTTCTGAATCTCTGCTGCCCATTCAGCTGCGATCCCGGCAGCACGAGCGATTCCTTGAACGTCACGATTCAGGACAAATGCCGCCAGCTCCAACGGGGTGATCTTCTGGCAAAGCGAACGGCAGTGCGAGTCTTGGTAATACGAGCCGTGCATCACCGAAGAAACCAACCCAAAGAACTGTTCGATAATCCCGCTCGGTTCGTATTTCACGAACACGGTGTAGTCGGTGATCGTCTTCGTTAAGTTCGAGTTGATGAGCGTCAGTTGCTCCTTCCGCCGTTTGGTCATTTCGTTGCGAATTCCCGTCAACTCATCTAACAGCTTTTGCCGCGCTTGACGCAGCGTGTTCAAGTGGGTCCGCCGTTGCTCAATCGTGGCGATTCCTTGTGAGATCGTTTGCTTGCTCCTGAGGAGAGTCTGAATCTCTCCAAGGTTACCAGCCAACCCTTTCGTGCGAAGATCAGCGAGCTTCCCAGCGATGTCTCCGTCAATCTTTCCGTGAACCGTTTTCAGCTTTACGAGCGAGGCTGCAATCTGCTCGGCAGCGGTCTTCGTGCGCGCGTTGAGTTCTGCTTGCTTCTCCAGCACGAAGGCGTTGGATTCAGCAATTCGCGCCTTAACATCAGCAAGGGCAGACTGCGAGTCCGGCTCTCCGGTTAGTGCCCCTGCTGTCTGGCACATGCTGTCGAAATTACGTTCCAGGACTGAGAGGGAGAAGCCCTGACGGTACTCTTGTACCGTCTTTTCCAGCGTTGCTAGGAGCGCTTTCTCCGCAGCCAGCCGCGTCTGAATGCCGACGATCTCCTTGAGGTTGCCTTCTTCGGCCACCTTCAGCTTCTTGTCGATCTCCGCGAGGGATTGCATCTTTCCGGGGAGCTGTGCGAAGTCGGCCTCAACCGGAATCAGTTGAGCGGCATTCTCCCGCAGACGGTTTACCAGCGTATCCTCCTGATCGTTCAAGTCACGCAAAATGATGTGGCGGTCAAGGAAATCCTGAAACATGCCGGGGTTGCTCAACGGGTCTTTGGCCACATCGGCAAGCTCGCCTTGCCCGTAATACTCGATTCGGAAAGAGTCCTGCGGCACCTCGGTAATCGAGCCGTCTTCCTTCGCCCGCACAGTGATGTCGCCACCACGGTTCCGATCATAGCGATAGAGAACCCCGTTGGCGTCCTCGCACCAAATTGAGATGGTGTCGGGGCAGTGGCCCAAATCGCCGAACCCCTCATGCGCGCCTAATCCGTATGCAAGGCTGCGAATCGCACTCGACTTCCCAGTTCCCCGGCCACCGATGAAGCAGTTCAGGTTATCGCTATAGTGGAAGATTTCCGCGTCGAGGAACCCACCGGCGCAGTGCATCCCTCGTACTCGGGGGATGCTTTTAGGCAGCTGAGCTACCGCCCGCACCCGCGCCTCCGGGTCAATCATGGCCACCTTGAACGCCTCGAAACTCAGCTCGCTCATCTTGATGCGCGACCAAGGCTTGACGGGACTTCGCGGTGTGAAATTTACAAGAGAATGAGCGTCCGATCCTTGCAGCATGGCGAGCCGGGCACGCCCTGCAGTTTCCTGCCGACCGTTACGCAACCCTGCGAGCCGCTTACGGTCAATTCCCTGTGGGCTTTGGTCGTCGTCCGGGGTGTACATGTTCAGGTTCGTGGACTTGTCAACCTCCAAGCCGTAGAGACCGGAACTGGTGAGGATGTCCTTCTTCCAGTTGGGGAAACCGTCATGCAGCTTGTCAAAACCCGTTCCTTCCCGGTCGATGTGCGCGGCGACACACAGCCCGCCCAGTCGCTCGGCTTCACGGATGACATCGGCCATCGACATCGCAGTGTGGCTGTCCTGCGCCCCCATTACCCCCTGTAGGTCGATCTTCGTCATCAGCTTGCCGACATGCGATGCCTGAGCAGGCGAGAAGTACACGAGCAGGTGGCCGTGCGAGGTGGAAATCTCGACTCCAGGGAGCACGAGGATGCTACCGGCGTGCTTCAGGGCGTATTCCTGGGCAACGGCGACGTTCTTGTCGGTGTTGTGATCGGTGATCGCCAAGAGAGAGATTCCCTGCGTAACCGCCGACTCGATGATCGCATCTGGCGTCATGGTCTTATCGCGGACATCCGCAGATGCCCCGTAGGAGTGTACATGCAGGTCGGCGTTAAGAAACTTCGCGCCGTTGTCGATGGTCAGGACATCTTTGAGCTGGATCATTTGAGCACCAACTGAATGGCAGAGTCGAGCCGAAGATAAAGTGATTTCCCCAAGCCTATTGCTGGAGAACAGAAACGGCTGAGAGGTTCGCTCCGATTCCGTAGCCCGTAGTTCCCCTTCATACGAAATACAACTTTGGCTTAGAGCGTACGGAAAGAATAAAGTTTATGGCTCTAAGATTCGCAGACAGATGAGGGCACAAGCCAGCCGGAGGAACGCCTCTTGGACATCTGTGAGTCGGTCGAGGCGACGCCGCAGTCGACCGAACGAATGCAACCAGGAGATCGTCCGCTCCACGAACCAACGGAACACGCCCAAGCCGCTGCCGTGTTCCGTATTCCGTTCGGCCAGCACCGGCGTGACACCCAGCCAACGCAGCAACAATCGCAGCGGTTCGGAATCGTAACCACGATCACCTTGGAGACGTTCGGGGAGTTGACGCTTGGGTCCGGGCTTGCCGCCGACAGGGTCCATCGCGATCAGCACTGGCAAGGCTTGTGTGACATCGTTGACATTGGCCGCTGTCACCGTGGCCGACAACGGGATCCCATGAGCGTCGGTCATGATGTGGTGTTTGCTGCCCGATTTGCTGCGATCTGTGGGGTTTGGGCCGGTATCCTCGCCTCCTTCGGGTGCCTTGGCAAAGGAGGCGTCGATCAACGCCCGTTGCCAGTCAATCTGGTTCTCGCTGTTGAGTTCGGCCAACAGGAGGGCATGGAGTTGTCGCCAGACACCGGCTTGGTGCCAGAGGCGGAGGTAGTGGCGACAAGTCTTGCCACAACCGCAGCCGAGTTCAGCGGGCAGGTCGTCCCAAGCCATGCCGGTCTTGAGAACGAAGAGGATCCCCGTGAGAATCTTGCGGTAGTCAATGGGCTTGCGACCAGGGAATCGGAAGCGGCGTTTGGGTGGCGTTGGCAGCAGCGGTTCAAGACGCTCCCACAGAGCATCCGTGACAAGAGGTTTCATGGTTTGCTCTTCTGTGTTGCGAGATCACAAGTAACCAAAGGAGCAGACCATGTGCCAACTGCTCATTCTTTCCGAACGCTCTTAGGCGACGATCTGGTCGGCCAAAATATCGTCGCGCCGTCCCTTTGCTTCGAGGATGACCATCGCGATCAGAACGTGGTTATCCCGACGGTGGCCAAAACATTGGGAACTCCGAAATACAATTCGTGCAGTTTGCGCCCGTGTTGCGAGACGAGGCTGCTGAGTTCGCTTCGCTGGTCGTAGAGTCGAAAGCCGTTTACGAGCTACGACCACCTGTTCCCGACATCTCATGAAGTCACAGCATCAACAGGAAAATCAATGTCAAACCTTCAGACGCACTCGAAAGAATTCCCGAAGCACTCGCAGACACAGCCGGCTGGATGATGAATCGTCACGCCGACCAGTATTTCCGCTAACATCGCGATGGCACCGACAAGGTTTACTCGGCGACCTCAGCAGGCATTCCTCGCGGTCACCAACATCAATTCGGCATCGCCCGTCAGGACGCGATGCCAAACGCTGGCAGGTCAACCGCTTGGTGATCCGTGATCCTAGTTTTCCCAACCGTCCGCTTGAGCTGTCCCTTACCACACTCCTGTCGTACTTTCCCCGTCCCCTTTGCCGAATTGCCATCCGAAGCGGCGATGAGTTTTGCACGGCGAATTCGGTAATCTCTCCCTTCCGATTGTGACGGCAATTCGCAACGGGAGACTCCACTTCTTCATTCTCATGATCTTCATCGGACCCCGCCTCTTCACACCACGTCTTCGACCCCGCTACGCTCGATGTCTTCCCCGTTCCGACGAAGGACGAAGGCAACAGTCGTGGGCGAACGATGGTTCTATCGCTGCGACCAGGAGTGGGTCGAGATCGCCGAGCGGCTCAAGATCACCCCCTGTTCACACTGCAACGCCATCGGCACACTCAACCGACACGGTGTTCTCTCCAAGTTCGATGACACCAACCCACTGCAAAGAACGATCCGGCCCTGGGCGGGCAACCGCCCGGGGCTACCCGACCAACGGATGCGATAACAATTCGGTGCGCCACGCTTACCCACGCCCATTCACCGAACTCTAACACTTCATCGAATGCGCCCGCGCCGATGGCCTGCCCTTGGTTGTTCATCCAGGATTTCTTTGTCGATTCAGGAGTTCTCTCCACGCATGCAACTCAGTCGAACGGTGACAGAAGCTACCATCCAACAGTCTCTCTACAACTTGAAAACGCAGTTCAAGGTATAGAAGTTGAAATTGTTCCTTTGGAGGAACCGTAGCCCAAGTAGCGAGCAGTTCCGCCGCTTCAGACATCGTGTAGTCCAATTCACGGAAAAACCACTCTTCGACCAGACGAGGGTCACACAGATTCTCGTTCCCTTGCTCCCCGTAGGTGAGAATCATATTCACTCGGATGTGCATTGCTTTGGTAGAGAATGAGTTGCTCGCATTCTTGCTCGTGGTGTCTTGTTTGAGCTTGTCATACACCGTTACTGCCACCCACGCCCAGGAAAGCGCGTCTGCCTGCGGCAAACTGGCGTCATTCGCATTGGAAGCCGCCACTTCCGCCACAAGCAACCAGTTAAATTCTGATTCCAGTGCAATTTCATTGGAATGTTCTTTGAGATACCCAGCGACAATTGACGGCGGGTAGTCCACAAGTGTTGCCCCGTCCCCACAGTGGAGGGTGTTCATAATTCTCCTGTTCTCAGGTCGGAGTCGCAGAGTCCGTGTTTATCCTCCGTGCACCGTGAAGCCTGCCTTTTTGAAGGCATCAATCCCAATCGACTCCGAGACGATTGGCGGTTTATAATGGCCTGAGTAGGGCGTCAGAGAGACCGTCTTCGGAGGACTGAAGACAACTTCGCCTGCCGCCTGGACTTTTGCCCCTCCGGACGCGACCGTGTGAGCGATTTCTTTTCCCCCAACCTCGCCAGGAACAACGAACAACTCACCGGATTCATTCACGATGAATTTAGGCTGGTTGGTGGAGCGGGGGCGGGATTTCTCGGGGGCTGGTGGTCGCAGCCTTGGGGCGATCCCGACGACGCGGCACGCGGCGGAGCGGTGAGTTTGGGCTTCCTCGTCGTACACCGGCTGCCGAGCCATGTGATAACGAGACACGAGTTGCAGGTTGAACTTCCAAAGGGGTGGCTGCCCGAAGACCCCTGGGCAGAGTGGTACGGTCCGAGAGAAATCACGCCCACCAACGACGGAATTCGGCTGGTGCCTTCGTGGGGGGTGGCCGTGGAAATCGCCGACCCGCTGCCACCGATCATTCTGTTGCCGACACCGCATCCTTCGGGCCGTGGGTTGTTGTGAGCGAGGTGTGTATCCCATAGCAGTCGGGCAACTGACCGGAGCAACGTACTTCTCGGCGTTTCGGTCGGCTGCGGGTCGGCATAACAGCAGTTGAAGGAACTCGCAACACTCACGAACCTCACATCCCTCGACCTGCGTGGCACACAGGTGACGGGCGAAGGGCTAAAGGAACTCCAGAAGGCGTTGCCGAAGTGCATGATCGTCAAGTGAAGCGATGAGTTAACACCTGCCGCCTCGGCAACGTGTGGGCCACGGAGCAACCCTCCCTATCGGGCAACGAGGGCAACCGCTTCCACTCCCCGGCAGGTGCGTCGGAGCAGGCGAAGATCGCGACCATTACGAGGACTGCGACCATCAAGCTGCTCCACATCACTTCCCTGGTGTGCCGCCAAACAAGGGGATGCGTCCGTCTACTCCGACGCCCCACGCTTCGCGCCCGAAGGGGATCGCCCCGATGTCCGGCTTGCCCGCGTCTGCCTCACGCAGCGGGTCGAGCCACTTCAGCGGGATCGTCAGCCCCGTGTCGATGGCCGGACTGCCTTTCGCGAGACTGAGATCGGAAGCGTCATTTACCGAGTCCGCGAACCGCACGAACTTCGGGTCCGTGACAAGGTCGTCGGTCGTCCAGCCCGGTTCGTAAAACTCGCGACTCGCTTTGAACAGCGGCGATGCGCGGAGCTTGGCGAACGGGTTCGCCTTGCCGGTCGGTCCTTCCTTCATCCCCCAAAGCATGTTGCCGCCTTCGCGAAGTCTGCCCGCGTCTTTCCCGATGATGACTGCACCGGGAACGCGGTCGGTTTGCACGAACAGGTTATTGAACACATCACGCTCGGTGTTGCGGAGGTTCGCAGCCCCGAGGCCGAACAGGAAGTAGTCGCGGTACACCGGCTCCCGCCGCAGGAACGTGTTGTGGTACACCCGCATCACCGGGTAAGTCGGGCTGCCGTGGTCGCTGATGAGGTGGCCCTCGGCTCTCAAGAATGCGCCGGTCGGATCGGGTTCGCTCGGCAACTGATAGTAAACGCCAGCACGCTGATCGAAGACATTCCGGTAGACACACACGCCCGAGTCCGGATTGTGGTCGGCGGGCGATTCGTCCTTGTCGATTTCGTGCTGCTGGAACACGCCCAGACATGCCCCGATGCGGTTCTGGTAGACGTGGACCGTGTGCCAGCGGAGTTTCGAGCCGCACTCCAGGCCGTCGTCGTTGAAGTTGTCCACGAAGTTGTGGTGGAACCCTAGATTCTTCGCGTAGCGGAGGAACGCGAAGTCGTGATCGTCGGTGAACTCGCAGTTGGCGAACTCGATGTCCTCGTTCACCGGCTGCCCATTCTGCAAGACAATCTGATATGTCGCCGTGCCGCGATACTTCATGTGCGCTCGCCCCGTCCATGGAGCCGCCAGCCCGCGAAACGCCGAGTGCGTCAGGCGAACTTTTTGAGATGCGTTCACCAGCAGTGCCGGGAAGCCGCCGAAGACGGTCAGGTGGTCGAGGTGAATACCTTCCGAACCATAAACGTGGATCATCGGACTGCCAGTCGCGCCACGAAGCACCAACCCCTCGATGCGGACGTGCTTGATCCCGTTGAGCCGCAACACGTCGTCGCCGAACCCAGCCGCCACAACCATCGGCAGCTTGCGAGGGTCGGTTTCGCCTCGGTAAGCTCGCGTACCCAGCCCCGCGAGTTGGTTGTGAGCCAGCCGAGCGTGGATGCGTTTCGTCTCGCGGTTGAACCACAGCCCCGGCCCACAGTACACACCCTCACCGCCAGCTTTCTTGTCCTTCGGCTGGAGTTCGTTGATCGCTCGCAGATCCGTTACTGTCCGGTAGCCGTGGAGCGGCACCAGCGAGTCGGCAAAATGACCCAACGCGATGGGACGCTGTTCTTCAATTCCCCACATCGGTTCCCAGGACGCGGGCAGGAACTGGTGAGGCGTCTTGCGATCATCTGCGTTCGGGTAGGTCTTCGTGGAAACGTACTCGTCTGCTGCGCCGCCTTTGAACGGCTCCCAACTCATCGCCGGGGAATCGAGAAACTCCTTCAACCCGCCGTCCAGCACCGCGAGTTCGTTGGGGTAGGAAGCGATCACGATGGGTGCGTCCGGTGTGCCGGATCGCGTCAGGTAGACCTTTTCGTGGTAGACGCCACCGCGCAGATAGAGCGTGTCGCCGGGCTTGAGTCGCTGCACACCATACTGAACCGACCGCCACGGTTTCGCCACCGAGCCGTCGTTCGTGTCATCACCTTTGCCCGCGTCCACGAAGTAGGCCGGACCTTTGGTGATGGGACGTGCAATCGGCGTCGGGAGTGGGCGTTGGGCGGGATGCGACGCGATCTTCGGCTCTGCCGCGAGCAGCGTGGTTGGCATGAGCAGCGCGAGAACCACCACGAACGCGGGGAAACGCCAGGAATCGAGCCAACAGCGACGGGACATGGGTAGCCCTTTCCTTCAAGCGAGTGTTACTTGGCAACGTGTCGGCTCCACCCCGACTTTCGCCAGCCGTGAACATCGCTCGCATGGCAAGCTCTTCTGGACGTGAACGCGGGGTCCAGTCTAACCCTTAAACAAGCGAACCGCATCTGAAAGAAAACTGTGGATCGGTTCCGGAACTACAGAACCGGAAGATGCTGGGGAGGGAAATGCTGCGTGAGCCGTACTGCCTTTCCACGCTGTCGTGAAACCCGGTGTTGAGAAGGTCGCGGAGATTCTGCCGATCCAGTACGCCAGTGCGGTAAAACCACAATGACAACCATGTAGTAAATCAAAGTCGATTGCGGATGATAGCGGTCGGCGATTGCACGAAACGGTACAGCAAGAGTGACCTTCAAACGGAGCTTTGTCATGATGCATTCGTGTGCGGTGGTACTGGCCGCGTCCTTCACCTTTAGCCTGACTGTGTTCGCCGATGACAAGGTCAAGAAGGGGCCGCTCGCAGAACTGCCCAGCAAGCCCGGCGCGCATATCGAGAAGATCAAGGCACTCGGCGACAACCAGTGGCTGAATCTTGGCGCACCCACTGCCGACCCGAAATGGGGCAAGGCACGCGGCAGTGCATGGGGGGCCAAAGCCCTGATCCTCGCACCGGACAAGCGAGGAGCCTTCCTCTTCGGCGAGGGTGTTCACGCTTACGTCAAGCCTGACGGCCACATCATGGACGACCTGTGGTTCTACGACATCAACACTCACGCATGGAACTGTCTCTACCCCGGTACGAACACGAAGACGTTCACGCAACGGGTCAATGACAAGGAACTTGTCATTGATGACAACGGCCAGTTGATCGACAAGGACAAACAACCCATACCGGTTCACACGCTGGTTCACGCCTGGGGGTATCTCGCCTATGACTCCGACCGGAAGAAGTTCGCCTTCCTGAGTTGGAACGGCACGGCGGGCGGGCCGGTCCCCCGGTACTTCCTGGGCGGCGAGAAGCAGATGGACGAGGGACTGAAGCTGCTCGAAGCGCAGTTGAAGGGCAAAAAGAAAGTAGTCTACTCCCCATGGTTCTACGACGTGGCGTCAGGCAAGTTTGAATGCTCGCTGACGAGCAACAAAATGGAAGTGAGCGCGGGCGGCTTTCCGCAACTGCACTATCTCCCAGCCAAGAAGCAGTTCTTCGCCGTGGGTTCGGCAACCGTTGCGATTTACGATCCCGCCAAGAACGAGTGGACCGATGCGAAGCCGAAAGGGCCAAGCCCCAAGGGTTACGACGCCTGCGGTTGCTTCGATTCCAAACGGAATCGGATTTACCGCAACGACGGCGACGGTTCAAAAGGGGAAGGTCTGATGGCCTACGACATCGCGAGCAACACCTGGAGCCACTTGAAACCCACTGGCACCGCCCCGGAACCAGCGAACACCAACGCCGCGTTCTACGAGTACGACGCTCGGCTCGATCTCGTCGTGGCGATCCACTTCACCGGCAAGAAGACCGGGGTCTATGTGTATGACCCGAAAGCGAACTCCTGGGCGGACCCCATTCCCTTCCCGGCGGACGGCCCGAAGTTCCCATTCGCTGCGAACACCTGTTACGACCGCGAACTGAACGCATACTTCTGCCACGTCGCGGGCGACAGCAACGACAACGGTGTCGTGTGGGTGTATCGGCACAAGAAGTGAATGAGAACGACTTGGTTGTGAAGGGCGTCGCTGCAAGAGTTCCCGAGACAACTTCAAGTTGGAGTTGACGAATCACGTCTTCAGCACAGTCAAAAGCAAACCCAACAAGGGTACGGGGACAACCGGCAAGGGTGGCCGTCCGCCCGGTCCAGCGAAGGCAACTGCACCTGCACCCGTGAGCAAACCTGCAAGTGCAAGCACGCCCGCTCACTCGAATGGCAAGCCGACCGCGACGAAGACGGGCGATCCCGCTGAACTCGCGCTCACCGTGAAACTGCTCGTCGCGTAGTACGGTGTCGAATCGGTCAAGGCGATGGCGGACGTGTTCGCGTCGTGATCGAGCAGATCACGCTGCACGGCGGTTGCCGAGCGAGACCAACGGCGGCAGCTTGGCCACGTCTTGCACGTTCGCCTGCCGAACGCTCGGCCACTTGTTCGCGTCGCACTCGTTGCGGAACCTCATGGTTGCTTCCATCGTGGTCTTGGCGAACACGATCCACTTGTTATCCACGACGTAAGGCGTCTGGTCGTTCACGGCTGGCCCCTTCCCATTGGTGAGGGTGGTTGGTGACGTTCGCGCAGCGATTACTTTTCGGAACACGCGGTGACGGGCAATATCGTTGGCCGGTCGGGTGTTCAAGTGGAAACCGCCAGCGACACCGTGACGCGACTCTCGCACGATTGCCGACGCGGAAGCAGATCGAGCGCGAAACCGTGTGGTAACATCCACAGGGATTCGCACGTTGCCCCATCGCGGTTTGTCACTGCGTGAGCATGGAGATCGTTCGATGGTACTGGCCGCGCCGCTTCTTCTCCTCTCAACCCTGACCAGCACTGACTGGCCGGATATCAGCGTCATCGTCTTTCGCCACCATCCCGGTCGCTTTGCCACACAGCAACAAGTGGCGGCACGAGAGCGTGACAAGGAAGCCATCTTCGCAGCCATCAAGGACGCCGGGATCAACTACTCTTATGGTGGCGGGTTGGGGAGCGGGTACGAACTGTCCCTGCGACTCGTGGATTTGGTGCGGTGGCAACAGTTGGTGGAGAAGTTTCACAAGCACCGTTCGCTCGCGTACTACACCGAGTGGCAGCACGACCGGACTGGGTATGGGTTGCTGCGGCTTCCGTGGGTCAATCCGAAGTGAGGGAACCTGCATCAGTCGCAATGTGTGTGCGCGGTTCCGAGCCGACGAACCGAAACGCTCCCGCGACAACAAGTCCAGGCGTTGCGCGACGCACCTTCACGTTCTTCTTCCGCAGCGACAGCGAGGAGTTGCTCGTGCGATTCGTAATCGGCCCCCCT
>PNLP01000032.1 GCA_013823135.1 Planctomycetaceae bacterium
AAGCGATTTCGGTTGGTCTTTCGGGCATCCTGGCACCGTTGGTGCGACAGTCTCATTTTTTCTCTCTTCCACCGCGAAACCCTGGCTCCCTTCATTTGGGCCGGTATTCTTGTCCAGTTTTAGCCGGGTTGGGCAATGTCCTGTTGAGTGAAGATTTTGTGGAGGTTGTGTGGTTCCCGCCGAATCCCCCGGCGGACCGGACGACTGGTTCGTGACCGGGCTGATCCCGCTCCAAACCCGCCTGTACCGGTACATCGCCGGGTTGGTCCCAGTTCGTGCTGACGCCGAAGACCTGTTCCAGAAATCGCTCCTCACAGCGTGGCAGGAACGGGGCCGGTACGAATCGAGCCGCGACTTGTTCGCTTGGCTCTGCGGGATTGCGCGGAACCACATTCGCCACCACATTCGGGCCGGATATCGCAACCGTGCCGTTCTCGACCCCGACCTGATTGACCAGCTTGCGGACCGCCTGCTCGCGGACGACGACTACTTCCAGCAGCGTCAGACGGCCCTGACCGAGTGCCTGGACAAGCTTCCCGCAAAGAGCCGAACCTTGATCGAACAAGTGTACGGGGCAGATCAGACAGTGAAGGACGTTGCGGCCAGCCTCGGCGTGGGAGCCGAGGGGCTATACAAGGCGCTCCAAAGGGTGCGGGCTTCCCTGCACGATTGTGTAACCGCGGCACTCGCACGGGAGGGAGGGGTATGACGGCCGAACTCCGAACTCTCGCCCAGGCGTACTGCGATGGCGCCCTGAACGCCACGGACGCCGCCCGCCTGTCGGCGCTCCTTCGCGATAACCCCGCCGCTCAACGATCCTTCCTCGAAATCACGACCATCCACGCTCGCCTGCAAGCCGAGTTTGGTCCAGGCAGTGTGCCACCGAAGAAAGCGGAACCACGGCGGCCGCGTGTGCGCACGGTCCTTCTGGGGGTTGCGGTCGCTGCCACGTTGCTCCTTGCTGTGGTCCTGATCCGACCGGCGACAAATCCGCCGGTCGTGGCGGTGCTCACGAACTCCGTTGCCGCTCGCTGGCACGGTTCCGCTGCGCCTGTGCCCGGATCGCCACTCGCGGCCGGGCGTTTCCAGCTCGACTCGGGCGTTGCCGAGATCGCGTTCGGTTCGGGAGCGGTTGCTGTCATCGAAGGGCCGGCCGAGATCGAACTCTTGAACGCCGGCGGCGCGTTCCTGCACGCGGGGCAGGTCGTCGTTCGTGCGTTGGCGGCGGGGGCGGGGTTCTCGCTCGAGACGCCGACCGCGCGAGTTGCCGACCGCGGAACCGAGTACGGGGTTCAGGTTGAGGCGGCCGGGGAAACCATCCTTCAGGTGTACTCCGGGGAAATCGTGGCGACCCGAAAGGCGGCTGGCGAGAACCCTGCCGCTCAGATGCTTGACGGCGGCCGGGCGGTTCGTGTCGCGGGTTCGGTCGAGTCGGTCCCGTTCTGGCCCGAGCGATTCGTCCGGGTTCTCCCTGGGAAGGACGACCCGACCGGCCGTGGCACCTACCCGTACAACCGGGCCGCGTTTGATGCCGTCCACATCGTTCCCAGACCCGGCGTGATCGCCGTCGATGCCGAACTTTCGGACTGGGATCTGACCGGTCAGTTCCACGCCGCGTGCGAGCCGCCGTACGGCGAGAACCACTCGGTGACCGCCGCGATGATGTACGACGCCGAACACTTGTACGTGGCGGCCCGCGTCCGCGACCCGTTCCCGATGCGGAGCCAGATTTCGCCCCGCGACAGGCGAGAACTCTACGGCGGCGGCGGCGGCGTTGCCCTGCGGTTTTCCACCGACCGCGTGGCCGGCTGGCCGCTGACCGCCGAGGGGCCACCCACCACCCGGCGACTCCGCCCCACCGACCGAATCGACACCAACGACAAGCTCTCGTTCCTCATGTTGTGGTTCCACCAGCCAACGCACGAAGCCTGCCTCCAGGTTCGCTACGGCATGGATTTCCACGGCGGCCTCGTGAACCCGCCCGGCTACCGCGGTGCGTTCCGCGAAGACGCCGACGGCCACGGCTACACGATGGAGTACGCGATTTCCTGGGACTTGCTCCACGCGGCAACCGACCCGCCGCGTGCCGGCGATACCCTGGCCGCCTCGTGGCTCGTTCACTGGGCCGATGAGTCCGGGAAGGTGTGGAAGGGACAGTTGGTTGATGTGACGAACCCCCGTGAGACCGGCTGGAATTTCCAGCGTGCGGCAACGTGGGGGAAAGCCGTCTACCACCCGCGTGGCAATCTTCCGCCAGGCACAGTGACACCGATTCCGTGACGCGAGTTGATACACCGAGCGGTCAACGATCAGAGTTGGCGAGCCGCCCGTGTTAACGGGCGGGTAGTTGGCTGAACCCGCCCGTTAACACGGGCGGCTCGCCAGGAATGTCTCAGTTCAGAACGCTCGAGTATAGATTCGCGGTTCCGTCGTTCTTCGTTCGTTGCCGGATTCATACCGGAGGCTCTCCAATGCCCACTCGTGCTGCCGGACGGCGTGCCTTCACGCTGATCGAACTGTTGGTGGTGATCGCGATCATCGCGATCCTGATTGGGTTATTGTTACCGGCCGTGCAAAAGGTTCGCGAGGCTGCGGCCCGAACCAAGTGCGCGAACAACATGAAGCAGATCGGCCTCGCCGTTCACAGTTACCACGACGCGATCGGCGGGCTGCCGCCAGCGATCACCGGCGACACGGGGCTGAACGTGTTCGCCCTGATCCTGCCGTACATCGAGCAGGGGAACTTGGCGAGCGGGTTGAACTACGAGGCGGGCGCGTTCTCGATCAGTTGGGAGGCGTACACCCAGGCCGGGGTCGTTGGCTCCGTCACAGCTTCCCAGTCGGCGGCCAACCAAACCTTGCTCACGAGCAGTGCTGGCCAGGTGCGAACATTCCTCTGCCCCTCGCGGCGTGGGAAGTCGTTCCTCAACCTGTGGAGCCGGAACTGGCCGGTCGGCGATTACGCTGTCGTGGTCGTCGGCTCCCAAAACGTGTTCAGCGCGAACCTGAACAACCAGCACTTCCAGGCACTCCGGATCGCACGGACTGCTCACGGCAAGAACCTTGCACAGTTGCCCACCTCTATCCCTGCCGCGGGAACCACCATCCAGAGCCTCACTCCGTGGGCGGTGCCCACGGAAGAGAACGGCCAGACGTTCGGCTCCATCACTTACCCCATCGACGAGCCGCAGCAAGGCTGGCGGCCACGCGACACCTTCACCCGCCTCAGCGACGGCCTCAGCAATACGGCCATCTTTGCGGAACGGCACCTCGTTCCGTCCTCGATCGGCAAGTGCTGCGGAGGAAGCTGGAACGACGGGAACGACGGCTATCTGTACTGGGCACGTGGGAACGGCCCCGGTGGCTACGGCGGCACCTGGATGCAAGCCAACGTGAGCAATGGCATCGCCCGCGACCCAACCGAAGGCGAGGGGCTGACCCGCAACGGAACTCCCCAGATCGGCTCCTGGCACCCGGGCGTTGCCCAGTTCGTCATGGCCGATGGCAGTGTGCGAGCGTTGCCGAGCAGTCTGGCACTCGAAACCCTTCGTCGCCTCGGCCACGTCCGCGATGGGCTCGTGCTGGAACTCCCCTGACACTCACCCCGCATGAGGATTCGCCGTGCGTTCAAGACTTTGGTTGGCGGCCGTGCTGGCGTGCTGTGGATGTTCCGGGCAGAGCATCTTCCCAGTTCAGGGGAAGGTTCGGTTCTCCGACGGGTCGCCGCTCACCACCGGCCGGGTGAGCATCGACACCGGGGACGCGCTGACCGGGTCGTGGGGAGCGATTCAACCGGACGGGACGTTTGTGATGGGGACACACACGCCGCGCGACGGCGTTCCGGTCGGCACGTACCGTGTCTACATCGTGGGGGCGATCCAGCAACCGAGCGGCGACCAGGTTCTCCTCGACCCGAAGCCGCTGATCCACGAACGCTTCACAAATCCAGCAACCTCCGGGCTCACGTTCACCGTCCCAGATCAGACCACCTGGGAGATCGTCGTCGAGAAGCCAGCAAAAGCCCGGTAATCGCGGCCACTCACAAACCCAGTTGGGTGGCGATGCCTCGAAGGACAGCGCGATCGGCTTCCGGTCGCGTGGGGCTTCGCGGGTGTGTGTTATCGCAGCCGATCCAGCCCCGCAACTTCAGGAACATGGCCGCGTCGTGCTTGTAGGCTGGCACTGGGTCGCGGAACGCCAGAAAGCCGAGATACTGCAACACATCGTTCAACTCGTAGAACCCCGGATCGCCACTCTCCCAGAGGCGGTCCCGCTTCGCGAACAGGTCCGGGGCGAACGTGCTCAGGCCGAGCAAGTAGTCGCTGCCGTACATCACCATGTCGATGGCCAGGTCGTTGCCGGTGTACACGCGGAAGTCGGGCCGAAGCTGATCGCGCAACTGCAACCGCTGCCATTCCGGTTCGCGATGCAACGAGGAATGCTTCGCCCCCAGGCACTTCGTGATTCCGATCAGCCCGCGGTAGACCTCCAGCGAGTAGATCTTCCCGAACGGCGCGAACATCCTTCCCAGCTCGAAGCCGATGAACCCGTCGCAGTGCCGGCCGATCTCGTCGTAGGCGGCATGCAACTGCTCATCGGGTAAGCCCGTCAGGCCGAAGCTCTGGAAGATGATCGGCGTGCCGCCGTGTTCCACGATGGGGGCCATCGACCGCAGGTAACCCTCACGGTTGAAGGGGGCACCGGGCGTGTCGCCCACGAACACCCCGGCGGCGAACGGTCGCCCGCCGAGGGCCGAGCGCGTGGCGTCGAGCACCTGCACCCGTTCTTCGTGGGTCAGCAGGTTGGCGAAGCCGGTGTCCATGTTCACGGCGGGGGTCAGCCCGGCATCTGCGGTGCGAACGCAGTGCGCTGCGAACGCGGGCCAGTCGGTGCTGCCGTCGGCCGTGAACGGGAGAAGGATGGCGGAGATTCCCGCGATCTTCCGACGCGGGCGAAGCATGGCAATGGGGTCGATCATGGGTGTCCGGGGGCTGCGGAATCGCCGGGCAAGCCGTATCGTTGCGCCCGGTGCGGAGTATAGACTATCCCTCCGGGGTCGTCCGTCCCGAATCGGAGAGGAACCCAGGGCTACCAGAGATTGGGTTTGGGTGGGCAAGACCCCCTCGCTCAGGGTTCGCCAAGAAAGCTCAGCATTCCCAGGCGAGCCCTGATTGCCAGTTTTGGAGTTGCGATTTTGTTCATTGTCGGTGGTTTTCAGCCTGAAAGGCTGTGACAAGATAGCCCAGGGCAACGCCCTGGGACCGCTTGTGTTACAGCCTGAAGGGCTGAGACAAGGCGTGATGTCGCAGCCCTTCAGGCTGCACTCTGACTGGGACGCCGAACCCAGGGCGGCGACAGCTTCGCTGTCTTGCCCTGGGCTATGTTGTCCCACCCCTTCGGGGTGAAAACCAAAAAGCCACGCCCAATAGCGCTACTTCAAAAAGCGCCAGCGAGGGGGGCTTGAAATACCCCGATTACCCAACGTGAAACACCGCGTCGCCCTGGGAGAGGAACCTTGCCGTGATGACACACCGCGAAGCGCTGGAAGTGCTGGCCGCCCGGCGGCGCGATCATGTCGTCGTGACGACCATGGGCTCGGTCGCGATCTGGCCCCAACTCTCCGATTCGCTGCGGGATTTCCACTATCTGCCGTCGAGCATGGGGCAGGGCGTTCCGCTCGCGCTGGGATTGTGTTTGGCGCGGCCTGGGCAACCGGTGGTCGTTCTCGTCGGCGACGGCGGCTTGCTAATGAACCTCGGGTGCCTCATCACGGCAACGCAGTTCGCGGTTCCGCTGACCGTGGTGCTGATCGACAACGGGCTCTACGAAGTGACCGGTGGGCAACCCGTGGCGAACGCAGGCCGCACGGACTTCGCCGCAATCGCACGCGGGGCTGGGTTCACGCGGGTCTATACTTGCGAATCGCGAGAGGATTGGGACGCGGTGGCAGCCGAAGCGATCGCGGGTACGGCACCGACGTTCGTGTGGCTCAAGGTGCAAGGTGAACGCGGCAAGCCGACGCCGTCCGCCCCTCGGCCGATGGCAGAGCAGATCGCCCGACTGCGCGAAGGATTGGGAATCGCGGGGTGAATCCTGTCACGCGGCGAGCGGCACGGTCAGGCCACTTCGGGCGGAGAGTGGCTTCAACGCCTTGAAAACGAGGATGCGGCCGATCAACCGTTCGAGGAACACCAGCGGCAAGATTCGCCACGGGTGAGGCAGTTCCGACCGGCGAAGGTGCCGTTTCGCGACCTTGAACTCGTGGAACGCCTGGAACGTGTGTCGCAGTTGCCGCGAGGTGACCTTCGCCCCCGTCGAGGGGTCGGCCGGTCGCTGCCAGTAGAGCCACTGCAACGGAAGGATCAGATCTTGCCAGTAGCCCGCGTCGTAGTGCGCCGGAAACAGTCCGATGACCTTGCCACCAGCCTTCAGGACACGGAACAACTCGGAGACACGGGACGGGGCGGGCGGCGCATAGTCGTGCAGGGCGTTCAATGAAACCACGTCGAACGCACCGTCCGGAAATGGAAGCGCTGTGCCGCCGACGTTCACAGTTCGAATCGGAAGCAGGTGCCGCGAGAGGTTCTCACGGACGAGTTCGGGGTGATCGCTGTCCGTGAGCCCAACCGTGACGGGTGTGCCTGTTCGGGCGTACCGAACGGCGTCGCTCCCCAGGCCCGGCCCCAGGTGAAGGAGCGATTCTCCCGGGTGGCGGCCGAACTCCAGCGCCGTGGAGAGCCACGATCCGTGCCTTTGGTATCGCTTTTGCTCTAACTCGTCGTACCAGGCGGCCGTGAACGGTACGAACCCGCAGGCTGCGCGGTTGTGACCCAGCGGCCGGATGAGTTCGCGGTTGGCGAGGGCGACGGCGTCCGGCTGTTGGCGGGCGACGAGCGATTGCCGTGATGGGGTGACCGGTTCGGACACGCCGCTCTCCGGCAGGAACGCGAAGTTCCCTGCATACAGTTTCAGATTGCCGCGTATCGCGTCCATGTCGCGCCCCGTCCCCGCCTCCGGCGGAGTGAATGGCTAGAATGATCGCTCCGGATAGCGAGCGTGCCTGGGAAGGTCAAGCCCAACCCTGTGTGCGATTGTGGCGAGCCGATCCGTTCCGAGTGTCCGATCAGGCTGGGAGGCACACATGAGCCGATTGTTGGGCACCATCAAGCGGATGTTCGGGGGCGGCGGCGACCGACCACCCGATCTCGACGCCACGCTGAACGAACTTCGGAGCAAGACCCCCGCACCGGTCTTCTGGCTTGTCGGCAAGACGCAGTCCGGGAAGACGTCCATCATCAAGTTCCTGACTGGTGCCGACGATGCTGTGATCGGGGCAGGGTTCCGACCCACAACCAAGACCACACGCCGCTTCGACTTCCCCAGCACCGACGCCCCCCTACTTGGTTTTCTCGATACGCGAGGGCTCGACGAACCGGGGTACAACGCGGCCGACGATATCGCGGCGCTCGACAGCCAGGCGCATGTTGTCGTGGTGACCGTGAAGGCGACCGACTTCGCCCAGGGGAACGTGCGAGCGGCACTCGGGCCGATACGGGCCGCGAACCCATCCCGGCCGGTTGTCCTGTGCGTCTCCACGCTGCACGAGGCGATCCCCCGTCAACCGCACCCGACGCCCTATCCCTTCGCCAACCCGGGGAGCGAGGGCGTTCCCGAAGACCTCCGCCGCTGCATCGAGGAGCACACCCGCGCGTTCGCCGGGATGTACGACTTCCTCGTACCAATCGACCTGACGCGGCCCGAGGATGGCTTCCCTGAGCCTCACTACGGTGGCGATCAGTTGAAGGCCACGCTCTTGCAGACACTCCCCGGAGCATATCGCCAAACGCTGATCCGGCTCAAGGAGGCCACGGACGCGCTGAAAGACGTTCACATGCGGCACGCCGAACCGGTCATCCTGGGATACAGCACGCTGGCCGCGACCGCCGGGGCCGTGCCCATCCCGTTCGTGGACATGATTATCATTCCGGGAATCCAGGCCCGCATGGCGACCGATCTGGCGAAGCAGTACGGCCAGGCGATGACTCACGCCCGGTTCAAGGAAATCGCGGCCGCGGTGGGCGTGGGCCTGATGTCGCGCCAGCTTGCACGTCAGGCGACGAAGTTCATCCCGGTGGTTGGGTCTGCCGTGGGAGCCGCCGTGGGCGGAGCCTCGACATACGCCCTGGGTCGCGCGCTGTGCTACTACTTCCAGGCTGCGTGTGCGGGACACGTTCCGGACGCCCAGACGCTGAAGGCGTATTACCAGGAGCAGTACACTGCTGCCGAGCAGAAGTGGAAAAGCGAACGGTAACCATGCAAGTTGGCGAGCCGGGAGCGTCAGCGACCGGAGGAATGAAATCGAAGCAATGGCACGCGGATCTCGCAGATGGACCGCGGATGAAGAGGATCAAACAAAAACAGGATTAACCACAGAGTCACAGAGAGCACAGAGAGAAGACAAAACCTAGAGAAGAATGATGTTCACAACCCTGCATTGTCTAGGTGTTTTGATTTCGTCTCTGTGACTCTGTGGTTAATTCTCTTCTCTGATCCTCTTGACCCGCGGTTCATCCTCTTGATCCGCGTGCCATTGCTTCGGAGTTGACCCTCGGTCGCCGCAACCGCGGCTACAGAAACCGCAAGCCCCGTGAACTCGTGACCGTCTGTGGCCTTCGGAGTGATTCATGAACCGCGCCCGGTTGGTCCTGCTCGCCTTGATGTTCCTCACGCCGCCCGCGACACTGATCGGGTTCGGCAGCTATTACCTGTGGGAGCACGACCGGCTCTGGGTGTGGTGGCCGCTGCTGGCGTGCTTCGGCATTGCGTACTTTCTCTCGTGGCGCTGGACCCGGCGGGGTGGCGGTGTTCTCCCCAAGACGGAAGTGCCGCCGCCGGGGTACTGGACCGACCGCGACAGGATCGCGTGGGAAAAGGTGGATGCGAAGGCCAAGTCGTTCGAGTCCGTCTCTCTCGACCAGATCAGTAACGCGCGACACTATACCGAGATCGCACTTGATCTTGCGACCGAGGTCGGGCTCGTCTTTAACCCCGACTCGGAAGACCCCTTCGACAATCTGACGCTCCCCGAAGTGCTCGCCTGCGTTGAGTTGGCGGCAGCCGACCTGGAAGGGATGGTTCAGAAATACATCCCCGGCGTTCACATGCTCCGCATCCGCGACGTGAAGCGAGCAAAGAAGGCATACAACCTCTACAAAGCCGGTCAGGACGTGTACTGGGTTGGGGCCGCGGTCGTAAGCCCTATCTCCACGGGATTACGGTATCTCGCCTCTCGTGGTGCCATCGGCACGCTGATGAACCGCATCCAGAGCAACCTGATTCTGTGGTTCCACACCGCATACATCCATCAAGTTGGTCGGTATCTCATCGAGCTGAATAGCGGCCGGCTCAAGGTCGGGGTAAAACGCTACCGCGAGATCCTGGCGGCTCATCAGGAACCGCCCGCCGATAACGTCGCGGATCGCACGGCCGGACCTACAGCGGAGGCAACCGTCGAAGCCACGACCCCGGGTGCCACGGCCGCGACACCAGCCGCGCCAACCAAGGCCATCACGATCGCAGTGCTCGGGCCAGTTAAAGCGGGGAAGTCGAGCCTCGTGAATGCACTCCTCGGAAAGCAACTCGCGACGGTGGATCGTCTTCCCGTTGCCAGTGGCATCCGGTACGACACGAAGCTAGCCGGCGGCCAACCGGTGACGTTGTTCGACACCAGCGGATACGGTGAACAAGTCAGCGATCACGACTTCGCCGCTGCGGTCGAGGCGTCGCGCGATGCCGACCTGATTCTGCTTGTTACGCCTGCGATGAGTCCGGGCCGCGTGGCCGACGTGGACCTGCTCGACCGGCTGAAGGCGTGGTTCGCGGAGAAGCCGCACCTTCGCATGCCTCCTGTTGTGACGGTGGTGAATCAGGTGGATTTGCTGAGCCCGAAGGCCGAGTGGGCACCGCCTTACGACTGGAAATCGGGCTCGCGACCAAAAGAAGCGAACATGCGGGAGTGTGTTGCCGCGGTGAAGGAACAGGTCGGGCCGCGTGCCGCGGACATTGTGCCGGTGTGTGCTCGCAGCGGCGAGACGTTCGGCATCGTTGATGGGCTGGTGTCGGTTGTGGTATCGCACCTCGACCACGCTCGCGGGGCTGCGATTCTGAAAGCGTTCGACGCCGCGGCAGGCGAGCGACCCGTGGGGAAGATGGCCGACCAACTGGGGAACGTCATGTCGGCTGGCATGAACGCCCTCGCAGGCTGGCTCAAGAAGAAGTGACACGCCCCGTTCGCCGATCAGTAACTACTTCTTCCGCCACACTTGATCTTCGGTAAAGCCGAGTTTCTGCATGGCGGGTTGAATCTCGGCGTAGAAGCGTTTCGCGTCCACGGGGTAGCCTGCGGTGTGCTTGATGCCGGGGACGTGCGTGGCCCAGTAAGCGTTGAACTGCTTCATGGAAAGTTCCCGTAGATACTTGCAGACCATCGACGCCAGCGCCACTGCCACGCTCTCGTCGTCGGCTCGCGGTCGGAACGTGATCGTGACCGGCCGCCCCAACATCTCCACGCGATACCGGCTCTCCAGGCCCGACTCCCGTTCCGCGATGACCCAGCCATCCGGGAACGCTTCCTGAATCATCCCCGCGTAGAAGTTCCGCCCGCCCTGTTTGTCGCACGTCACCACCATTGGCTCGTCGTCCTTGGGGAGTTCCGCCAGCACTCCGCCGAGGAGTTCCACGAACCCGCGACCGAGAACCGTTGCCTTCGAGCCACTCTCGTCGCAGATGCGGTTGAACCGCGGGGTGGGGGTGACTGCCGCGAGGAACGGCCCGAACGCCGCGTCGATTCCACGCCAGGCGTCGCCGACGGTCGCACGCTCTTCCTGCAACTTTTCGAGTGGAACGGTGGTGGGGATCGCGTCGGCCGCGTCGTACCACGCTTCCCCCGCAAGCTCACCACAGACCCACGGCAGAGTCAGCCCCATGAGGAACTCGCCGAGCGTTGCCGGGAGCGACGGCGAAGCGATCATCACGGCACGCTCCAGAGCTTCCAGCCCGCCGCGTGTGTAGACCTTCTTGGAATCGTCCACCAGCAACCGCCACGGCTCGCCTTTCTCGCCACACCGCCGCACGACAGGCTTGAGCGTTTTCCAGCCCGCAGTGTCGCTCTCAGGAAGCTGTACTGCCACTGCGGATTGCACCAGCGGCCCGAGGTTCGGCCCGTATCCCGCTTCGTCGATTCCGATCACCCAGGGCATTCGTGGCTCCCTCGCTCCGCGTCGCGTTGGTTGCTCGCTTGTTGGCGGTCCGCTATGGTAACCACGCAACCCGTGGCCGAGGAACCCCACATGCTCGCCGACAACATCTTCCTCAAGATCCTCGACAAGACGATCCCCGCCAAGATCGCCTACGAAGACGACCGCTGCCTCGCGTTCCACGACATTCGCCCCCAGGCTCCCACGCACGTGCTCATCATCCCTCGCAAGGTGATCCGCACGCTCGACGACGCCGCCGAGAGCGACGAGGCGTTGCTCGGGCACCTCATGCTGGTGGGCGTGAAGTTGGCGAAGGAACTCGGCCTCGCGAAGGGTTACCGCCTCGTGGTGAACTGCAACGAACACGGCGGGCAAACGGTGCCACACCTGCACGTTCACCTGCTCGGCGGCCGCGAGTTGGGATGGCCCCCAGGATGACACCGGACACCCGCAGTATTCTCACGCAGCGGTTGGCGGACGTTTGGGGGCGGATTGCCGCCGCGTGCCAGCGAGTCGGGCGAGACCCCGCCACCGTCACGCTCGTCGCCGCGACGAAATCCGTGTCGTGCGACGTGGCCGCGCTCGCGCTCGAACTCGGAATGCACAACCTGGCCGAGAGTCGCCCGCAGGAACTGTGGAAGAAGGCCGCCGCCGTGCCGACCGCACGCTGGCACCTGATTGGCCACCTGCAACGGAACAAGATCGACCGCACCATTCCCCTGGTAACGCTGGTTCACTCGGTGGATTCGGAACGGGTGCTGGAAGCGCTCGCGGCCTTCGGTACGAAGCAGGGGAAGCCCGTGCCCGTATTGCTGGAAGTGAACTGCAGCCGAGAAGCCGCCAAGGGCGGCTTCTC
Organism: Planctomycetaceae bacterium; assembly: GCA_013823135.1. Classification (GTDB taxonomy): domain Bacteria; phylum Planctomycetota; class Planctomycetia; order Gemmatales; family Gemmataceae; genus Gemmata. Next base: position 12,112 of record PNLP01000032.1, read on the forward strand.
CCCCGAAGCGGTGCCGGCCGCGTGCGACCAAGCCGCGACACTCGCGGGAGTCTCGCTCCGCGGCCTGATGACGATGGCCGCCTATTCCGACAACCCCGAAGACGCCCGCCCGACGTTCGTCGAACTGCGACAACTGCGTGACCAACTACGGAGCCGCTCGGGGTTGGAACTGCCGGAACTCTCGATGGGAATGAGCGGCGATTTCGAGGTCGCGATCGAGGAAGGTGCGACCCTGGTGCGCATCGGAACCACACTGTTCGACGCTCTTGAGCCGAGTCTGTGACCCCCTGACCCTGGCTCCGATGGTTCCGGACTTGGTTCGGATGATTCCGGACTTGGTCACGTTTCTTGTGAGAGGTGAATTCGTCGCAACCGCACAATTGAACTGTTCTTGATGACATTCTGATATTGATTATTCCGGACAGATGTGGTCGATTCCGAACTCCAAAACGATTCCTGAAACGGGGTCCCCCCTCCGCCCGGAATCGACGTGAAAGGTCGTTCTCATGTCTGGCTGAGTGCATCTCCAGCAGGACGGTATAACGGAGACGCGGAACTGCACCACAACTTGATTGGGGTTTCGCTGGCATCGCCGGAGACAGCGGGGTATATTCAGACTATCCCGCCTGCCGCCTCCTCCCCGCAGACCCACCCATGCGGCGTATCGTCTTACTACTCTCCGTGCTTTGCTCCTTCACTGCGTCGCCGGTGTGCGCTGCGGACCCTGCCCCCACGTTCGAGCGCGACATCCAGCCGATCCTGACGCGTGCGGGCTGCAACTCCGGCCCTTGCCACGGGAAAGCTCGCGGCCAGAACGGCTTCCAGCTTTCGCTCCTCGCGTTCGATCACGACTTCGATTACAACGCCATCGTCACGGAAGCTCGCGGCCGGCGTATCTTCCCTGCGAACTCCACATTCAGTTTGCTCCTCCGAAAAGCGAGCGGCCTCACACCTCACGGTGGCGGCAAGAAGATTCACGAGGGCGATGCCGCGTATCGCACACTGGAACGCTGGATCGCCGCCGGTTGCCCTCGCACGCCCGCCGATGCGCCACATTTGCTGAAGGTGACAGTCAGCCCCGACAACAGCGTGATGGTTTTCAAGGCCACGCAGCAACTCACCGTAACGGCACACTACTCCGATGGCACGAAACGCGACGTGACGGCACTCTCGCAGTTCTCCAGCAGTGAATCGGTGTACGCGGCAGTCGATGCGAACGGACTCGTGAAGGCCGGGCCGATTCCGGGCGAAGCGACGATCATGGCTCGCTTCGCCGAGAAGTTCGCCGTGTGCCCCGTGCTCATTCCGCTGCCGACACCCGTTCCCCCCGCAGTCTACGAAGCGCTACCGCGAGCGAACTTCATCGACGGGCACGTGTGGGCGAAACTCCAAAAGCTGAACCTCACGCCATCGGAGAGCGCGAACGACGCCACGTTTCACCGACGTGCGTTCCTCGACGTGATCGGCCGGCTTCCCACGCCGGACGAAGTGCGTGCCTTCCTCGCGGAGAAGAACCCGAAGAAGCGTGAGCGGCTGATTGAAGCACTCTTGCAACGCCCCGAGTACGGCGACTTCTGGGCGAACAAGTGGACCGACCTGCTGCGACCGAACGCTTATCACGTCGGCATCAAGGCGACGTACAACCTCGACCAATGGCTACGGCAGAGCTTCCGCAAGAACCAGCCTTACGACCAATTCGTGCGCGAACTCATCGCAGCAAAGGGGAGCACGTTCACGAACGGCGCGGTGGTGATGTATCGCGACCGCCGCGAACCGGGCGAACTCACCACGCTCGTGAGCCAGTTGTTCCTCGGCGTCAGGCTCGACTGCGCGAAGTGCCATCACCACCCGTTCGAGGTGTGGGGGCAGGACGACTTCTACAGTTTCGCCGCGTTCTTCGGACGCATCGGTCGCAAGGGGACCGGCATCTCGGCTCCGATCTCGGGCAGCGAGGAAACGATCTATCTTGGCGACGGCACCGGCGGCAAACGCAACGGCAGCACGGTGAAGCACCCGCTCACCGGCAAGGAGATGACGCCGACGCCGCTGCTCGGTCAACCACTCGACATTCCACCCGAACGCGACCCGCGCGACGTGCTCGCCGACTGGGTGACGGCACCTGAGAACCCGTTCTTCGCCAAGGTGATCGTGAACCGCGTGTGGGCCGACCTGATGGGGCGCGGCATCGTCGATCCGGTGGACGACATCCGCGCCACGAACCCCGCGAGCAACCCCGCACTGCTCGACGCACTCGCGGCCGACTTCCGCAAGAACAAGTACGATCTGAAGTCGCTTATCAAGACGATCACCGCGAGCCACGCTTACGGCCTCGCCACCACGCCGAACGACCGCAACGCCGCCGACCTGCGGAACTACTCGCGCCACTACCGCCAGCGATTGCGTGCGGAAGTGCTGCTCGACATGGTGAGCGACGTGACCGGCGTGCCCGAGCGGTTCGAGGCCATGCCGCCCGGTTCACGAGCGATGGAAGTGTGGACCGCCCGCGCACAATCGGTGTTCCTCGACAGCTTCGGCCGACCCGACCCCAACGCCGACCCGCCCTGCGAACGCACCCCCGACACGACCGTGGTGCAGGCGTTGCATCTGATGAACGCGCCGAACCTTTACCGCAAGGTGACCGACGACGCGGGCCGTTGTGCAACGCTCGCCAAGAGCGCCAAGACGCCCGCCGAGATCGTGGACGAGCTTTACCTGCTGGCGTATGGCCGCATGCCGACGGATACTGAAAGCACAGCCGCCGTGAAGCGTTTCGAGAAGCCTTCGGCTTCTCGCCGCGCTGCAACCGAAGACCTGATGTGGGCGCTCATCAACACTCCCGAGTTCGTGTTCAACGATTGAGGCGGCGATGAAACTTACCGAACACCGACTTCAGGAGTTGAGTAAGATCGAGGTTCGTTACTTCACCGGTCCTTCTTCGGAGAAGCCGTACCTGGAAATCCTGGTCATTAAGTACATCGGGGTTTATGGATTTGGATCTGGCGGAAACGCTGACGCCCGTTACATGAGAGCGATGGTGAGGGCTGGGATTGATGCCTTCGAGCCGTGGGGCGTCGTCCATGATCTGTCCGAGTTGAGTTACGAGTGGGGCGACATGCTTGATCAGGTATTCATCGGCCCCGACGTGGAGCACTCAGTGATGGCGGTTGTCGTCGGCCCCAACTGCGAAGAAGCGGTCCGAACGCTGTGCCTCGGCGAACGCAGTACCGAACCACTTGAGAAGATCGGCTGGGTATTCCGCGATTTGGAAACTGCCTGGACTTATGTTGACTCTCAGATCGCATGAACCCTGAGACCTGGTAAGCCCACCAACACAACATGGTCACGCCCGCACAGGAGATGTTCGCAGCGGTTGAAGCGGGGGATGCATCGAAGGTTGCCGCGCTGCTCGACAAGCACCCGCAACTGTGCAATCTCGCCGAGAAGACCGGGAATCGGTCGAGCCTCCTTCACATGGCTGCCCGCGAAGGGAACCTCGACATCGTGGAATTGCTGGTGGTCGCAGATGCGACGCTCGACAAACAGGACGCGGCCGGTTTCGCTCCGTTGCACTATGCCGCGGGTGAGGGGCATCTGGCCGTAGCAAAGGTGCTGGTCGAGGCCGGGGCAAGGCTTCGCATTTGGGCCAACGGCGGGCGGATGCCACTCGATCACGCGATGGGTTCCGAGCAGCAAGCGGTTGCGGAGTATCTGCGATCGGAAATGATCTCACAGGGCTTGGATCTGCACAGCTGAGAATTGGACCTGACTGGGAAGTTGTGACAACCGAATTCGCGTTCAACGATTGAGAAGGAACGTGGAACTTCAGGAACACCGACTACAGGACTGGAGTGAGATCAAGGTCCGTTATTTCACCGACCCCGACGCGGAGCCGAGTTACATAAAAATCCTGGTCATCAAGTACGCCGGCGAGTATCGCTGGGGTTCTCAGGGTCAGCCTGACGCGATCTATATGCGGGCGATGGCACAGGCCGGGATCGAGGCGTTCCAACCGTTAGGTGTGATTCACGATGCCTCGGAGTTGAGCTACCGGTGGGGCAACAACATCAATGAGGTGTTCCAGAACGTTGATTTCAAGCCGCCACTTGTTCCCGTCGCTGTTGTCATCGGCCCAGGCTGCGAGCCAGGGATGCCGTATCTGTGGTCCTTGCTCGCGACCAACGAATCCGTTGATCGTGGCGAAACGGTCTACTTTCGGAGCTTGGAAACCGCGTGGAAGTTCGTTGAAGCCCGTCTTGCGGAAACTGAATCCTGAACGAGGTTCTCCACCATGCCGACGAACACGAACTGTGCCGGCGTTACTCGCCGCGATAGCATCCAAATCGGGCTCGGCACGCTGCTCGGTGGTGGGTTGCTCACGGCGCTGCGGGCTCGTGGGTTCGCGGCCGAGGCCATGCACAAACCGACAGCCAAGGCGAAATCCTGCATCCTCATTTGGATGGACGGCGGGCCGACGCACTTCGAGACGTTCGACCCCAAGCCGGATTCACCCGAGGAGTATCGCGGCGAGTTCAAGGCCATCCCCACAGCGTTGCCCGGCGTGTTCTTCTCCGAGCACATGACGCGGCTCGCAAAGTCGCTCAACAAGTACGCGATGATTCGCTCGATTCGCCACGAGCAAGGGAACCACGGGGCCGGCAACCACTACATGATGACCGGTGCCCCGCCGCGGATTCCCGTTGGTTGTGGGGCGTTCGTTAGCTTCCACCCGAGCATGGGGTCGGTTGTCGCGGCCGAGAAGGGAGCACCCGCTGGGTTGCCCGCGTACTTCTCCATGCCGACGATGTCGCGATCGGGCGGGCCGAACTTTCTCGGTGCGAAATATGCGCCATTTGTTGTGGGTGAAGACCCGAACAGCCCGAGCTTCAAGGTTCGAGACGTCGCCATTCCGCAAGGGCTTACCGGCGAGCGATTCGAAGACCGCACCCATGTTCGCAGTGAAGTGGACAACCTCAAACGGATCATGGACAAGGCCGCAGGCGACCCGGCTCTCGCGCTCGATGAACACTACAAGCAGGCTTACGACCTGATGAACTCGAAGGAGGCGCAGGCCGCCTTCGACATCAGCCGCGAACCGCTGAAACTCCGCGAACAGTACGTCCGGAACGGGTTCGGTCAGCGTCTGCTCCTCGCACGCCGACTGGTTGAGGCCGGGGTTCCGTTCGTGACCGTCTATGACGGCGGCTGGGATCACCACGCCGACCTGTTCGGCTCACTCCGCAAGCGGTTGCCTGAGTGGGATCAGTCGGTCGCTACCCTGATCGCCGACCTCGAAAACCGGGGCACGCTGAGCGAGACGCTCGTGATCGCGCTCGGCGAGTTCGGCCGTACTCCGAAGATTTCGACGCTGTCTGGGCAGGCGAAGGCGGGCCGCGATCACTGGGCCAACGCGATGAGTGTGCTGTTCGCGGGCGGCGGCACGCCAGGGGGCACTGTCGTCGGAGCCACGGACCGCAACGGCTTCGCCGCGATCGAGCGCGTGCTGTCGCCGGAGAACTTCGTCTCGACGGTATACACGAAGCTCGGCATCGACCCCGACAAGATCCTCTACAACCAGCAGGGCCGCCCGGCACACTTGGTCAGCGAACCCACGCCAATCAAAGAGTTGATGTGAGAATCAAAGCGGTGATGGCCACAAAAAGGCACAACAAGACACAAAAATGAAGCGGACAGTTCGATTTCACTGTTTTCCATTTTGTGTCTTGTTGTGCCTTTTTGTGGCCATTGATGCTTCTGCATTCGCGGCGCCGCCCACCGTTACGCATCTCTTCCCTGCGGGTGCCCAACGCGGCACCACAACAGAAGTCACCGCAGTCGGCACCCTCGATCCATGGCCCGTGAAGGTTGCGGTCAGTGGTAAGGGCGTCTCCGTTGTCGCGGCGAAGGACAAGGGGAAATTCGCCGTGACCGTCGCGAAAGACGCGGTCCCCGGCGTGTACTGGGTGCGAGCGCACAACGACGACGGCGTGAGCGGACCGCGGGCTTTCATCGTGGGCACGTTGCCAGAAATCGCCGAGAAGGAACCCAACGACGAGTTTATGCGGCCGCAAGTAATCGAGGGGAACTTCGTCGTTAACGGGCGGTTGGAGAAAGCTGGCGATGTGGATTGTTTCGGAGTCTCGCTCAAGAAGGGGCAGACGCTCGTCGCCTCACTCGAAGCGAATCACACATTGAAGTCGCCGATGGACGCCATCGTGCAGATCGTTTCCACCGATGGCTTCGTGATTGAAGAGAATCACGACTTCCACGGGCTCGATCCGCAACTCGCCTTCACAGCACCGAAGGACGGCACGTTCGTCGTGCGGGTGTTCGCGTTCCCGTCTATGCCGGATTCGAGCATCCGCTTCTTCGGTTCCGATGCGTGCGTATACCGTCTGACGCTCACCACTGGGGCGTTCGCCGATCATGCACGGCCTCTGGCTGTGCAGAAGCCTGAAGATGCCGAGAAGGTGCAACTCGAAGGCTGGAACATCCCCAAGGGTTTGGGGCTTCAGGCTGCAATGTCGGAGGATGGGCGACACGCAACGCTCCTGGCAGCCGATGTCGCGAACGCGGTGCGTGTGCGGGTCGAACCGCACGCCGCGTTCCGCAAGCTGTCGGGCGATGTGAAGCCGCCGTTCTCTTTCACGGGGCAACTCGCAGCCACGGATCGCGAGGTGCTGGTTCACTTCGAGGGGAAGAAGGGGCAGGCTCTCGTGTTGCAGGTGGAGAGTCGGTCATTCGGGCTCGCGGTGAACCCCGTGATCCGCATACTGGACGCCAGCAAGAAGCAACTCGCCCGTGCCGAGCCTGCCAAACTGAACGGCGACACCACGCTGTCGTTCACGCCGACCGCCGACGGGCCGTACACGATTGCCGTGAGCGACCTTTACAGTGGCGGCGGTTCGCGGTTCGGGTTCCTGTTGCGGGTCGTGTTGCCGGAACCCGATTACGAACTCTCCGTGCTCGCCGATCGGTTCACGCTCGAAGCGGGGAAGCCGTTGAACATCCCGGTAAAGGTCACTCGCAAAGCTGGGTTCAAGCCGCCAGTCGAGGTGGTCGCGGATGGTCTGCCCGAAGGCGTGAAGTTCGAGATCACGCAACCGGCCAAGCCCGACCCGAACACGATTCAGGTCACACTCACCACCGAGAAGCCGGTGACCGCTCCGTTCCGGCTGCTCGGCAAGGTGAAGGACGAACCGACGCTCACTCGCGTGGCCTTCGCTCCGCTGACAGAGTTCGATACCAGCACCGCGGATCTCTGGATCGCGGCCGGCAGTGCGCCGCCTCCGAAAAAGAAGAAATGAGCGTCGGCCGTTTTCATGGTTCGGCACTCGCCAAGCGGGTTCCATGCGAATACGTTTTTACCAAAGCAGGGCGTGAGGCCGCGTGTTGCGGTCGCTCAACCCAGCTCACCAGAAGGGGAATCAGATGCGGGCTCTCATTGGGGCAATCGTGGTGCTGGGTTTCGCCGGTTTCGTCACGGCCCAGGACAAGAAGGACGAGAAGATCGACGCCAAGAAGCTCATCGGCAAATGGGCACCAGTCGATGACAAGGCACCGGTCACCATCGAGTTTACCGACAAGGGCAAACTGACCCTATCAATCGACATCGGTGGCAAGTCCGAGAAGATCGAAGGCACGTACAAGCTCGAAGGCGACAAGCTCGAGATGGTCATGTCTTTCGGTGGCAAGGAGCAAAAGGAAACGGTCACGATCAGCAAGCTGACCGACGAAGAAATGGTCGGCAAGGACTCGAAGGGTAAGGAAGAGAAGTTCAAGCGCCTCAAGGCCAAGTAAACCCTTCCACGATAACGCAGACATCACAGAAGGCCACGGGTTAACACCAGTGGCCTTCTGCGTAGAGCAGATTCCCCGCGTGACGTTACCACTCGAGCATCTCCGACGGTTTCTCGGTTTTTGGAGCAAATCTTCTCGATCTTTACACACTTCGTAGTCAGAATATTGCCACGGTTAATTGTCGTATTTGCTCACGTTTGTCAGCACTCACGAGGTGACAAATGGTATTTCCACGCTTCGGACCTGCGGTGGTGATTGTGCTCTGCGTCATGAGCGGTGAGGCTAGATCACAGGTCACCTATACCTGGACCCAGAACTCAGTAGGCAACCAAGATTGGACCGCCTCTAGCAACTGGGATCCTAACGGCGTATTCAGCAGTGGAACCTCGAATACCCTCCAATTCTTCGCTGACACCACAACCGCACTCGTGAATGGCACCAATGGTCTCACCACTAACGTTCCTTCCACGCTGACCATCAAGACCCTCACGTTGAATGGTTTGGGCGCGGCATCCACCGGGCCCACAAATATCACCATCGGGACCAATGCTTCCACATGGACTCTCGGGAATTCCCCCTCGGTCAATCTGAACGGCCTCGTCGGTGCTCAAGGACTTAACTATACAGTAGCCGCCAATCTGGATCTAGCTGCCAACACCAGCTTCACGGGCGATGGTACTGCTGGTTTTGCCTTCTCCGGCGTTATCAGCGGGATAGGGTTCAACATTTCAAAGTCTGGTACCAGCACGTTGATATTGACTGGCTCAAATACCTATTCGGGAACGACAAGTGTGACGGGTGGAACACTTGGCAGTACGAATGCCGTCCAGGCATTCGGGACAAATGTTAGTGGCATCAGTATTGGCGGTACTGGCACCTTGAGCTTGAGGAATGATAGCAGCGTCTCATTCACGAACGGCACTTCGGCCTACAACATCAACAACTCGGGAAGTGGTGCCACGATAAATGTGGATCGTGTCTCAGGAACCGGTTCTAACACCATCACGGTCGGCAATCTCTCCACAACTTCAACAGCAGCAACATGGCAGTTGAATTTCACAGGTGCCAACGGTGTGAGCCTGAACGCAGGGATTCTGACGACACCAGCAGTTACAGCAGGAGTCGCTACGATCGGCAACAACATCTCAGGCGGGGGAACCTTGACATTAAGTGGTGTGAGTGGCAAAGCAACCGGTGCGAGCGCGTCCCTGATCTTCACTGGTAGCGGAAACACAATCGTGACTGGTGCGATCAGTCAGACATCCACCGCTCAATCACTGACCAAGAGCAGCACAGGTACACTAATATTGAGTGGCACCAACACCTACACAGGGGTCACCACCATAAGCACCAATGGGGGCACACTGCAGTTTGCCAAGCAAGTCTCGCTCTATAACAACACGCCCACGAGTTGGACAGCGATTAACCTCAACGTGAGGAGCACATTGGCTCTGAATGTCGGGGGGACTGGGGAATTCACGACTGGCAACGTCACGACCCTGCTCACAAACCTGGGAGGTCTGGGCGGTGCCGTGAACAACAATGGATTGAGGTCGGGCTCATCAATCGGTTTTGATACCACAAATGCTGCTGGTGGCACTTTTACGGTAGCAAACAACATCGCCAACAGCACTGGCACAGGTGGAGGAGCGATCGGCCTGGCGAAGTTGGGCACGGGCACTCTGATACTTACCGGTACGAATACCTATGATGGGGTCACAAATATCAACGCGGGAACCCTACTCATCAACGGGAACAATAGTTCGGCGACGGGCGCATTATCGGTTATTACTGGAGGCACTTTGGGCGGCAAAGGTACGATCGGCGGAGCGATCACGGTAAACTCAGGTGGCACAATCACAGCAGGGCCAAACCTTGCGACTCCTGAGTTGAATATCAACGCCGCCCTGACGCTTGCGAACACCGCCACGTATCAAGTGAAGCTCTTTGGCACCGCCGCATTTGATATCAGTTTGCTCACCGTGAATTCCGCCAATGTGACCATCAACACTGGATCCCTCATTAAACTTGATTTGTCGGCACTGGATTCTGGGCAGGTGTCCACCCTCCGAAGCAATGGGCCAGTGACTTACACGGTCATCCAGGCTTTTGGTGGGGGCTCAGTGGACAACTTTGACCAGTCAAGCTTCAGCATCTCGAACGTGGGAAATTTCGACAACTCGGAGTGGATGTTGGTTAGCAATCCCACCGCTGGAACAGTGCAACTCAGCTTCACCCCAGTTCCGGTGCCCGAGCCGGCGACGGTGCTTGGGATCGCGGTTGCGGCGATGGGCGCCGGTGGGTTTGTGCGGCGGCGGTTCCGCAAGGAGAGTGAGAACACGACGGCGGTGTGAGAAAGGTTTATCCGCCCGCGGGGGTGCCCGAGAGTTTCAACGCGGCCCACACGCCCAGCAAACCCGCAACCACTGAGCCCAACGAATAGACGGCCGCTAGACCGAGGCGGCCGTCTTCCATGAGTCGATAGGTTTCGTAGCTGAACGTCGAGAAGGTCGTGAAGCCGCCACAGAAGCCCGCACCCAGCAGTAAGTACCAGTTGCGTTGGGTGGGGTCTGGGTGTCGCATGAACGACGCGGCCACGAACCCCAGGATGATCGAGCCCGACACGTTGATGAGGAACGTCGCCCACGGGAATTCCACTTCGCCCTGCAACCGCGCCACGAAGCGGCCGAACCAGTAGCGAGCGTTCGCGCCTGTGCCGCCACCCACGGCAAGCAGCGTCACGGGGTGAACGCAAAACGCGATGAACCAGTCGAGCATCGTTACTCCCACTCCAGCTTCACCCGAAGTGTCTCGCCGGCCGAGAATTCCAGTTGCACCGCGTCCCCCGTCATCGTCAGGGGTTGGAGCGAGCGTCCCTCGCCATCCACCGACGATGCTTGCGATGGGTCGCGTGCGAACCGCAACTCGGCTGCGCCCCCGAAGCCTGCCGACTCCATCATGCGGATGGCGATGGCGCGGTTTGAACCGTCACTGGCAGCGCACGGCTGGAGGGCTGTGACGATCAGGCTCGGCATGTCCACGTGGGCGAGCCAGCCCGAGGTGCCGAAGTGCGGCGGTCCCTTGTCGGTTTCCACGACGGGCGACGGCGACACCCAACCCGCGGCGGTTTGCATGGGGATGTCGCGGTCCGTTGCCAGGAGCAGGTCGAACGTGCGGGCCTGCTCGCCTTCGGGGACGAGAATCACGTCGGCCATGCGGTTGCCGTGTCGCTGGATGAACGGCAATCCGCCCGTGAAGATGAACGATCGCTCGGCACCGAGCCGCACTTCGAGGTAATCGGGCGACACAGGTCGCGTCACGCCGGTCTGCGTGTTCGCTCCGTTCACGCCGCGGAACAGCACCGCACGCTCGTCGCGCCAGCCCATGCGGGTGGCGTAGAAGGCGTGCCAGGGGTAGCCGGTCGGTTCGTGCTTCACGTCGAGTTCGATGCGCAGTTCCAGCACGGGCCGGCCGAGCCAGGCACGGTACCGCTGGCGGAACGTGGCCAGCACTTCATCACGATCGTTGATCAGTTCGCCCGTGCTGACGATCTCGCCGAGCGCGGTGCCGTTGTTCGTGATCGAGATGTCGCGGGCCACCATCTTGCTGCCTGGGTTGAACACGAGTTGCTGGCCGAACCGCGTTTGACGGGTGCGCATGTCGCGGAACGAGCGAATGCCACCGGTCGTGGAATCGACGTCGCACTCGAAGAACTCGTTCCGCACGGTAAGCCCGTCGGCCAGCTTGATCCGTTGCTTCGGAGCGGTCGCGTTCCCCGTGCGTGGTATCCAGGCGAACCCGAGCGAGGGAACTTCCACCACAAGGCGCGCCATATCGCCGGTGTACTCGGCAGCCTTCACTGGGTCGGCGACGGCGATCATGCCACGGAAACCCGGAATTTCCAGGGCGACGCGGCGAGTGAACCCACAGGGGTTGAAGATGAGGTATCCGGGTTGGCCATCGGCCGAGCGTGTTTGAAGCCGAGCCGCGAGCTTCTTGGCCCATGCGGTTTCCAGCGATTCCAGGCGAGCGGGGGACGTGAGTCCCCTGTTCTCAGCTTCAACAGGGGACTCACGTCCCCCGCTCGTCTGCATGTTCACACCTTCCGTCTCGATGTCGGTTTCAACTGCGGCCAGTTCCGACAGCAACCGCGTCTCTTCCTCGCCGGGGTTCGGCGTCACAGATCGGTGCAGGGCGGCAAGCGTGTAGGCGGAATCGAGCCGGCGGCGCAGTCGCAGGTGCCGCGAGAAACCCGACACGGGACCGGTGCGTTTCTGGTTGGTGACGCGGTCGTCGAGATAGTCGTTGAAGAACTCGTCGGCCGGTTGCGTGCCGATGTAGTCGCCGCTGGTGGCGTCGGTGAAGTAGCGACTCAAGTTGATGAACTCGCCGAAGACAGGGCAGAGTTCCCCGAGTGCGAGCAGGTCGTGGTACGAGTCGAACGCGGGTTCTCCCTTGTGGACGAATGCCACGGTCGGGGCCGAGTCCATACTCGTCGCCTGGTGCATGTGGTAGACGATGTTGAAGAACGTGAGCGGATCGTTCGCGGGGAGCGGCTCGCGGCAGAACGAATCGATCGACTTCCCGTCGGGACCCGGCCAGTTGACGGCGGTCGAGCGAAGCGTCGGGATCATCGCTCCGTCGCGACTGATGAGCACGGCGTGCTTGTAGCCCAGGTGCTGGAGCCAGCCGGGCAACTGCGGGTGGAAGGCGCTCGTCTTGCGGGCATAGACCAGCGTCTCGGCGGCGAAGAGCTTCCGGACCGTGCCGCGGGCGGCTTGCAGGTTCCACCACTGCGATTCGGCGGGCATCAGGGCGTCTTCGCGCTCCCTATAGGCACCGCAACAAAGATCGACGGCCGTGGGGAGGTCGGGGAGGAACTTCGCCTTCAGTTCCGCGAAACGCTCCGGTGCCTGCTCGGCGAGTTGCTCGAAGACCTCGCCGCTGGCGCAAATGCAAACCGGCAACCCCGCAGCAAGCGACTCGGGCCACGCGGCCGTGAGATTGGTCGGGTCGAGTTGCACGAAATCGACCCAGTGCATCTTCTGCGAATGGAGTTGCTCGCGGGCCTGCTGCAACTTCTCGGCAGCCAGTTTCAAGTGTTCGCGGTAGCTGGGATCGTTCTTCGTGGCGGCTTCGGTTGCAGCCGAGACATCCGCCCAGAATGCGCCCGCGTCGAGGAGGCGTGTGTGGTCCGCGGCCTCGAACAAATTATCAAGCACCAGATAACCGTACCCGAGGCCGAAGAACAGCCGCACCATGTCGGCCGGCGCATCCAGCAGCGGGCTAGTCTCGCCCTTCTCGCGGAGTGCCGTGAGCATGTTGCCGACCGTCTCGGCTCGCGTGGGTGCGGCGTCGAAGACATGGGCACCGGAGACTTCGACACGATTCCGCCAGTCGTCGGGTTGAAACAAGTGCGGACCGCGAGGTGTGCAGTACACTGCTCCGGGGCGCGGGGTGTCGTGGTCGTAACTCACGGACGCCTGCGGTGGCTGCGACGCCCCAGCAAGCGCTGCGGGGTGCCACAAAGCCATGTACCCGTGAATCCACGCGGCCGTCTCGTCCGCAGAAAGTTGGAGCGGATAAGACGTCGGCATTCGGGATGCCGAGAGCAAATGCAGTTGGCGGTCGGACATGGGTGTTGTCTTGGCAATCGGGGGCATTCACGGCGACGTTTATCTTACGGAATCGCCCCCATTGCCGGTGCCTCGCGAATCTTCCTGTGCCCGACGCCCAGGTTGGGCTCTCCTACCCCAGACTGCTTGTCAAACCACTTGGGGACCTACCCGACACGGGCTTCAATCGAGTGGTGGACTGCGTCCAACACGAGCGTCACCCTCCGGCTCTGGACCAAATCGATGCAGGTTGAATCGTTCCCGGTGAGTGATTTCGCAGTTGTCCCTGAGATGGATGAAATGTTGTAATGCGCAACAGAGTGACACGCGAATCAAATGGGCACATTTGTCGAGTGTCTTGCCGCGATCTCGGGCATCAAAATCGAGTCGAAATCAGTCACGTGTTGGTAATCCAGGTAAGCTGTCACGCGATTTCCGATGAACGTGGCTTCCCACGTATTTCCGTGTCAATTGCCAAGCGGCAGACTTTGGCGGGTTCTCACACGGGCCGATACGCTCAAACAGGCCTCCAACACCGGCACGACGCCGGTTGCCCTAACCAGAACGGAATCTGACATGACCATAATGAAACACTGGCTGCGGCATTCGCTCGCAGCCTTCGGGATAGCGGCGGGAACAAGTTCTGCCATTGCCCAGGCTCCGGCAACTCTGCCGATTCCGGTTGAACCCGATTCGTCAGTCACTGCTCCTCTCGCGGCGGGAGAGACGCTACCACCGGCAGCACCGCCACCAACTGCGGCTGGCCCCTTGGCACCCTGTGCGGAATGTGGCGACTTTAACTTCAAGAAGGTTCCACCGGTCCGCGCCTTGCCACGGCTTGGGATGTTCGCCATCCCACCGTCCGGCCCCGGATACTACAGCGCCCTTGACGCCCTCCGCGGGCAATGCAAGGAGAAGCCGCCACAGTCTGGCTATCCGTCCTTCGCACTGATGCCGGGGTCGTTATTCGATGCGGACTGGCGATACCTCGACGATCCGAAGACGCCGCCAACCGACTGGTCCGAACGTCTGAAACGCATCCACATCGGCTCGGACTGGTTGTTCTCGACCGGTGGTTCGGCTTGGTACCGGTATCTCTCCGAGACCAACACGCGGCTCACGGGCAAGAACAACGACTACGGCCAATACCGTGCCCGTGTGTACGGCGACCTGTGGTACAAGGACCTCTTTCGTGTGTACGCTGAAGGGATCTTTGCGGGCACCTCGGGCCTCGACGTCCCGGGTCTGCCAATCGACACGAACCAGAACGACTTCCTCAACTTGTTCGTGGATGTGAAACTCGGCGAAATCGCGGACAACGCGATCTACGGCCGGGTCGGTCGCCAGGAGTTGCTCTTCGGCTCACAGCGGTTGGTCTCCCCGCTCGACTGGGCCAACACCCGCCGCACGTTCCAGGGTGCGCGAATCATGTCCACAGGGGACAAGTTCAACTTCGATGCATTCTGGGCTCAGCCCGTGCTACCGAACGCTAGGGGAATCGACTCGGTCGATACCAACGTCAACTTCGCCGGTTTGTGGGGCACCTACAAACCCAAGAAGGGGACCGCCGTGGACCTGTACTACCTGTTGTTCGACAACCGGAGCAGGGTCGTCCAGAACGGGATCAACCGCGCCCCCAACACGATCAACACGATCGGCTCGCGGTACTCTGGCGACAAGGACAGCCGGTTCCTGTGGGACTTCGAAGGCGCTCTGCAGTTCGGTCAGCAGGGGACGAACAACCTCTTCGCGGGGATGGGGACCGCCGGCGTGGGTTACCACCCGAAGGACGTGGCCTGGAACCCGACCTTTTGGCTGTACTACGACTACGCCAGCGGCGACAACAACCCGAACACGGGGACGTTCACGACGTTCAATCAGTTGTTCCCGTTCGGCCACTACTACCTCGGCTGGGCCGACGTCGTGGGTCGCCAGAACATCCACGACGTGAACGTCTCGCTCACGTTGTACCCGGCGAAGTGGATGACGCTGTGGTTCCAGGCCCACAACTTCTGGCTCGCTAGCTCGAAGGATGCACTGTACGGCCCGGCTGGCGGTTCGCTCCGCCGCGACGCGACGGGTGCGGCCGGGAACTTCGTCGGCAACGAACTGGACTCGATCGTGAACTTCCACCTGACCAAGCGAACCGACCTGTTGGTCTCGTACTCGTACCTGTTCGCAGGCAGCTTCTTGCAGAAGACGCTCCCAGCCGGCTCGGGTTCCGCTAACACCAGCACCCTGGCGATGATCCTCAACTACCGCTGGTGAGTTGTTGATGTGGTGGTTCTCGGAGCAATCCTGGCACGCAGTGCCAGGATTGTTTTGCATACGGTCGCTCGTTGACCACGCGATGGCAGGCGGGTAGGCTTTCGGGTATGGATTACACGCATCTCATCACGATCGAATCTGGGAAACGCAGCGGTCAACCGTGCATCCGTGGGCTTCGGATGACAGTTCGCGATGTGCTCGAATACTTCGCCGGTGGAATGTCGGTCGAGGAGATTCTCGCTGACTTCCCGGACCTGACCGCAGAAGAGATCCGAGCGTGTCTGGCGTTTGCCGCGGACCGAGAGCGGCGGCTGTGGGTGGTTCCTGCCGCATGAAACTCCTGTTCGACCAGAACCTGTCTCATCGAGTTTCCCGGTTCAGCCCACCTTCGCGGTCCGATCGCTTATTTTGCTAGGCTCCTTCCCTCTCCACGGAGTTTCTCGTGTCGCGTATCACACGTCGAGAGTTCTCGAAAGCCGCCACGGTTGCGGGTGTTGCCACTGCCGTTTCTGCCAGCCGGGTGCGTGGTGCGAATGAGCGAGTTCGCATCGGGTTCATCGGTGTCGGCAACCGCGGCGACCAGGTTCTCAGTGCGTTCCTCGAACACAAGGACGCCGACGTTGCCGCCGTGTGCGACATCTATCAGCCCTACGTCGATTTCGCTTGCAAGAAGATTGGCGGCACCCCCGAGCAATTTCGCGACTACCGCAAACTGCTCGCGCGCAAGGATCTCGACGCGGTCGTCATCAACACACCGGATCACTGGCACGCCCTGCAATGCATCCACGCCTGTGAGGCCGGGAAGGATGTGTATGTCGAGAAGCCGTTGAGCCTGTGCGTGGCCGAGGGCCGCGCGATGGTGAAGGCCGGTCGCGACAACAAGCGAGTCGTGCAGTGCGGCATTCAACGACTCTCCAGCCCCATGTGTGCGGAAGCGGCCGAGATCGTGCGCAGCGGCGGCATCGGCAAGGTGACGGCGGTGCGGGCCTTCCACGTCCAGAACGAATGGCCCAAGGGAATCGGCAGCCCGGCCGATGAGAACCCGCCGGAGGGGTTCGACTGGGATGCGTGGACCGGGCCAGCACCATTGCGAAAGTACAACAAGAACCGCTCGTTCTACCGCTTCCGCTGGTTCTACGACTACTCGGGCGGCCAACTCACCAACTTTGGCGTCCACTACCTCGCACAGATCCACCGTTCACTTGGTGTCGATGCCCCGCTGTCGGTCGTCGCGCTTGGCGGCAAGTTCGGGAACTACGACAACCGTGAGGTGCCCGACACGCTGGAAGTGCTGTGGCACTACCCCGGCGATACGCTCGTCACGTTCTCGCAGTTCAACGCGACCGGTGCGCCGCCCGCCGGGAAACCGTGCGAGATTGAGTTCCGCGGCACGAAGGGGACCATGTACTTCCGCCCGAACGGCTACGAGATCGTGCCCGAGGTGGTGACGCCGAACGAATTCGCGGCGCGCTCACCGATCAACCGGGCGCTCGAAAAAGGCTGGCGGGAAGGGGCGAAGGCTCAGATCGAAGCGAAGAAGTTGGACGCCCCGATCAAGGACGCAGACCACGCCCGCAACTTCCTCGATTGCGTGAAGTCACGCAAGACCCCGAGTTGCGATGTGGAATACGGACACCGCTGCACGACGGCCGCGATCATCGCAAACCTTGCCCACCGCACGCGGTCGTTCCTGGAGTGGGATGACAAGGCTGAGCGGTTCACGAACAGCCCCGCCGCGAACAAAATGCTGAGTTACGACTACCGGGAACCGTACAAGTTCCCGGTTTAGTCCAGAGGAGTGAAAACCGCCTGCTGTGATCGAGTGCCCAGGAGAGGACTTGAACCTCCACGGGATTGCTCCCGCCAGCCCCTCAAGCTGGTGCGTCTGCCATTCCGCCACCTGGGCAACACAGGAATTATGGTGGGCGGCGAGAAGGTTTCAAGAGGGGAAATGCAGCGGAGTGCAACCCCTCGTGATTTTTCACCTTCCGCAAGGCCCAACTCCCGCCTGCGAGCCATCACACCGGCGGCGGGTTGCGCTCCACGAATCCCCGCTGGTGCCAGTACGGATAGGCCAGGGTCACCGCGCTGGCCGCGTCCAGTTTGGCTACCTGGGCAGGGGTCAGCGCCCAACCGGTCGCGCCGATGTTGTCGCGCAGTTGCTGTTCGTCGCGTGCCCCGATGATGACCGTCGCAACCGTCGGTCGCTGTAACAGCCAGTTCAACGCGACCTGCGGCAGTGTCTTGCCGGTTTCCTTCGCAACCGCGTCGAGCGCATCCACGACCTTGAACACGTACTCGTCCGCAACCGGCGGCCCCTTCTCGTTGCTCACCTGGCTGTTCAGTCGGCTCGTCTTCGGGAGTGGTTGCCCGCGGCGCAACTTCCCGGTGAGGCGACCCCAGCCGAGCGGGCTCCACACAACTGCCCCGACGCCCTGATCCAAACCCAGCGGCATCAACTCCCACTCGTAGTCGCGGCCAACCAGCGAGTAATACGCTTGATGTGCGACGTACCGACTCCAGCCATACCGCTCGGAAACTGCCAGCGACTTCATCAGGTGCCACCCGGAGAAGTTCGAGCAGCCGATGTACCGAATCTTGCCCGCTTTCACCAGACCGTCGAGCGTGGACAGCGTTTCCTCGATGGGCGTGGTTGCGTCGAAGCCGTGCAGTTGGAACAGGTCGATGTAGTCGGTGCCGAGTCGCTTCAGTGCCGCCTCGCACGCCCGGATCAGGTGGAAGCGCGACGACCCCACGCTGTTCGGCTCGGCATCGAACCGGAAGGTGGCCTTGGTCGAGATCAGCACCTTGTCGCGCCGCCCCTTGATCGCCGCGCCGAGCACCTCTTCCGCGAGACCGCTGGAGTAGATGTCGGCGGAATCGAACATCGTCACGCCTGCATCGAGGCACACATCGACGAGCCGAGAAGCACCCTTGGAGTCGGTGTCGCCCCAGGCTTTGAAGAACTCGTTCCCGCCGCCGAACGTCCCCGTGCCCAGGCTCAGCACGGGAACCTTGAACCCCGACCGCCCCAGTTGACGGTATTCCATTGCGTTTCCTCAGCTAATGTGATCGCGCGATAGCGGGTATACTCGCGCCGCGGAATGTGCTTACGCGAGTCGGGTGGCTACTTCTTCGGGTCGAGTGCGTCGGTGAAGAACTTCACGACCGGAGCCACATCCTTCAGACCATGTGGGTGGTGATCCTGGCCGGGCTTCACGACTCGCTCGACGGGACCGCTCATCGCCTTGTAGCGGTCGTAAACCAACTCCGAGTTCTCGGCGTGTGGCACGACCGTGTCCTTGTCGCCATACACGAGCAGTAGCGGGATCTTTGCCTTCGCCAGTGGTGCGAGGTTATCCACCGGGTTTAACTTGTACGCGAGAGCATCGGCATCGGTCTTGAAGTCGTAGGCGGCGAGCAACTTCTTCCATTCGCCCTCCGAGCCTTTGCCGGTGCCGAGTTTCTTCGGCATACCACCCGGCCAACTCTTGAAGTCGCACACGGCGTTGTCGAGGTACACCGCTAGCGTCCGTTCCGGGTGCGTGGCGGCCCAGTTCATGCAGTACAACCCGCCCCGGCTCAGGCCGATCAGGCCGGGCTTGGGGTGCAGGCCATACTCCTTCACCATCGCTTCGTGGAACGCCTCCCACGGCTTGATTGCCTTCGGGGAACCGAACAGGTCGGGCACCCTGACGTAGGCGAGGTGCCAGCCGGCTTTCACGAGTGCCACGTCCGCATCGGCGAACGCCCCGAAGAACTCGCCGCGCCACACCCAAGGCTTCCCAGCGAGGGCTTTCTCGGGAACCACGACGGTGGCGTCGAGGTCGCCCACCTTGAAGTCGTGCCGGGTGAAGCCTTGCCACTTGCTTGACTTACCGGGGAATGGTTTTGGTTCGTCGGCGTGTGCGACAGCGGGAAGGGCGGTTGAAAGGACCGTTGCGACAAGCAACAGCGTGCGTGTAGTCATGGAGTCACCAGATTCGGCGGGGAGGGAACAGCAGTTAATCTACGCGCTTTGCCACCTGGGAGGGTTGCTGGTTTCCTGCACCAGACCGAATCCCCGACAGGCTCTCGCGTCATGGGTCGCAATCAGCTAGAATGTTTGAATATCCCTATTCTCTACCCGTGCCGGATTTCATGACCTCAGACACGTTCCAAAACACTTACCAACAGGCACTTGCTGCCCTCGATAGTCAACTCTCTCGCGTCAACAGGGAACTGGCGACACTTGCCGCCGCCCGCCCCGCCGACCCCGATGCCGTTACGGCAGCAGTTCTTCGCGCCCAGCAAGCAGCCGAGTCGGTCGGCTCCGTTGTGGCTGAGGCTGCGGCCGCGGTCGGCGATCCACCTCCGCTCTGGGCGACCCGCGAAGAACTCGAATCGACAGCAGAGCGCATCACCGAGAAACTCAAGACGAACGCAGGAAACGCCCGGCGGTCGCGTCTTCAGGCGATCGCTTCGTCCCTGCTTGTCGCGCAAGTTCTGCACCCCCGTTGGAAAAAGGTTGTTCCTGCTCTTGATGCCCTCCGACTGCGGGCGGTGGCCCAACTTCAGGAAGTGGCTTCTGGTATGAATCCGCCAGACCTCCCCGGCCCGGTTGATGGTGGAGCCTGGCTGGCGTGGGCGTGGGAACTCCCGACTGAGGAAGTCGAGGATACTCTGGCTGTTGTGCGGGCTGTTGTCCCGGCCCTCGTCGAAGTGGTGTTGGAGATCGACCCCGGGCACTGGGTCGTGATTGCTGAAGCGATCGCGATGCCCGAATCGCTCGGGTCAGGTCGCGACTCACATTCCGAGGCGGTGATTCCTCAGGCTGACCGTGTTTCCGACACCGCGTCTTCGATTCTCTCGGATATGGTGCCGATTGCAGACGAAGTGTCCATTCCAACTGGGACCGTGTTGCCAAGCGAGTCGTGGATTGGGGGGAAATCCGCCCCTGGTCTAAACCCGCTGTCGTCGAGCCACGATTCGTCCGTATTGCCCGGCCCCCGCGTCAAGCCCCGGAACAACCTGCCAGAATTGCCCCGCAAGATCGATGGCCACAAAGAAAAGAAGGGTGAGAGTTGATGGAATTGGAACGAGCCACGGGGTTCGTACCCGTGGCTCGCGGACGCACTTCTCAGCGAATCTTTGCCTTGAACTTGATCGTGCCAGACTGGCCCGGAAGGATCGTGCCTGGCAGTTCCCAACGCAAGATTACCGAACCCACCTCGTTCTCAGCCGTTGAGAAGTTCGACGGCCGATCCGTCTGGGCTGAACCCGGGATATACTCCAGCCGGCCACTCAGACTGTCGCTCACCACGATATCCGAGGCAGCCTTCGTTCCCGTGTTCGCGTAGCGAATGGTGACGGTCACGATCTCGCCTTGCTGCTTCGGTCCGGTCGGGTCGACGCACTTCGTCACCGTCAGCGGGCACAGCGTCGGGTACGCCGTGAGTTGCTCGGGCTCGACATAAGTCCCTTCGACCTTCACGCCCAGCACTTGAGCGACCGCGGCCGGCCGGCTCATCCCGATGAACATCGACGTGCCGATCTGGCCGATGTAAGCCGACGGGCGGACGCGGCCGATGAACTCGTTCGGCTTATCACGGGCGATGTTCGTGAGGATCTGCGTGCGTTCGATGAACCCGGCCGGGCGAAGTTCCCCCGTGTGCCCTGCAAGCCCGAGCTTCACGTCGATACCCGCGGGGATCATCTCCGCCTTGCGGATCACGAACCGTGGCGAGCAGATGCACGCCAGGCACGAGGTTGTGACCTTCCGCTTGCCACCCATCGTATATTCAACGCCGACATCGGTGGCGTTCAACCCACCAAGCCGATTCTCCGGCCCGATACCGAGAGCGTCCTGCTTGTCGGCACCGTTCTCGAAGCATTCCTCTTTTGGCCCGCGTGGCCCCAGCAGCGGGTCGAAGAACGGTACGCCCCAGTACGGGAACACGGGTGGCATTTGCGGAGCCGCGAGGAACTTTTCACCTGGGAAGAGGATGGTGCCCGGCACGGCCCTGGCCCACAGTTCTTCCTGTGGTGGCTTGCGGTTGCCGAGCCGCACGATCGCCATGAGCCGGCCGTTCTCGTTCGCAGTCTTCAGCGCGAGCTTCTCCGAATCCTCGGGGATTTCGATTGGTGCGTCGGCCGAAGCCTCGGCGGGAATCGCCTTCTCCGGGTCTTCGAGGTAGATCACCTTCGTGATCAGCGTCCCCGCGAGCGCCCGGTCGATGTCTGCCGGCGAGAACAGCAATGGAATCGGGAAATCCATGTACTTCATCCCGGGACGCGGGACGAGCACACCACGCAGTTCAACCTCGGGGTAAAGCGTCTTACCCGGTGCGTAGGGGAGGTTGCTCAACTCGAAGCGGTAGATGTATCCGGGCCGCAGGCCCAGAACGGTCGGCGCGTCGAACATCTTCGCAGCGGGCGACCCCGGGAACGCCGTCACGCGGACGCCCTTGGGGGCGAGGAACTTCGCAGCGACCAGTGGCGCTGGGGCGGGCAACGCGGGTGCCGTCGGGGCGATCGTTGGCACCATTGCGCCGAACGCAGCGACGGCACCGGGCGGTCCCATCCCTGGCACAGGATAGATTCCGGGCGGGCCGCTTCCTTTCACCAGCGTGATCCCCGACGTCGCGGAGGTTGCTGGTGGCGGAAGGGGCGGGCCGCCGATCGCCAGCGCCCCAATCAGGGGAAGGACTCCGACGTGCATGGTGAACCCCGTTTAGTGACAAAGCCCACGGACCGCGTGATCCGTGGGCTTGTTAATGTCTTCATCCTGGCGAGCGGGGACGTGAGTCTTCCGCTCGCCATTCGAATCGCTTACTTAATCGGCGGCAGGGCTGCGGGTGGTGACGAAGGAGGCACCGGGTTATTCAGCCGTGGGCCAGGGCCAGTGCTCGGTGCCAGCGGCAACAGCGGGGCGGTGCCGACGCTGCTCGTGCCGGGCGGGTAAGCACCCATCTCGGGGCCGCCCGCTCCCGGAGGAGCCATCATGACCTGCCCGCCGGGAGGCGGTGCGTTCATGACTGGCGACACCCGGTTTTCGAGGTCGATGTTACCGAGGCGAATGATCGCCAGGACCGAACCCTTACGCTGAGCTTCCGCGACCGGATCGACGCCTGGTTCGAGGCGAGTCGAGTTCACTTCTTCGGCCCCCGCAATCGCCAGGAAATCCTGGTTGTCGCGATCTGGCAAGTAGATCACCTTCACGACCAGGTTGCCGGAAACGGCATGGTCGAAGTCGTCGTTCGTGAACGTGATCGGCACACACGCGTGGGCCAGGAACTGCAACGTCTTCGGATTCGCCGACGACACTTCGAGCGTCGGGTAGAACGCCTTGCCCGGGTGGTTCGGGAGGATCTGGGTCAACCGGAGGCGGTAGACCTGGCCCTGGAGGAAGTTGTATTCCTTCGGGACGGTCAGGCCGTTTGCCTCGTCGTTGAACCCGCCGTTGGGCAACTGCCAGGTCACCTTCATGCCCGCTGGGCTGGTGAACTTGACCGAAGCGCGACCGTTCGGCAGGGCACCCGTTGCACCACCCATCGGCAGGTGGCCGACCGAAGCGACGGCTCCGGGCGGTCCCATTCCGGGAACCGGGTAGATGCCGCCGTGTGCTTGTGGGGGCATCCCAGGAGCACAGCCAGGAGGGCCACCGTTGAAGTTCACCTGGCGAACTCCGCCAGCAGTCGTCGCGTTCCAGGCCGCGTTGTTCACGGTGCCAGGAACCTGGGCGCGGCCCGTCATATCAACGGCGCCCGAGGCATCGTACTTGCGGAACAGTGCCGCTTGCTGAACGGCCTGTCCGCTGGGCATGGCCCCGCGTGCGGCCATCACTGGTTCGCCGCCAGGCCCCTGGTAGCCGGAGACCGGGTTGCCCCGGCTCACCGTACCGAATCCACCCGTGGATTCCTTGGGTGCTGTGCCGCCGGGGGCGACGCACCCGCCGCCGAACCCGGCCAATAACGCCAACGTGGTTGCGGTCCGCTTCATGTGTTCCCCCCGACTCCTTCGATTCGATCATGTCAGAACACTTTTCGGCACCCGCACAGTCGGAACTTTGAACAAATCGGGAACAACCCTCGCGGTTGTCGTTCGTTGGACCTGGGAAGTTGGTTGTTTGCAGCCGGTGAAAGCAGGTCCTTCCACGTTGTTTCAACAGCCGACGAGCAACCGCCAACAACCAACAAACAACAACCCTTTCACCAAATGGAGCGTTACCAAGAAGTTACAGCGGGCACAATCCGGCGGGGTTACAATCGCGTCGGAAGGGTGTGGCTCGCTCGACTCTGTTGCCCGCGTTTCCTCAAGAGGATGTCGAAATGACTGTCTCAATCCGCAAAATCGCGTACTCCCTCGCAATTGCCTCGCTTGCCGGGGTTGTCGTCGCGCCGGTGTGGGCACAGGAAAAGCCTGCCGCAGAACCCGCGAAGCCGCCCATCGGTGCTCCGGTCGTCGCGGAAGGCCCGTCGATTGACCTCGTCATCTGCCTGGATGTGTCCGGGAGTATGAACGGGCTGATCGACTCCGCGAAGATTCGCCTGTGGGACATCGTCAACGAGCTGGCCAAGCTGAAGCCTACCCCGAACCTGCGGGTGGGTTTGTATAGCTATGGCCACAGCAGTTACCCCGCCGACAAGGGATACGTCCGCAAGGATATGGACCTGACAGGTGACCTCGACGACGTGTACAAGGCTCTGAACTCCCTGACGATCGGTGGCGGCGAGGAACTCGTCGCACGTGTCACCAAAACTGCCATCAACGATCAGAAGTGGAGCACGGATAAGGGCGCAATGAAGCTCCTGTTCGTCTGCGGGAATGAACCCGTCGATCAGGACAAAGCCGTTCCCTTGGATGACGTTGCAGCGCTGGCCAAGAAGAACGACATCCTCGTGAACACGATTTACTGCAGCAATGGTGCGAACAACGAGGTCGCTGCCTGGGCCGCGTTCTCCCAGAAGTGTGGCGGCAAGCACATGGACATCGACATGAACAAGGCGGTGAAGCAGGTTGTCGTGAAGACTGAGTTCGACGATCAGATCGTGAAACTCGGTGAAGAACTGAACAAGACCTACGTCGCCTACGGGGCCGCTGGCAAGGATCGGCAGCAGAACCAACTTGAACAGGACAAGAACGCCGCGAAGGCCGCTCCTGCTGCTCCGGGTGCTGGTGCCGTTGCCGCCATCGCTCGGGCCGAATCCAAGGCCGGTGCTCTCTACAAGAACAGCACCTGGGATCTCGTGGACAAGATGAAGGAGAAGGGCTTCGACATCAAGAGTGTCAAGGAAGAAGAACTGTGCGACGACCTGAAGAAGCTCAAGCCTGAAGAACGGCTCGCGTTCCTCAAGAAGAAGGCGGAAGAACGGGCCGAGCTGCAAAAGAAGATCACCGACCTCTCCGCGCTGCGGCAGAAAAAGGTCGACGAAGAACTCGCCAAGAAGCCCAAGACTGACACCGAGAAGGCTCTCGATGAAGCGGTCAAGGGACTGATCCGCGATCAGGCCAAGACCAAGGGCTTCGAGATCCCCGGCGAAAAGAAGTAATCGAAGATTCACTCGCGTAGCCGCGACCCGGAGGGGAGCGTGAACCCAACACACGCTCCCCTCCGGGTCGCGGCTCAACTATTGACCCACCCCCTCCCGGAGTCCCCAGTCATGTGTTTCCGGCTCTCGCTCCTGACACTTGCCGTGCTTCTCTCGTCCACCGTCCGAGCTGACGACAAGGCCGACGCGGTCAAGGCTGCTGCCAGCAAGATCACGGCTGTCACTGTTTACTCGAACACTGCACTTGTGACTCGTGAAGTCACCGCGCCGGACGCCGCTGGCCTCGCTGAAGTCGTCGTCTCGCCAATGCCCCCGTACACCATGCAGTCGTCGCTCTACGCGGAGGGGAACGACAACATCCGCGTCCTGAGTGTCCGCTTCCGAACCCGTGCCATCGCCGAGGACAACCGCGAGGCCGTTCGCAAGATCGACACCCAGATCAAGACACTTGTCATCAAGCAGCAGACGCTCGAAGCAGAACTCAAAACTATCGGCGAGAACATTAAACTCCTCGATAAGCTGGAAGGGTTCACCGCGAAGTCGCTCGAACACCTGACGGACAAGGGTCTGCTCGATACCGAGAAGATCATCGCGCTGGCCAAGTTCGTGCAAGAAGACCGCACCAAGCGGAGCAAGGAACAACTCACCGTCAAGCAACAGCTCGAAGAAGTCCAGGGTCAGATCGCCTTCGCGAAACGCCAACTCGAAGACGTCTCCGGTGGCACGGTTCGCAACGAACGCGACGCGGTCATCCTCGTGGACAAGAAGGCCGGTGGCGGCACCATTCGCCTGAACTATCTCGTGAGCAGCGCCGCATGGCGGCCTCAGTACAAGTTCCGCTCGGGTGGCAAGGAGAAAGATCCCGTCGTCGTCGAGTATCAGGCTGCGATCGAACAGAAGACCGGCGAAGACTGGAGCAACGCCCAGATCACGCTCTCAACCGCGCAACCGCTGTTGAACGCCTCGCCACCCGAGTTGAAGTCGCTTGCCGTGGCCGTTACGACCGGTGGAACCGCTGTCGCGTCGGGCGATCTGCGAGCTCCGGCACCCGTTCCACCTGGGGTTGCTGGCGGTCCCATTATGCCAAACCCCGCAGCCTTCCAGAAAGATCTGGAGAAACTCTCAAAGGGCCTTCGCGGTCAAGCTGCAGAGAATTACGCCCAGAAGAACGCGTTTGAGGCAGCAAAACAGCAGAACGATGCCGCTGCACTCGAACAGTTCTGCGATCTGTTCGTGAGCAGCGACGAGTTCATCAAGGCCGATCATCGCCCAGTTCCAGGCGGGAATGACGGCCCAAGCGTGACCTACGTTCTCAAGCCGAAACTCACGATCCCGAGCCGCAACGACGAGCAGGTCGTCGAGATCACGAAACTCGACTTCGCTCCGAAGTTCTACTACAAGGCCGTTCCGGTGCTGACCGCAAACGTCTACCGGCTCGCCGACATGGTGAACAACAGCGAAGTCGTTCTTCTGCCGGGCGAGGCAACGATGTACCTGGGTGGCGACTTTGTCGGTTCGGCCAAGATTCCGCTGGTGGCGGTCGGCAAGCCGTTCACCGTCGGGTTCGGCGTCGATCCGCAACTCCAGGTCTCGCGTATCCTCGTGGACCGCACCCGAACCACGCAGGGCGGCAACCAGGTGCTCACCTTCAAGTACCGAATTCTGGTTTCGAGCTACAAGAGCACGCCTGTGCCCGTGCAAGTGTGGGATCGGATGCCACACGCCGAGGCGGCAATGACCATCGCCATCAACCTCAAGGATCCCAAGCCCGAACTCAGCACCGATCCGCTGTACGTCCGGGATGAGAAGTCCAAGGGGCTGTTAAGGTGGGACGTGACTCCCGACCCGAAGCAAAACGGCGAGAAGTCACTCACGATCGACTACGAGTTCAAGATGGAACTCGACAAGAAAGTGAACATCGGCTCGTTCCAGGCGAAGTGATGAAGAAACGCGGAGTTCGGAATGCGGAGTGCGGAGTGAAGAACGAAGAAAACTCGGTTTTGGCTTGTCTTCATTCCGCACTCCGCACTCCGCATTTCTGTGGACCGGCAATCGAAACGGGGGATTGTAACGTCGTATAGTTGCCGGCCAGAAAATTGCCGCCAGTCCAGTTGGAAACATCGGTTGCAACAGCGATCCCATCTCGTCTTGTTGTTACCGACAGCACCGACGACAGAACACCCCGGGGTAGAACCATGCCGAAGGCCCGAATCGTTGTGGTTGAAGACGAATCCGCTATTCGTCGCGGGGTTTCTGATGCCCTCCGACTCAGCGGATACGAGGTCACCGAGGCTCCCGACGGAGTCGCGGGGTTGCGAGAAGCCGGGGCGGCCGGAGTCGATCTGGTCTTGCTCGACATTATGCTCCCCAAGCGGGACGGGCTGGAAGTTCTCTCCGAATTGCGTCGCTCGAACCCGACGCGGCCTGTGATCCTTCTGACGGCTCGTGGAAGCGAGGATGACCGCGTTCGCGGCCTGAAAATGGGTGCCGACGATTACGTCGTGAAGCCGTTCTCCGCGAAGGAACTAATCGCCCGCGTCGAGGCGATTCTGCGGCGCACCATGAAACCGGTCGCCGAGGTTTGCTTGGTGAACGTCGGGTCCGGAACGATTGACCTGAACCGCCGCGAGATTCGCTGGCCCGACGGCGGCCGATCCGACTTGTCCGAGACTGAGGCAGCACTGTTAAAATACCTTGTGTCCAACCGCGAGCGTGCTGTCTCCCGCGAAGAACTGCTTTCCCGCGTGTGGGGCATCGGTACTGCGGGGCTCGAAACACGTGCCGTCGATATGCACGTTGCCCGACTGCGAGCGAAACTCAAGACCCCCGACGGGGGCGACGATCAACCGGAAGCGATCGTGACGGTTCGAGCTCACGGGTACATGGCCGGCCCCGCGCTCTCGTCAGGTAAGGCTTGATAATTTCAGATTGATGATTTGTGATTGATGATTGGCTTTCAATCACAAATCATCAATCTGAAATAGACAATCGAACTCCCCGAAGGGGATGACCATGAACCGGCGGTTACTCGGGCGTGTGGGTTGGCCGAGCGTGTTCTTCCTGGTCGCGGGTCTGGTGTTCGCCGGCCTCGGCTGGGTCACCTACGCCGCGCTGGGTGTCGAACAGGCACAGCGAGAATCCGCCGCCCGTGCCGAACTCGGGAACAATCTCCGTGTCGCTCTCTGGCGACTCGATGGTCGAATGCTCCCTGCCTTGGGTGTCGAGGATAGCCGACCGTTCTACCACTACGATTCCGCCGATCCCGCTGGTGCATACGGATCCGCCGCGACCCCGCTGCTCGCTGCGACGCTCCCCGACTGGATGCGACTCCACTTCCAACTCGATCCCACCAAGGGCTGGACGTCGAATCAGGCTCCCCTCGATCGTGCCGAGTGCGAACGGGTCAAAGAAGCGTGGTCGGATCTGCCGTTGCCCAACTTCTGCAACGGCCGCGAACTCGTACTTGCCGACATCAAGACGAAATTCCCGGTTCGCACAACATGCGACTTGTTCGGAGCTCGCGACCGCGCGATCCCCGCCGACTCGCTGCCGTTCGCTGCCCCGCTTTTCACCGAAGTGAACAACGAATCGAACCCGGTTCCCGTGCAAACGTCTCGGCCACCCGAATCCACGCCGAAACCGCCACCCCCTACTGATCCGGTATCGAGCAAGCCCCTGGATCCCGGCGCGGATGTGTTCCAGTTCCTCGGCTTCGAGGTGTGCCTTCGCCCGGTCGATCAACTCCAACAGGAGGCCCAGCAAGTTGCTGGGAACCAGTTGCGGAACGAGTTGGAACTCCAACAGCGAAAATCCGAGCAGAAGGCTTCGCCGCGTGCGCCCGGCGTGACGCAATCGAACGTCGCGATGCGAGGTGTCAACCAGAAGGGTGTGGAGAGTGATCGGGGCTTCATGGAGTACCTCCAGCGTGCGAAGTCGTTCGGCAAGGCGCTTGAAGAGGCCAAGAACGCCTACGACACCCCCCTGACTCGCAACTCACCCCAAGGGAACTATCAGAACCCACTCGACCAGAAGAGCCAACTTGGCAACGGGAAGAGCGATGTGCTTCCACCCATCGTGCTCGCACCAACAGGGCCTCCAGGGCCAGTCGCTGCCCCCGCGAGTCCTGGCGTGCTCGCCCCCGGCGCGGGTGCCGCGGGCGATACCGGTTCGAGCAAATCACGTGATGATCTCAGCAAGGAGAAAGCTGCCAAGGATCTCGCCGCGACGAAACAACTCGAAGATTTGCGGGGGTTGGGCATGCTGGGTGTCGAGACGGTGAAGTCTGCTCGCGAGGGTGATCTCGCCAAGAAACTGCAACCTCCCGTTGATGAGTCGGCCCGTTTCGGTTGGCTCCTGAGAGACCGGGAGGCTGCTGGTGAGAGCAAGGCGATGGTGAAGCCACTGCCGTCGGGGGTTCCCGGTGAGGACCGCCCGGCGGTAAGGCCTACGCTTCCCCCAGCGCCGCACGCGGTTCACCTCGGCTCGATGCGACCGCAGTGGGTGACCGGGCCTGACGGCACGGAAACGCTGATGCTCGTTCGCGCTGCCCGGCTCGAATTCCAGAACCCACAGGACAACAAGACAGTATACCAGGGGATCGTGATCGACTGGCCGAAGCTCGAAGCGAAACTCAAAGAGGAAGTGCGCGATTTGTTCCCGGATGCTCGCCTCGTGGCCGTTCGAGATCCGGAGGGTGTGTCACCCGATCGAGCCATGACAGCGTTGCCCGTGCAACTCGACCCCGGTCCCGACGTTGTGCTCAGCGGAGCGGGGTGGACTCCCCTGCGAATCGGCCTCGCGCTGGCGTGGGTCGCCGCGATCATCGCAATTGGTGCGGTCGGCTTCAGCGGCTGGACGCTGATCGATCTCGCCGAGCGCCGCATCCGGTTCGTCTCGGCCGTCACGCACGAACTCCGCACCCCACTCACTTCGTTGCGGCTGTACCTCGACCTGCTCGTGAGCGGCATGATTACCGACGAGGCGAAGCGGCAGGAATACCTGAACACGCTGGCGACGGAATCGGATCGACTCCATCGCCTCATCGACAACGTGCTGGACTTCGCAAAACTGGAGAAGCGGCGCAAGGATGGCGACATCAAGCCGATCCGGGTGAACGAACTGCTTGACCTCTTGCGTGCCACATGGACGGATCGTCTCGCACAGGACGACAAGGAGTTTGTCGTCATTTCCACCCTGGCGCCGGAGTGCGAGGTGACAACGGACTCGGCCATGGTGCAGCAAATCGTGGGGAATCTGATCGACAACGCCCGGAAGTACACCCGCGACGCGGCCGACAAGCGAATCTGGCTGTGGGCGAAACCGGGCACCGGCAAGGCGATCGTGTTCGAAGTCGAAGACCGCGGTCCTGGCGTGCCTGCCAATGAGCGACGGACCATCTTCAAGCCCTTCCGCCGCGGAGAACTCGCCGAAAGCACAGCCGGTGGCGCTGGCCTGGGGCTGGCGTTGGCAAAGTCCTGGGCCGAGGTGCTGGGCGCTCGCCTGGGATACCGTCCGGCCGAGGGTGGCGTCGGCGCGTGCTTCCGCCTGGAACTGCCTGGAAAGTGACACAAGGGCGAGCGGGGGAGGCAAGTCCCCCTGATTGCATTTCATCAGGGGGCATACGTCCCCCGCTCGCCAAGACATCCTCTCTCGCCGGTGTTGCCCGTTTTCTCTCATCCCGATCTCACACCCACTCGACTCGCGAATTGCGGTAAACTAGGGGGAGATTAAATCTTGCGGAGTGCTGTGCGTTTGTCGTTGCTCGCTTTTGCAACACCCGGTATTCACCCACGCAACGTATGTGACAACCTTCGGCGGAACGGCAGCCAAACCCGTTGGGGAACGGGGGCTGCGATAATCAGGTCTCGCGAGTGAAATCGCGGTCGCCGGATTCACGCTTCTCGAAGGCTCGCAGTTTGGGGGACGTCCATGATTTTCCGTCTCGGCACCCACGTGGGTGTGGTTCCCATCCCGAAACAAAAACTGCGCCCATCATTGTCTGGCGTGTTGGCCACTGTCGGGTTGTTCGTTGGTTCCGCGAACTGGGCTGCCGCGCAGCCTGTTCTCCAGCCGCCCACGACTGGCAGTCAGACCATGCCCACCCCGGTCGCACCCGGGACAATCGTGCCACCCATGGGCACCCACCCCACGGGGCCAGTGCTTCCTCCCGAGAAGACCGTCTCCGTCGGCTTTAAGTCCGCGACTTGGGACACGGTGCTGGACTGGTTCTCGGCTGAAAGCGGGCTGACCCCCATCTACGCTGTCAAGCCGACAGGTAGCGTCACACTGTTGCCGCCCAAGGATCGCAAGTTCACGATGGGCGAAGTCATCGACCTTCTGAACGAGGCGATGATTCAACAGAAGTTCATACTCGTTCGTCGGCAAGTGTCGTTCACCATTCTGCCATCCGACGAGAAACTCGACCTGAGCCTGATTCCGCGGATCGAGATCAGCGAGTTGCCCCGCCGCGGCAAAACGGAACTCGTTCAGGTGCTGATCCCGCTGAAGACACTCAGCGTCGAGGATACCGCACCGGAAGTGCAGAAGATGCTGACCCCGTTCGGGGCTGTGTCCATGCTGTCCAAGACGAACACACTTGTGATCGTGGACACCGCGGGGAACATCAACCGTATCTACCAGACACTTCAGGAAGTGGAGCAGAAGCAGAACGAGGGCGACTTCCTCACGCACAAGTTCCTCTACAAGAAGGCCAGCGAGATGGCCGAGGAACTCAAGACGCTGCTCACCGACCGCGACACGACCGCCACGGTCGCCGGCGGTGCCTCCACCATTCCCCAACCGACCTACGACCCGCGGTATGGCGGCCAGCCCTATTACGATCCACGCAACGACCCACGTAACCAGCAACGTGGTGGTAGCGGTGGTGGCGCGACCGGTCGCGTGAAGTCCGTCTCAATCACGGTGGACGTGAAGGCCAACACGGTCACGCTCACGGCCCCTCCCGAGAAGATCGCGCTGGCGAAGAAAATCATTGAGGACAAAGACAAGCCGCAATACCCGAACCAGTCGCCGATCAAGTTCACGGAACCGGAAATCCGCAAGTACTCCGTTCCGGTTGGTTCGGCCGACGCGCTGTCGAAGGCGTTGCTGGCGGAGACGCCAGGGCTCCGCATCATCCCTCTGCCAGCGACCAATGAGGTCATGGTGCTGGCCACGACGGAAGAACACTTCGCCCTGATGGGGAAGCTCAAGGTCTTCACGGAAGGTGGAAGCTCGACTCCCGAGACGGCAGTCGTTCCGCTGGCGGTTACCGAACCCGGCGAGATGGCAGCCAAGCTGGTCAAATTGTTCCCGAGTTCCGCGGCCGGTGGTGCGACC
This sequence comes from Planctomycetaceae bacterium, assembly GCA_013823135.1. Lineage (GTDB taxonomy): Bacteria > Planctomycetota > Planctomycetia > Gemmatales > Gemmataceae > Gemmata. The sequence continues at coordinate 44,660 of PNLP01000032.1, forward strand.
ATCGAGGCACAGATCGGCGGGATGCCCGGAATCATCGTGAAGGGCAGCCCGGCCCAGATCGCGGAAATCCGCAAGGCCATCGAAGCCATCGAGGGCGTGAAGGGTGATGCGACAACTCCGGGGTTCAACCCACGGTCGCGGACCATCTTCATCCCCGAAGGCAGCACCGCGATGCTGGCCGAGAAGATCAAGCAGGCGATGGTTGACATGGGTGTGCCCGCGACGGTCATCGACCCGGCCAACCCAGGCAAGACGATCATCCCACAGCAGGTGATCCCGACGACCCCGCCGAGCACGGGCACGCTTCCCAGCAATCTGACGCCAGGTTCGGCACCGCCTCCGGGTAACCTGATTCCCGGCGGGCCAAAGAAGATGTCGAGCGATCTCCGCGAGGCACTGCCGGGGCGAGACGTTCGCCTGGTTGTGGCACAGGTCGCGGACCCCGAGAAGAAGGATCCCCGCGCGGTGACCATTGTCGTGCAGGGGAACAAGCTAATCGTCACCAGCGACGACCCCAAGGTGCTCGACACGATCGTCGGCCTCGTGCAGTACTACAAGCCGGGTGGCCCGCAGATCGAGAACCTGTTCAAGGTCATCCGATTGAAGAACGTGTCGGCTGAAGAAGCCGCGAAGGAACTGACGGAAATCTTCAACGGCCCGCAGCAACAGCAACAAGGTGGCGGCGGACGTGGTGGCGGTGGTCCTGCCGGCTTGCTCGGCGGCTTGCTGGGCGGCGGCGGTGGCGGCGGTGGTTTGCTCGGTGGCTTGCTGGGTGGCGGCGGAGGAGGTAGCACCCCGGCCGGCGTGAACCCGAACCGTATCCGTGTCGTTGCCGAGAAGAGCAGCAACTCGGTGATCGTCATCAAGTCGAGCCCGATCGACCTGTTGACTATTGAACACCTGCTTGCGAAGTACATCGACGGCGGGCCGAGCGAAGACGCCCTCGTGATGAAGACCTGGATCGTGAAGGTCAACGAAGCATCCGCTACCGAAGTGGCCGCGATCGTCGAGAAGGTTTACAAGTCGGCTCTGGCGAGCGGCTCGGCCGGGCAGAACACGATGCCCGCGTTGCCGTTCCCCTTCGGCCAACCGCAGCAGGGTGGTGGTTCCTCGAAGCCCCCGGCGCTGGCGATCACCACGGATGACCGAACAAACACACTGATCCTGAACTGCACGGAGTCGATGGCCAAGGAAGTCGCCTTCCTGGTCGAAACGCTCGACAAGCAGACCGTCGCCACGACGGAGGTGGTGCGATTGGTACAGCTAAAGGGAATTGACCCGGCCCTCGTTCAGCAGGCTGTGAACGCCATCCAGGGGATCAACCCGCAGCAACAGCAGCGAGGCGGCCTCGGTGGCGGTCTTGGTGGTGGCCTTGGTGGCGGACAAGGCGGTGGTGGTCTTGGCTCGCTTGGTGGTCTTGGCGGCCTGGGAGGTTTTGGTGGCGGTGGCCTTGGTGGCTTTGGTGGTGGCCGCGGCCTTGGTGGTGGGCTCGGCGGAGGAGGTGGCGGTCGCGGCACCGGCGGTGGCGGTCGCGGCGGTGGTGGACGCCAGTCGTTCAACGGCGGCGGGGTGGAGGGCCCCCAAAATTTTGACTACCGGGGCATGGACGCCCCTTCGGCCCCAGTCTCGAACACACTCTATGATCCGCAACTTGACCCCGATCTGGGCGCGACGAACAACCGAACCTACGACTCGCCACAACAAGGCGTGATGCTCGTTGGCGGGCAGGTGCCAATGCCGGGCGGGCAGCCCGCGCCGAAGCAGCCGGGTCGGGAACAACTCCCCGGTTCCCAGGCGCCGCGTGGCACAGTCACCACCTACCCGCTGCCGGGTCTCGATACGGTGGTCGTGCGTGCGGAAAACGCCGCGGACATGCAACTGATCCTCGACCTGATCGAGGTGCTCCGTGGCTACTCCAAGGGCGCTACGCCCCGGCTGGAGGTCATTCCTCTGGAGTATGCCGACTGCAACTCGGTCGCGGACTTCTTGACGACGTTGTTCTCGCGAGTTGTCACGGCTGGCCCCGGCGGGAACTACCTGCAACAGCCCGGCACGCAGGGTGGCCTTGGCGGGCAGTTCGGTGGCCTCGGTGCGCTCGGCGCTAACCAGGCACAGAACAAGGGCGTGTACTTCCTCGCGTTGCCCCGGCTCAACTCGATTCTGGTCGCGGGACCGGAAGCCCGGTTCGCGGACATCCTTAAGGAAGTCCGCCGCATCGACGTGCCGAACAACGTCCTGCCCCGCGCGTTTCGTTTGAAGCGGGCATCGGCTCAGATCATCGCCCAGCAGATCCAGCAGTTCTGGACCTCGCGGTTCCCTGGCGAATCGTTGCAGCGGAACCAGTTCCGCGTCACGTTCGACTCGGCCAGCAACACCGTCTACGTCCAGGCTGGTGGGGCCGACCTCGCTGATGTTGAAGCGCTCATCAGGGACTGGGACACAACCGAGTCCAGTGCGGTTAACGATGTCAGGATCTTCAAGCTTCGGAATGCGATCGCTGCCGAACTCGCGCAGGTGATTAGTAACGCACTGACTGCGAACATTGTCAGTCCGCTGGCACAGGCTCAGTTCACGAATCCGCAGGGTCAGGCAGCCGGTGGCACGAGCCAACTTGGCGGAACGGGTGTCGGGCTTGGTCAGGGTGCGTTGGGTGGTGCCCTCGGTGGTGCTCTGGGTGGTGGTGCCGGTGGCGCGTTAGGTGGTGCCCTCGGTGGAGCACTGGGCGGGCAACTTGGCGGTGGCGGGCAGGGTGGTGGTGGCCTTGGCGGCGGTGGCCTCGGTGGTGGGGGTCTCGGCGGACAGGGCGGTGCACTGGGCAACACCCAGGTGCAGACGTTCATCCCGACCGTGGGCGTGGGCACCAGCGGCGGCCTGGTCACGAAGACCAGTAGCCTGCGTTACTACTCGGCCCGCGATGGGCAGATCGTCGAATCCGGCCTGCTGGCAGACGTTCACCTCGTCCCGAACGTGCGAACGAACTCGATCATCGTTGCCGCGCCCGAGAAGACGATGAAGTTGATCGAGAAGCTCATCGAGAACCTCGACACGACGGCCGCCGCCGTGTCGGTGATCAACGTGTTCGAGTTGAAGCGGGCCGACGCGAACCTGACCGCGACTCTGCTTCGTCAGTTGTTCACCGGCCAGACCACCGGCGGTGGCGCGGCTGGTGGCCTCGGTGGCGGGCTTGGTGGCGGCGGCGGCGGCGTGAACGCCCAGGGGGTTCGCCCACTGCTCACGCTCAGCCCCGGCGACGTGTCGCCTGGTGCGAGCCTCATCGACCTGCGGCTCTCGGTGGACGATCGAACTAACTCGATCATCGTGGCTGGTTCATTCAACGACCTCGAAACGATCCGAGCGATCATCTCGCGGCTCGAAACGTCGGACACGCCGCAGCGGTACAACGAAGTGTACAAGCTCCGGAACGCAGCCGCGGCGGACGTGGCGAACACGATCCAGACGTTCGTGACCAACTCGCTGAACGTGCTGAGCGGGGCGAACTTCCTCACTGCGTACCAGAGCCTGCAACGGCAGGTGGTCGTGGTGGCCGAGCCGGTCAGCAACACTGTCCTCATCAGCGCGACCCCGCAGTACTTCGGGGAGATCAAGCGACTGATCGAGAAGATCGACGCTCAGCCTCCGCAGGTGGTCATCCAGGTGATGATCGCCGAGGTGCAGTTGAACAACGCGGAGGAGTTCGGTGTCGAGTTCGGCATCCAGAGCCCAGTATTATTCGCCCGCGGTACGCTCGGCACGCCAACGACTACGAACGGTGTGACGAACGCGGCCTCGCCCGGGTACAACTTCATCACGACGGCTCCTTTGGGGAATAGCACCCTGTCGCAATCGCCGACCGTTGGGTTCCAGGGGTTGTCGCAGTTGGGCGTCGGTCGCGTGGGTACGCAGAGCTTCGGTGGGTTTGTTTTCTCGGCGGCGAGCGATTCGCTCAACGTCCTGATTCGTGCCCTCAAGGCTCAGAGCCGCGTAGATATCCTCAGCCGTCCGCAGGTGCAGGTCGCCGACAACCAGACCGGCTACGTTCAGGTTGGTGCGAACTTCCCCTACTTGAGCACCAGCACCCTGACCGGTGTCGGTACTTCGCAGCAGTCGATCGAGTACCAGCCTGTCGGTGTGACCATGCGGGTGACTCCGCGGGTGAACCCGGACGGCAAGGTGTTGATGCGAGTGGAACCGCAGGTGTCCAGCGTGAGCCCGACCCCGGTCAGCCTTGGGAACGGCATCCAGGCTCCAGCGTTCAACGTCCAGACTGTGCAGACCACGGTGCTGGCTTCGGATGGCGAAACCATCGTTCTGGGTGGTCTCATCAGCAAGCAGGATCAACGGACCGAGAACGGTTACCCGTTCTTCAAGGACATCCCTTACGTCGGTGCCCTGTTCCGGTACCGCACCCGTCAGGTCCAGCGTCGCGAGGTGCTCATCATCATGACGCCGCACATTATCCGCAGCGAAGCCGATCAGGCCCGCATTCTGGCCGAGGAATCCGTGCGGATGCACTGGTGCGTGCCCGATATCGCCCGGATGCAAGGTCACGGCATGGAAGTGATCGGGCCGGCCATGCAGGGCGCTCGCCCAGTGCCGACCAACGTGGCACCGCCCGCGGGTGCGAATGGCTACGTCCCGAGCCCGTACTACTTCGGTGGGCCTGGTTCGCCCGACGGTCAGTATGGTCTGAGTGGCAACGGGGCACAGGCACCAGCACCGGTCGCTCAGCCGCAACAACCCGGTGGTACGCTTGCCCAACCGCAGCCGTTCAACCCCGCTACATCACAACCGGGAGTCAACCCCGCGGTGCCAGCGTCCCCGGTCATGACTCCTGCATTGCCGGTTCCTCCGCCTGCACCGCCGCCCGGGATGAGCGTGCAACCGCCGCCCGGAATGCTGCCTGGGGTGCCGAGCATGACGCCCGCTCCGGGGGTGATGCCCGCGACTTACCCGAACGCTGCTCCGCAACCTCAGCAACCTGTCGCTCCGGTCAGTGCGACTTACCCGGCGAATCCCGGGGTGCCCGTGACTTCGGGTTACCCGGTGAGCCCCGCTGCTCCGCAGACGAACCCTGCTGCACCGCAGGCGAACGCGCCGGCCCGGACGGGGAACTACCAGATGGTGATGCCCGATGGTCGGGTGGTTTACCCCACGGCGGTGATTCCCACGCCGCCTCCGGTATCCCCGACCGCCCATCGTGGCTTTGAGATGCAACGCCCTGCGGATGCGCCCCCGCTGCCAAGCGGGCGGCCGACTGGGGACGGACCCCAACCGGCGGACAACAAGAAACCTCGTGCCAAGGAGGGCGCACCATGGGAAGTCTTTTCACGCTAACTGGTCGTCCCGCAGCCGTCGCCCGAACGGCGACCGGCGCGATCCACGGACCGTGTCTCGTGGCAGCCGCGATCTTGGTTCTGGGATCCGGGTGTGCGGGAACGAGTCTGTGGAAGACCAAGACCGAGTTCGGGAAGCCCGGTGACGGGGTGCCCTCCGCAGCGCTTTCCTCGGCCGTGACGGGCGGTAACCGGAACGATGTCATTCAGGCATCTGCGTCGGTTACCGAGCAAACTCCGCCTTCGACGTTCTCGAAAATGATGGGGAAGCCCGAGAAGAAGCCGGCGGCCGCGGCTGCCGAGATGGTGGTGATGTGGCGGAACAAGATCGACTTCCTCCCCGACCCGACCCGCAACGGCGCGATGGGAGCGGGGTTGGCGGGGCAGATGTTCCTCTTCGACCCCAAGATGCAGTTTGCCCTGGCCGAAGGGAAACTCACCGTCGCCCTGTACGATGAGACGCTGCGGCAACCGGGACAGCCAGCCGGCGAACCGCAGGTGTGGGAGTTCACGAAGGAGACTCTCAAGAATCTGCGAACGCCGGACGAACGCTGGGGTATGGGTTACGCCCTGTTCCTCCCGTGGCCGTCCTATCGACCGGATGTGTCGCGAGTTCGGATTGCGGCACGCTTTGAGCCCGAACTGGGCCATGCGCTCTACGCACAGGAAACCCGGATCACCCTCGACATGGGCACGCCGGGCGAAAACAACGCTGCTTGGTCGAACCAGCCATTCGTGCCGGGGGCTCAGGCTCAACCCGCTAGCGGTTCGAACTTGCTTGGCGGTCCGCCGCCCGCAAGCGGCCCCGGCTTGGGTGTGCTCACCTCGGGCCCGGCCACGCCGGTCGTGCCGTCGGGTGCGCTTCAACCGGCACCCGCGAACTATGGCAGCCTCGCACCGGCTAATCCCGCACCCGCTCAGCCGGCGTTTAACCCTGGCCCGGCTCAGCCAGCGATAAACACGGCCAACCTGCCGCCGATCGCGTTTACCGCACCGCGGCGAGCACCGTAGTTTCGACAGTAGAAAAAATTTGACTGCATCAAGGCCCGGAAGTCACTACAGGTGAGTGACTTCCGGGCTTTTTTGCTTCCGTTGTCGGTGTCGGATGACCCCGCGTGGCGAAACGGGCCGGTCGGTGGTGGCGTCGGGAGACGTTCTCGCTTAGGGTATTAGGACTGGAACCCGGAACCCCGCTGACCGTTCCGGCGTCCAAGTGACGTTGGCGTGAACTCTCACCGAACCTGGAGACTCCTCCCATGTTTTTGCGGATGACTGCCCTGACGGCGATGGCCGTCGGAATGCTTGGATTGGCCGGCGGAATGGCCGTGAGCCAGGATAAGAAAGACCCCAAGGAAGCCCCGAAACTCACCCCCGCGGATGTGGTAAAGGTCAAGAAAGCGCTGAGCGAGGTTCAAGAGTTCATCGGTCAGTGGAACCTCGAAGGAACCCAGAAGGATGGGGCCAAAACAATCGCGTGGAAGGAAAAGGTCAGTTGGGGCTGGAAGTTCAAGGGTGACGATGTCAGCATCAACGCGGATTTCGCCGAAGGGAAGGGGAAGTATTTCACCAGCGGTAACCTCCGGTACGACATTGCCAAGAAGAAGTACATCCTCAGCCTCACGACCGTGGACAAGGCGGAAGATGTATACGAAGGTGTCGCGGGCAAGGATGGCGGCCTGAAGCTCGAACGCAAGGACGCCAAGACTGGCGACGTGTTCCGGCTCACACTGAACACGCTCTCCGAAGGCGACAAATTCCAGGTGAAATTCGAGAAACAAGAAGGCGGTAAGGGGCTGTACAACAACGTGTTCGCAATGAACGGCCTCAAGGAGGGTGCCGGTGGCGTTGGGGTCAAGAAGCCCGAGTGCATTGTGTCGGGTGGTGCGGCCAATATGGCCGTGAGCTTCGGCGGCAAGACGTACTACGTTTGCTGCACGGGTTGCCGCGATGAGTTCAACGCCAACCCCAAGAAGTACGCGAAGTGATCCATTTCTCGAGAATGGCCGGAAATGAAGAGGCCCACCCGTTGTCACGGGTGGGCCTCTTCGTTCATCAGAAGACCGGTCCGGTTCCAGGTCGTTTGATCGGCTTCGGTGGTTTCAGCGGCGGCATGTCTTCCGGCGTCAGCATGGACTCATCGAGAGGGCTTCGCGAGCCTGTGCCTGGGGGCGATAGGAGATCTTCTTCCGCGAGCGGTTCACCTTCCAGCAACATCGATTCGTCGAGCGGGCTGCGTGGAACGCCAGGAGTTCGGCCAAGTGGTTCCTCATCGCGATGTGGTTTTCGCGGCGTTATCAGCGATTCATCGAGCGGTGATCTTCGTGGAGCGATCAGCGAATCGTCCAGTGGATTGCTCGAACCGGGTGGCCCAAGCAGGTCGTCGCTCGCGTAGTCGTCCGTTGGTTGCAGCATCGACTCGTCGAGGGGGTTGGAGGACATGGGCCGCGGGACTGGTGCAGGTGGCACCCCCCCGCCGGTGTGGCGAGAACCCAGTCCTGGTGCTCGCGGCCTGCTCCCCGGCTTCAACCCTGGTCGCGGTCCTGGCGTCGGATTCAGCACATCCGCCGACCCACCGTTAGCCCATGCGAGCACACGGCGAGCAACATCAGCCGCCAGCTTACTTTGCGGTTGCACCCCGCTCGCCGGAAGCCCAAGGTCCATCTTGAGGATGTTTTGTAGAACCCCCGCGACGTTCAACGCGAGCTCGCGGTTCGGCTGCCGGGCCAAACCACGGAGCACGTCCACGCCGTCGGGATCGTTGGGGTTCAAGCGAAGCATCAACTCTGCTGCGAACAGCCGGATTGGGGCAGGTTGGTTGAGGTTCGTGAGTCGATCCAGAAGGTCCGGCGTGAGCATGTGGTGATCCCGCAACAATCCTGCGAGTTCGACTCGTAAGGCTGGCGGGGTTTCGTTGCTGAGCATCATTGTCGCGATTTCGTTCGCGAGTTCCGGCTTCTCGGCGTTGAGCAGGTCGCCGTGGAAGTGCTCGATGACAGTTTGAATGGATCGATGCGCGAGAGGGGGGTGTTCCGACGACCACGTGATGAGGTCCGCGATGGCCGCAGCCGGTAGGCGGCCGGCCGTGGTGAACATTGGGCCATCTTTCGCGAATCGCTGGTCGGCGAGCGTTTCCTTCACGGTCTCGCGGGCGAACGGCCAGCGAGACTCGGCATTCCACATCAGAGCTTCGGCTGCCGCTATCCGAACCTCAGGAGCCGCATCGCGGAGGAAGCAGGCGAGTTCTCCGATGAGTTCGGCGGTATCAACCCCCGCCAGGGCGTACACTGCCGCTGCGCGAACGGCAGGCTCTGTGCTCTTGTGAGCGTGGCGGACCACCATCTCGGCCTCGCCTGGTCGCCAGTGCGCGTGGTGCTCCAGAGAGCCAAGTGCAGCAATCTGAACCTCGACGCGACCGTTGGACAGCAGTGCCAGAGCAGGGGAGGGTTCTGTTAGCATGGCGTTGCGAAGCGATACTACCTCGGGAATCACCCGGCATTCGGAGAGCTCGGTCGGCCATGCACGCCGGTTCGCGATCCGTCGGCTCCATTTGTTCGCCCGGCGAAGCGGTTCGGCTCCTGTGCGAATCAAGTCGTGGTGAGCGTAGATCCCCACTCCGGTCAGGAGCAATAAGCCCTGAGCGATGTAAGGCACCCAATCGGTCGAACTCTGGAGGGGAACCAAGGCAGTGGCGAACGCGATGAGGTACAGCATCACCACAGTTACGCTGACGGGTGGCCGCCAGACTGGGTGGGCCTTACGGAACAAGAGTAGTAAGAGAACCTGAACGCCGGTGCCGATTGTGACCGCGGGCGAACCCGTGCGATACGCGAGGCCGCCGAGCACCAAGGCTGGCAGGAGTAGGAGTGCGTAGCTCAATGTGTGGGCCAGAACCCCGAGGTTCTGCGGTCGTGAACGAGTTAGCGAGCGCATGTTCACCTGCCCATTTCGATTCACTCCGGCAGGAAGCCGGGAGAATCCGCACGCTGGAAGCACTCCGTGGGCGGAGCTTCCGTAACTGCGGTATCTTAACTGTAACGGAGGTTTCGACCTGGGTCAAACCAGCCAGCGAAGAAGAGGAAGAAGAGTCGCCACGGAGGAACCGATGCCCTCGATAACTCGCTCGGTCGTTCGCCGACGGAACTGGCGCTGGTCGCCAGGGAACGAGCACACCCCGCGTGGCTGGGTCTGCTTCCCTGGGCCTGGCACGGCAGTCGCCGAGTTCGAGTTCTTCGATGACGCCGAGGCTGATTGGGGCAAACGCGAATCCGCCGTGCGCCTGAAGATGAATCCGTTCGAATGCGGCCCGCTCCCGATGGTGTCGAGCCTGCCCGACACAATCCTCCGCGACTTCCTGATGGACACCGGGATCGAACCACCCGCAGCGGGTATCGAGTGGGATGCGTGGTGGACCGCCAACCGCGAACAACTCTCCGATGAGCAGCGAGCTCGCGTGTGGCAAGCGGTCGACAAGGTGCGATTCTTCGAAATCACCGAGGAGGCAATCGGTCCGGAGGTTCACGTTGTTGTGGATGTGACCTGGGAGGAGCGTGTGGGCATCTACGTAGCAGACTGGGATGGCGGCGAGGTGATTCGCGTCTGCCGCCATTCGCAACGAGCGGGCGAGATTTCCCGCGGTCGGTCGCAACAATCGCGGATCGCCGTCGCAGGAAGGCGAGGCGTGGACGGCCCACCGTTTGCCAATTGCAGGCCGTGCAACGTCCCCGACCCGTTCACCCCGGGCTCGACGCGACTGTTGAGGCTCCCGCAGGTTCCGTTCAACGAAGTGCTGACGATTCCTTTCGACGAGACTCGCGATAGTGGCCCCGTCAGTCAGGACGATCGGATAACTGTCGTGATTCGGCGTGACTACGCATCCGGTCCGTTGGGCTTCAGAATTTCCGAGACGGATTACGTATCCGCTGGCGTCCCGGTGAAAGCGTTCGCCGACTGGGACTTGGCCAGAGACCACGCGAAGGAACTCGAACGCACCGCGCGTTCGTGGTTCAACCCGTTCCTCATCGCATCTGACCCGAGAGAGTTGGGAGGATGGTCCCCGGAATCCGTTCGCGAATCGTTGATCCAAGAGTGTCGCGGTTATGGAATACCACTACCTGCTCCCGACTGCAACCACGCGGAGTGGTGGTTGAACCATGTCTCCCCGCTTCCCGCTGAGTTTCGCTCGCTTCTCTATTGGGCGGTTTTCGACGAAGTGAACTTCTACACCGTGATGCGGGTCGAGTTCGAGGGATGAACTTCTGCGTGGCGAGCCGTGCCAGTCATGGCACGGGTTTGAGGCGAAACACCCGTGCCATGACTGGCACGGCTCGCCAAAGCATCAATCCGCTTCACCAACTCTCGCGTCCGTGAGCGAGAACAGATACGACTCGGGGTCGGTGCGGTTGAGTGTCAGTGTGCCGGTCACCTTGATCAACCCCTTCTTGAAGTCGGACGCCTTGCCCGCTTTCAGTTCGACGCTCACGAGCCCGGTCGGCTCGGGCGTCTCGCAGAACCAGCACCCCACCGGATATTCCAGCAGCATGAAGCTCGTGACCGCGAGTTCGTCGCGCAGCGGTTGCATGAAGCCGTTGAGCGTGACCGTTTTGCCGTCGAGTTGTTCCAGATACTTCAGGAACATCGGGCGGCCCTTGGCGTCGGTGGCGGTCGCAGTCAGCACGGGCCACGGCAACACGTTCACGGCGTCGGCCTTGATCGCGGGGAGCGCCGATTCATCGAACGCCTTCACCAGCGGCCGTGGCGATTTCGTCTTGAGAGTGCTCTTGTGCTGCTCGTGGTCAGGCTTCTTTGCGGCTTCGTCTACCGCGGCACGGTAAAGCTGCCGGTGCTTGCGGACGTCCGGTGCGCCGAGTGCGAACTCGGTCACGCAGCCGTCGAGGATCGCGGCCGCGGTACGCACGTCGCCGTGGGCGTTCGCCAGTTCACCGAGTTGCCACAGGAGCCGACCGTCAGCGGGAAGCCAGAGCGCGAGTTGCTGCGCCACAGCGACAGCGTTCTCCGGCAACTTCTTGAACTCAGTGGCCGCGAGCATGCCCGGCTCGCCAGTGAACCGCACGCCGAACAGATCATCGACCGCGGTGGGCGTGTTCGCGGCACGGCCTTCTTTGAGGCGAAGTCGCACGAGTTTCAGGTGCCACTTCTCGGCGTCGCGAGCCTTCTGAGGGGCGAGTCGCACCGCTTCTTCCAACTGATCCGCAGCACGTTCCAGATCGCCCGCCATCTGGAACGCTGTGCCGAGATTCGCAGCGAGCCGGAAGTGTTCCGGGTTCTTGCGGGCGGCTGGCGACAGCACCGCAATCGCAGCGTCGATCTTTCCGAGTCGCACGAACAGAGCTCCGAGATCGGCAGTTTCATGGGGCGTGAGTGCCCGCGTCTTCTTCAGCTTTTCGAGGCGCTCGGCTGCGGTCAGGTAATCGTCGCGGAGTGGGGATGGCGGTAGGTTGCCGGGGCGGTCGATGGCCGCCGTGCGCAGCGAGCGATGATCGACGAGGAACCCACTGAGCCGGCTGGGGAGCTCGGCGAACTGCTCCCCCGAGTAGTAGAGCCCAGCGTGTGCGGGCGGTGGGAAAACCAAGACGAGAAGCAGAGAGACGATGGTGTTTGTTAAGCGGTGCGGCCAACGGCCGCACAAACCGTTGACCCCGCTGGGGTAAACGCTAAACAGGGTTGCGTTCATGTCGTGGCCTCTGCTTCCGTGGTTCGCTCCAGCACGAGCATCGTTCCTTCGCTCTCGAGGAACCACTCGTCCTGAGTTCGCACGCGAACGTGGAGGTACATTCCTTCGCCCAGTGCGATCGTGTCGCCCGGCTGGAACGACTTCCCCTTTTCCCGCAAGTGCGCGAGTATGTTGGCGAACAGGCTGAACGTCGCGCCGCCCTGATTGTGCGCGTCGGCGTGGATTGCAAGATTGGGGAGTTGCAACGCCTCGCACCCGTAAGTGCGCATCCAGACGCCAGGCTCGCCGTCGAGCTCGATCTTGACGAACCCCGCGTACAGCAACGGAATCGGGAACTTGCGGAGTGACCCAATCGTGTCGCGATTGTCTTCCTCGTGAGGAAGCAACGCCAGCGCGGGCATCGACGAGTGGCCGAGTTCGTTCAGCACCACGAGCCCGCCGAAGTGGGTCAGACCCGCAGCAGTGGCTGCCAATGCGACGTGCTGTTCGAGCGAGTCGGTTTCGTATCCGGCGTAGAAGAGGAGGGCGTGAGCCTTGTGCTGGTAGGCTTCCTGCTTCAACTGCGGGTCGTAGTGTGCCGGTTGCACACAGTTCACGACAGCTTCGGTTGGCATCGCCGTGTTGAACACGACCACTTTCACAACATGCCGCCCCCAGCCGATGAGACCGAGCGTATTCGCCCCTTCCCTGACGAACTCGGCTGTGACGCCCGCGAAATCCGTGTGGTAATCGCGAAGTATGTGCGCCAGTGCGTCGGGATTGATGTCAGGAACGTCCGAGAACAGTATCGCGAACGCTGGCGGTTTGGCGAGGCGGTTATTCGCCACCGGAGGTTCACCCAGTTTCGGCGTGCCCTTCCCGAAAAACCGATCCTTGAGATCCATTCGCTTCCCCATACTCGAGCGCCGCCTCATTGGGGCGATCGCCAAAACCCTTGCGTTTTCCGTTTCGCCATTCGGCATTGCTTGGTTTATCATACACTTCGCGCGAATCGCGCTCCCACTTGCACGCAATCTCGAAAGGTTTTGTCCCCATGTTGAATCGCGGAAATCTCTCTCGCCGAGGATTTATGTCCCGGTCAGTCGCCGCCCTCACGGCTGCTGGCCTTCCGGCGTGGTACGCCGAGGAAATGTTCGCCAACGCTGTTCGTGCCGAAGAAAAGAACAAGACCACCGGTGCCAGCGAGAAGCTCAACGTCGGCGTTATCGGTGTCGGCCCTGGGCCCCGCCGTTCGAACGCCCTTTATGGCGAAGCCAAGAAGTTCGCGCAGGTGAACTTCAACGGCGTCTGCGATGTCGATACGCGGCACGTCGATCACGCCGTCAAGCAGTACAAGAACGATAAGTTCGATGTCAAGGGCCACAAAGACTTCCGCGAACTCATCGGCCGCAAGGATGTGGACGCTGTCATCGTCGCCACGCCAGACCACTGGCACGCGATCATCGCCATCGCCGCTTTGAAGGCTGGCAAGGACGTGTACTGCGAGAAGCCGCTGACGCTGACCGTCGAGGAAGCCCTCGCGCTCAAGCAGGCCGTCAAGGATACCAAGCGAGTGCTCCAGACCGGCAGCCAGCAGCGCACCGAGATGGGCGGCAAGTTCCGCCTCGCGACCGAACTGGTTCGCTCGGGCCGCATCGGAAAGATTCAGAAGATCGAAGCTCGCGTCGGTGGCAACCCTGTGAGCGGTTCCATCAAGGAAGTGGAAGCTCCGAAGGAACTCGACTGGGATATGTGGCTCGGGCCGACCGCGAAGGTTCCGTACCGCTACGAAAACGACGGCAAGACGAACTGTCACTACCAGTTCCGTTGGTTCTACGAGTACAGCGGCGGTAAGATGACCGACTGGGGCGCTCACCACATCGACATCGCACAGTGGATGCTGGGCGCGGATGGCACCGGCCCTGTCGCGGTTGAGCACGTCGAATCCACCAAACCTCACGAGGGTATCGACGGCTTCAACTGCCACCCGACGTTCAAGGTTCTCTACACTTACGCAGGTGGCGAGAAACTCGAAGTCAGCCACGGCGCGGGCAGCGTTGCCAAGGGCCTCGTGGACGTCAAGGGCGAAGCCCGCAAGGGTGACCTCGGTGCCGGCGAGAACGGCGTTCTCGCCACCGGCGACAAGGGCCAGATCTTCGTGAGCCGTGGCTTGCTGCTGGCTTCCGACAAGTCGATCTTCGAGCCGCTGAAGGAAGATCCGAAGCTCTACCCGACGCGCCCGACCAACCACATGGGCAACTTCCTCGATTGTGTGAAGACCCGCGAAACGCCGATCTGCGGCGTCGAGGTGGGTGCAGGCTCCGTGATCGTTTGCCACATCGGCACGATCGCCCTGCGAACCGGGAAGAAGCTCAAGTGGGATCCGAAGACCTCGACGTTCGACGACGCCGAAGCGAACAAGATGTTGAGCCGTGAACGCCGCGGTGGCTGGAAGCTGGCGTGATGTGATCGTGACGTTTAGCGGCCGCTCCCCATCGGGGCGGCCCGCGACACCGTATCGCCGCCCCGTTGGGGCGGCCGCTACACCCGATTCAAATCAACTGCTTGATCGGCTCAGCCCCCTCGACGCCGACCAATTTCTGATCCAACCCACCGTAGAAGTAGCTGAGTTTATTGGGGTCGAGGCCCATCTGTTGCAGCACGGTCGCGTGCAGATTCTTGACGTGGAAGCGATCCTCCACCGCGAAGTTCCCCAACTCGTCCGTCTTCCCCACGCTGATCCCGCCCTTGATGCCGCCACCGGCGCACCACGAGGTGAAGCCGTAGGCGTTGTGGTCGCGGCCCGTCCCCTGTGCGTATTCCGCCGTGGGCTGGCGACCGAACTCGCCGCTCCAGATCACGATGGTGCTGTCGAGCAGTCCCTTCCGCTTCAGGTCCTTCAGCAACCCCGCGATCGGCTTGTCGGTGTTCCCCGCGTGCAGGCTGTGGTTCTTCACGAGGTCGCCGTGGGCATCCCAGTTGTGGTCGTTGTGGTTGCCGCCGCTGTAGATCTGGATAAACCGCACGCCACGTTCCACGAGTCGCCGGGCGAGCAGGCACTTCCGGCCGAAGTCGTCCGTTTGCTTCTCGCCGATGCCGTACAGGGCCTTGGTCTCCGCGGTCTCCATCGAGAAGTCCACCGCTTCCGGGGCGTGCTGCTGCATCTTGAACGCGAGTTCGTAGCTGGCGATGCGTGCCATCAGTTCGCTGTTGTCGGCACGCGAGGCCATGTGCTCCTCGTTCTTCTCCTTGAGCCGGTCGAGGAGCGTTCGCTGCTGTTCGCGTGTCGTGCCTTCGGGCAACGCGAGGTCGTGGATTGGTGTCTTGTCGGCCCGCAGTTGCACGCCCTGGTACGCGGCCGGCATGTAGCCACTTGACCAGTTCTTCGGCCCGTTGATCGGCCCGCCGCTGTTGTCGAGCATCACGCAGAAGCCCGGCAGGTTCTCGTTCTCGCTGCCCAGTCCGTAGGTCACCCACGAGCCAAGGCATGGACTACCCGAGAGCAATCGCCCACTGTTCATCATGAGGAGGCCCGAGCCGTGGATCGGCGACTCGGCGTACATGCTGTGCAGGAAGGCGATGTCATCGACGCACTCGCCGACGTTGGGGAACAGATCGGAGATTCGCTTGCCGCACTTGCCGTAGTTCTTGAAGGCGAACTTCGGCCCGACGACGCGACCCTTGTTCTTGTGCCCGCCACGGCCGAACGTCTTCACGTCGATCGTCTTGCCGTCGAGTTTGGCAAGCTCGGGTTTCTCGTCGAAGGTATCGACCTGGCTCGGCCCGCCGTACATGAACAGGAAGATGACGGCCTTGGCCTTCGCCGGGAACATCGGCTTCTTCGCAGCCATGGGGTTGCTGAACTTCGTCACGGCCTTGGAAGGATCAACGCTTCCGTTGGCGAGTGCCGAGTTGTTCGCGAACAGTCCGCTGAGCCCGAGGGCACCGAACCCAGCCCCGGATTCCCAGAGGAACTCGCGGCGAGTGCGACGGCAGAACTGCTTGGCGGTGATATCGTTCATGGCGGGATCTCAGTTTGTGGTGGGTTTAGCGGCCGCCCCAGCGGGGCGGCGGTTAACAATGCGTCGCCCCGCTGGGGCGGCCACTAACCAGTTAGTCCAGATACACGAACTCGTTCGCGTTCAGGCAGAGCAGGGCGAACTGCGTCAGGGCCGCGAAGTCGTTGAGCTTGTGCTTCTCCTTGATCGCGGCCACGAACGCGAGATCCTTCTTCACCTCGTCGGCGGTAGGTACGCGACCGGTTGTCAGGCGAATGGCTCGCGTGATTTGGGCGGCCAGATCGCCGGGGTGTTCCTTCTGCAATCGCTTCGCGAACGCAGCGGCCTGTTCGTTTGCGAACTCGCCGTTGAGCAACCCGAGGGATTGCGTCGGCACGGTGGTCACGTATCGCACAGGGCAACTCGAATCCGGGTCCGGCTGGTCGAAGCCTACCAGGATCGGCACCCGCAGCGCCCGCTTCACGTGGGCATACACGCTGCGGCGGTTCGCTTCTTCAGGCGGCGATGTCGGCCAACCTTGCCCAGGCACCGATTGCCCCGCCAACACTTCCTTGGGAATCTTCGGGTACGTGCTCGGGCCGAACTGCTTCAGGTTCAGGCTGCCGCTCACCGCAAGGATCGAATCGCGAACTTCCTCGCCCGTGAGCCGACGCATGTTGAACCGCCAGAGTAGGGCGTTCGACGGATCGGCTTTCAGGTTCTCGGCGTCGGCTTGGGCGGAAAGTTGATACACGCTCGACATCATGATGAGCTTGTGCAACCGCTTCAGTGTCCAGGGGGTGCCTTTGTCGCTCGGTTCCATGAATTCGCTGGCGAGCCAGTCGAGCAGTTCGGGGTGCGTCGATTGTTCACCGAGTTTGCCGAAGTCGTTCGTGCTCGGAACGATGCCACGGCCGAAGTGGTATTGCCAGACGCGGTTCATAAAGACGCGAGCCGTGAACGGGTTGTCCTTCGACGCGATCCAATCGGCCAGAACGGTGCGGCGACCACTGCTCTTGGCTCCGGGTTTTGCGGGCGGGATCACTGGGTCGGGGATGCCGAGCACTGCGGGGAATCCGGGCTGCACTTCCTTGCCGGGTGCGTGCGGTGAACCGCGAACGAGCAGGTGCGTGGCCGGCGGTCGCGGGTTGCAGTTGTTCACCGACATCGCGAGGAGTTGCCCCGGCGGAATCGGCTTCCGCTCCAGTTCCGTCCGCTCCTTCTTGAGTGCGGTGTAATCGTCCTTCACCTTGCCTGTCAGTGCGGGCACGACCTTTGTGGCGATCACCTTTGGCCGGTCGTTTCCTTCGGCCGCACGCTGATCAGGGGCCGGAAGAGTCTTGATCACTTCGTCCTCGATGACCGTCATCGCCTTGCGAATCTCGGCGATGCGGGCATCGCGCTTCTTGAGTTCTGCTTCGTACTTCACACGCTCTTCGGGCGGCGAGATGTCGGTCATGTTCGACGCGGACCGCACGTCGCGGTTGTCCGAGTACGGCCGGATATCGCGGAAGAAGGCGACGAACTTGTAGTAATCGGTCTGCGGGATCGGATCGACCTTGTGATCGTGGCAGCGGGCGCAGTTCGGCGTCATGCCCAGGAAGCCCTGGCCCGTCGTGGAGACGAGGTCGTCGTAGCCGTCGAACAACGCTTGAAGCGGATCGGCGGGTTCATCGTCCCAGATGCCGAGACGGTAGTAGCCCGTGGCAACGATGGCGTCCGGGTTGTAGCCGGGGATCTCGTCGCCCGCGAGTTGTTCTTTGATGAACTGCGTGTACGGTTTGTCGGTGTTGAACGCCTTGATGACGTAATCGCGGTAGCGCCACACGAACGGCTTCGGGCCGTCGCGTTCGTAGCCGTTCGTCTCGCCGTAGCGCACGACATCGAGCCAGTGCCGGCCCCACTTCTCGCCGTAGTGCGGCGACGCGAGCAACTTCTCGATCAGCTTTTCCCACGCGTCCGGTGACTTGTCGTTGACGAACGCATCGAGTTCTTCTGGCGTCGGCGGGAGGCCGATGAGGTCGTAGTACGCGCGACGTGCAAGCGCCGCTTTGTCCGCAGGCTTCACAGGTTTGAGGTTCTTCGCTTCGAGTTTGGCGAGTATGAACGCATCGATCGGAGTGCGAATCCACTCGCTCCCCTTCGGGTCGCGGCTAACCGGGGGCGTTGGGCGCTTCACCGGCTGGTATGCCCAGTACCGCTTCGCTTCCTCGGTGACGACGCCCTTGGGCACCACCTTCACCGACTCGCCCATGCGATCGGCGGGCACGGGCAACCCGTCGTTCACCCATTTCTCGAGGATGGCGAGTTCCTTGGCGGGCAACTTCTGCTTCGG
The DNA here is from genome assembly GCA_013823135.1 of Planctomycetaceae bacterium. Taxonomy (GTDB): domain Bacteria; phylum Planctomycetota; class Planctomycetia; order Gemmatales; family Gemmataceae; genus Gemmata. The sequence continues at coordinate 62,996 of PNLP01000032.1, forward strand.
CGGCATCCGGTGCTCGTCGTCCTTGTAATGGATCGCGCGAAGGAACAGGCTCTCGGCGGGCTTGGCAGTGTTCACTGCGGGGCCGGTGTCGCCGCCGTCGAGGATTGCCTGGCGCGTGGTGAGGTTCAGCCCGCCCTTGATCTTCGGCTCGTTGCCGTGGCACTTGAAGCAGTGTTGCTTCAGCACCGGCAGCACGTCCTTCTCGAAGGCCGCGACCTGCTCCGGCGAGAACTTCGGCTTCTCTTGTGCCTGGGCGAGCGGTGGGCGTAAGCCCACTGTTCCGACGGCGTACACGACGCCCGCGACGAGGACGACAGCGGCGAACAGTCGTAGGAATTGCGAACGCATGGCGGGAACTCACGGGGATTCACTCGGTTAGCCGCGACCCGAAGGGGAGCGCGGTTGCAATCGCGCTCCCCTTCGGGTCGCGGCTAAACTTGAACGGGTTATCACGGACTCTCAACAGTCACGGCCATCACAATCGGGGCGCTGCGGTCTGTGCCCTTTACCAACTCTATTGTCTTGATCGCAGCATCGCGTTTTGGCGTCACCGCGAGGTAGCGAATCTGCTGCGACCGTAGAGCAAACGCGAACTTCGAGCCGGGCACGTCCACGCGGCGAATGTAATCCGCGAAGTGCTGCCCGTCCTTCAGTTGGTGGTCTTCCGTCTTGCCGTCGTCGTAGGTCAGGCGAACGATCATCGACACTGCACCGGTGTTCGACGCAGCCTGCGCGTTCCACCCACCGACGCCGCTGAGCATGTGGATTGCCTTCGCCTTGCCGTTGAACGGAAGGCTCACCGACTTCGGCATCTTCGGCGGGAGGACGCCGTTCGGGCCGTTCAGCATCACGACGTTCTTCACGGTGTCCTTCTCGGGATCGACCAGCACGAACGGCACGCCCTCGAATACCTTCGGCTTCCAGTCGGGGAAGATCATGCGTTCGGCCGCACCGCCCGCGTCGAAGAACATGTCCTTCGTGCTGACGACCGTTGCCACCTTGTCCAGCGGCAGCGGAACAAACTTCCCCTTTTGCGTGAGGAACTCCAGCAGGTCGCCGAACTCCTCGGGCTTCATCACCTTCTCGAACCCCTCCGGCATCAGCGACTTGTCCGTCTCCTTCAGCGTCGCGATGTCGTCCTTCGAGAGTGCGTGTCGTTTCGCTTCGCCGTCGATGATCTCGACCGACGTTCCGGTCTGCGCACCGAGGATGCCGATGATGGTGCGGTCGTCGGTGGTCAGCACGCGGTACGCCTTGAAGTTGCCCTCCACACTTCGCGACGGGTCGATGATGTGGATCAGCAACTCTTCCTTGGGGTGGACCGCGAAGCCGGTGAGGTCCGGGCCGATCTGCGTCCCCTCGCCGCCGTACTTGTGACACTTCGCACAGTGCTGCGTGAACATCTTCTTGCCGCTCGCGATGTCACCACTCTTCGTGAGGAGATGCTTCAACTCCTCGATCACCTTCTGACGGTCCGCGTTCGGCAAGCCGCCGCCGAGGGCGAGCAGTTTCTTCGCACGCTCCGAAACTTCCTTATCCGCGTGACTGGCGAGTGCGGTGCGTTGGTCGAGGGCGAGCATGTCGAACCGGAGCGTCCCCTTCTCGACGGCGTCGAGGAACGCCTTGGCAGAATCGGCCTTTGCCAGCACGAGTCGCAACGCCGCGGGGCGTGCCAGTGGCGGTAGATCCTTCACCTTGGCGACGATCGCCGCACCGACCCCTTTAGATTTAGATGCGGAAAGTGCCTCGAAGATTCCGGTCGCGAGGGCCGGCGAACTCTTGTCGTTGACCGCATCGAGCAGTTTCAACGCGGCCGCGTCGTCGGCTGGCTGAAACTCGATGATCTGCTGTGCCGCCGCGATGCGGTCCGCGTCTTTGGCTTTCATGTCCGCAACCGTGGAGAAAGCCGCTTTGGTGATCTCCGCGAGTTGGGCGTCGAGACCCTTCACGCCCCAATCCGATGCGAGCTTGATAAGCTTGCCGCGTGACGCCACGGGGAGCTTGGGGAGGATGACCGCGATGGCCCGATCCTCGTCGCCTTCGAGCTTGGGGCGCTTGTTCGCAGGCCACGCTGCGGCCATCCCGTTGACGATGGCCGCGAGGATATCGGGCTGTGAATCCGGAGAGCAGCACGCGAACAGGATGTCCCCGAGCATGGACGTATTCCCCGTCATGGCGTAATTCCGGGCAACCATTTCGAGGGCGGTCAGTCCCGTCGGGGTCGGTCGCTGCTCCTCACGCGCCGCAAACATCAACACTTGCTCTGTTCGGGTAGCTGCCGCCACGAGAAGCGCGTCGAGGGTGACGCGATCTGCTCCCGAAGATTGAATCAACTGGGTGGTGACAGGAGCCGGCCCCCATTCCTTGTCTTCCGGGCTTTCCGACAGAGCGAGATACACGGACAGCCTTACCCTGGCGTCTGACTCCTTGGTTGGAATGGACTTCGCGAACAGGTGGGCCGCTGCGTCCGATTCCCCACGGGGGAGTGCGGCCCAGGCCGCTCGACGAACTGCGGGCGAGGCGTGATCGGTGGCCCCGAGGGTGGCCCGTACCGATTCCTTCCCACACTTCAAACCCGCCAGCGTCCACACGGCGTGCACCGCACCCGCGTTCAGCCCGGTCTCGTCAACCGTCTTGTCCTCGATTAGCTCCACCAGCGCCGGGACTACGTCGTCCTTGCCCCGCGCCACGAGCAGGCGCTGGGCGTGCAGCCGCCACGTCAGGTTCGGGTGCTTCAGCGTCTCGACCAACTTCTCGGGCGTCGCGTCCTTCAGCGTGAACGGCTTCTCCTCTTTCGCCTTCTTGTAGACGACGCGGTAGATGCGGCCGTGCGTCTTGTCGCGGGCCGGCGTCTCGAAGGCGTTCCCCTTGCCGTTCGTGAAGCCCGCTGGCGTCGGGTTGTGCTGCACGATGTACGCATACCAGTCGATCACCCACATGTGGCCGTCCGGGCCAACCTGAGCGTCGATTGGCGAACTCCACTCGTCGTCGCTCGCCACGAGGTTCCAGCCGTAGCGGGCCTTGTAGTCGGCTCCGTTCTCGTGAAGCGTCATCGTTGCGGTGAGGTGGCCGGTTGGTTCCGAGATGAACGCCGTGCGGTTCCAGTATTCCTTCGGGTACGTGCGGGCCGTGTAGATCGAGATGTTCGACGCCGCCGTGAAGCCGCCGTGCCAGTCCACCTGACGAACCTTGTCGGTCGTCGCCTCGATGTGGTTGTCCGGCGCGATGTTCTGCAACACCGTCGGCGTCAGCCCCTTCACCTTCTCGTAGTAACGGTTCGGGATCGGCATGTGAACGATCGGGCAGCCGTTCGCGGTGCTGCCGAAGAGTTCGCCGGCCTCGTTGAAGCACAGGCCCCACGTGTTGTTGCTCGTGCTGCGGAGGAATTCGAGTTTGGTGACTTTGAACGGCTTCGGCTCGGCAGGAGCCTCGCCCTCCCGTGCGGCGTTCGCCTCGATCTTGAAGCGATAGAAGCCCTGGCGGAAGCTCACCTTCTCATCGTTCACGGTGCCGCTGTAGCCCGCGTAGCCCACGGCTCCGTAGATCCAGTTGTCGAAGCCGTAGTGCAGGTTGCTCGGCCCGGCGTGCGTGTCGCCTGTGCTCCAGCCGGTGAACAGCAATTGCCGGATGTCCGCGACGCCGTCGCCGTCGGTGTCCTTCAGGAAGAGCGTGTGCGGGGCCTGGTGTACGATCAGCCCGCCCGCGTACGGCAGCACGCTGGTCGCGATGCTGAGCTTGTCCGCGAACGTGGTCACTTTGTCGCACACGCCGTCGCCGTCGGTGTCTTCGCACACGACGATCTTGTCGCGACCCTTCCCCTCGGGTTGCATGTCGTTCGGGTAGTCGATCGTCACCGACACCCACAGTCGGCCTTGCTCGTCCCAGTTCATCGCGATCGGTTTGCCGCCGAGTTGCGTCTCGGTGACAAACACCTTCACCTCGAAATCGACGGGCGTGACGAAGTGCTTCACGCTCTCATCTGCTGGCAACGGCCGCTGCATCTTGGTGATGGGGTCGGCCTTGCCCCCACGCGGCGGGTAGAACGGAATCTTCGCTTCCACATACTCGAACGGCCGCACATCTTTGCGCTGTGCCGTCATCTCCGGCCGCTCGAAGTAGGTTCCCGCGAGTGCCGGGTCTTGCCCCACGCTCCAGCGCACGCCGCGTTCGACGAGGTTGTGGAAGCCGGGGTGTTCCCACGTTCGGTTGTCGTGGCCCCACGCGGTGTAGAACACGCGACCCTTCCCCTGTGTGCGAGCCCACGTCCACGGTTCCTTCAGATCGCCATCGGTTCGGACTTCGAGAACCGTGCGGTCCTTTTCGTTGTGCTTGGTGTGAACGTAGGTCTCGTCCCACGACGAGAAAGCCTGGTAGCCCTTCATGATCGCGTGGTCGGGCTTCACGATGTCGGTGCGGAACGTGCCACCGCCGTGGCTGCGGAACTGTGCGCCGACCATCTCGATGTACTTCGGCGAATTGAGAAAGCAGTAACTCGCGCAGTGCAGCGGCACGAAGCCCTTGCCCGATTCCACGTATTCGAGAAGTGCCTTCTCCTGCTCGGGCGAGATCTTGGTGTGATTGGCGTAGACCATCAGCGCGTCGTACTCGCCGAGCGTTTTGGCGTTCAGGTCTTCGAGCTTGTCGGTGTACGTCAGCGCGATGCCACGCTTGGCGAACACCGGTTCGAGTTGCTTGAAGCGGTCGGCGGGCTTGTGTCCGGCGTTGTCGCCAAGGAACAGCACCTTCAACTTCGGCGCATCGGCCGCGAACGCTGGCACCGCGACGAAGAGAACGAACAAGGAGAGGAGCGAACGCATGGGGGAGACTCCTGGCGAGCGGCCGGCGTGAGCCGGCTGTTCCATTGGCCGAGCGAGACCAGCCGGCTCACGCCGGCCACTCGTCTACAACACTACTTACTCAGGTCGAAATCCAGGGCGGGATTGTTGCCTGTGATTTCCACTGGCACACCAGTGCGGTACTTCTCGGGGACTGTAACCGGTACGCTGGGCTTCGTCGGCTTCACGTCGCTGCTGACGCTACCGTCCGCAACGGGAATCGCAGCCATTGCCTCGATCGTCAACTTGTATTTGCCTGGCTGAATACTTGCGACGGAGTATTTGCCATCCTTCACGTTCGCGGCTTGCGGTCCGCCGGGGCCACCATCGGGTGTGAAACGAACCACGCCGAAATCCAGTGGCTTCGGACCGAGCGTGACCGATCCCGCAATCGTGTGAACCGGCGGCTTCGATTCGCCACAACCACACAGTGCGAGAACAGCCGCAGCGCCGATCAGCGATCGACGAGAGATGAATTCAGTCACCGGCGTTGACCTCCCCGCCGGCAGCGGTGCTCAGCGCCCGCCAGTTCGCGAGCTGAATGCCATCGCGGAAGAAGCGAATGCTGCCATCGCACAACGCGGCATTCACGCCGCCCGTGTGCTTGCTCCGTGCCGCGAAGACCTGAAGAAGAGTGTCCGACGCGGCGACGGGTGTCGGCCGGCCGTTGAGCGATCCCGCTGGCGGCATCAATCGCGCGATCTCATCGCCACCCGCGGCGTTCGGGGTCTGCCAGCCGTTGAACGTCTGCCCGCCAACGGAGTGCGTCGTTTCGCCCAGCGGTCCGTGCCACCCGGTGTTGACCGTCAGGATTACCGTGCTTTCGGAGAGCATGAGCGTGTTGCTGGTGCCATCGGTCAGGTCCAATATCTTCATCCCGGTTCGGGGCCGAAACGGGGCACCGCCGAACGTCACGCCCGACTTCGTGTTCTGCCCGTAGTCCGTGTTCCCCCAGTTTGCCACGTAGTTCCCGCGAATTCGGGCCCAAGTGTTGCTCGTCCACTCGTTCTCCTGAATCCCCGCATCCGATGGGCAAGCAAACAACGGGATCTTCACCCGCCTTGCCCCGTCATTCGCCGCATCGCTGTACGACACCGAAAAATTGAACATGTTGAACCAGTTCCCCTGCTCGATGTACGGCCCCATGATGCCATACCACGAGAAGTCGTCGTACCATGCGCCCGGGCCAGGGGGGTACGGGTCGCCTACCCAGGTTCTCGCACCATAAGGCAGCACACCCCTCGCATCGTGGTGGGCGTGCATTCCGAGGGAGATTTGCTTCAAGTTGTTGGAACACTTCATGCGAGCAGCAGCTTCTCGCACTTTCTGTACGGCAGGCAACAACAGACCAATCAAGATCGCAATGATGGCGATCACCACTAATAACTCAATCAACGTGAATCCCAAACGAACGCGACGCATTGATGACTCCGGCTCGGGAAAGAACAACCGGGAAAAACCAATGAAAACACCGCCAGCTCCACAATAAAACCGACCTCACACGACATCTGGCGCGACCGCATCGGTGAGATGCTGAATGATTCCGGCAACCGCACCCTGACACTTGCTGCCTTCGGCCCGCAGCAATCGACAGTCTGCGAACGTCGGTGGCAACGCTCGCTGCCCAACCCGTTCCACGACGCGAACCAGCAAACCCGGATCAATGTCCAGCAGTGGCGAATGGATGAACACGACTTGCGGATTGAACAGGTTCACGACCGCTGCCGCACCGATCGCGAGGTAGCCCGCGATCTCCTCCAACTCCGCGGTCAAATCGACCGCATCACTTTTTGCCAGTTCGATGACCTCGTCGGCGTTCACCGCCCGGTTCAGTTTCCGGCTCGCGTGATATGCCAGTGCCGAATCGCTAGCAACGGTTTCCAGGCAGCCGAAGTTCCCGCAACCGCATTTCCGGCCGCCGCTCGCCACCACGGTGACATGACCAATTTCGCCCGCCAGCCCCGAGTTCCCCTTGAGCAGTCGCCCGCCCAGCATCACGCCAAGCCCGACGCCCGCGCCCACGTCGAGCACCGCGAAGTCGTCCAGCCCGCGTGCCAGACCATAGTGCCGTTCCGCGAGGCACAGGGCGTGCGATTCTTGCAGCAAGGTGCATTCGATCCCGAGGCGACGTGCGAGATCCGCAGCGGGGGAGTGCCCATTGGTCATTGGGATGTTCGGCGACAGCACACCGCTGGCCTTCCGGAAGTCCACGAGCCCCGGCAGGCTGACCCCGCACCCGAGCGTCGTCATGCCCGGCTTCGCCATCAACTCGCGAAGGCTGTCCTCCAACACGTCAATCAGTTCGGGATACGTCCCCGGTGTGGGAACCTTCAGAGTGTCGCCATGGAGAACGCCATCGAGTCCGGCCGAAACGACCTCGCAATGCCCGACATCAATGGCGATACCAAATACCTGTGTGGAAGATGTCGCGAGCCTGAGCCGAGGAGCCGGCCGACCGCGAGCCAGTTCCGGCGCGTCGGCTTCTTCCAGTAATCCCGCCTTCAGGAGCGACGCCACGGCCTTCGATACGGTTGGCGCACTCAACCCGCTCTCGCGAGCCACTTCCGCACGCGACATCGGTCCGCGCGTCTGAAGCAGTCGAAGCACTTGCCGTTCGTTCAGTTTCCCGACGACCGCCGGCCGAATGGTCGTTACCGCAGTCGTCACTCGTGAGGCTGTTGGAGGCATGAAAGCAAGATTAATCTCCCCTGGATGATTTGTAAAGAGGCTTTAGTAAAGTTGGTTAAGAAATATCTCGAGCGACTATCTCACCAGGCTCGGTTGGGTCCATCTCCACCGAAATCACCGCGAATGAACGTCGAAGCAGCCCGCCGGATATGATGGAATCTTTTTAAAATTGACTTGGGTCACAACTGTCTCAGATTATCATTTTCGCTACAGATCACGAATGTGCTATTGATCGGTATCTTTGGAGTTCTTGAGATGGGATCGCCCTGGAAGATCGTGTTTGGCGCTTTGGCTGGTCTCTACACGATGGCACAAGTGATCTATTTCTCGACTGCACCCTTCCGCCAAGCAGCGGTGGACGGGAGGCGGATGGATAACCGAATTCCCGCGCCAAGCCCGTACCAGGTTGGGGAATTGTTCGGCAGCCTCATGGGATTGGCGATCGGCGGGCTCCTTTGTGCGCTGTTGTTGCGGTCTGCACGAGTCGGGAAACGAGGCTCGCACAGGCCGCTAAGTTTCGCGGGGTGGTTTGGTCTGGCAGCGGCTCTCGGAATCACGGGCTTTTACCTTATGGTGAGCGTTCCGATTCCGCGTCCTGGTGCCCAGCATCCAGAGACCGTTGGAACGAGAGCGGCCGGGGCGTTCGCGTTGGCCACGGGTGCGATTTGCTTTGGGATCGCGTGCTCGCGGCCCGTCGTTGGTCCTGCTGTCGCGACTCCTTTACCGGTGCCAACCAAGCAGTCGTTGGAAAGTCACGTTAAAGTTGCACAGTGGTTGGATGAACCCGCTGAGCAAGACGTTCCCATCGCACCAGTCACCGCCGACCCCGGCAAACGGCTGAAGTGCAACCTCTGCGGCTCACTCCACCCGACAGAACCGGTCCCGTTGGAGTGTGAGTGGTGCCACAAGGAGTGGTCGGGTCACGAGGTGGCAGTTGAGGTTGAGCAAGTCCTTGGACCACCCCCGGCGTCGGTGTACGATTCGCCGGTTCGAACCACACCTGTCAGGCGAGGCGGCAGGGCAGGGCGGAAGCCAGAAGACATCCTCACCCCCAAGCAGTACCTGGACTACCAGCACGGTCGCATCCTAGCAGGGTTGTACGTCTGGTTTGGGCTGATGCTGGTCCCGACGGGGATTTGGTTAACACTATCGCACGACCCAAACGCCAAGCAGCAGATGCCCCCGCTTGTTGGGATCATAATTGCGGGGGCAGGTTTGTCGGGGGTGATCGGAGGCATCGCCGCGTTCCGAGGTGACCGGGCGGGCAGTCGGTTGATGTTCGTGATGGCAGCGATATTCATCTTCGGTTGCCCGGTCGGAACGATCATCACCATCCTGATGCTACTCGGCTATTCGCGGCACATGGACGCATCCGACCGCCTCCGTGAAGCGGGAGTCACGTGAGGGTTCTCCTCGACCAGTTGTACTTTGAGCGGTCGAGGGATAACACCGAACCACATTGGTTCCGGACTCGCCATGCTGATTCCGGCCCTCCCTACGGTCATCGTGAGAAAGGAATTGAGTCGCAATACATAGCCCCGCAATCACTTGAATACGCTCAAATACTCTTTCTTCCGGACAGGTCGACGGTTCCAGAACGATTCCAGACATGGGTGGGCAGATCGCCTGGAATCGATCCGCGACCTTCGCCCCGCTCCTTTTTCCAATCGACAGTCAACCTCGCCCCCTCGGTTTGCCGAAAACACTCTTGCCTGTCTAAATCCGCACAGCCGGCATATTCCGGCGTGCCTTGGAGGTATCCACGGATGGTTACCAAGCGGTTCGCGATGCGTGCGGTTGCGGGATTCAGTTTGTGGGCCGGGTTCGGGTCTGTGGCACAAGCCCAGCTCCCGGCGGTCACGGTCGATGATGCATTCAAGGTGCAACCTCGGCAGAAGGGGGTGAGTATCGCCGCCCCGACGCCAGACGTGGTGGCACGCTGCACCGTCGCCGCGATTCCCAACCCGAAAGATCAAAAATCCCCAATGGGGTACGTCGTCCGCGATGCCAGCGGTCGCCCCGTGCGGCAGTTCGTGAGTTACGACGGCAAGAGCTACAACATCATCGCCTTCTACGTCGAGGGTGCGGAAGCCTACCGCGAGGTGTACCCACCCGCGCCCAACGAGGCGTACCAGTTCCGCTGGCTCGGCGCGAACGGCACCAAGTGGGGGCTCGACAAGGACCGCGACGGCACCATCGACGAGTGGGTCGTGATGTCGCCCGAGGAACTGAGCCAGGAACTTCTCCAGGCCGTTCTCACCAACGACGCGAAGCGGGCCGCCGCACTCACGCTGAACAAGGCGAACCTGGATGCGGTTGGTCTTGCTGGTGGCGAGGCTCAACGCCTGCTCGAACGCGCCGGCGGCGTGCCCGCTCGCGTGGCGAAGGCCAACACCGACCTGAAGTCCCCGCCGACTTCAGAATGGATGCACCTGCAACTGGGTGTGCCACAGGCCACGCCAGCCGACGCCATCGGCACCCGCGAAGACCTCGTCTTCCACAAGGCTGGCACGGTACTGGTGCGGGACGGGGCCAACAACAAGTCCATGCAGACCGGCGAAATCGTGCAGGTCGGCCGTGCGTGGAAGCTGGTCGATGGGCCGTCGGTTGGCGTCGCGGAAGTCAGTACGGGTGGGTCGGAACTCCTCTTCGACGGGATCAAAGATCTGGTCGCCCAGCTCAACGACCTCGATCAGAAGGGGCCTGCCAACAACACGATCCCCGGCATCGCGGCCCACAACGCGAAGAAAGCCGAGATTCTGGAACTGATCGTCGCTCGCGTCCCACCGACCGCAGCCGAAAAACTTCGCGATACCTGGACAAAACTGCTGCTCGACAGCCTGTCGTCCGCGGCCGAAGTCGAGAAGCCGGACGGCAAGCACATCTCACGCATGAAGCAGTTCCGGGATGCGTTTGGTGGCAAGCCCGGCGCGATTGGGTCGTATGCGTGGTTCCATTACCTCATTACCGAGAACAGCATTGCCTTGCGTGAGGTAACTGGCTCAGGACTGGCAGCGGTGCAGGAAAAGTGGCGTGCGGCTTTGGAGGACTTCGTCAAGGCGAACGCCAAGGCGGAAGAAGCCCCCGAGGCAATGCTCCGGCTCGGCATGGCTTTCGAGTTCATGAACACGAAGGAAGGCGATGCGAAGGCCAAGGGGTGGTATGAGCAACTTGGGAAGAACTACCCGGGACACCCCCACGCCGTGAAAGCAACCGGTGCGGTGAAACGGTTGGAAGCCGAGGGCAAACCGCTCGAGATTGCCGGAACGAATCTGGCGAGCGGTCAGCCGTTCAACGTCGCTACGCTCAAGGACAAGGCCGTGGTGGTCTACTACTGTGCCAACTGGAGTAGCACGCTGCCGGACGATGCCAAGAAGCTCAAGGCACTGGTGAAGGAGTACGGTGCGAAGGGGCTCGAACTCGTGATCGTGTGCCTCGACAACGACGCGAAGGCCGCAACCCAGACCGTGGCCGCCCACGAACTGCCGGGCACGGTGCTGCACGCTCCGGGTGGTCTCGATGCCAGCCCACTGGCTGCACAGTACGGGATCATCGTTGTTCCGCACATCTTCGTCGCGGGCAAGGACGGCAAGGTCGTGAACCGCAACGCCCAGGCCGCGAACCTCGATGACGAAGTGAAGAAGTTGCTGCCGTGATTGTCCGGGCGAGCCGTGCCAGTCATGGCACGGGTGTCACACCAACAACACCCGTGCCATGACTGGCACGGCTCGCCATTCGTATCCTGATGACATGTCACCATTCACATCCGAACTTGCCGTCGCCCGAGCCGCACAGCACCACTGGTCGCGCCGGCCCGTCCGAGAGCGTCTTCAACCCGTTCGCACCCTTCGCCATCTACTCGTCGAACGAACTGATGATCTGATCGCCGCGGCGAATGCCGACATTGGCCGCTCTGCGGTTGAAGTGCTCGGCACGGAACTCCTCCCGAGCGCTGCCGCCCTGAGGTTCATCGAACAGGAGGCGGCTCGCGTACTGGCACCGCAGACGATTGCTCGCCGCTTGCGCCCTACATGGCTCATGGGCTGCCGCGATGCGGTTCATCGCCGACCATGGGGCGTCGTCGGCGTCATCGGCACCTGGAACTACCCGATCTACCTGAATGTCGGCCCGATCGCACAGGCTCTCGTGGCGGGGAACGCGGTGCTGTGGAAGCCGAGCGAGAACGCCCCGCGAACAGCCGACCTGACCCACGAGCTGTTTCTGAAAGCAGGCTTCCCAGCGGAGTTACTTCAGAAACTCCCGGCCACACGCGGGGGCGGTCCGCAGTTGGCCGAGACCGACGTCGATTACGTCGTGTTCACCGGCTCGGATGGGGTCGGGCGGAACCTTGCAGCAAGGCTTGGCGAACGGCTCATTCCTTCGACGCTGGAACTGTCGGGTTGCGATGCAATGTTCGTACTGGAAGACGCCAACCTCGAAATGGCCGCGAAGGCGGCGTGGTTCGGCTTCACGCTCAACCGCGGGCAGACGTGCATCGCTGTGCGGCGCATCTTCGTGCATCGCTCGAGATCCGAGGAGTTCGTCGCCCAGATGCGCACGTTCCTGGCGAACGCGGACTCGATGACGCTGGTAACACCAGGACAGGTCACGCACGCGGAACGCCTCATTGCGGACGCGGTGGCACCGAAGTTGTTGGCCAACGTTCCCGCGGATGCCGCGATTTGCTGCGAGTCGTGCTTCGCTCCTGTCACTGCTGTGATCCCGTTCGACACGATTGACAGCGCGGTGTCACTGGCTGCTCAGTCGCCGTTCGGGTTGTCGTCGTCGATCTTCACGGCCGATACCACAGCAGCGAAGGAACTGGCGGCACGCATTCCGGCCGGGAGCGTCGTCATCAACGATGTGCTCGCGCCGACGGCACACCCCGCAACACCTTTTGGCGGCCTCGGTGCGAGCGGCTGGGGCGTCACACAGGGAGCCGAAGGGTTGCTGGCGATGACCACGCCGCAAGTGGTGACGGTTCGCAATGGCACATTCCGCCCGCACTTCGACGAGGCCGTGAACCCCGACCCCGCGACGGTCGATATCATGCGAGGCTTGCTGCGAGCCACACACGCCCGCGGGCTTCGAGAGAAGTTACGCGGGTTGCTGCAAATGGTGCGAGGTGTGCGGAGGAAGAAGAAGTGAACGGTTGGTCCGAACCCGAGCACCAGCGAGGTATCACACGTTGTCCCTCGCTGGCGCTCGGGCTTGGAAGTAAGTGTCAACTCCCCTCTTCGCTCTCATCCACGATCTTCTTGTAGATGTCGAGTGCCTTCTGGAAGGTCTTCTCTGCCTCGCCGCGTTCCTCGGCCTTGATGCCCGTGCCGCGGACTTTCCACAACTGCTCGATCACGCCGATGCACCACTTCGCGCTCTCGCGGCTCGCACGGATCGGCTTGCCGCCAACGATCACATTCACGGGGTTCGTGTGCATCTGTGGGAAGTGGCGAATCGCCACCCAGGAGCTCTTGTCAATGTTCGCGTCGAAAGTCACGTCGTGAACCTTGTCGTCGGCCGGGATGTCCTTCGTGGCCACGACCCTTCCGTTCACGATGAGTTCGAGCTTGCGAGTGTCGCCCACGGGTGCGATTGCGCCGGGTGCGGTGCCGAGTGCCACATCCTTCGCGAACGCCACCTTTGCCGACACCTTTACCGTGCCGGGCTTCTCAAGTGCCACGTCGCCGAACCCCGGGCTCTTGTCATGTACCTTGAATTCCAGGGCGTGTGCGTAACCATCGGACACATACGACCGACCCGTCTGGATGCCCTTGCACCAGACGGTGTAGTCGATTGCGTCTGTCTTGCCGAGTTGCACGTACACGCGACCCTGACCCACACGGCTCCCCGAGATACACGGGAAGTCCGTCTCGCCAGACACTTTCAGAGGGAAACCGCAGTTCATGATTTGATACCAGCAGTTCCACTCCGGGAGACGTTGCGTGTCCATCGCACTGATGAAGTCGCACACACCCATCGCGGTCGTCACGCAGATCTCCTGCGCCCCAATGCCGTTCATCTCTGGGATCGCGAGATTGGGCAATATCGCCAGCGCTCGATCGTGGCTCTTGATGAGTTCGTCCACGCTTAACTTGCCGTCCGCGTTCGCGTCGATGGTTGCGAACGGCTCGGGCAGCGGCCAGCGCCGGGCTTTCACCTCGGCAGCCGAAACGAAACCGTCTTTGTCCGTGTCCAACTCAGCGAGCAACCGGCCCGCGGCGTTCTTGGCGTTCACTTGCAGGCCGTTCGCGGAGTGAGCGTACCCGGTTACCGCGCCCTGATCTTTCCCCCACTTCATCAGCGGCGTCGTCCACGTTGGCCAGCCCTTGACCTTAGTCCCTTCCGAACCTGGGAATGTCTGATCGCGGAGGTTCAACAGACAAACATGGCCGAGTGCTTGCGACCCGAACCCGGACACCTCTACGTCGTATTTCAGGATGGTGAACGGTTCGCTGAACTTGTGGGGCGTCGCCTCGAAGAACTTCCGTTGGTAGTCGTAACATGGACCCCACGTCAGGCAGCAGCCGACGTTCAAACCCTCGCCCTTCACGTGCAGGAACATGTCCTGCGGCATCACGCCTTCTGTAGGATTCGTGTAGTGGGCGCACCCTGCCGCGTGGATGTGGTGGTCCCCGCTGAACCAGCCGTAATCCGCGGGGTTGATCCAGCGTTCCAACTTCACGCCAAGGTGGGAATCGCCCTTTACGTCAACCTTGAACTTCTGCGTCTTCACGCGGTACTCCGGCCCGCGGCCATATTCCAGGTTGAACTCGCCTGGAGGCAGCAGCACGATACCGCCGTCGGCCCGGTAAATCTGCTTCTGGAAGAAGAAGTCCGGCGCGAGTCGCTTCGGTTGTGGTGGGTAAACGTGCCCGGCCGCATCGGTGAACAGGAACCGGCCGACGGTTGGCTTACCATCAAAATCGGTGACGTTCACCTTGACCTTGATCGCGGGCTTCACCTCGAACAACACGGCAGTCTCGCCGCGGAAGCCGAGGTCCTGATTTCCCTGGCCGATGTCGAATCCGATGGTGGCCTCGCGCTTCCCGGCATCCGATGAGTAGATGAGCGCAAGCGCGTATTCGACACCCAGGCCGCTCAACTCCTTGTTCATGGGCGGGTCGGTGAACATTTGGAGTTCAAGGAACCGCTCGACGATCTTCGGGTCGTCCTTGGGGTTCCGCTCCCCGCGACCGCTATACACCTCGCCCGATTGCGGGCTGGCGATCTTCAACGGCTTCTTCACCGTGCTCTCGTTCACGATTTTCACTAGAACCGGCGTCCATCCGGCTTGCTGAAGAATCGGCTCCGCTGGTCCGCGAGCCACTTTCACCCGCGATTCGGGATTAATGTTCACGATGAACAGGACATGCTTGTCGAGGATTTGCTGAACCTTCCTCGCATCTTTCTCATCTATTGCGGTAGCGAGTTCTTTTCCTGTCGCTGCGAGCAACGGTGTCCCGAGAAAGTCCAGCGCCTTGACGAGACGAGCGACGTTCGCGGCGAGCGGTTGACCCTCGACTCCAGCGATGACTGGCGGTGGATCAAGGGCTTGGACGCGAGTGGAAGACGTGATACTCCCGGTGATCGCTACGAGCAACGCAGCAGAGAGGCGAAACATGGCGGGACTCTCCTGAAATGGGGGGACGTTGACCATGAAACCGCGCACCGTGTGACGACGCCAGAGATTTCCCGCATTCGCGTTTGCTATAATCGAACAATCGACGACGTGTGGCCCGGTTACGAGAGTTCCGTCCGATGAAGATTGTGAAATACCCCCACCCCGCACTTCGCACTTTGGCGAAGCCGGTGTTGGCCATCGACAAGGACATTCAGCTTGCCGCGGGCCGAATGCTGGAACTGATGTATGCCAGCGAGGGATTGGGGCTGGCCGCACCGCAGGTCGCCCTCGAACACCGCTTGCTTGTCATGAACTTCGAGGGCGACCCCGAGAAGAAGGAAGCGGAGTTCGTGGCGATCAACCCAGTCATCGTGGATAGCAAGGGCGCACTCAATGACCGCGAAGGCTGTCTGAGTTTCCCGGGGTTGTATCAGAGCGTCCGTCGCTTCAAGACCGTGACGGTGCAGGCGTACAACCTCAAGGGCGAACTCTACGAGATGATGTGTCACGACCTTCCGGCCCGCGTCTGGCAGCACGAGATCGACCACCTCGACGGCGTGTTGTTCATCGACAAGATGGGTTCTCTCGGCCGCTCGCGGAGCGAGAAAGACCTCGAACAGTTCATCGCGGATTTCGAGAAGGCCAAGAAGAAGGGCGACCTCCCTCCGGGGCTAGAGCCCAAGTTATAACCCGTTTAGCCGCGACCGGAGGGAGCGCGTGAGGTCTCACGCGCTCCCTCCGGTCGCGGCTAACCATTCGGAGTGTGAATGCGAATTGTGATGATGGGCACCGGGACATTCGCGGAACCGACGTTCGAGGCGTTACTCGCGGCATTCGGCAGTGATGTCGTTGGCCTCGTGACCCAGCCCGAACGCGACGCCGGCAACAAACGTGGCAGCACGCGCCAGACCGGCAAGGGCATGGCAAACCTCGCCGCCGCTGCGGGTGTTGCAGTTGCCCAACCCGAAAGCATCAACACACCGGAAGGGCTGGAACAGCTTCGCGGAATGCGGCCCGATCTGCTCGTCGTCGCGGCGTATGGTCAGATTCTCTCGAAGGACGTGCTTTCGACGCCGACCCGCGGCACGATCAACGTTCATGCCTCGCTGTTGCCGAAGTATCGCGGCGCGGCTCCGGTGGCGTATGCGATCCTCGGCGGCGAGAAACAGACCGGCGTGACGATCATCAAGGTGACGCCCGGCCTCGATTCCGGCGACATGATCCTTCAGGAATCGCTCGACATCGCCCCTGACGACACAACCGGCACGCTGGAAGCGCGGCTCGCGGCTCTTGGTGCGAGAATGGCCGTCGATGCGGTGCGAAAGTATCAGACTGGCGGCCCAGTGGACGGCGTGAAGCAAGACCCGGCGCTTGTGACGAAGGCCCCGAAGATCAAGAAGGAGTTCGGCCTGATCGACTGGACGAAGCCGGCCGATTACATCGAGCGATTCGTGCGAGCGATGCAACCGTGGCCCACCGCTTACACGTTCTTTCATCGCCCCGGCAAGCCACCCATGCGGGTGATTATTGCGAACGCCCACCCTGGAGTGGGGCCGCGATTTGAAGAAGTTGTTCCCGGGACACCCTTTGTATTGGACCCCGAGAACGACTCGATTTATGTGAAGACTGGGGGTCGCGAGTTGCTTGCGATTGAAGGACTCCAACCAGCCGGAAAGAAGAAGATGTCGGCAGTCGAGTTTCTCCGCGGTTATCCCATCATCGAAGGCATGCGATTCGGTCCGGAAGTGCTCGCATGACGATCACCGCTCGCATGATTGCGGCCGACGTACTGGACCGCTCCCGTTCACACGACGCCTTCGCCACCGAACTGATCGACGACGCCGTCACACGCTCCGGCATCAGCCCGCAGGATCGCCGCTTCCTCACGCAACTCGTCTTCGGCGTCATCCGGCGCAAGGGCACGCTCGACTCGCTGCTGCGGCCGTTCATCAAGATCCCGCACCACGCCGTGCAACCGCGGGTGTGGGATGCCCTGCATCTCGGGGCGTTTCAACTCGCGTTCCTCACGGGCGTTCCCACGCACGCCGCCGTGAACGAGACGGTCGAACTCGCGAACCACATCGGCAGTCCGCAGGCGAAGGGCTTCATCAACAGCATCATGCGGCGCGTGTCGGAGTTGGTGACGGACGACTTCACGGACAAACCCGCTGCCGATGTCGTGCCGGTTGATTGGTCTCCACTCGTGGGAGAGGGCAAGTCCACAGGCCGTTATCGCAAGCTCACACGCCCGATTCTTCCGGATCCCGTCGCGGCCCCCGCTGACTACTTTGCCCAGGCGTTCTCGTTCCCGAAGTGGCTTGCCGACCTCTGGCACACGCGCTTCAAGCCCGAGGAATGTATCCGGCTCGGGTTCTGGTTCAACGCGCCGCCGCCGCTGTGGATTCGCGTCAACAAGCTGCACAGCACCCGTGAAACGTATCGCATTCGCCTCGCAGCGGGCCTCATCGAGTCCGAAACGGGCGAGCACCCGCAATCGCTGCGATTCCCCGAACACCACCCGATTCGCGCTTTGCCCGGCTACGACGATGGCGCCTTCGCGGTGCAGGATCATTCCTCGATGCTCGTCGCATCGGCGTTGAACACGCAGCCCGGAATGCGCGTCCTCGATTTGTGTGCCGCCCCCGGCGGCAAGACGACGCACCTCGCCGAACTGATGGACAACCGAGGCTTCATCACGGCGTGCGACACCGACCCGCGACGCCTCGAAACCGTGACGACGCTCGCTCAGCGACTCCGCATCAAGGGGATCCGCACCGTCCTGATGCCCGAGAACGGCGAACCGCCCCCCGGCCCGTTCGACGCGGCGCTGGTGGATGCACCGTGTAGCAATACAGGCGTGCTGGGTCGTCGGCCCGAAGTGCGCTGGCGTCTGAGGCCTACTGAGTTGCAGTACCTGATCCGCCTGCAAACGCGATTGCTGTTCAGCGCCATCGACCGCGTGAAGTCCGGCGGCCTGATCGTGTACTCGACATGCAGCATTGAGCCTGCCGAGAACGACGGCGTGGTGAAGGCGGTGATGCAAGGGATGCGGTCGCTGAAGCTGGAAGCGGAACACCACGCCATTCCCGGTCAGCCCTCCGACGGCGGCTACTGGGCACGCCTCCGCAAGGGATGAAACAAAGCCCACCCATTGCAATGGGGTGCCCCTGCATTTTTTGGCGAGCTTGGGAGGGCGAGGCTCCTGCCGAGCCGTTTTCGTGGGAGAAATCACGGCTCGGCAGGAGCCTCGCCCTCCCAGTGCCAAAA